>NZ_JAJFZL010000001.1:634987-1269975 GCF_020733635.1 Nocardia spumae | reverse complement strand
TGATCCGCGGAAGGGGACGTTCGTTCCGTACGCCCCGGACTCAGTGCGCGAAGTGGCGCGCCCCGGTGAGGTACATGGTGACCCCGGCCTCGCGGCAAGCGTCGATGGTGAGCTGATCGCGTACCGAACCACCCGGCTGCACAATCGCTTTCACGCCCGCGGCGATCAGCTGCTGCGGCCCGTCGGGGAACGGGAAGTACGCGTCGGAGGCCGCGACCGAGCCCTTGGCCCGATCACCCGCGCGCAGCACCGCCAGATGGACGGCGTCGACCCGGTTGACCTGCCCCATGCCGACGCCGACCGAGGCACCATCGGACGCCAGCAGGATCGCATTGGATTTCACGGCCCGGCAGGCGCGCCAGGCGAAGGCGAGATCCGCCAGGGTGGCCGCATCGGCCGCCTCGCCGGTCGCGAGCGTCCAGTTGGCGGGATCGTCACCCTCGGCGTCGACGATATCGGTCTGCTGCAGCAGCGCGCCGCCGCTGATCGGCCGCAGCTCGACACCGCCGCGACGCGGCTCCTCGGCGATCAGGATGCGCACATTCTTCTTGCGTTGCAACACTTCCACCGCGCCGTCGGCATAGCCCGGCGCCACGATCACCTCGGTGAAGATCTCGGCCACCTGCTCGGCCATCTCGATGGTCACCTCGCGATTGGCCGCGATCACACCACCGAAGGCACTCACCGGATCGCAGGCGTGCGCCTTGCGGTGCGCCTCGGCGATATCGGCGCCGACCGCGATACCGCACGGATTGGCGTGCTTGATGATGGCCACCGCGGGCTCGGCGTGATCCCACGCCGCCCGCCAGGCCGCATCGGCATCGGTGTAGTTGTTGTACGACATCTCCTTGCCGTGCAACTGCTTCGCCTGCGCCAGCCCCGCCGGTCCCGATTCGTTGCGGTACAGGGCCGCGGCCTGATGCGGATTCTCGCCGTAGCGCAGCACCGCCTCACGGGTCCAGGCGCCACCCATCCAGGCCGGGAACTGCTGTGCGGCAGCCGAATCGGTGGAATCGTCCGCGGTCAGCACGTTGGTCATCCAGCTCGCCACCGCCACGTCGTAACTCGCGGTGTGCTGGAAAGCCTTGGCCGCCAGCACAGTTCGTTCGGACAGGGTGAAACCGCCCCCCTGGACCGCGGTCAGGACCTCGTCGTAGTCCCCGGTGTCGACCACCACTGCCACCGACGGGTGGTTCTTCGCCGCGGCACGTACCATCGACGGGCCACCGATATCGATCTGCTCGACGCATTCGTCGGGTGAGGCACCACTGGCGACGGTCTGGGTGAACGGGTACAGGTTCACGACCACCAGCTGGAAGGCCTCCACCTGCAGCTCGACCAGTTGATCGAGATGTTCCTGCTTGCGGGTGTCGGCGAGGATGCCGGCATGCACCCGAGGATGCAGCGTCTTCACCCGGCCGTCCAGGGTTTCGGGGAATCCGGTGAGATCCTCGACCTTGGTCACCGGAATGCCCGCGTCGGCGATGCGGGCCGCGGTCGAACCGGTCGACACCAGCTCGACACCCGCGGCGTGCAGCCCGGTGGCCAGCTCGATGAGCCCGGTTTTGTCGTAGACGCTCACCAGCGCCCGGCGAACCGCTCGACGCTCACTCATCTGGGATTTCTGCCTTTCGTCCGTCGCAGACAATGCCTCGGGTAGCGACGGCGGCCACGGTCTCCGCCAGCAGTCGTCGCTCCACAACTTTGATTCGCTCGTGCAGGGTCGCCTCGTCGTCGCCGGGCAGCACCGCCACCGCCTCCTGCGCGAGGATCGGTCCGGTGTCGACACCCGCGTCGACCAGATGCACGGTCGAACCTGTCACCCGCACGCCGTAGGCGAGCGCATCACGCACCCCGTGTGCCCCCGGGAAGGCCGGCAGCAGTGCGGGGTGGGTGTTGATGATCCGGCCTTCGAAGCGCTCCAGGAACCGCGGGCCCAGCAGGCGCATGAATCCCGCGGACACCACCAGATCGGGAGAGTGGGCCGCGACCGCCTCGGTCAGGGCGGCATCCCATGCCGCCCGATCGGGGAAATCGCCCGGGGCGACCCGGAAGTCGGGTATTCCGGCGCGGATCGCATGGTCGGTCGCCGCGCAGATCCGGTCGACACCCACAGCCGCCACCCGTGCCGGATAGTCCGGTTCCGCGGTGGCCGCGATCAACGATCGCAGCAGTGATCCCGTGCCCGAGGCGAGTACGACGAGGGTCGCCGGAGCGGTCGGAGGTACCAGCTGGGCGGGCGGGGTGGTCAGCGCTCTACTCCCTGTGCGTCGGGGCTGCCGGAGGGCGGCGGTCACGATGTCCGCCGGGTTAGAGCCTAACGACCGCCCCTCCCGGGACTCTCCGGCAGGTCACCCTCTACCACTTCGGCATCGACGATGTCGGCGTTTTCGGTATCGAAGTCGTAGTCCGGATCGGGGTCGGCGTGCACCGGGTCGAGACCGTCGTCATCGAGCAGTTCACCGTCGACCTCGACGACCGCCACCGCGCCGGTACGGCGGTAGGACGGTTCCGGATATCCGTCGCCGGCCGGCTCGTCGTCGTCCAGTTCGTATTCGACGTAGCGCGGATCGTCGTACAACTGGTCGATATAGCGCGGTTCGGCAGCGTCGTACCGATCGTCGTACCGATCGTCGCCGTACCGATCGTCGCCGTAGTCCGCAGTGGCGTAGCGGTCCGCGGCGTAACGGTCCGCGGCGTGGCCGTAGTCGTGCGACGGATCGCCCGCGAGCCGCGCATCGAAACCGCCGGCGCCGTCATCGGGCGGGATACCGAGAAACCGCCGCCCGCATACCAGTCCGACGTACCCGGCGACCGTCAGCCAGCCGAAAGCCGCCCCGGCGGTGAGCAGCGCCCCCGGGCCGATGTCACCGAACGAGCCGACCCGGCCACCGGCGAACAGATCCAGCAGCGTCAGCACCACCGCCGACAACGCCGCGCCGAACAGTGTCGCCCACGGCGCCCGGGGTTCATCGGCGGATTCGCGGGCGCAGTCCAATCCCCCGCGTACCCCGACCACGGCCGGGACCAGCAGCAGTGCCGGCCACCATGCCGCCGCCGGACCGGTAGGGACGGCCGCCAGCACCGGCAGGGCGGGCACCGGCGCACCGGTCACCGAGAACAGGCTCAGTCCGCCGTCACCGATATGCACATCGGCGCCGAGCAACACGCTCGTCGACGCGATCACCACATTCGGCAGATAGGCCAGCGACAGCACCGTCAGGCCCAGCACACCGGCGACATTGCCGGCGGTGGCGTAGGTGTCGCCGATGACCGACCAGTGCAGCACGAACGAGACCAGCGCGAACGCCGCACCGCACAGCAGCAGCCGCCACAGCGCTCGTACCGCCGCGCGCGTCCCGGCGAAGACCCAGTCCGGAAGATACGAGGCGATCCGGTCGCGCAGCGCGTTCGGCTCGGCGGCGATACCCGCGACCGCGGCGAGCAGATGCAGTCCGCCCACACAGCAGAAGGCGGTCAGGGTATTGGGCGCCTGCAGCGGAACCGCCGCCGCGGCATCCTCGGCGACCGCCAGGCAGACGGCGGTGACCAGCAGCGGGCCCGCCATCGCGGCGCCCACGATCCAGCCCAGGTCGGCCCGTGAGGACCGCGGTGACACCGCGTGCGCGCAATCGCGCATCGTCAGCCACAACACCAGGCCCGTCGGCAGCAGGGGCAGCAATCCGAGCGAGGTCTTGCCCACCACGACCGGCACCTGATGGACCGCGAGCCACCCCGCCGCGATCGCCCCCGAGGCCCCGGTCAGGCCGCTGCCGGCGGCGATGAGGGTGACCAGCACGAGCGCGACTGTGGCGACCACGGTGAAGCTCGAGGCCCGGGCCGCGATGACGAGCAGGACCTTGGCCCGCTCGGGACTCAGCGAGAGGAAGACCGGGTCCTCGGATTCGTCGGGGGGTTCGGGCTGCGCCGGTCTCGCGCCCGCCCGCTGCTCGCGAAGGTCGGCCCATCGGACCAGTGCGGACTTCATAGAACTACCTCGCGGATCCTGGTTGGCTCGTCGACGACGATCGCCCGGTTACCGACATGTCAGAGTGGCAGCTGGAAACGGATCGGCGAGTCAGGCGCGCCGTGAAAAGCGCCTGACTCGCCGATCGATATGCGAAGCGGAATCTACTTCTTGTCGTCCTCGGGACGGAACGCCTTGGTGGCGTCCGCGGCCGGATTGCCGGTCTGCTCACCGCCGAACGGCTGGCCGGACTGGCCTTGCCCCGGCTGGCCCTGCTGACCGAAGTTCAGCGAGCCGAACTGCTGGCCCTGCTGACCACCGGCCTGCTGGGTCGGCGCGGCACTGCCGAAGTGCTGGGTCGCGGCGTCGTCGCCCCCTTGGGCCGGCGGCCGCTGGCCGTAGGGCGACTGCGCACCCGCGGCGCCGTAGGGCTGCTGGCCCGGCTGGCCGTAGGCCGACGGCTGCTGGCCGTACTGGCCCTGGCCGTACTGCTGGCCGTACTGGCCGTAGGCGGACTGCTGCGGCTGCTGACCCGGTGCCGCCTGCGCCTGACCGGCCTGCGCCTGGCTCTGCTGGGCCTGCCCGTACTGCTGGCCGTACTGGCCGTACTGGGCCTGCGCGGCAGCGCCCTGGCTCTGGCCGTACTGCGCCTGCTGGCTCTGCTGCTGCGCCTGACCGTAGGACTGCTGACCGTAGCCGCTGGCACCACCGAACCCGGCCGCCGGAGCGGGCTTGGCCTCGGGCGCGGAGACGATGCCCGTTTCGAACAGCAGCGCGGCCACGGCCGCGGCGGCCTGCACGAGGGACAGGAAGACCAGGACCCAGGCCATCCCCGCGGTCTTGAATCCCGGGAAGGCGTTGAAGGTCTGGAACAGGAACCCGAGGAAGCCCGTCACGGACGCCGCGGCCACCACGGCGTTCTTCGCTTCCTGCTTGGGAAGCAGCGACGCCCCGGCGAGCGCACCGGCGAACAGCAGCAGCAACAGTGGGGCCGAACCACCCAGCTGGAACGGGTTCAGCGAATCCAGCTCGTCCCGGGTCGCATCCTTGTTGGCCGTCAGCGAGTTCAGCAATCCCAGCAGAAAATTGATCACGCCCAGCGCGGCGATCCCAACGGTCAGGTAGAACGTCAGCCCCTTGGCGCTCAACGCCGAACTCCCCGAGCCGCCGCCGCTGGCGCTACCTGCCGGCTGCTGGCCGAAGCCGGCCGCGGACGAGGGTGTGGGCGAGGGCGTCGGAGTGGGCGCGTTATACCCGGATCCCCCGGTCGGGTAGGACATGTGGTCGTCTCCTATCGAGTCCTTCATCGGCTTTCAGGCTGAATACCCTTGACGCTACTGCACTCGCGCGCGCCGGTCACGGCCACGACGCCAGTCCTGGCAACCTCGAGAGTCCCCGGTGAACCCGATCCCCGCCTCGACCGTGTTGTCAGCGAAGACGATCGGAGGTACGGATGGACGTTTCGGAAATGTTCTGCATGGTGGTCCGAGCCCTGGGGCTCTGCCATCTGTTCCCGGCACCCTGAGCGACGGTTGTCCCTGCCCGCAGCGGCACCGCTGCTATCTGCCCGCAGCAGCACCGCTGCTATCTCACCACAGCAGCATGTCGCTCGCCTGCCGGAACGAATGAAGGCCGCCTCGCCGTTACGGCGAGGCGGCCTTCATCGACAGCGGTCAGGCGCTGATCGAAGCCTTCTCGAGGATCTCGCGCGCCAGGGCGGCGGTCTCGGACGGGGTCTTGCCGACCTTCACGCCCGCGGCCTCGAGGGCCTCCTTCTTCGCGGCGGCGGTGCCCGAGGAACCGGAGACGATGGCGCCGGCGTGGCCCATGGTCTTGCCCTCCGGCGCGGTGAAGCCCGCGACGTAGCCGACGACCGGCTTGGTGACGTTGGCCTTGATATACGCAGCCGCGCGTTCTTCCGCGTCGCCGCCGATCTCGCCGATCATGACGATCAGCTTGGTCTCCGGATCCTTCTCGAACGCCTCGATGGCGTCGATGTGGGTGGTGCCGATGACCGGGTCGCCACCGATGCCGATGGAGGTCGAGAAGCCGAAGTCACGCAGCTCGTACATCATCTGGTAGGTCAGCGTGCCCGACTTCGACACCAGGCCGATCGGGCCCTTGCCGGTGATGTTGGCGGGGGTGATGCCCACCAGCGACTCGCCCGGGGTGATGATGCCGGGGCAGTTGGGGCCGATGATCCGGGTCTTCGGACCCTCCGCTCCCCCTTTTTCGAGGTTGTAGGCCCACGCGTACGCGGTGTCCTGCACCGGGATGCCCTCGGTGATGACCACGAGCAGCGGGATCTCCGCGTCGATGGCCTCGATGATGGCGTCCTTGGCGAACTTCGGCGGCACGAAGGCGATCGACACGTCGGCGCCGGTCTCCTTGATGGCCTCGGCGACGGTGCCGAACACCGGCAGCTCGACGGCCGAGCCGTCCTTGGCGGTGTGCGAGACGGTGGTGCCGGCCTTGCGGGCGTTCACGCCGCCGACGACCTGGGTGCCGGCCTTCAGCATCAGCGCGGTGTGCTTGGTGCCCTCACCGCCGGTGATGCCCTGGACGATGACCTTGGAGTCCTTGTTCAGGAAGATAGACATGTTCTTTTGTCCTTACTTGGCCGTGCCGTTGGAAGACGCCGCCAGTTCGGCTGCTTTATCTGCGCCTTCGTCCATGGTCTGGGCGAGGGTGACCAGCGGGTGGTTGGCGTCGACGAGGATCTTGCGACCCTCCTCGACCTTGTTGCCGTCGAGGCGGACCACCAGCGGCTTGTTCGCCTCCGAGCCCAGGATCTCCAAGGCCTTGACGATGCCGTTGGCCACCGCGTCACACGCGGTGATGCCGCCGAACACGTTCACGAACACGCTCTTGACCTGCGCGTCGTTGAGAATGACGTCGAGACCGTTGGCCATCACCTCGGCCGAGGCGCCACCACCGATGTCGAGGAAGTTGGCCGGCTTCACGCCGTTGTGGTTCTCACCGGCGTAGGCGACGACGTCCAGGGTCGACATGACCAGACCGGCACCGTTGCCGATGATGCCGACCTCACCGTCGAGCTTGACGTAGTTGAGGTCGTTCTCCTTGGCCTTGAGCTCCAGCGGATCGGTGGCGTCACGATCGGCGAACTCGGCGTGGTCGGGGTGGCGGAAGTCGGCGTTCTCGTCGAGGGTGACCTTGCCGTCCAGCGCCAGGATCTCGTTCTCGGGAGTGCGAACCAGCGGGTTCACCTCCACCAGGGTGGCGTCCTCGTTGACGAAGACCTCCCACAGCTTCTGAATGGTGACCGCGGCGGCGTCGAGCACGTCGGCGGGCAGGTGGCCCTGCTCGGCGATCGAGCGCGCGAAGGCCAGGTCCACACCCTTGACCGCGTCGACCGGCACCTTGGCCAGACGATCGGGCTTGGTGGCGGCCACCTCTTCGATCTCCATGCCGCCCTCGACCGAGCACATGGCCAGGTAGGTGCGGTTGGCGCGATCGAGCAGGAAGGAGATGTAGTACTCCTCCGCGATGTCCTTGGCCTCGGCGACCAGGATCTTCTTGGTGATGTGGCCCTTGATGTCCAGGCCCAGGATGTTGGACGCGTGGGTGAAGGCGTCGTCCGGGGTCGCGGCGTACTTCACACCGCCGGCCTTACCACGACCGCCGACCTTGACCTGCGACTTGATCATCACAGGCTTGCCGATTTCGGTCGCGATGGCACGGGCGTCCTCGGCCGAGTCCGTGACGCGGCCCTCCGACGAAGGCACTCCGTGCTTCACGAAGAGTTCCTTCGCCTGATATTCGAAGAGATCCATGTACTCACCGTCTCGTCTGCGTTGTGGTGACAACGACTTTGTTGGCGGCCCGTCGTCGGAAGCGGGTCGAGTCGGACTCTAATCAGTTCGATGTCGCCGAAATCAGCCGCATACAGCCTAAGTGGCGCAGGTCACGGGCGGGCATCCGGCCGCGCAAAACCGCTGGCCAAGGCTACTGGCGAGTAGCTTTCAGAGGCGGTGGCAGGTAGACGAGAGGATGGTCGGATTTGCCGATACGTCTACTACGTAGTGTAGTTGCAGATTCTCACTTTTCCGGCGGATTCACAGTGAGCCATTCCTGGCAACAAACGTGATCAATCTCACATGTGCGCCCGCAGGCACCGTAGCGCTTGCCCACCTGCAATCGTTTCGTTACCGTCGATGCGGTCGATGTCACAGCTCGGTTACAGGACCAGCGGGAATACGCCCACAAGCGCCCAGGTCATCGACTACGCAACCCGGATTAGGCCCGCGTACACCGCACCGGACCAGGAGGACGGCAGGCTTGTTGCAGCACAGTGCTCCGAAGGTGACGCGTCGCTCTCTCGGCGGAGTTCACCGATGAGCCACGGCCGCCTACAACCGGGGCATCGCGCACTGTCCGCCCGGCGTTACCGGGGCGAGGGAGAATCCGTCGACCAGCACCCGTACTTCGGCAACGGGCAGGCCCTCGGCGGCTACGCCGGGGAACACACCGAAGAGCCCGCGCAGGTGCGCGGCGTTCCGGGCCGGGCCGAGAGCTGGTCGCTCGCGAGTGGCGCGGGCGCCGCGGTCGTCGGAATCACCGCGAATCGCCAGGCTGCCCCCGAAAATCACTGGCCCACATCGGGTTCCGAGGATTCCGGCGAATGGCAGCCGTGGGCCGCGCAGGCCGGTTCCAACGGTGACTGGACGGCCGAGCCGCAATGGCCCCGCACCGACGAGTGGGCCGCCGCCGACCCCGACCGGGACCACGATCAGGACTACGGCGCCTACGACGCCGCCGAGGATCACGACGAGCCGGCCGATCACCAGCCGTTCACTCTGGCCCGCCTGGTACCCACCCGTAAGCGCACCCCGGGCGGGGGATCCGCGGCCGACGAGCCCCTCCGCTTCAGCGGCGCCCACCGGATGCCGGCTCCGCCGGCCGCACTGAAGGGTCGCGCCGCCGTCGTGGCCGTGGCAGCGGGTGCCGTGGTCGCCGCGGGGCAGGCCGGGATGCAGTCCACGGGCCAGCACCACGCCACCTCCGCCGATGTCGATGCCGCCGGGCAGGTGCACGAAATCGCCGCACAGGCGGCGGTCAGCACCCAGGCGCAGGCCGGCGCTCCGCAATCACCGCAGGTGCTCAACGTCGCGCCGGTCGCCGATCTCAGCCAGTTCCAGGACATCCTGCAGCACGGCCAGGAGTTCGCCGCTGGACTGGCGGCCCAGGAATCGGCGAAGCTGCGTCCGCTGTTCTCGAAGTTCGCCAACGGCACCTTCACCTCCGGATTCGGTGGTCGCTGGGGCGTCCAGCATCTGGGCGTCGATATCGCGGCCCCCATCGGTACCCCGATCTACGCCGTCGAGGACGGCGAGGTGATCAGCGCGGGTCCCGCTTCCGGTTTCGGCATGTGGGTGCGACTGAAGCACGCCGACGGCACCATCACCGTGTACGGCCACGTCGATACCGCCACCGTCTCCGAGGGCCAGCACGTGCTGGCCGGTGACCAGATCGCGACCGTCGGCAACCGCGGCTTCTCCACGGGTCCGCACTGCCACTTCGAGGTGTGGCTGAACGGTTCGAACAAGGTCGACCCGCTGCCCTGGCTCGCCTCTCGTGGCATCTCCCTGGGCCCCGAGCGCGACTGAGGTTCTCCGCCCCGCCGCGATTGTCGCGGGCGAGTGAGTGCGTTGTGGGACGGCGGCTGTGAAGCGGTCGGGCGGTCCCCGGTAATTGTGTTGCCGGAAGGTGTGAGCGGCGGCCAGTCTGGTGCCGTGATCGAGATTCGTGTGGTGGGCGCGGACGAGTGGCGGTTGTGGCGGCGGGCGCGGCTGGCCGCACTGGCGGGTGCGCCGGAGGCATATCGCACGCGGCTGGCGGAATGGCAGGGCGACGGGGACCGGGAACAGCGCTGGCGGGATCGGCTCAGTATCCCTGGCGCGCACGATCTGCTCGCCGTGCGCGCGCATGAACCGATCGGAATCGTCACCGCTGTACCGGATCCGGAAGGTGATGCGGCCAGGATCATTTCGATGTGGGTCGACGAGTCCGCACGCGGGTCGGGAGTGGGCGACCGATTGATCACGACCCTGGAAAGCTGGGCGGCCGGGAACGGCTACACCACGCTCTCGCTCGGGGTGTTCGCGGGGAACGAGCATGCCATCGGGCTGTATCGGCGCAACGGCTTCGAGTTCCTGGACGAGCCCGGTGCGCCGACACCGCCACCGGCTGCCGACAGCGCAGTCGACACCCGGGTCGAACGCGTCATGATCAAGAAACTCGTCCCGACGGGCTGACGAGCCCGCCGGGAGCACCCGTCAGAGCTTCACCAAGGTCCGGCTGTACTGCGGGATCAAGCGAATCTTGCCCGCGGTGCCGAAATCGATGGTGACTGTCGCCAGGGCGCCGAAGCCCTCGGCGGCCACCACTCGGCCCAGGCCGTACTTGTCGTCGCTGACGCGGTCGCCCACGGCCAGGACCAAGCCCGAGTTGTTGTGTTTGGCGGCCGGGCGGGCCGGGCCGCGATCACGCAGGCCGGGGCGCTGCTGGGACCAGCCGTCGCCGCGGGTCCAATCGCGTTCCATCCCGTCGTCCTCGCCGCGGCGGCGGAAACCCCGACCGCCCGACGGTGGCGCCGGCTCCAGCCGCTGCCAGTCCATCAAATGCCCCGGAATCTCCTGCAGAAAGCGCGATTCCGGATTCGACACCGCTTGGCCCCAGCCCGAGCGGACCACCGCGCGGGACAGATACAGGCGTTTGCGGGCCCGGGTGATGCCCACGTAGGCCAGGCGGCGTTCCTCGGCCAATTCGGCGGGATCGCCCAAAGCGCGCATATGCGGGAACTGGCCGTCCTCCCAGCCGGTGACGAACACCACCGGGAACTCCAGGCCCTTGGCCGTGTGCAGTGTCATCAGGGTGACCACGCCGGATCCCTCGTCGGGAATCTGATCGGTGTCGGCGACCAGTGACACCCGCTCCAGGAAGGCCGCCAGCGAGCCGGGATCCGGCTCCCCGTCGGCCGCCTCGGGTACCAGCCCCTCGGCACGTGCCGCCTCGACATTGTTGCGGGCTTCGGAGCTGAACTCCCGTGCGACGCTGACGAGTTCGTTCAGGTTGTCCAGCCGGGCGCCGTCCTGAGGGTCGTCGGAGGCTTCCAGTTCGCCGCGATATCCGGTCTTGTCCAGCACCGCGTCCACGATGTTGCCGACATCCGGATATTCCGAATCCGGGGTGGCGCCGGCGGCCCGGATCTCGTCGAGCAGATCCAGGAATCCGGCGATGGCGCGCTGGGCTCGGGTGTTGAGCAGCGCCACCTTGCCGTCGGCCGCGTCCCGCAGCGCGGTGGCGAAGCCGATATCGCGCTGTTCGGCGTGGACGGCCACGCACGCCTCCGCGCGGTCACCGATACCGCGGCGCGGGGTGTTGAGGATGCGGCGCAGGCTCACCGCATCGTCGGGATTCTCCAGCACCCGCAGGTAGGCCACCACATCGCGGACCTCTTTGCGCTCGTAGAACCGCACCCCGCCCACGACCTTGTAGGGCAGGCCCATGCGGATGAAGATCTCTTCCAGCGCACGCGAGTTGTTGTTGGTGCGATAGAAGACCGCGACATCGGCGTAGTTGTAGTCGCCCTGGTCGACCAGGCGATCGATTTCCCGGGCGACGAACGAGGCCTCGTCGTGTTCGTTGTCCGCGACGTAACCGACGATCAGATCGCCGTCGCCCGAATCGGTCCACAGCTTCTTGTCGCGGCGATTCTCGTTGCGAGAGATGAGCGCGTTGGCGGCCGACAGAATGTGCTGGGTGGAGCGGTAGTTCTGTTCCAGCAGAATTGTTTCCGCGTCCGGGAAATCGCGTTCGAATTCTTCGATATTGCGGATCGTCGCACCGCGGAACGCGTAGATGGACTGATCGGCGTCACCCACCACACACAGTTCGCTGGGCGGCACCGCCTCGGCCCGGCCGGCCGGGATGAACTCCGGATCGGCGGCCTCCGCCCCGGCATCGGCATCGGCGAGTTCGTCGGTCGCGGGCCGCACGTGGTGGCCGACCAGCTCGCGGATCAGCACGTACTGAGCGTGGTTGGTGTCCTGGTACTCGTCGACCAGAACATGCCGGAACCTGCGGCGGTAGTACTCGGCGACCTGCGGATGACGCTGCAGCAGCGCCACCGTCTCGCCGATCAGATCGTCGAAGTCGAAGGCATTGGCGGCCCGCAACCGACGCTGATATTCGGCGTAGACCCGGGCGACGATGCCGGGCAGGTCGGACTCGTCGGATTCCGCGTCCGCCGCGGCGGTTTCGGGATCGATGAGCTCGTTCTTGAGATTGGAGATGGCGGTGGACAGCAGGCGCGGCGAATACTTCTTCGGATCCAGGTTCTGATCGCGGATGATCATCGCCAGCAGCCGCCGCGAATCGTCGGCGTCGTAGATGGAGAAATTCGAGTTCAGTGAGCCGGGCAACAGGTTGGCCTGCATCCGGAGAATGCGTACGCAGGAGGAATGGAAGGTGGAGACCCACATCGCCGCCGCGCGCGGGCCCACGAGGTCGATCACCCGTTCGCGCATCTCGGCCGCGGCCTTGTTGGTGAAGGTGATGGCCAGAATCTGTCCCGGTGTGACCCCGCGCTCGGCCAGCAGATAGGCGATGCGCCGGGTCAGCACGGCGGTTTTGCCGGAGCCGGCGCCGGCGACGATCAGCAGGGGGGAACCGGCGTGCACGACGGCGGCCCGCTGCTGCGGGTTGAGGCCCGCGAGCAGGCGTTGCACCTGCTCGTCGGCATCCGGGGCGGACCGGCTCGCGGTTCGCGGCGCCACCGCGCCCACCCCCGTAGTTCCTGTCGCCCCGTTCGTCGCCTCGGTCGTTCCAGACACCTTTGTTCCAGCCACCGTCGTCTCCATCGTCCATCCACGCTACCGGCGGACACCGACATGCTGTAGTCCGGCGCGATACCGGCGGCATTCTCACCGACGAGAACTTTGCCTCGTTTGCCACGCGTGGCAGACTGGCCATATGACCAGCGCGCTCACCACCTCTGCTGTTCTGACGAACGACGGCATTCGTGGTCGCCGATTTCGCACGTGAGCGCACACTAGACGGGGGACAATTCAAGGCCGACAAGGTCTGTTTCACGGTGGAGGAATCCGATCGGTAACGGGGCAGGGCCGCATGCCGATCGAAGTTCTGACACGAGGAGAAGAAAGTATGAGCACCTCTACTGAGCCGATCGACCAGTCCGCGACCGGGGCCGAGCCCGAGCTGCCCAGCAGTGAAGCGGAGATCGAGAAGCTCCGCAAGGAGATCGATCGGCTCGACGCCGAGATCCTCGCGGCGATCAAGCGCCGTACCGAGGTCTCGCGAATCATCGGCCGCACCCGGATGGCCAACGGCGGTCCGCGCCTGGTGCACTCCCGCGAGATGAAGGTGCTGGAGCGCTTCAGCGAACTCGGTCAGGAAGGCCACACGCTGGCCATGCTGCTGCTGCGCCTGGGGCGCGGGCGGCTCGGCCACTGACCTTTCCGGCCCGGTCCCGCCGATCGGGCCGTCACCGAATGCTGCCTGTCGACGACCGCCCCGCGATCCGGAGCGCCGACCGGCAACTCGACCAGACCACGCGGCGATCGTCTCGACGAACTCCGCGACCCCAGGCCGCCCCGGGTGTTCATTCCCCCGGGGCGGTCGTTCTTCTCGCCGGCCGCCCGAAACGCGATCAGGGCAGGGCGATGTACTTCGTCGACAGATATTCCTCGATGCCCTCGAAACCGCCCTCACGGCCGAATCCGGACGCCTTCACCCCGCCGAAGGGGGCGGCGGGGTCGGAGATGACGCCCCGATTGACCCCGACCATGCCGCTTTCCAGTCCCTCGGCGATTCGCAGCGCGCGGTCCAGGTCACGGGTGTAAATGTAAGCGACCAAACCGAATTCGGTGTCGTTGGCGGCGGCGAGCCCCTGCTCCTCGGTATCGAATCCGATGATCGGCGCGACCGGGCCGAACACCTCCTCGCTCAGGATTCGGGCATCCTCGGGCACCTCACACAGCACCGTGGCCGGGTAGTAGTAGCCCGCACCGCCGGGCGCCTTCCCGCCGATACGGACCTCGGCGCCGCGCTCGACCGCGTCGTCGACCAGGTCGCTGACGGTATCGAGCTGATCCTGGTTGATCAGCGGGCCCAGCGTGGTCGACGGATCGTCACCGGGGCCGAGTGTGACCTCCTGCATCGCCGCGACGAGCTTGTCGGTGAATTCCGCGCGTACCGAGTTGTGCACGTGGAATCGGTTGGCGGCGGTGCACGCCTCGCCGCCGTTGCGCAGTTTCGCCAGCATGGCGCCCTGCACCGCGGCATCGATATCGGCATCGTCGAAGACCACGAAGGGGGCGTTACCGCCCAGTTCCATCGAGGTGCGCAGCAGGCCGTGCGCGGACTTCTCGACGAGAGTGCGACCGACCTCGGTAGAGCCGGTGAAGGTGAGTTTGCGCAGCCGCGGATCGCTCAACAGGGGTTCGGTGACCGCACCGGAGCGGCGCGAGGTGATCACCGACAGGACACCGTCGGGCAGTCCGGCGTCGCTGCACAGCTTGGCCAGCAGCAGCATGGTCAGCGGGGTGGCCGAGGCCGGTTTGACGATCATCGTGCAGCCGGCGGCCAGGGCGGGCCCGATCTTGCGGGTCCCCATGGCGAGCGGGAAGTTCCACGGGGTGATGGCCAGGCACGGTCCCACCGGCTGTTTGTGGACGACGATGCGGCCGGTCCCGGTGGGCGCGGTCTGATAGCGGCCGTGCACCCGCACCGCTTCCTCGCTGAACCAGCGGAAGAATTCGGCGCCGTAGCGCACCTCGTTGCGGCTCTCCGGTAGCGCCTTACCCATTTCCAGGGTCATCAGCAGGGCGAAGTCCTCGGTGTGCTCGACGATCCGCTCGTAGACCGCGCGCAGGATCTCGCCGCGCTCGCGAGCGGGAGTCGCGGCCCAGCCGTCCTGTGCGGCCGCCGCCGCGTCCAGGGCGCGCATCGCATCCTCCGGTGAGGCGTCGGCCACGTGTGCGACGGGCTCGCCGGTGGCCGGATTCTCGACCGCGAACGTGGCGCCACCGGTGGCATCCACCGGCCCGCCGATCCAGAGCTGGTTGGGGACGGATTCCAGTAACTCGGTTTGCGACACCATGTGCTCAGCGTAGGCCGCGCGCTCCGTCGGTAGGGAGATCTCCGATGTCGCGCAACGGACCGAGCCAGCGACATCACTCCGATACCTGCGCGGGCACGGACTGGTCTGTCGTGTCGCGCAACGGACCGAGCCAGCGACATCACTCCGATACCTGCGCGGGCACAGACTGGTCTGTCGTGTCGCGCAACGGACCGAGCCAGCGACATCACTCCGATACCTGCGCGGGCACGGACTGGTCTGTAGTGTCGCGCAACGGACCGAGCCAGCGACATCACTCCGATACCTGCGCGGGCACGGACTGGTCTGTAGTGTCGCGCAACGGACCGAGCCAGCGACATCACTCCGATACCTGCGCGGGCACGGACTGGTCTGTAGTGTCGCGAAGGTGAGCAGCGACATCACCGCGACTGCGGCCTGGCGGAAACTGCATGATCATCACTCGGCTGTGGCCGACCGGCATCTACGCGAATTCTTCGCCGAGGATCCCGAGCGCGGGCGGGAGCTGACGGTCGAAGTGGGCGACCTCCACATCGATTACAGCAAGCATCGGATCACGCGCGAAACCCTGGATCTGCTGCTCGATCTGGCCGATACCGCGGGTGTCACGCGCCGCCGGGACGCGATGTTCGCGGGTGAGCACATCAACACCTCCGAGGACCGCGCGGTGGGCCATGTGGCGCTGCGGCTGCCGGCGGGGGCGTCGATGACGATCGACGGCTCCGATGCCGGAGCGGCCGTGCGCGAAGTGCTGCGCCGAATGGGCGATTTCACCGACGCGGTCCGTTCGGGGCAGTGGCGCGGAGCGAGCGGTGAACGCATCACCACGGTGGTGAACATCGGTATCGGCGGCTCGGATCTCGGTCCGGCGATGCTGTCTCAGGCCTTGCGTCACTACGCGGACGCGGGTATTTCGGCGCGCTTCGTGTCCAATATCGATCCGGCGGATCTGACCGCGACATTGGCGGGTCTGGATCCGGCCCGGACGCTGTTCGTCGTTGCGTCCAAGACGTTTTCGACCCTGGAGACGCTGACCAATGCCACGGCCGCGCGCCGCTGGCTGGTCGCCGCTCTCGGCGAGGACGCGGTCGCCAAGCATTTCGTGGCGGTGTCCACGCATGCGCAGCGGGTCGCGGACTTCGGCATCGATACCGCGAACATGTTCGAGTTCTGGGATTGGGTCGGCGGCCGCTATTCGGTGGATTCGGCGATCGGGTTGTCGATCATGGCGGTGATCGGCCGGGAGCGTTTCGCCGAGTTCCTGGCCGGAATGCACAGTGTCGACGAGCATTTCGTCTCCGCCCCGCCGGAGCGCAACGCGCCGATCCTGCTGGGTCTGCTCGGGGTCTGGTACTCGAATTTCTTCGGCGCGCAGTCGCGCGCGGTCCTGCCGTATTCCAACGATCTGGCCCGCTTTCCGGCCTATCTGCAGCAGCTGACCATGGAGTCCAACGGGAAGTCGGTCCGTCTGGACGGCAGCCCGGTGACGACCTCGACCGGTGAGATCTTCTGGGGCGAGCCGGGCACCAACGGTCAGCACGCGTTCTATCAACTGCTGCATCAGGGCACCCGGCTGGTTCCGGCCGATTTCATCGGATTCGCCCGGCCCACCGACGATCTCGCGACCCGCGACGGTTCGGGCAGTATGCACGACATCCTGATGAGCAATCTGTTCGCGCAGACCAAGGTGCTGGCCTTCGGACGGACCGCGGCGGAGATCGAGGCCGAGGACGGTGGTACCGCGGGCTTCGATCCGGCGCTGGTGCCGCATCGGGTGATGCCCGGTAATCGGCCCTCGACCGCGATCCTCGCGCCACAGCTGACGCCGTCGGTCGTCGGACAGCTGATCGCACTCTACGAGCACCAGGTTTTCGTGGAGGGCGTGATCTGGGGTATCGACAGTTTCGACCAGTGGGGGGTGGAACTCGGTAAACAGCAGGCATTGGCGCTGGAGCCGCTGCTGACCGCCGCCGAGGAACCGGCACCGCAATCGGATTCGTCGACCGATGCGCTGATTCGCTGGTACCGCGGACGACGGTGAGCCGCTGGTTCCGACCGGGCGCTCGCCGAACTCGACGGGGAATGAGGTCTGTCAGCGCCTCGTCCAAGGTGGGGTACGAGAACCGGAAACCGGTGCGCGGCAGGACTTCCGAGGTCGCGTGACGTCCGGTCGGGCCGAGGGCGGGATCGCTGCGTAGGAGCAGCGCGCCCAGTTTCAGGATCGGCTCCGGTGTAGTCGAGCGGGCGATCGAGGGATGTCGATGCGGTGACCAGTGCGGCGGTGGGGTCGACTCGGCTGCGGCGCAGCACGTCGATAGTGCGGGCGGTGGGACGGCAGTCGACGATCTGCCCGGCCAGGTTGATCAGCGCGCTGCCCCCGGCAGGTCGGATCCGCCGCGATGTGACGACCGAGGGCGCCGGCGATCACGACCTCCAGCGCGTCGGCCGAGGAGGCGATGCCGGCGGCGAAAGCCAAGCGCGCGAAGCCGATTCGGCTGTCCTGCTGGAGCCGTGACCCGATCACCCGCCGGCAGCCCGGCGTCGAGATGCCGCTGATTTCGAGCCGCTGCGTCACCTCGGATCCGCCCGGCCGTGCCCGCACCCTCCAGGTGATCCGCAGGGCGCCCGCGGGCTCGGGTCGTTCGATACTCAACTCACGGCCGGGTTCGTAGGCGGTGATGCGGAACGGCGGGTTCCGGACCACCGTTGACATATGCAGGTAAATACCTGCATGATTGTCGAGTGCAACCCGAACCGGATCTGGACCTGGTTTTCAAAGCACTCGCCGATTCCACTCGGCGGCTGCTGCTCGATCGACTCCGTGAGCACAATGGGCAGACTCTGCGCGAACTGTGCGAGCGGGTGCAGATGGCGCGGCAGTCGGTGACCCAGCATCTCGACATCCTCGTGCGCGCGGAGCTGGTCACCGTGGTGCGGCGCGGACGGGAGCGGCTGCACTACATCAATCCGGCACCGATTCACGACATCGAACAGCGGTGGATCTCGGCCTTCGACAAGCCGCGACTGGATGCGATCCGTGCCATCAAGGATCAGGCCATCAAGGATCAGGCCATCGAATATCAGGCAGAGGAGAACACCATGAGCACGACCGTGCCGAACTACGTCTACGTCACCTACATTCACGCGGGCGCCGAACAGGTGTGGCGGGCGCTGACCGACGCGGACCTCACCGCGCAGTACTGGGGTCACGCGAATGTGTCGGACTGGCAACCGGGTTCGCGCTGGGAACACCGGCGCGCCGACGGTTCGGGCGCGGTCGATGTCGTCGGGAAGGTGCTCGAATCCGAACCGCCGCACCGCCTGGTGATCACCTTCGAGGACGCACCCGACACGAACCGGGAACCCTCGGTCGTCACCTTCCTCGTCGAGCCGCACCAGGACATCGTCAGGCTCACCGTGACCCACGAGAATCTGCCGAATCAGGAAATGAGGCAAGGCATCTCCGACGGATGGCCCGCGGTGCTGGCCAATCTCAAGTCGTTGCTCGAGACGGGCTCGGTGCTACCGCAGGCCCCGTGGGAGATGTCGCACGCCGACGCCTGAATCGGTTCAGACGAAGGCGCGCTGCAGGATCGCCTCGGTATCCACGCCGACCGGAAGGGTGCCGAAGGCGATACCCCAATCTCCGCCGAATCGGCTGGCGCAGAACGCATCCGCCACCGCGGCGTGACCGTGACGCACCAGCTGGGCGCCCTGCAGTACCAGCGCCATCAACTCGACGACCCGGCGCGCGCGGAACTCGATATCGGTGAGATCGGTCAGTTCCTTGCCGATACGGTCGATCGCGTCGTCGAGGTGATGGTTGGCGCCGCGGGCCAGCGACACCTCGTTGAAGTAGGCCTCCACCGTTTCGGGCTGGCGCCCCATCGCGCGCAGGGCATCCAGCGCCGCGACATTGCCCGAGCCCTCCCAGATCGACATCAGCGGGGCCTCGCGATAGAGCCGCGGCATCCCGGACTCCTCGACGTAGCCGTTGCCGCCGAAGCATTCCAGGGCCTCGGCCGCATGGGCGGGCGCTCGCTTGCATACCCAGTATTTGGTGACCGCCAACGCGATCCGGCGCAGGGCGGCCTCGGCCGGATCGGTGCCGGCGCGGTCGGTGGCTCCG
Source organism: Nocardia spumae (assembly GCF_020733635.1). Lineage (NCBI taxonomy): Bacteria > Bacillati > Actinomycetota > Actinomycetes > Mycobacteriales > Nocardiaceae > Nocardia > Nocardia spumae. The sequence continues at coordinate 1,250,739 of NZ_JAJFZL010000001.1, read as the reverse complement.
GCCAGCCGCATCATCACCGTTGTCGCGGCGTCGGATTCGATCACCAGGTCGGCCAGTACGTTACGCATCGCCGGCTGGTCGATCAGCCTGGCCCCGAACGCTTCTCGATGCCGGGCATGGTGCGCGGCGTAGACGACGCCGGTCCGCATACCGGTCGCGGAGCCGATCACACAGTCGAGGCGGGTCATATTCACCATCTCGATGATGGTCTTGACCCCGGCGCCCTCGGCGCCGACCAGCCAGCCCACCGCGTTCTCGTATTCGATCTCGGAGGAGGCGTTGGACTTGTTGCCCAGCTTGTCCTTCAGGCGCTGCAGGCGCAACGTGTTACGGGTGCCGTCGGGCAGCACCCGGGGCAGCAGGAAGCACGACAGACCACCGGGAGCCTGCGCGAGGGTCAGGAACATATCCGACATCGGCGCGGAGGTGAACCATTTGTGTCCCACGATCCGGTAGGAACCGTCGGATTGCGGTGTGGCCGTAGTGGTATTGGCTCGCACATCCGAACCGCCCTGCTTCTCGGTCATCGACATACCGGCGATCAGACCGGCCTTCGACGACGGCTCGCGCAGGCCGAAATCGTAAGTGCGGGAACCCAGTAGCGGCTCGTAGCGCGCGGCGAGCTCGGGGTTGTGGCGCAGCGCCGGGACCGCGGCGTAGGTCATCGAGATGGGACACATATGGCCGGCGTCGGCGATCCCCCAGGTGTAGAACTTCGCGGCCCGCGCGGCGTGGGCGCCGGGACGCTCGTCGAGCCAGGGACTGCCGTGCAGGCCGTGGCGTACCGCCACATCCATGAGATTGTGCCAGTAGGGGTGGAATTCCACCTCGTCCACGCGGTTGCCGTAGCGGTCGTGAGTGTGCAGCACCGGCGGATACTCGTTGGCCAGCCGGCCCCACTCCTGAACCTCGAAACTGCCCGCCAGCGCGCCCAATTCACGCACCTCGGCCTCGGCCCAGCCCGCTGCCTCGCGATGCAGGCCCTCGATCAGCGCCGGATTGCGGGAGAAGTCGAAGGGGGTGATCGGCGGGACCTGATTGAACACGTTATGGGTGGGCATCCGATTGCTCCTGTTCGTATGCGCCGATATCGGTGCGATGGGTATCCGTGCGGCCGGAGTCCGTGACGGCGGAGTCCGTGACGCCGAGTGCGCGCAGTGCGAAGGCGACCAGTTCGGGGACCACCGATTCACTCTGCACCTGCTGTGCGAGCGGTCCGACCAACACCTCGCCGATGGCCCCCACCAGCGCCGCGGCGCTGGTGCCCGGATCCTGGGCCGGTAGCCGCCCGGCCGCGACCCCCTCGGCGATCGCGGACTCGAAGGTTTCGGCGAAGGCGCGGCGGAAACGCAGGCGTTCGGTGTCCACACCGGCGTCCACCGGCTCCGCCAGCAGGACATAGGCGAGTTTGGGATTCTTCAGCGCACGCCCGGCGAAGGTCTCCACCGCGGCGGTGACGCGCTCGACCACGCCGCCGTCGGCGCCGGCCTGGGCGACGGCCGCGACCTCGCGGGTCACGACATCACGGAAGACGGCGGTGACCAGTTCGGCCTTACCGCGGAAGCTCTTGTAGACCGTTCCGGTGGCGACTCCGGCTTCGGCGGCGACCGTGGCCATCGACAACCCGCCGAAGCCCTGCTCGGAGAGCACCTTCATCGCCGCGTGCACGATGGCGCGCGCCTGCGCCTCGAGTCGCGCCTGCACGGCGGGGGTTCTGCGGTATGCCACGCAAGAAGTGAATCACAAATTCATTTCTTGACGCAAGGGCCGGGGCGGGCCGTATGGTCGGATTCGTGAGCGTACGAATCGAGCGCAGCGGCCCGGTCTGCACGGTGATCCTGGATCGCCCCGAGGCACGCAATGCCGTCGACGGACCGACCGCGCGGGCCCTGGCGGAGGCGTTCCGCGAATTCGATGCCGACGACACCGCCGCGGTGGCTGTGCTGTGGGGTGCCGGGGGCACCTTCTGCGCCGGTGCGGATCTGAAATCGCTGGGCACCGAGAAGTCCAATCGCGCCGAGCCGGACGGGGACGGCCCGATGGGGCCCACTCGGATGACACTGTCCAAGCCGGTGATCGCCGCGGTGTCGGGTTACGCGGTGGCGGGTGGCCTGGAGCTGGCACTGTGGTGCGATATGCGAATCGCGGAGCAGGACAGCACTTTCGGCGTCTTCTGCCGCCGCTGGGGAGTCCCGCTGATCGACGGCGGAACGGTGCGGCTGCCCCGCATCGTGGGCGCGGGCCGGGCGATGGACATGATCCTGACCGGCCGGGCGGTCGCCGCCCCCGAGGCATTGCAGATCGGCCTGGTGAATCGAGTGGTCGGCCCGGGCGAATCCCGTTCTGCCGCCGAACTGCTCGCCGCCGAACTCGCCGCCCTGCCTCAGACCTGTCTGCGGTCGGACCGGATGTCCGCCCTGGAACAGTGGGGTCTGGACGAGGCGACGGCGATGGCGGGCGAATTCCGGCACGGATTCACCGCACTGGCCGACGGCGCACTCGAAGGCGCCCAGCGATTCGCCGGTGGCGCCGGTCGGCACGGATCCACGGCCTGAGGTCATGAGCCGGCTGAGCGTCGTCGACGAGATCTTCCTGCGCGCCCACCGCGGTCTGGGCACTCCCAGCGCCCTGCAGGGTTTGTGGCGCACCACCGATCCGATCGACCGGCGACTGCTGGAGCGGATTCACGCCGCCCTGCGGACCGGTCCACTCGGCCGCCGCGTGATCCGCCCGCGCATCCCCGGCGCGCGACCGTATTGGCGCCGCAACGACGCGGCCCATCCGTTACGCATCGCGGGCGGCGCGCTGGCCGCCGCCGACGTGCTGGCCTGGGCCGACGATCAGGGACATGACCTCGATCCGGAATTCGCGCCCGGCTGGCGACTGTCGGCCGCGACCCTCCGCGAGGGCGGTTCGGTGGTAGTACTGACCTGCTCCCACACCCTGGCCGACGGCCGCGGACTCGCCTTGGCCGTCGATCACGCGCTGTCCGGCAGCCCGGTCACCGAATACGCGCCGCAGCGATCGGATTGGTCCGACGCCGGCCGGCAGTGGGCGACGGTGCTGTCGGGCACCGCCCGCGCGCTGCGCCGCGGTGCGCCCGGGCGGCCGGAGGCCACCGCCCCCCGCCGTGCCGCCGAGCTACCGAGTATCGGTGCGGTACTGCAGTTTCCGGCCGCCGACTGGGAGCTGGCCGCGGCCGGTCGCGGCGGCACACCCAACAGCCTGTTCCTCTCGGTACTGGCCCGGATGCTGTGGGACAGCGGATTCCCCGAACCGCGCATCTGCGCCGCCGTCCCCGTCGACACTCGCGACGATCGGCGCGTCGACAACGACATGGCCATGACCGAGGTGTGGATCGAGCGCACCGACACCCCGGCGACGCTGCGGGAAAAGTGCCGGGCCGCATACGAATACCGCATGTCGGCGCCCGACGGCATGCCCCCGGAACTCTTACAGGTTCTCCCCGGCCGGATCGCCTACCACCTCTCACGCGGCGCCGGTGAACGCGACATCCTGTGTTCCAATATCGGCACCCTGCCGACCTCGCTGACCCAGCTGGGCCCGCACCACTGCACCGGAGTAGCCGCCCGGGCCATCCATCCCGGCCTCCTGTCCACGGCGTTGCCCCGCACCCGGCTCTCGGGCTACCTGTGCCGCATCGGGCACAGCTACACCCTCGCACTGGTCGGCCTGGATCCGGACCACATCTCATCGGCCGGCGCACTGGCCGACATCGCCCATGCCGCCCTCGACCCACTGGACGTGCCGGTCACGGTGTGGTGAGCCGGTCCGCCGAAACTTCGGCTCCCCTCCCGTTCAGCGACAGTCGTCACATGACGCGGAACCGCCCGCCCGGGCACGGATATGCGGCGGGACCTCGATCCCGTCCGCGAGATCGGGGGCGGGGATCGGGTCGCCGAAGGTCTGTCGTACCGGGAGCAGGCCCGCCCACGCCGGGCCGGCGAGATCGGCCGCCTCATCGGAGGGGTCACCGCCGCGAATCTTGACCGAGGCTTCGGTCAGGTCGAGTGCCAGCACGATGGTGGCCGCCGACTCCTTCTTGTCCGGCGGCCGCACCGTGTCCCACGCTCCGGGCGCGGAATGTTCGACGATGGCGCGCAGTCCGCGCAGGCGTTCCCCGGCGTCGATGACCTCCACCGGGCGGCCGTGGATCACCGCGGAGCGGTAGTTCATCGAGAAGTGCATGGCCGCACGGGCATACACGATGGCGTCGACCAGGGTGACGGCCACCGAGACGGGTTCGGCCGGCGCCGCCCGCAGATTCCCGGCGCCGGTGGATCCGTGCAGATACAGGGTGTCGCCGATCCGCCCGTAGACGGTGGGGAGCACCACCGGCGCACCACGCAGCGTCACCCCGAGATGACAGATCAGACCCTCGTCCAGGATCTCGTCGAGTGCGGCGCGGTCGGTCGCCGCCCGGTCGCGGTAGCGGGTGACGGTACTGCGCGGGGTCGGCGAGAGCGGGGTTCGGGTAGCCGCGGTGTCGGTCATACTGCCAGCATCTATGCTCGAGTGGCATTGCTGAATATCCAATTCTGGGCAATGTGAACAGTCCACTTCTGATTCGGGAGGTGGTCGTGGACGAACTGGCGCTGTCCATCGATCGCACCGCGCCGGGCCCGCTGGCCGTGCAGCTCGCCGAAGAACTGCGCGCCGCGGCCACCGACGGCCGGTTGCGGAGCGGGGATCGGCTGCCGTCCTCGCGGGCGTTGGCCGGACAACTGGGAGTGAGCCGGACGGTGGTTACCGCCGCCTACGACCAGCTGCATGCCGAGGGCTGGCTCTCGGGGCGGCACGGCTCGGGCACCTACCTGCTCGCGGCTCCTACCATCGCGCCGGAACACATCGGGGTGCGGACGCCTTCCGCACCGGATCCCGACCTGCTCGATCTGGCCCCCGGCGTGCCCTGTGTGGCGACGATCGACCCGGCCGCATGGCGTCGCGCGTGGCGCGCGGCCGGTGATCGTCCGCCGTCGGCAGCCAAGCGTCGGGCCGGCGAGCCCGACTACCTCGCGACGATCGCCGAACATCTGCTGCGTCATCGCGGCCTCACAGCGAGCCGGGACGCGGCCGTGCTGGCCACCGGCGGAACGGGCGCCGCGGTCGGAGAACTCGCTCGCGCCCTCCTGCGGCCCGGTGACGCGGTGGCCATCGAGGATCCGGGGTATCAGCGCGCGGTGGGCGGATTCCGCGCCGCCGGGATCCGGGTGGTGCCGGTCCCACTCGATGCCGACGGCATCCGGGTCGATCGGATTCCGACCGGCATCCGCGGCGTGTATTGCACTCCGGCACACCAATTTCCGCTCGGAGTCCGGATGCCCGCCGCACGCCGGGTCGAACTCGTCGACTTCGCCCGCCGCACCGGCGCCTGGATCATCGAGGACGACTACGACGGCGAATTGCGTTACGACAGTGCGCCGTTGCCGTTGCTCGCGACGCTGGCTCCGGACCTGGTGATCCATCTGGGCACCACCTCGAAGATCCTGTCCACCACTCTCGGCGTCGGCTGGCTGGTCGCCGCCCGGAAAGTAGCCGAAGCCGTACTGGCGCATCGGGAGTCGTCCGGAACCTGTCCGGCCGCCGCCGGCCAGGTGATGCTCGCCGAATTCGCCCGCCACGGCGATCTGGCCCGGCATCTGCGGCGGCTGCGCCGGGAGATGCCACCCCGGCGGGCACTGGTCGTGTCCGAACTCCGAGCACGTGGACTCGTGGTCGCCGGCGACCACGCGGGTTCGCATGTGCTGGTACCACTCGATTCGGCGGCCGCCGAACAGCAGGCCGTCGACACCGCCCGCCGCCGCGGTGTGGCGCTGGACTCGCTGGCCCGCCATCACAGCGGTGACCGCCACACCTTCGGCACCCCGATCGGCTACGCCGCGCTGTCGCGAGCCGAACTCCGGGACGCCGTCCGCATCGCCGCCGAATGCCTCGCGGACGCCGCTAGCTGAGCGTGTGCCATAACCATTCCCACTGGAGATAAACCTGGAACCACGAGGATAATTGTTCGGTCGGTTGACGCCAACCGACCGGGATATCGGTTCATCACCGGCGGAGAACGGCGAGGTAGGGCTGTCAATGAGTCTGACTTTGCCACAAGGGTTACCCCCCATGGTGGTGGAGTGCGTCGCCGGTCATTTCCCGTCCGGTGACGAGGACAGACTTCGCGCGGTCGGCGACAGGTGGTTCGACACCGCCGACTGGTGTCGCATCCAGTCCGAGACGCTCACCGCGAAGGCAGCCGCGCGACGATCGATCATCAGCGGGGAGACCGGGGACAGCCTCGAGGCGAGTTACCTGCAGCTGGCCGCTAATTTCCACGATCAGGCGCTGTGCTGTGAGAGTCTGGGCAAGCAGTCGCACGGCCACGCCAACGAGACCGAGCTGATGAAGATCACGGTGATCGGTTTCGCCCTGTTCTTCGCCGCCTCGTTGGCCAGCGCGGCACTGACATTCGGCGCGACCGCGGTTCCGCAGGCCTACTTCACCCGGCAGGCCACCGACAAGGCGTTGCAGGCGGCATGGCGCAGGCTACTGGAATTCGTCGCCACCCACGGTCTGCGCGCCGCCGCCGAGCGCTCCGCACTACAACTGGCCGGACGGGCCGCGCTGCTCGGCATCCTGCAGGGCGGCGGGCTCAATGCCGGGGCGCAGGCCTATCAGGTCGCGACCGGGCATCGCGAGCAGATGGATTGGAAATCGGCCGGGATCGCGGCCGGCGCCGGCGCGATCGGCGGGGCCGCGGGCGCGGTTGCGGGCCAGTGGCTCGGAAAGCGCTGGGTGGTACCGAAAATCAGTGCTCTCGCCGAAAGCGCCACCACCGCGGCCCGGCGCACCCTGGTGCAACTGGGCGGCACGGCGGTGCTCGGCGCGAGCGGCGGTCTGGTGGGCGGGATCGCCGGCGCGGCCTTCTCCATCGCGGCCTCCGGCGGCGAGTTCACGACGAAGACCCTCACCGAGGGCCTGATGCCCGCCGTGACCAGCGGCTTCCTCGGTTCCGCGAGCCACGCTGCCCGCGAGATCCGGGTCAACACCCGCGCGCCCGAATTGCTCGGCCGGGCCGGTACTCCCGGTCAGGTACCGGTGCCCGACGCCGACGCCGTACCCGCGGGTCCGGTCGACGCGCAGGGCGTCAACCCCCAGATCGCGAAATACCTCGAGCTCCTGCGCAACGCCGAGACCGCGGCCGGCGAGCCGAAACCGGGCGCGCAGCCGGGTGCGAAAGCAGAACCATCACCCGTCTTCGCGAGCAATATCGCGGGCGAGACAGCGGCCGGTAAGACCTCGAAGTCCCTCGGCCAGTTGCCGCAGCACTCGGTAAATACTGTCTCGGCCAACGAGATTCGCATGCCGAAGTGGTCGAAGCTTGCGGTTGATTCGGCGCCCGCACCACATACCTCCGTACCGGATGCGGCCGTGACCGCCGCGAAGCCGAACGGTCCGGCTCCTGAAGTCGCGAAGCAGCACGCGATACCGAAGGATCGAGCGCCGTCGGCATCTCCATCGAACGGGGTCATTCCCAAGGCAGGTGAGCCCGCCGCGAAGCCGACGGTGTCCGCACCGCCCGGACCTGTCCGCAAGAACGTGGTGGCACCGACCGTCGACGCTCCGCCGGAACCGACGAAAACTTCATCAGGACAGCCGGATTCCAGCACTGAGCCCAAGGCGGGCAAGGCCGTCGCCGCAGCGGAGCCGGAGGCGAACAAGACCGTCACCACACCGGAACCCGACGCGAACAAGACTGTCGCGCCACCGGCCGACGTCGCCGCCGAACAGGGCAAGACGGAGGTCGAACCCGGCACCGGCACTCCCGCGCCGGACACCAGCGAGGCGCAGCCGGCGGTGGCGACCACCGGGGATACCGAGCCGGCAGCGAGCACACCGGCGGCGGGCGCCCAGCACCCGTCCGGGTCGTCGGAAGGTGCGCCGCCCACATCGCCTGCCGTCGAACCGAGTGCCGCCAATCCCATCGGCGAATCGGTCGCGGAGAAGACCTCCAAGTCCGGAGCCACGGTGGCCGGACCTCTCAACGTCACCCCCGTTACCGTCGATATGAGCCTGGTCGGTGTGGCGCCGCCGCCGGCCACCGCATCCGCGGACCCGATCGGCGGCAACCAGCCGATACCGGCCAACACCAGCCCGGAGGACGCCAAAGCGCTTACCGCACAACGGATCAAGCGGGAGGAACAGCGCACCGAGCAGTTGCGCGCGCGGGAAGAGCAAGGCCTCGCACAGTCGAAGGCCGAGCAGGACGCGGCCCGTGACACGGTGGCGGAACGAGAGGCCGCGCTGACACAGGCGCGTCGGCAGGAGAATTCGGCCAACCGGGCCGTCGAGGAACGCACTGCCGACCAGGAAGCCGGTGCCACCCGGCTGCGCCGGGCCGAGGAAGACGCCCAGCGAACCGATACAGACCTGCGCACCGCCGAAGAACGCGCGCTCGCGGCCACCGAACAGCGCGGGAGAGCAGACAAGGAGGTGCGCGCCGCCGAGCACGAGGTACGCGCCGCGCGGCGCCGGTTGAACGCCGCCGAGGAACAAGTACGAACGGCCGAGGAACAGCTCGCCGAGGTGCGCCGCCGGGCGGCGGAGAACGAGGGGGACGGCAGCGAACTCGAGCGGGCGCGCGCCACCCTGGACCGTGCGGAGTCCGAACGCGACGCCGCCCGCACCACCCACGAACAGGCCCGCGCGCACCGTGCCGAGACCACCGCTGCCCGCGACCGGGCCCACACCGCGCAGGAAGAATCCGTCCGCACACGCGACGATGCGGCGGCCGGCCATCAGCGAGCCGTCGAAGCCCGCGACGAGGCACTGGCCGCGCACGAGAAGGCACGCGCCGCACACGATGCCGCCGTCGCCGCACATGAGCAGGCGGTCGAGAACCGCGAACGCGCGTCGACCGAACTCGACGACAGCCGGGCAGTGCACGAACAGGCCGTCGCCGCCCGTGAGACCGCGGTGCGTGAGGCGGCCGTCGCACTGGTCGCGCTGTCGGACGAGGCCGGTGTGGCACTGATGCGCGCCTTCGAGGCCGGGGTGCTCACCGATCGGGATGCGGTATTCGCCGCGGTATCGCGGGAGCGGGTGCGCGCGGCGCTCGCCGCGGCCAAGGCGATCGGCTCACTGCGCGAACTGCCGAGCGTCCTCGGCGGCCACGGGCCGATCGAGAAGGTCGGGCCGAAGCACCTGATCACCGCGATGACCCGGGGGACCACCGAGGAACGGATCGCGGCGATGACGGAGTGGATCCGCCGCGGCGACGATCGCCATCGCATCGCCCGGGAAACCCAGGTCGCCACCTGTCTGGCCTTGCAGCACGGCCCGGTCGATATGAAGACCGGTGAGGGTAAGACGCTGGTGATGGTGATGAGCCTGGTCGCCGACGCGACCGATCACGGCACCGCGCACGCGTGGACCAGTAGCGATCTCCTGGCGGGCGAATTGGCCGGCGAACTGCACGAGTTCCTGTCCCGCCCGGGAACCGATATCGGCATCGAAGTCTTCCGCATGGATCAGGACAACCCACTGCCGGATCTCGGCGACGGCCGCAACCGCATCGTCGTCGGCACTCAGGAGGACTATCTGTTCCGGGGGCTGCGGGTCGCCAACGATATGGTCGACAAGCTGGCCGCCCATGGCGCCGATCCGGCCCAAATCGAAGCGCTGCGCCAGTGGATGAACGAGAAGCCCTCGATCGACGCGATCAAGCGGCAACTCGACCTGGCGGCCGCCGATCACGGGTTGGCCGATCGCTTCGAACCGTTCCCCGCCGGTAAGCACACCATCGACGAATTCGACACCATCTTCGACGGCAACTCCGAATGTGTTCTGTCTCCCGGCGCGTCCGAGAACGCATCGCCCGAGCAGGTGGCACGACTGCAGGCCCTGTGGGAGCGCCTGACCACCGCCGAGCGCGAACACGGCCTCACCGCAGCGGATTTCGCGCGCCCGGACAATACCCGCGGTATGTGGTCGGCCCGCACCACCGACGCGGCTATCGCCAAACTGGAGAAAGCCCCCGGCGAGCCGATCACCACGGAGGAGGCGGCGCTGTTCGCGCACGCCGCCAATGCCCGCTGGGGTGTCGAGCGCGGCACGCACTACATCATTTTCGAGGAGAAGGTGCCGGCCGACCCCAACGCGGCGAAAACCGGCGACGCCGAGCCCACCAGCACCCGCAAGATCGGCATCCTGGCCTCGGACACCAATGACAAGCCGATGTGGAACCGGGAGAAATCGTCGGAGGTGCGCTGGCAGGGCGTCGCGCAGTTCGTCGAACTCAAGGAGGGCATCGATGTCCGTGCCGAACAACATCATTCGATGCGGATGTCGGCCCAGCAATTGATCGGCAGTGAGATGCTGTTCGAACCGTCCGGACTCTCCGGAACACTCAAGCACGTCGAGAACGCGCTCTACGACGAACTCGGGATCGGCCCCGTTCCGGAGATGCCCCGGTTCTACGCTTCGAACCTCAAAGTTTCCGAACCGATATTCCTCGACAGTACCCAGTCCAAACTGAAGCAGATGGCCCACGACATTCTGCGCGATGCCGAAGTCGTCTACGACGAGAAGACCGGCAAGTTCCGGCAGACCGGCCGGCCCCAGTGGGTGGTCATGCTGGACAACGGAGAGATCCGTGGTGATCAGCAGTCCGGGCGAATGGGCCTGGTCGACTGGATCAACCAAGTCGGCAAGCAACAGCACGGCGAGCATTTCGAATTGAAGTTCGACGTCGTCGATGCCGAGTTCTACGCCGAACACGGCGGCAGCAACGCCAATGCCGAATCTCTGGTCATCAAGAAGATCAAGGAGTTCGGCGACCTCGGCACCATCTACATCACCAATAAGGACGGCAGCCGCGGCGCCGACCCGTCGCCGTCGGCGGCCGCGATCGAGCGGGGCGGAGTGGACGTCAAAGCCAGTGGCGGCCCGGCCTATTCGGAACGAGTCAACGAGCAGATCGACGGGCGGGCCGGACGCAGCGGCTCCGGTGACGACAGGGAGAACGGGGGCACTCCCGGCACCGCGGTGCACTACGTGTCACCCGAGGATTTCCGAGGCCGAGTGGCCGATCACGGTGTGGTCCAACAGGTCGTGCTGTATCAGAAGGCGTCGGCGAATCACCTGGCCGCCGAGCAAGCGCTGCAGGCCCACGCCACACCCGAAGCCCACGCCGAGGTGGCGGCGGCGGCGAAGGCGAAAACGGCGGCCGAAGCCGTACTTCGGGACCAAGCCGTTCCGGCCATGAAGGCCGCGGTCGAGGCGGATCTGCTGTCGTCCCGGCACGGGACCACCTATCAGGCCCACGCACCACCGGTCGTGAATCAGGGCACCGCGCCTATCCAACCGGCGCATCCGCCACCACAACCGGCGCCCGTACCCTCGGCGGGGCGGGCCGAGCAATCACCCGAGTCCGGCACCTCCGAGCGGACCTGGCAGCAGGCCCGGCACGGGCAGCCCGCGGCGTTCCGAACGCTGATGGGTCAGTACGCCCCGGCGACAGTGCAGCAGATCGCGCACACCCTCGGTGTGGACCTGAGCGGAGCGGCCCTCACCGAACCGGCACAACAGCTGGTCCGGGCCGTCACGCTCGCCGGATTCCTTACCGCGCATCACGAGCAGTGGGCGATACCGGAGGGCCACAGCACCGCGAATTGGCTGGTCGAGCAAGCCCACAACGCGCTGCTGGACGGACTCGGCCGACTGGCCGATACGACGGCGGCCACCGACGCACTCACCGCACTGCACCTCGGCGCCGAACCGACCGCGCAGCACCGCCGCGCGCTGTCCGAACTGACGAACGCCATATTCGCACCGTTCGACGCCGCCGAGGTGGAATCGCTGCTGAACGACGGCGAATCCCCGGCCGCTCCGGAATCCGGCGATCCGGAGGTAGCTGCGAGCACTCGGACGGACGACGCCGATGACACTGCGGCACAGCCTGATCCGATCTGGGGGTGGGTCGCCGACTCGATGCTGGACCCGAATGCCGTCCGAGATCTGAATCTCCTGCGCGCCAGAGCGGTCAGCGCCTATCTGCAGCTGGAAGGTGTCGACGAATCCGATCCCGTGGCCGCCGCCCTGATCGCCGCGCCCGCGGCCGTACTCGACCTCTGCCTCGCACAACTGCCGCACAGTCAGCGGACCGCCCTGCGGATGCGATTCCAGCGCGGACTGTCCGTCGACCAGGCGATGTACATCCGGAATAGTTCCGAGCCCAGCGAAACACCGTGGAATTCCGCGGTGACCAGTACCTTGGCCGCCGGTGGTCTGCGCCGGCTGGCGCGGTCGGTCGCGATGATGGCACGGGTACCCAGCGCCGGCGCCCCGCTCACGCCCGCCGAACGCGTGGTCGTCGAACTCATCGCACAGGAGCTGCCGGAGACCGAGATCGCCGCCCGCTTCGGATGGACTCCCCAGCAGCTGAGCGAGACCATCGGCCGGATCGCCGACAAGCTGAACTCGGCGACCCCGGCGGCCACGGTAGCCGCCGCCATCCACCGCGGCGATGTCGATCTCACAGCCCTTCCGGTACCGAAACTGGAACGGGCGGTGGCTATTCCGGACAGCCAGCGCGCGGTTCTGGACCGCACCGCGCGCGGTCTGAGCCCCGCCGCGGTCGCCGATATCCTCGCGATGCCCGAGGCCGAGGTCGCCGAGCACATCGCCGATATCAGCCGGAAACTGGGCATACGAACCATGGTGGGGCTGGTGACCGCGGGTATTCACGCGGGTGCGATCGACGTCACCGGCCCGGACTGGCCGGGCGACGCCGGAATGCCCGGGCCGCGGAGAAGCGACGACGTCCGGCCCCCGCGGGGTTCGGGCGAAGCCGCCCTCTCCGCACCCCGGCGCTCCCCCACCGAGCCCACCGCCACGAGCGAATCGTCGACGTCGACGGGTCGACAGGGACCGGCACCGGGCCCATCGGATCTGCCGCTCGACGAGAGTTGGATCGCCAAACCAGCCCGCAGCGCAGAGGATTTCGCGCTCGTCACCGCGGTGGACCCGGAACGCCCGCTCGGCCCGAATGCCCGCACCGATGTCAACAGGCCCGCTACAAGCGGGGCCGGTGCCCGTGCCGCGGTCGCATTGCACGGCACCATAGCCACTCATCTCGAGAGCGGAAGTGTCGAGCAGGCCAAACGTGCGCTGGCCGACAGCGAGCCGGGCATAATCCTGGCCCGGTGGTCGGCCGGAAGATTCCCCGGTGAACACCGAGTCGCATCCGATGTCGTAGACGAGATTCTCACCGCCGCCATCGACAACTACGCCGATATCGGCGACCGCACCATCGAACAATGGCTCGACCATCACACACGCGCCATCCTGCCCGAACACCTCGCCGCAGCGAATTTCCGCAACGCCGTCCGGCAAGCGATCGCGGCCATCCCTGGCTCGGAGAAATCCGAGCAGATCGACGGCGCCCTGACCGATGTCACCACCGCGGAATTCACCGCGGGTCTGAAGACATTGACCGAGCGGCAGCGCGCACACCTCGAACCATATCGAGGCGTGCACGAGCGGCGTATGCCGGTGCCGGCGATGAATCCGGCCAGACTTCAAGCGGCGGTGATACTTTCACACGCGATATCCGAGCGGCGCCGCCAGTCGGCAACCGTCCGAGTCGACACTCGACGCGTCGACGTACCGCAGCGGGCGCTGCTGGCCGATATCGCGGCGGGGCTGACCAACGAAGCGATCGCCGCCAGAACGGGTATCCCGGTCGGCACCGTCAAGAACCGGGTAGCCGCGCTGGCCAAGATTTTGGGTCTGCCGGAACCATATCGACGGACGGCGATCGTCGCCGCGAGTGTTCGCAGTGGCCTGATCCACCCGCCGTTCGACCGGGTCGTGGTTGCGAAGTACCTCGAGGAAGTACTCTCGCGCCAGCAAATCGCAATTCTTTCCCACCAGGCATCCGGGTTCACCGCCGCGGAAATCGCGCACAAACTCGGCACGTCCCGCGGGACGGTGGCAAGCCAGCTAGAGAAGATATCGACGCGGCTCAACGTACATTCGGCAGCGCAGGCCGTCGCGCTGACGATCACCGCTATCGACCTGCTCGCACGGGGCACGGCCGCCGACGCCGCCGCCGCCACCCGATCCGAATCCGCCCCGCACCGCTTGCCGAATCCGGTGGTGTTGAGCGACATTCAGCATCAGGTGCTCCGGCTCCTGTCCGAAGGGGCCAAGAGCCACGAAATCGGATCCGCGCTGCGCAAGCAGCGTCGCAAGGTGGTACCCGCGGACCTGATCAAGGGGCTCGCCTACGCGCTGCGCACCTCGGCCCAGCACCATATGCTCGTTATCGAGGGCATCCGCGGTGGGCATATCGCGCCACCGGAGGATCGGATTACCGATCTGACCACCGGATTGCTGACCGACGATCAGTTGCGGGTAGTGCGATACCGGGCGCAGGGACTGTCCGAGGCTCGGATAGCCGGACTGCTCGGATTCTCTGTCAGTGTCGTGAACCGACTGCGGCGTGAGGTCTTCGCGGCTCTGGATGTGGCCACCGAGGCCGCCGCCATGGCGAAGCTCATCCAGGCTCTGGACGTCCGGCCTCCGGTCGACAGCCGCGCCATCGCCGAACATCTCGCCGCGGGCGATCGCGACCGCGCACTCGACGCGCTCACGCACAGCGCGCAGGGCCGCCATCTGCTGGCCTGGCTGCAACGGCAACTTGCCGAGAGACGAGTCGCCTCCGATATCGCCGCCGAAATCCTCACCGCCGCCGTCGATAACTACGCCGATATCGGCGACCGCACCATCGAACAATGGCTCGACCACCACACTCGCGCCATCCTGCCCAAACACCGCGACACCATCGAACTGCGGCGAGCTGTTCACACCTTCGCCGTCGAGAGCGCCGAAAACCCCACCGAGGCCGCCTATTTCGACACGACGATCACCAATGCGACAACAGATGAGTTCAATCGGGCCTTCGCGCAGCTCGCCGAACTACACCGCACGGCACTCCGCGACCTCCTGAAAGCCGGCTCCGGCCGGGCCCGCCCCACAGCGCTGGTTCGCGCCGCGGTGATCGGTCTGCAACGAACGCTCGCGGAGATTCGGGAATTGCCGGCTCTCGAAGATCTCTCCAGCGGGACGGACGCGTTCGGTCCTCCCACCATGCGCGAGCAGCAGATCTTGCTTCTCGAACTACTGGCCACGGGAGCCGATACGGCGGCCCTCGCCGATGCGATGGGCCGTACAAAGCTGCGTTCCGTACGCGGCTCCCTGGCCGAGACGCTGGGTGTCCAGCCGGACTGGCCGATCTTGATCGCCGAGGGAATTCGACAGGGGCTCATCGCCCCACCACGAACCGGTAGCGACCCGCTGCGCGCGCTGCAGCCGCGGCAGCGGCTGGCCTTCCTTCTCATCTCGCGGGGCAAGACCATGGCCGAGGCGGCAACGGACATGGGTGTTTCCGTCGCGTCGGTCGGACAGTATCTTCGCGACGGCCGGAAGGCACTCGACGCCGCCACAGTGGCCGAGGCCATGGCGGAGCTGGTTCTCGCCCTCGACGCGCGCGCCGAGGAGATCCTCGCCGGCGAACGACGATCCGTGTCCACCGACATCGCCCCAGGACGGCGCGCGGCCGCCGAGGATGCGGGCACCGCGCTTTCCCCCGGCGGATCCGAAGCTGTCACCGGAAAGCCCGACCGGAACAAGGCACTCGCGCAGGCTCCCGACCTCGGGTCTGCCAGCGTCACTGTCGGTTACCTCCCCAGCGTCCGCTATTCCAGCACCCCCGGGCGTCGATCCGCTGCACCAGGCACCGTGGCAGGGGCGACCGCTCTCACCACCCAAGCCATCGCCGCCCAGATCTTCGAGACGTTCGGCATCGAAGTCATCGGCATGGACAAACTCGGCATGACCGTGGAATCTGCCTTGTCGATCCGAAACGCGATCGCCGATGCGATGGCGGAGGACCCGAACCTCCGGCTGGATGCCGTTATCGTCGCGCCGAGGGGCCTCCCGAAGATGGCCCAATTCGAGGCGTTCCACTGGCAGTCGGGCGGCATCGGCACCGCAGTGGACGAATCCCGGCATGTCATCTATCTGAACGAGACCTACTTCTGCAATTCGGAATTCTTCCAGGACTCCTTCGAGAAGGGCGTTCAGAGCGGGCACACGCAGCGCAGCACCGGAAACGCCGCATACGACGTCGTGCGCCATGAGCTGGTTCACGCACAGGTGCAGACCGCGAACCCACTAACGCCTGGTAGGGACAGCGATCAGGACGGGATGGAGCGCCGGTCGTTCCCGTATCTGAGCGAGTACTTCACCGGTCTGCGCCGGCGTGGAGATATCCCCGCCGATATGTCGTTCGATACGTGGATCGATCAGCTGGCCGGATATAGCAGGCAGCGCAAGGAGCGACGCGACGACGATTATCTGACCGCCGCATTCGATGCCTGGCTGCTCGAATTCGACCGCCGCACAGTGCCGGGGGGCAACGCACTCGACGACTGGCTGCGCGAACGCGGCGTCGAACCGGTCGATGGCAACGGCGCTCGGACGGTCACCAGAAGCGACATCTATCGCGCGTGGCTGAACCATCTCGACCCGGCAACCAGGGCGAGGCTCGAGCAAGCCGACCGGAAACATGACAGGTTCCTGCCCGAGTCGGTCCCGGCGCTGGGCGACCAGCCCGTCTTCAATCCCGAGGAAGCGCTGGCCGAGGCGCACGAACATGGGAGTCTCAGCGACCCCACGCACCCTTCATACGCGCTCTACGCGTTGCGGAACGGGTTCACCGTCGCGCAGGCGTTCGCCCGCGAACCCGAACGCCGATGGGCCGCCGCCCTCGCCGGGAACCCCGGACGCGGTCGGCTCGATTTCGCCGCTGCCCGTGGTGAGATCCCGGCCGCCACCGAATTCCGCCCCAGTATCTCCCCGGACGGATTTCTCGCGGCCCTGGCGGAGCGAATCCGCCAGGGTGAGTATGTCTCCGACGTGGTTCCCGATATCACCGGCGCGACGCGCGGCGACCTCGACGACATCCCGTTGCTGGTGGACCGGCAGCTCATCATGGATCGTGATGGATTGCCCACGGTGCCAGCGGGATTCCACGAATGGGATATCGCCCCGGTGGGCCCGCTGGCTCAGCTGGTGCACGAAGTCGCAGAGCTCGCGCGAACGCGCGCCTCGCGATTGGCTCCGGTACGCGAATTGCTCACCGCCGACAACGGGCTGGCGGCGGCGCTGGGTCTCGGGGCCTGGGTGGGCGCCGGCGCGGCGACAGCCGACCTGGATGTCTCCGACCTGGAGCGTCGGATCGCGGACGCCACGCGCACCGCCCAGCCCGATGCCATTCGACATGCGCTGAGCGCTTTGACACGTGCGATCCACGACGTGCGTGACGAGCTGCAAGTTCTCGGCGTGCGCTCCGCCGCACGCCGTGGTCGAGCCGAAATCCTGGCGGTCGACGCCGTCGCGGCAGCACTGGGTGGCCCATCGCTGGGCACGAATGTGCGAGTGGCCGGAGACGGCCGGGTCGAGGTGTTCGAATCTCCGGGCCAACGCAGCGCGCTTCCCCCGCTGCTCGCCGAGCTTTCGACGCAGCACCCGCTCACCGTCACCACCCAGCAGGTGCGGGTGGACGCCGCCGGCCGAGTGCTGGTGCAGGATCGGCCGGAGTCGGACCGGGCGTCGGTTCGGCAACAGCAAGATCTGTTGTGGCAAACCCGCGATCACATCGGCAACAGTTCGTGGCGCGCGATTCGAGCCGCCGACGAACAGAGCGGCACACCATCACATTCGGCGACGATCCCGGCTGTCGCGCACACCGAGACCGTCACCGTCGCGCCCGTGTGGGGTGAGCTGATCCGCATCGCCTCGGATCACCTCGCCGCGGTATGCCGAGAAGTGGACGCGGAATATCCGCTCGCGCCGGATTCGGACCTGCTGACCGCGCCCCGGCAGACGGATCAGGCCCGGTTGCGGGCGGCGCTGGAAATGGGCGCCGATACGCTGCGCACCACCCGGATACAGGCCGCCGCCGATGCGGGCCGGCGGCTGCTGGCAGAACTGCCCGGCCAGCGGATCGGCAATTGGGCCACCCTCGACGGCAACCGGCTGGCGGTGTTGTCACCGTACGCGGACATGGATACGTTCCTGTCCGCGGCCACGTTGAACACGCTGGCGCAGTCGGGAATTCAGGTTGATTTCTACTACCTCCAAGTCGACAAGGCAGGCACGGTCACCGCCGATCTGCTCCGCTCGGCAGCGGTGGCACAGCCCGAGGTCGAGGACGACCTCGGGGAGCTCTCCCCCGCTGATCGGGAGCTCATCGCCGATATCTCGGCGGAGTTCGACCGGCTGTTGCGGCAACACGGTATCGGCCTCGATGTCGCAAGGCCGACCACCTACGCGGAGATCGAACAGCGAATCGCCCAGCAGCTGGACGCGCGCGAACTCGCCCGATCGGAGCGCGATCGCTGGCGTGACGAGTACGACCGATTCACGCGAATACTGAACTCGACTGCCGCACCGGATCTCTCGTCGTTCCGCCTGGCTCACGCCAGGGCAGCGGCGCAAATCCGGCTGTTCGATCGCGAACTCTCCCGCCGCAACGCGACCATCGCCGCGCTCATGCTGCACATCAGCCAGCTGGCCGAAGCCGATCGGCCCGCGGAGGGCATGACCCGGGACAACCTGCTGGAATTGGTCTCGGTGCTCGGCCCCTTCGGTGCCGAGGTTTGGGAGGCCATCGAATCCGAGCACGCGGACCGCATACTGCACAGCACCCGAGCCGCCATCGTCGCCTCACCTCCCTCGGCCGCAACGCGTTCCGCACCACTGCCGGAGCTCATGCGCGTGCTGTCGGATATCGACGACCAGCTGAATCCGCGACCGGCGGGCGAGCGGCCCCCGGGCCGATCCGGCAATCGGTCCGCCTTGCAGCGAGCCGAACAGCCGACCGGACCCGAGCTCACCGTGCTCGATCACTGGGCCCAGGGCAGAACCGCCGCGGAGATCGCCCACGCACTCGGCATGCCGTTGTTCGCGGTGCTGCGCGATTTGTCGAACGGTATGGCCACGTTGGGCGCGCGCACCGATCGACCGCAACCGACCGGGATTCCGCGAGCGGCGCTCGATTGCGTGCCGTGGATTTCGCGGATGACCAACGCGCTCGGCGCCGACCAGGCCGAGGACGACCCCGACCCCAGCCGTATTCTGCCCGCGGACCTCGCCGATCACCTTGCCGCCGGTCTCACCCCGGTCGCGCTCGACGCCATCGACGACCCCGCTCGACTCGCCATCGAAAAGCTCGAAGCCGACCCCACTCTCGACACCATCGTGGTGGTAGTCGGCCAGAACGAGGATCGGGCCGCCGGTCGACAGGGCCGGGCTCACGCCTACCTGGCTACCAGAATCAACGGGCTCATCTTCGTCGCCGACAACCTCATCGAGGGCAACCACCGTATTCGCCCGGCAGAAGCCGACGACGGCACCGAGTCCTGGCAGCCGGCCTACGAGCAGGTCGACTACGCCTATACCATCGAATTCGACTCGACCACCGACGGTCTCGCACCTCGCGTCGCGCCCGCCGATTCCGTTGTCGCGCCCGAACACCGGTCGCAGGAGGTCACCGGACCGGCCGATCCCGGACAACCGATCGTTCGCACCGCGCCGGCCGATCTCCCGGACTATGACGAACAGACCGCGCGCGATATCAATCGGGCGATAGCCGGGGAGATCTTCGATACCTACGGGATCGAGGTATTGGGCCTGGAGAAAGTGTCGGTCACCACCGCACTGTGGATCCGCAACGCCATCATCGACGAATACGACGAAATCCTCGAACTGTACAAACACGGAATCACCGTCGACTCGTCACTGGCCGAGCGCAAAGCCGTCATCGACAGCCTCGACGAACGACCGGACTACGGACCGGATTTCATCGCCGTCGTGCCATTGAACGAATATTCGGCATCTGCCGGAAGGCTGAACACCGCTGGAAATCCCCGGATGGTGTTCATCAACGAAGATCACTTCCCGGCGTCGAACGGAGACGAAAAGACCGTCCCACCGGTGGCCGCAGGCCACCTACTGGACCCTGCCGGGAACTATGCCTACGCGACCCTGCGTCATGAGATGGTCCATCTTCGTGACCCTGTCGCGCGACTCTACGCGCCCGGGTTCGAGGAAAGGTCGCTGGAAGAACAAGCATTCGGATTCCTGTTCAGCCATTTCCAGAGCCTGAAGAACCCGATATCGGCCCGACGGACAGGAGACTTCGGCGATTGGACGGACCAGGATTCGGAAGAATTCGGCGACTTCCCGTCCCTGCCGGCCGAAACCAGCTTCGAACAATGGCTGGACCAGCTCATCGGATATAGCCAAGCATATAAATACCCGAATGCGGACGACGTCGAGTACAGCGTCTTTCAGCACTGGCTGACACAACCGAAGGACAAACGCGGCTTCGATATCGATCTGAGCGAATTGGAGCACGCCTATCCGGACAGCAAATACCCCCTATCGGAGCTGTTCGCGGTGTGGTCGGCCAATATCGAAGATTGGCAGTTCTCAGCGATCCAGGAGGACAGGCGGGATCAGCTGGCCAACACTGTCGGTCCGGATGGCGAACCGATCCCCAGCCTGGGCGACCGCCTCGTATTCAATCCCTCCGAAGCACTGGCCGAGGCCAACCTCGCCTTCGGCGCGAACGCTCCCGCCGACCTCACCCATCCGGCCTACGCACTCCAGGCACTACTGCGGGGCCTCACTCCGGTTGAAATATGGCGCGACGCCACCCGCCGAAACGCGGTCGCGCAGCGCAGAGCCGCCGACCTCGGCCCCATCCCCACACCATCGGGACCACGCGCCGCCATCACTGCCTACGGGACCGCTGCGGCCACGGCACGGCAGTGGCGTACACAGCACCCGGACGACAGAGCCGAATATCTCATGTCGCCGACCGGGCAGATGCACGCGGTACCCCAGGGAGTGCCTTTCCCGCTGGATGAATTCGCGCGGCTGGTCGATAGGCAACTGGGAATGTTGCTCGGCGACAATCCGGATGTCATCGCCGGTGTCGACGACGGATCCGGGACTCGATTCGTCGAATTCGAGCATGTGGCGACCGGCGAGCTCGCCGACGACATTCAACGCATGGGCGACCTGACCCGCGCACGAACACGCGAGCTGGAATGGATTCGCGATTCGGTGCTCGACAGCGGCTTGGTCGACATGCTGGGTCTCGCCGAGTGGGCTCATAACGGCGCCGCCGCGGTCGATCTGGTCGCATGGGAACTTCGTGGACGAGTCGGCGACGCAGCGCTGCGGGCCCACACCCAGAACACGGTGCAGCTGCTCGATGCCGTGTCGAACGCCCTCGATACGGTGATGTCGCTCGACGAGGAGCTCGCCGATGCCTCCGCCTCGGCAGAGGATTGGGTCAAGAGCATGGTCGCACCCGACGGCGGCTACTTCCCCGGCCGAGTGGTGATCGACGCCTCCGGGCGCATCCTGATCGAAGAACTCGACAACACGGCCACCGCCACCGCCACCGCCACCGCCACCGCCACGACACCCGACCAATCCCTCGGCCCCGACAACCCGGCGAACGAACCGAGCCGCGGACACCGGCCCGCACCGAAAGCCCGCATCGGCCGTAACGTCGACCCGGAGTTCACCTCCCGAGCCGTCACCGGACCACCCGGCCCCGCAAGCGCCGAGGGCGGCGCGGGCGCCCGGTCGGCCGCATCGCGCGCGGCGCTGGCCGCATTCCTGTCGCTGCCCGCCGATCGCGTCATGCCCGGGGCGGTGCGGATCACCGTGAACGATGTGCAGCGAGCGCTCGTCTCGATGTCGGACGAGGCGCTGGCGGGGATCGATGTCGAGGACCTGTCGCGGTGGATAGCGGCATCGTTGGATCTGCATCATCGAATCGAAAAGTTCAACCGGCGCACTGCCGGGAATGATCAGGCGACACTGCGCCGCCAGCAGCAGCTGGTGCGGGCACAGCAGGCATTTCAGGGAGAAGCGAATGCCCTCGCTCGGCGCCTGGACGCACTGGCCGGGCGCTCCGCCGACGCTCCGCTCGCCGAGTTGCACGAGGAAGATCCGCTGTTCGAGCTGCGGCGGTTCGCCCGGGCTGACGGCTCGCCGCGAACAACCGAACTCCTCGGCCTGCTGGAGGACCTTTTCGATTCTCAGCCATCGACCGCGGATTCGGCCGACGATCCGGCCCCCGCACTACGTGCGGACCTCGCCGAAATGGTATCGCGGTACCGCGATTCGGGCACCGCACCCGCAGGGCGCACACCGACCCAACGCGATGTCGCGGCGCTGGCGCAGCGACCTCAGAACCACGTGAGTACGACGCTTCGCAAACAATCTCTGCCGGCGCCCACGATGGCCGAACAGCGGATCATCCTCGCGGCCCATCTGCTCGGATATCCGCTCGCGGACCACCTGCGACGGATCGCCTCGGACCTGTTGCCGCAGAACGCTTCCGAATCCGAGCCCACAACGCGGCCCACGCCCGCGCCCGACTCCGCGAACCCCGCGACGGGCGGACCGGCCGCCGAGCGAACGGCCGAGACCGCCGCGGCCACCGCACGCCGGGCCGGTTATGCGACAGTCGAGATGGAAGACGAGTCGTCCTACAACGCCGAGGACGGGCGTCAGATCTCCTACCACGACCTGCATTTCGATGCCGACGGGGTGCTGCGTGACGAGAACGACGAACCCTACAACACCGGCGGGTGGGAGCAGTTCTTCTTCGTCGGGGATACGATCCGAACCTCCGCGGGCAACCATTGGCTGCTGTGGAGTACGTTCCCGGATCCACAGCATGTGCCGTTCGCATACGGTAGCTGGCAGGTGGTGGATGGCCGGCGAATCGAGGCCGAACTCGGCAGCGGCCTGATCCAACGCTCCGCGCCCCGGTCGGCGGTGAGCTCGAGGTTCGCGGCGCAAGCGAAGTACGAACTGTCGCAATATGTGCCGGCCGAGAACCTGGTCATCCGCAACGAGACCGAGGGCTATCTGTGGAAACCCGGCGCTCAGGTCCCCACCGTGGATCAGTTGATCGAACGCCGGGGGCTCGGCGCCATCGCGGGCGACCCGGGTGTCGTCAACATGTTCTCCGGCGCCCGGACCGATTCCTGGGTCGACCTCGTCGACTGGCACAGCACCGATAACGGCCTGGTCGTGGAGCTCGCGGTCACGTCGTTGCGCGGCAACGAGGCGCCGGGCCGGCTGACCCTGCATCTGGTTCGTGGACGCGACCGCACCGTCGCCTACTACGAGCGCGAAGACGGACCCAACCGTGAGTTCGTTTCCCCCGCGGCAGATGCCTTCCACAGTGATCTGATCGCACCCTGGCTGGCCCGCTCGGGTGTGGAATTCGCCGGCTTCGCCCCGCCGGGGAACCTCGTCATCGAAGCCGAGGCGGCCGACGATGTGCCGGCAACGAGCCGCACCGAATACGCCCCGATGTCGCTTCCGGGGTATGTCGCTGCCGTGGGCGCGCCCGACGTGGTGCTGGAACGGCTGCGTATCGACCCGCGCGGACGCCCGGCACGCGCGGACGGCACGCTCGTGACAACCGCCGGCCCGCAGGGTTTCCTGCTGACGACGACCGGTGAGCTCATCACCGGCAACGAGTGGCAGGAACAGGTATTCGACGCGTACCTGGCGCAGGGCGGCTCGATCGGCGACATCGTGGGCATGGGTATGTGGCGCCTCCAGGGCGCGATCGTCGAGTTCGACCTGTCCCCGCCCACGACGGGCAGCGACCTCGACTACCGCAGTCAGGCACAGGTTCTCGACGCGCTCCACACCGCGCGTGCCGATCTGTCCCGGTGCGCCCCGGTGGCCGGCAACCGTACCGATTCGCTGTGGAACAGCGACGGAACACAGCCGGACGCAACCAGTTTCCTGCAGGATCTGGGTGCCAATGCGGCACCGCTGCTCTCCGGATACTTCGCTGCCCCCGCGCCGTGGGGCGGCCACCTCTGGACGTCGGTGCAGGTCACCGAAACCACCCGTACCCCCGGCGGTATCGCGGTCACCTTCGCTCTGACCGTTCCACGCTGTGAACCAGCGACTTTCACAGTCGAATTCACCATGGTCGACGGCGCCGTCAGCACGCGCTACGAGTCGGTGGGTCTGGGGGCCGACCGGGTGCGAACCACCGCCGCACTGGCAGCGGTGCACGACCGGCTGGAAACCTGGCTGGCGGAATCCGGTGGTGGCTGGGCCGAGGACATGCCCACCGAGGATCGCGCGAGCTCGCGCCCGCAAGCGCCGGAAATGATTGCGGCAACACCGGACAACACCCTCGACATCCGAACGCCCACGCACCCGCTGTGGTCCGCCGCAGACCTCCAGCGTGCCGGAGCGTGGTTCTTCGCCGAGATCTCCGACTGGCCACCGGCGGCAGCGGCCGCTGCCCGAGACTCGATCGTCTCCGCGCTCGAACAATTGCTGCGCACACATCAGGGTCCGGTATCGATGGTGGTAGAACCCACCGGCGACGGTGTACGGGTCGATCTTCTCGTCACCGCGGACCAGAAGTCCGTCGCGCCACCGGACCATGTTGTGACACAGGATGATTCACCGTTCATCCGGGCCGGGGTGCGCACTCTGGAGGGGGAATCCGGGCCCTGGCGCCAGGCCACCTGGTTCGACCTGACGCGCCCGGCACCCGGGACCTACGACAATGTCAGCCCCATATCGTCGTCGAGCGAGCACACGCCGGACGAGGACAGCATCGCCGGTGACCTCCCCCCCGAGGTGTTCGACTGTGTCCCCTGGGTGACGCGCATGCTGCTCATGCTCGGTCTCGACACCGCCACTGTCGATCCGGACACTCCCATCAACTTCCCGAGTCTGGAAGCCGGTATCGCCGCCGGATTCGTGCAGGCCACCCCCGACAACTCCCTGCCCGACCCGATGCGCTCGGCATACGACGAACTCGTCGCCGACCCCGAACTCGACACCATTGTGGTCGTAGTCGGCACGTCCGAGGAGGACGGCACCCGCAACCGTGCCCACGCCTACCTGCTCACCAAGACCGAGGGCACCGTATACATCTACGACACCCTCATCGACGGCGACCGGCACCGCATCCGGGAGTACGACCCCAACCGACGATCCCGTTACACCCGAATCGACTTCGCCTACACCGCGAAATTCACCAGCACCGCCGGCGTGCTCACACCGGTCACCCGGCGCGAGGACAGCGAAGTCCTCCTGGCCCACGCATCCCGAGAGATCACCGGCCCCCCGGCAGGCGAATCCGGCACCGCGGCGAACCCCGCCCCTCACATCGCATTTCGCAACAGCATGCGATCGCTCTACCGCCGCATGGGCGGCGCATCGGAGCTGGAGCGCTCACTGGCCGAGGCGCCTGCTTCGGAGTTGCAGCGCGCCTTGGGGTCACTGACGAACAGCCAACGCGCAACTCTGCTGCGATCCCGGCCCACGCGCGGCGGCGCACGTGCCGCCATCGACGATGTCGCCACCGATCGAACGCTACGGTCCGCGATCCGGAAACTGGCCTTCGCCCTCGCGGCCGCCACACCCGCACAGCCGGTCGGAACGGGCGGCACGGCCGCACTGTCGGTGACGGAGTTGGAAGGGCTCCGGCTCGCCGCCGAAGGTATGTCGGATCCGGACCTGGCAGCACGCTGGGGAGTGACGGTTTCCGACATCGGACGAATGTTCCTCGATGCCGCCCGGAAGCTGGATCCGGATGCACGCCGGAAAGCTCTGAGCGAAGCGGGCCACTGGTTCGACGAAACATCGCCCCCGCCGGCTGATGTGGTTCCCAAGAAGCTGTACCGGACACTGTCCGACGGAGAAAAAGCACAATTCCGGTTGGCCCTGTCCGGAAAGTCGGACGAGGATATCGCCGGACAATGGGGATTGTCGACCAGCGATATCACCGATCGCTGGCTCCATATCGTGGACAAGCTCGGCATCGATATCCGAGACGAGCTGCTGGCGGCCGCTGTTCGATCCGGTTTCATCAATGCCGGAAATCGCGAACGAGGAGAAACCGCGCCGCGCAATGAGCCGTCGATCGGAGATTTCAGCGCGAGCCAGGTGGAGCTGCTCCGGCTACTCGCCGCGGGCTACACCGACAAGGAAATATCGAAACTCGTCCATCGCACCATGAAAGGTGTCACATACGATGTCGCCAAGCTCGCGGACAAACTGGGCGTCGCCAATCGCAGGACGGCAGTGGTCGCGGCCGCGATACGCGGCGGGATCATCAGGGGAACCCGGAGTGTAGCGGCCGCCGGACTGACGTCTCTGGATATCGCTCTATTGGCCCTGACAGCCCGGGGCATGTCGGATGCGCAAGTGGACGAGATCATCGGCCACGAGGCCATGACCGTTCCGGCGAGGTTCCGGCGCATCCTCGCGATGCTGGGCGCCAAATCGCGTTCCGAAATGGTCGCCATGACCATCCATATCGTCGACGCGCAGCTGGAATCGGCCGAAGTCCAGCACTTCCTGCAATCCACTCCCGAAACCAGATCGCGGCCCGAACCCGCCGAGCACAAGACTATCCACAGCTGGCTGCGGGCTCTCCGAAGCTACTACGGCCTGACCCAGGCGGAGTTCGGTGTGCGCGCCGGCCGAGCAGCGAGTTCGGTATCCAGAATGGAGCGGTTCTCCAGACCGCGCATACCCGTACTGCGAACGCTGCGCGACAACCTAGGGCTACCGAATGCCGTTCTCGTCCAGGCCATCGAAAAGTTCTACGCGCGGCCGGGCGCGGCGATCGTGGACGAAAAGGAGAACCGCCTCTTCTGGGAGCTGATCGCCACCCGGCCGGGTTCGCCGGAAGAACAGCGAATCCGGAATGCCATCTACAAGAAGTACTCATGGCTTCCCAATGCTGTCGCAGGGCGCTGGTCGGAGTCGACCGAGGAGTACGAAGATATACAGTCCCGAGCGATCCCGGAGATACTCCAGGCCATCTCCAATTTCGCACCGGTCGATGCGTTCACTCCTTCCGCGTGGGCAGCGGCGCGTGGCGCTCGACTCGATTCATTCTTCGAGCGGCGTTTCCCGTACATGGACGGAACGACGCGAAAACAGTACATGGCGGTCTACACCTATCTGAACAGCCATTCCACTGAGTCGATCGACGACGGACGACTAGCCCGAGAACTGAATCTGGATCGGACCACGGTAGCCGCGGCGCGCGATTTCATAGATTCCGATGATCGTTCCGGTCCACGCCCGCGCACGACGCGGGAACAGATCACCGAATCACCCGAGTCCAGTCCGGAATTTTCGGCCACTCTGCGCGCAGCACTCGCCGACCTGCCCGACCCGGCCCTCGCGCAGAGTGTTGTCTTCCTTCACTTGTACGAAGGACTCACGGCGCAGGCAGTGGGCGACCGCCTCGGCATACCGGCGTCGAAAGTCTCGGAGATCGCGGCCGGCGCGGCCGCACTGCTGCGGGAGGCATTCGCCGACCGGCACACCGACGTCGCTGTGCCGCTGGACGACACGACCATCCCATTGTCCGGCGACGACACGAATCGTCGCAGCGGCGACGATTCCGATCGCGATGCCGGAACCGGTATCCCGCGGCCTTCGTCCGGTATCGGCCCCCCGGCAGGCGAATCCGAGATCTCGCGCGGTATCAAGCGGGCCATCGCCGCGGAGATCTTCGATACCTACGGCATCGATGTTCTCGGCCTGGAGAAACTACCGATCGCCACCGCGCTCTCGATCCGGAACGCGATCATCGACGAGTACGACGAGATCTTCGAGCTGTACAAGCACGGTATAACCGTGGACTCCTCGCTGGCCGAGCGAAAAGCCCTGATGGAAACGTTGCCCACGCGGCCGGATTTCGGGGTGGATGTGATCGCCATCGTGCCGATCAGCGTAAAAGTGGATGGCTCCGCCGGACGGCTGCCACTGGGAGGCAATGTACGCACGATCTTCGTCAACGAGCTCACCTTCGCCGATGCGAGCAAACTCCGGCAGACACCCGGTACGGGGAAGGGCAGTAATCTCCTGCTCGATCCGACGGGCGATACCGCCTACGCGATGTTCCGGCACGAAATAGCCCATCACCGAGACCAATTGGGGCGCCATGCCGATCGACAGGACAGACTGAAATCACTCGAGGCACAGGCGTTCGGGTTCCTGCTGACGTATTTCGATGGTCTGAAGGATCCGGAGACGGCCCGCCGGACCGGCCAACTGGGGCCATGGACCGAGCAGGATGCGGAAATTCTCGGCGAATTCCCCGCCATACCTGCCGATACAAGTTTCGAGGATTGGCTCGATCAGCTCGCCGGATACAGCAGGGTGAAGAAGAAGCCCCGACCGTCCGACGCGGCCTTCGAAGCATTTCAGCATTGGCTGAAACAGCCGAAGGACAAACCCGGATTCGATATCGATATGTCCGAGCTGGAGGAGGCGTATCCGGACGGAAACTACCCACTGCGGGCCGTATTCGAGAAGTGGACCGAGAAGGTTCACGAGTCCCCGGATTTGGCCGAGCTGCTCCTGCGAGATCTGTCGGTCCACCAGCTGACCGAGCTCGGCCCTGATGGCGGGCCGTTCCCGAGCTTGGGTGACCGCGAAGTGTTCAACCCGGGCGAAGCACTGGCCGAAGCGAATCTCGCCTTCGGTAGGAGCGCGCCCGCGGACTTCACCCATCCGGCCTACGCCCTGCAGGCACTGTTGCGAGGGCTCGCTCCGGTCGAGGTATGGCGTGATGCCGCCCGCCGCAACGAGGTCGCGCGCCGGCGGGCAGCCGACCGCGGATCGATCCCCGCACCGTCGGGACCCCGCCCGACCATCACCGTCGACGGTCCGGCAGCGAACTTGGCGAGATCGTGGCGTGCCCAGCCGGAGTCAGAGCAGAGCGCCGTGCGCAGCGAATCCGGATCGTGGCAGGTTCCCGACGGCGCCCCCTTCTCATTGGACGAAATCGCACGCCTGGTCGATCGGCAACACGGGCTGTTGCTGGGTGTCGACCCGGATGTGGTCGGTTCGGCCGGCGAACAATCCGCACCACCACTGGTCGAACACCCCCACGTCCCGACCGGTGAACTGGCACAACAGATTCAAACCATGCTCGATGTGGCCCGCGAGCGCATGCGGCAGCTGGAAGTGATTCGCGACGCACTGGTGACCGGCGGCATCTCGGACGTGCTGGGTCTCGGCGAGTGGGCGCG
Organism: Nocardia spumae; assembly: GCF_020733635.1. Classification (NCBI taxonomy): domain Bacteria; kingdom Bacillati; phylum Actinomycetota; class Actinomycetes; order Mycobacteriales; family Nocardiaceae; genus Nocardia; species Nocardia spumae. The sequence goes on along the minus strand of NZ_JAJFZL010000001.1, from coordinate 1,221,529 downwards.
CGCCGGAGCGGTAGCGACCGACCTGGACTTGCGTTTGCTGCAGCAGCGGATCGACGAGGCGGTGGCACGCGACGCCGACTACGATACGCAGCTGACGCTGGCCCTCTTGGCCACCGACATCGCCGCGGTGGCGCCGATCGAGGCGGACTTGCGCCAGGCTCGGGCTCGCGCGGAAGAGTTGGCGATCGCCGAGGTCACCCAGTCGCAGCACGGTACCCGCTACAACGACGGACGAGTCGAATTCTTCGCCCGTGCGGAAGAATACGACTTTGCGGCCGCGGTAGCGGCGGACATCCGGCAGCGTGGCGCATCGGCGGTCGCGCGTCTGCTGCAGGTGGACCTGTCCGGTCGGATCCTGGTCGAAGATGTGCCGGGCACCGGCGCCACCGCATCGCGGCAATCGCAGCAGCCCGCCCCGTCATTCCAGTGGTTCCCCCTGGATTCCCCCACCGATACCGCGCTGGGGGAATCCAGTGATCGAGCAGCCGGGCCGAACGAACCGAACCTCGGCGCGCCGGCGGACCTCGCGCGCGCCGCCCGCGACGGCGACGCGACGGCGTTCGCGCGTCTGCGTGAGCACTATCGGCAGCAGGTGCGGCAACGCATCGCCGCTCTGGTGCACGACGATTCGGCGATCGCGCGCCTCACGGCCGAGGCTCTCGCCCGGGCCGAACGCCAGGTGTCCACCGTGCCGGTCGACGCACCGGGCGTGTGGTTCGATCGCATCGCCCGTGTAGTGGCCCAGGGCCATATCGAATTCGAGCAACTCCGGTCGCGGTTCGTCCTTGCCTTCATAGACCTGACCGGCGTCGCCGCCACCGACCCCCGGTTGGTGGCAATCGCCACCGCGAGCCCCGCGCAGCTGCGGCAGGCAGTCCAGGCCGTCGATCCGGCGCCACGCGAAATTCTGCAACGACGGTTCCAGGATCAGCTCGAGTGGGCAGCCATCGCGGCTGAACTGGACCGTCCGGAATCCGCTGTCATCGAGCTGGCCACGCGCGGATTGCGCAGTGTGGCCAGGTATCTGGGCGGTCGCGTCGCATCGGAGCCGCCGAGCAAGGCCACGGCCGCGCCGGAACTGGCCCGCCTGTCCAGCACCGACATCACCATCCTGCGCGAGCTCGCCAGAGGGACCGCGGTCAAGCGCATCGCGCCGATGATCGGCACCACCGAGCGGAAGATGTACGAATACCTCGATGCGATCGCCGCCCAACTCGGGGTTCGCGGGATCGGCGGGCTGGTTGCGGTCGCGCGCGCACACAACCTGCTGACCGACGCCGACTTCGCGGCGGCGGATGTCGCGGCCGCGGATACCGATGATCGTGCGCTGTCCGACCACGAGACCACGATTCTGCGATACATCGCACAAGGCTTGCCCGCCGACGCCATCGCCGAGGCGCTCGAGCTGTCACCGGCCACCGTCGGTAACCACACCGACCGCATATTGCGAAAGCTCCGGACGCCGAACCGAGCCGGCGCCGTCGGCGTCGCGGTGCACACCGGAATCCTGGCGCTGGGGGATCTTCCCGAACTCGCTGGTGCGCCTATCGCCATGACCGATAGGGAAACAGCCGTCCTGATCGCACTCGCCGACGGGCTGAAGAACCCCGATATCCGGGAAAGGCTGCAGCTCAGCGAATTCAAATTGCGAACCTGCCTGACCGGTCTCGGCAACAAGCTCGGTACTCGGGATCGGGCCGGAATGGTGGGGCTGGCGCTGCGCGCCGGCATCATCTACGCGGACGATCTCGCGATAGCGCACGATCCGAGCGCGAGCCGGTACACCCGGAAGTTGACCGGTCAGGAAGAGGCCGTGCTGCGCGAGGTCGGAAAGGGGTTGTCGAGCAAACAGATAGCCCGGGCACTGGGTCTGTCCCAACGCACAGTCGACAACTATATCGACCACATCATCGACAAACTCGGTATTTCGGGCCGGGGCGCCCTGATCGCCGTGGCACAGCATCGAGGTTTCGATCCGCACGCCCGCCCGGCAGCTCAGCAGGCGCCGGCCGAACCCGCGCCGGGGCCTTGGACCGGATCGGCACGAAAAGCCGGCGAAAGATCCGCGGACGATCCCGCAAGCGCGCCGACCGCCAGCACATCACCGGCCGGTATCCCGAACTATGACGAACACACCGCCCGAAATATCAAGCGCGCGATCGCTGGAGAGATATTCGATACCTACGGCATCGAGGTGTTGGGTCTCGAGAAGGTTCCGGTCGCCACCGCGCTGTCGATCCGCAACGCCGTTGTCGACGAGTTCGATGAAGTACTCGAACTGTACAAGTACGGGATCACCGTCGATTCATCGCCGGCCGAGCGAAAGGCAGTCATAGACAGCCTGGTGGAACCACCGGACTACGGGCCCGACTTCATCGCTGTGGTGCCATTGAACGACGCACCGACCGCAATCTCCGGAAGGCCGGGGATCGGCGAGAATCCGCGCATAATCTTCCTCAACGAAAACCACTTCTCGGGGACGAAGGAGGCCGAACAGGCACTTCGGCCGGCGACCGCGGACAAGCTACTCGATCCGATCGGGAACCATATTTATGGAACTGTCCGTCACGAACTCGCTCATCAGCGTGACCCGATCGCGGACCTCTATCCACCGGGGTCCCCGGACAGATCGATGGCAGAGCAGGCTTTCGGTTTCCTGTACAGCCATTTCCGAAGTCTCAAGGACCCGCTGTCCGCCCGCCGTGCGGCGGCCTTCGGCGATTGGACCGAACAGGATACGCAGGCATTCGGCGAGTTCCCGGCACTGCCGGCCGAGATGAGCTTCGCTCAGTGGCTCGATCAACTTGCCGGATACAGCAGAGAGCACAAGGGTACGAACCCACTCGACCTGCAGTACAGCGTCTTTCGGCACTGGCTGACTCAACCGAAGACCAAAAACGGATTCGCGATCGATCTGAGCGAATTGGAGAGCGCCCATCCGGACCGCAAATACTCCCTGTCCGAGCTGTTCGGCGCGTGGATAGACAACATCGAGGACTGGCAGTGGCTCGAGATACTGGAGGATTTGCAGCACCAGCAGGCGCAGGATGCCGGCCCGGACGGCTCGCCGGTTCCCGCCATGGGCGACCTCGCCGTATTCAATCCGGGCGAGGCGCTGGCCGAGGCGAATCTCGCCTTCGGACACAGCGCGCCCACCGACCTCACTCATCCGGCCTATGCACTGCAGGCGCTACTGCGGGGCCTCACCCCGGTCGAAGTATGGCGTGATGCCGCCCGTCGCAATGCGGTTGCGGCACACAGAGCCATCGATCTCGGCCCGATTCCCGCCCCGGCCGGCCCCCGCGCCACGATCGCGACCGGCGGCCCGGCCGCGACGATGGCGCGGCTGTGGCGTGAGCAAACCCCGGCCGAACAAGAGGAGTTTCGAAACGCGACCGCTGGAGTCATGGACGGGCCCGCGGGATCCCCCTTCGCCATGGACGAACTCGCGCGTCTCGTCGACCGGCAACAGGGGATCCTGCTCGGCGACGACCCGGATGCCGTCGGCGGTGCCGACGACGGTGCGGGGCCTCACTTCACCGAGCTCGACCACGTGCCGACCGACGCACTGGCACAGGCGATTCAACAGATCGGGGATCTGACCCGCGAACGGGTGTGGCGGCTGGAGTGGGTGCGCGAACTCCTGCTCAACGACAGTCTCACCGAGCTGCTGGGGCTCACCGACTGGGCTCGTAACGGTGCCCAGGCAACCGATCTGAATCTGACCGAACTCTGGCAGCGCGCCAACGACCTGTCGCGGCGAACAGACGACCCGGACATCTTGCCGGCGCTGGATACCGTGCAGGACGCCCTGTTCTGGATGTTGACCGTCGACGACGGTCTGACAGAGGCTCGCACCCGGGCAACGGACCTGGTCGAGAGCATGCTCACGCCGGAAGACGGCGATGCCCCGGTCCGAGTGCTGTTCGACCCGTCGGGGCGGATTCTGATCGAAGGGCCGGCCGATGTCAGCGTGACACCCGCAGAGCCGGCAACAACCGAAACCGCCCCTGCGCAAACGCGCCAGGAGGCAGACGAACGCCCCCGCAGGAACCTGTCCGAACGACGTGGCGAGCCGTCTCAGCCGAATCAGGCCACCGGCCAGAGGATTCGTGTGGTCCCGCCCCTGCAGGAGTCGAACCCGTTCGCCACCGCACACGCGCGGCCCTACGGAATTCCGGATTTCGCGCAGCTGCAGCCTTCCCATTATCTTCCCGCCCTGAAGCACGCGATCGGTGTGCACCGCCAGGAAATCGAGGCGATTGCGGGCAATTCGGATCCCGCCAGTGTGGCAAATACCCTGCGCGCCTTCGCTACCTGCGGAGAGTTGTTCGCCCTGGTCTCCTCCACGATGGCCACCAGATCCAAAACCGACAACAGTGACGAACTCCGCGCGGTCGAAGAAGAGTTCAGCGAGGTAGAGATTGCCCACCGCCGCTGGGTGATGACGAATCCGAAACTGTTCGAGCGCATAGCGACTCTCTACAGGAGCCGTGCGCAGCTCAGCTTGACGAAGGAGGATTCCTGGTACCTCCGGCGGTTGTATCTGGATTTCGCCCGCAACGGGATGGGACTCGACGATGTGGTCCGCGGGCGCCTCGGCGAAATCGAGACGAGAATGGCGCTCCTGCAAGCGCGGTACCAAGCCAATCAGGTGGAGGCGAACAAGGCACAGGGTGTCGTGATCCCTGGGGCCGACGGGCACCGCTTGTCGGGTATGTCGCAATCGGCGATAGCAGCAGCGCGGAAAGCGGCCATTGCGCATGGTGATCCCGAAGGCAGCTTCCGACTGCAGGTGGGCGGCCTCAGCCGCGTTCTCAGCCCAGTACTAGCGGTACTCGACGACCGGGAGCTGCGGGCGGAGCTCTGGCAGGCCGGGCATGCACGTTGCGTTGGTGGTGAATGGGACAACACACAGATCGCACTCGAACTACTCGCCCTCCGCCATGAACGAGCCCAGTTGCTCGGATACACCGATCATGCGGAATACCAAGCGGCGGTGGAGCCTGTCGAGGTCCGGCAAGTCGTCGCGGTGATCAACAGGCTCGCACCGGCCGCGGTAGCGAAAGCCAGGGCGGAGGCTCGCGAAGGCGCCGCCGCGATCGGGGTCGATCATCTCCAGCCCTGGGACATCCCGCACGCGCGACGGAAACTCCTCGCCGCGCAATTCGGAATCGACGACAACGAGATTCGCGAACATCTCGATCTGGACAAGGTTCTGAAAGATGGCGCCTTCTATTTAGCCGAGAAGCTGTTCGGTATCCGGGTCGTGGAACGAACCGGGCAGATTCCCGTCCCCGACGCCGATCACGGCGTCCGCGTATTCGAGGTTCTCGACAAGGACGGGCACCCGATGGGTGCCTTCTGCTTCGACCCCTTTGCCAGACCCGGCAAATCGTCGGGTGCATGGACCGACCAGCTCATCGGAAAGCTCGGATGGTCCGGACAGCTTCCCGTGCGCATGATGCACACCAACCTGAGCACCCCGGGTAATGGCCTGTCCTGGGAGAACGCGCGATCCGTGGTTCACGAATTCGGGCATGTGCTGAATTCCATACTCGGCGAGGGTGTTCACGAACAATCGGTGCGGCGACTGCCGCGCAATTTCGCGGAGTTTCCCGGGATACTGCTGCCGATGCTGCTGACCGTCCCGGAAGTGGTTCGCAACTTCGCACCCACACTGCCGCCGGCACAGGTCGAAAAGCTCGAGGAATGGTCGCAGGCATATCTGGGGTTCGATACCGTCGACAAACTCGCCGGGCCGTGGGTCGATCTGCAGTGGCATCTGCTCGCCCCATCCGAACTACCCGCGGGATCGAATCCGAGCGGGCAAGTCGGCGACATGGAGCAGCGGTTCCTGGCGCAGGCCGGGCTGGCACTGCCCGACATGCCGAATCACTATCGCCTGCAATACTTCGGCCACATCTTCAATCCGGGCATCGGCACGAATTACAGCGCGGTCTACTCCAGCTATGTCATGGCCGAGTTGCTCGCTCACACCGTGGGCCGGCGAGTCCTGCGACTGATCGACGAACGAGGTGGTATCGACAGCACCGTCGGCGACTTCCTGTACGAGTGGGTATTCCGGCACGAAGAGGTCGACCTCGAGGAGGTAGTCACCGCGCTGCTCGGGCCGGACATCGATCCGGCACCGATGGCACGTGCCCGCGGTCTGGAGGAAGCCCCGGCGAATATCGCCGGAGATAACGGACACACGAACAACGGTCACGAAAAGGCCATCGGTCACGAAAAGGCCGCTGCCAACCCGTACCTCGTACAACCTGATTCGTCACCCTCCGCACTGCCACTCGACCGTATCCGCGCCCGTCACGCGGAACTCCGGGCGGCTCAGCAAGAAAACGCGCCCGCGACTGGACGGGCCGCGCTGCTGGCGGAGTTCGCGAGTGCGGTCGAGGAAATGTCGGATGCCGCTGCCGCGGTCGCGCGCACCCGCGCCGCGGTCGACGCCGAGACCCAGCTGCGATCGGCACTCGACACGGTCAGTTCGATCGTTTCGGCGGTGGAGGCTGCCGCGGGAGACGCGACACGACGCGATGACGTCGTCCGACTGCTCGCCGGCCTCGATGCCGCGGCCACCTGGCAGGCGAGCCTGGTGTACACCCAGTTGTTCGAGCACACCTCCGACGCGGCCCAGCGGGTCGATGATGTCGGGCAATCCGAGAGTGAGCTCGATCGATCGGTACAGCGGTACGAACTACTGGCCACACTGACCGATTGGCTCGACGCGCTCGTCACTGTGCTGGGCCACACCTCACCGAAAGACCGCGCCGAGCAATACGATTCGCTGATACGCGCTGTCCCGCGCGACCCGGCCCCGCACTCGCCGAATCCGTCACCGCTGCAATCCTGGCTGATCAGCGAGCTGATCCGAACCGCGGACAGATCGGCCGAACTCGACCAGCAGGCCGCCCGCGCCGATCAACGGCATCGGGCCGCAGTGGCTGCCGTCCAGGATCTGGATCAGCGTCTGATTCCGACCGATCCCGCCGCACCGGTCGCAACCGATGCGGACAGTGGCTCTGCCACACCGGTTCCGGCCGCGACCGCCGACGACCGCACCCACCGGGAAGTCGATCTGGGCCATGCCGCCGGCGTCACCGATATCGGCGGCAGATCGGCGCGACAGCGGCACTCCCGCAATCAGGACGACTTCAGCATCGCGACCGCGACGGTCGGCGGCGAACAGATGACCCTCGCGACGGTGACCGATGGTGTCGCCCATTCGACCGGCGGCGACCTCGCCGCACAGGCGGGCGCGCAGGCAGCGGCCGATGTGCTGACACGGCACGCGGAGGCGGCCGCGGCGGGTGCCACCTGGGACCCGGTAGCGGTGGTAGCGGAGGCGCTCGAGGCGGCCCAGCAGGCAGTGCTGGACCTGATCGAGGCCGATTACGCCGAATCCAGTGCGGTGGACTCTCCCAAAGCCACCATCGTGGTGGCATTGGTGACACCCACCCAGGTCATCACCGATTCTCGGGGAGATGCGCGTGCGGTATGGATTCCCTTGGACGACAGCGACTCCCGGGAACTCACCGAGCCCGACACCTACGTGCGGCAGTACATGGAGTTGTTCGGCGACACCGAGCGCGAAGCCATGGGCCGCCCGGAGGCCGACAAGCCGCTCACCGGCCTCGGTAAGGGCTGGGCACGGGAATGGCAGCCGCCACAGCCCCAGGTATTCGATGTCACCGGTCCCGGAATCGTGGGCCTGTTCACCGACGGACCGATCAAACACCTCGCGGGCAGCCCGTCGAATCCTCGTAGTACCGCGGCATCGGTAGCCGAGCAGGTCGCCCAGGATTACGCCAGGTCGGGCACCTTGATCGCTGCGGCGCAGGCATATATCCAGGGTGCGCTCGCCGCGCAGCAGACCAACGACAATCTCACCGCCGTCCTGCTCCAGGGCCCCGCGCGCTACGCGGCGACCGCGAGGCCGGACAACGCGTCGACCGTCGAGGACGGCACGGGCACCGGCACATCCACTTCCGATCCGTCGCGGCGGCGAGGCGGTGGATCGCCCACCGCGGGCGGTGCCGTCGAACACTACGTCCCGGCTCCCAACCCCGGCGATCTGCATGCGATTCCCGCGAAACAGCCGCGTCGCCGCGGCGGAGTCATGCCCATGCACGGGGGAATCCCCGATGGCGCAATAGCTTTCAACCACCGACCGGACGGCACACCCTGGTTCGGCAACCCACCGCAGCGGCAGGCCGACCGACAGGCGGAACATCCGCGGTTGCGCGACGGTCTGACGACCGCGTACCGCGAACTCGAACATGCCGACGAGTCGGATCCGATCGCCGAATCATTGGGTGGGGCGACCGCCTCGCAGTTCGACGAACACTTCCGTCGACTGAGCCCGATCCAGCAGAGCATCCTGGAGCTCACCTACCAACGGGGCCTGTCGCCCGCGGAGGCCGCGCGGGTGTTGAGTACGCGGGGCTGGACGGCTCCTGCCCTGTCACCCGCGGCGGTGCGAACGGCAACCGCGGGTGCGCTACGCCGCCTGGCCAGGTCACTGGCACACGAGAACTCGGTCCCTGGGACACACGACAACCTGAGTGCGCCCGAGCTGACGGTCCTCCGAATGAACGCCCAGGGACTGTCGAGAGCCGCGATCGTCCGCAGCACCGGCTGGTCTCCCGGCACCGTGACGCGACACACCGGGCAGATCGTGCGGAAGCTCCGGGTAGCGAATCCGGTCGCGGCGGTGTCGGAAGCGGTGCGCCGCGGTCTGCTCGACGTCTCGGAGCTTCCGGCGATGCCGGTACCCGTTGCGCCTGTGCTGCCCACCGACGCACACGAGATGCTGGTGCTGGCCGCGAAGGGCCTGCCGAACGACGCCATCGCTCGAACACATCCCGCCACCCGAGGTCTGGCCGCTGGGAAGGACAGCGTGCGGCGTCGTCTGGCGGCGGTGGGAGAGATCTTCGGGGTCGACGCACGGACCGGAATGGTGGCCGTAGGTATTCGTGCGGGGTACGTGGATGTCAACGACGCCGACTGGTCGCACGAGGACGAAGCGAACGCCACGGCAGACGCTCTCACGGCACAGCAATCCCGGATTCTCCACCTGGTAGCTATCGGGCAGACGAATGAGCAGATCGCGGCCGACCAGAAGATTTCGGAGGAGACCGTCCGCGTCCATTTGGACCGGATCTACACCAATCTGGGTGTGCACTCGCGCGAGGACGCGGTACTGGCGACCTACACGAGGGCCCAGCTCGCGGCCGCCTTGTCCGAGGCCGGGACCGATGACGTCCTGTCGATCATCGAACAGGCCACCTCGGACCCGCAGACGGCTCGGGCACAGTGGCGCAACAGGCTGGTGGACGCACTGCGCCGATCGATTGTGACCAATGGGCTGCGGGAAGGACTGTCACTACCCTCTACGCGCCTGCTGATGCGACTGTTCGATCCCGAACGGGTCAATGCCGTCCGGCGCGCGTACCGGGTATTGCGCGACGAAGGCTACCTGGCCGTCCGTCCGGGCCGCCACACCGTCACCGGCGCGAGCAACTGGCCGGCCCTCACCGCAGACGAGATTCGACAGTACTTCGCCGACACGGTATTCCGGCTTGCGGCAACCGAAATCGGCGAGGCATCGGCGCCGCGGATAGCCGCGGAATTCTGGGCGCGCGCGTCGCGTCCTCCCGCGACCAGCGACCGGAGCGTGGCGGAATGGGTCGACACCGTCGCGCGCAATGTGATCAGCGAGCACCGCCCGGCAGCCGAATTCCTCCGCCGATTCCGCGATTTCGTAGTGCGGAGCGCCGGCCTGAACGAAGAGTCCGCCGTCGCTCAGATATTGGCACAGGTCTCCACCGACGAACTGCGCCGCGTCCTGGCAGCGCTACCCCTCAATCGGCGGCGGCGACTCGACGTATTCCTGCCCGCCCGCCCCGGCCCGGCATCAACACCCGGCAATCCGACGAACCTGATGACCGATTCGACCGTACTGTGGTCGACCGCAAGAGATTTGGTCAATCTTCTGGCGGAGCGTCACGGGGTCACCGTCGCACTTCCGAGGGAACTGCCCGGCGAGCAGGACACCCCCCGCCGGCCGCGCCTGACGAATCGCGAAAGCCAGATCCTCGCGTTGTCGGAACAAGGTCTGTCGAACCGGGAGATCGCCGCACAGCTGGGCGTCAGTCCGCACACCGTGGACAGCCACCTCGGCAGCGCACGACGCAAGACACAGCGCGCCGCAGACCGTTCAACAGAGCTCCCCGATGAGGTCCGCACGTGTTTGCCCTGGGTCGTCGACATCCTCCGGCAGAACGGCCTGGATGTCCTCCCCCTGGCCGGACGCAAAGCCATCCACTTCCAGCGCGCCACCAACGCCGGACTACAACACCTGCCCCCCACCACGCCCGACCGTTCCGACGACCCGATGAAGAAGGCCGTCGACGACCTTCGCGGCAAGCCCATCGGCACCTTTGCCGTCGCCATCGTCGGCAAGGGCACCCGCGCACACGCCTACATCATCACCCGCAAAACGGACCCGGCCACCGGGCTCACCAACACCTACATCCACGATCAGCTCACCGGCGGCGAAGCCCGGCCCTACTTCGACTGGAAAGCCACCTACACCAACCCCGAACACACCTACATCGCCTACTTCGACCCCACCGAGAACGGCGCTCTCACACCCCACACCACACCAGAGCAATCTCACATCGCCCCCGACTTCGACTCCGACATCACCGGACCACCCGCGCGTGAACCGGAAACCCCGGAGCACGAACCGAATCCGCAGGAATCCGCGAACACGGAACCGGACGAGACCGGGGCCGCCCCGAACGACGATTCGCTGCTGCACCTCGTTCGCGACAAGCCCTACGTAGGGGTACGTATCGGCGCCGAGTTCCTGAACGACGCCAGCTTCGAGCTCATGTCGACAGTGACGTCGCTGTACTTCATGCAGCACGGCGGGCCGGGACTGGCGGGTGCTGTCGGGTGGGCGACCCAGCTGCCGTACATCGGCGGCGCACTGATCGCGGGACATCTGGCCGACCACGCCCAACCCAAGAAGCTGATGACCGGCACGCTGGCCGTGGCGGCGCTGGTGGACGGCGCCGCGGCAGTGAACCTGGCGGCCGGTTCGACCTACACCGTTCCCTTCCTCATCGGAACGACACTCGTCAATGCGGGAGCTGCCGTCCTTTACGGCAGTGTCGCCGACAACCTGCTCATCGGGATGGTCGGGCCCGCGCAGCTCGGGTGGAACCGCCTCACCAACCTGAAGACGCACATCACCCGCATTCTCGGAAACGGCCTGGCGCCCGCGGCACTGAGCGCCGGCGCTTGGCCGGCTGCCCTCATCAGCCTGGGTGCCAATGTCGCGAATCTGACGACGGTGCGGCGCATGCCCGACGCCGACAACAAGCCGAAAGCGGACAAACAGCAAAGCGTGCGGGAGTCTGTCGCCGAGGGGATGCGCACCGTCCGGAATTCTCCGGTTCGGCGGCGTTTCACCGCCAATCAGGCCGTCGCAAATCTGTATCTGGGAGTGCAGGGGCTGCAATACACGTCACTGCTGACCAACTCAGGTCTTCCGCTGTGGCAGCAGGGAACAGCGTTGTTGATCACCCCGCTAGGAGGTGTGGTCGGAAATCTGATCCCCAAGCGGTGGCTGGAGAAGACCAGTCTCGACACACTGCTCACGACCAGATTGGCCGGACTCGGCGTCCCCGCGATACTCGCGGCAACCACCACGGGCCCCTGGGCGGCATCGGCAGGACTGGCCGCCACGTGGGCGGCCCTCGGTATGGCCGGGCCACAGCTGAGTACATACCTGAACAAGACGACACCGCCCGACGTGCGGGCGCGGGTGAGATCCATTGGCACCGCGCTCAATCGGGGTGCGAACGCGTTGGGTCCATTGGCTGCCGGGGGCACGATAGTGCTGCTCGGAAACCAGGCTGCCAGCGCATCGACCGCGGTGGCATTCGGCACCGTGGCCGGCTGGTCGCTGTACCGGCGGCTGTTCAAAGCCCGGCGGCTACTGGACTGCATCAACCAGACATCCCAAGCAACCTGGGCACTCGGCCTCGAAACAGGTACCAAACCCAGGAGATGGCACAAGAGCGCGGAACACCTCCGCAGAGCCATCGCCACCCAACTCGTCCCAATGGAGCCCGGCACCGAGGACCCCGTCGGTCGGGTCGTCGCCGATATTCGAAACCTCGAGGGCGGAGCGGATACCGCCGTCGTCCTCCTCGATGACGGCAAGGATATGCACTCCTTGACCATCACCAACACCGACAACAAGCGCGGTGGCAACGTCGTCGTTTTCGACACCAATATCAGCAACCCGGACGACCCCCACACCGATCCGAGCGACCCCGACCGTATCCCCCGGGTACGCGTGATCGACGAATACACACAGTCCTACCCGGACATCGAAGAGGCATTCGTCGCCTACCTCACCACCGATGAGGAAGACAATCTCACCAACCTCCACCCGCACGACCCCAGCCTGAAAGCACCGCGTACAGACGGGAAGGTGCTCGGCCCGCTGGGCCAGGACGACCTCGGCGCCGACCGGCCGGCGGACGAGACCGGGGCCGGATCACCGCGGGACGACGCCGAAGCGAAGGCCGCGACGGCGCGTGACATCAACAGGGCCATCGCCGGCGAGATATTCGATACGTTCGGCATCGAGGTGCTCGGCCTGGAGAAGCTATCGGTCGAATCCGCGCTCTCGGTCCGAAGCGCGATCATCGATGAGTACGACGAGATCTTCGAGCTGTACAAGCACGGTATCACCGTAGATTCTTCACTTGCCGAGCGAAAAGCCCTGTTGAAATCGCTGCATGCGAATCCGGATTTCGGGATCGATGTGCTGGTTATCGCTCCGATGGCCCCCGGAAGCGATGCCATCTCGGGACGACTGGGGGTAGCTCCCGATGTGCGCGTGATCGTGCTCAACGAGATGCAGTTCAAGGGAACTTACTCGCAACCTGGAGAGAACGGGTTCAGGCACTATCCGACAGGTGACCTCCTCTACGCCACAGTCCGGCACGAAATCGTCCATCTCCGAGACCAGAAGGCGCGCAGCTTCGATCGACAGGAGATTCTGGAATCAATCGAGGCCAAGGCATTCGGGTACCTGCTGACATATTTCGAGAGCCTGAAGAATCCGGAACGATCCCACCGAACCGAAGATCTAGGCGTCTGGACCGAGAATGACTCGCAGACTCTTGGACATTTCCCGTCCATACCCGCCGATGTCACTTTCGAAGACTGGCTGGATCAACTCGATCGATACAGCCTGGGGAAAAAGACCGCGCATCCGAACGATCGGATCTACGAAGCGTTTCGGCATTGGCTGACGCAGCCGAAAGACAAACCCGGATTCGACTTCGATATGTCCGCACTGGAGGACGCCCACCCGGACGGAAACATCCCATTATCAGAAGTCTTCGCAGCATGGTGGAAAGCGATCTCCGGGGATCCGAGGGAGGCTTTGCTCCTCCAGGATCTGGCACGCCACAAGCAGGCACAGCGCGGCTCGGGCGTGCCGGCGGCTCCACAGCTGGGTGACCGCGCGGTTTTCAATCCGATCGAAGCGCTGGCCGAGGCGAACGTCGCCTTCGGTATGAGCGCACCCGCGGACTTCACACATCCGGCCTACGCCCTGCAAGCACTGCTGCGGGGACTCACACCGGTCGAAGTGTGGCGTGATGCCGCCCGTCGCAACGAGGTAGCGCGCCGGCGCGCGGCCGACCGGGGGCCGATCCCCGCGCCATCGGGACCACGCCCGACCGCCACCGCCGATGGTCCGGCAGTGGCATTCGCTCGTTCCTGGCGCGCCCTGACCGAATCCCAGCAAGACGGCAGGCGCACCCAGCCGGGAGCGTTCGCAGTGCCCTACGGCGCGCCTTTCACATTCGACGAAATCGCGCGCCTCGTCGATCGGCAACGCGGCATGTGGTTCGGCATCGACCCGGACGCAGCCGGTGCGGCCGTCGAACAATCCGCCCCGCATTTCATCGAACACCCCCACGTGCCAACCGGAGAGCTGGCACAACAGATTCAGCAGCTGGGTGACCTGGCACGAGAGCGCATGCGCCGACTGGAGTCGATTCGCGACGCGCTGATCGCCGACGGCATCGCGGACATGTTGGGGCTCGGCGAGTGGACGCGCGCCGGAGCAGCCGCGGGCGAACTGGACCTGCGGTTGCTGCGGCAGCGAATCGAAGACAAGGCAGCCGAGCACAACCTCGAGCTGGCTCCGATCCTGTCGGCCGCGAGTATCGACGCGGTGGCTCGGATCGAAGCCGATATGCAACAGGCCAAGGCTCGGGCGGAGGATCTGGCGATCAGGGCGATCACGAAGTCGCCCGACGGCCTCCGGTACAATCACGACACATTCCGTACCGAACTGCTCATGCGCGCAGACGATTACGACCGCGCGGCCGAGTTCCCGGTCGTACTCCTGCAGGTCGACCTTTCCGGACGGATACTCGTCGAAGAGGTATCGCTATTCTCCGACATACCACAGCTACCTACCTCGACGTCCCGGCCGTCCTCCCTCACCGACTCCACCGGTACCGATCAGGGGAACCTGGGGAGGGCCGCGACCGAACCGACGGGGCCGCACGCTGCGGGCCAGGTCTCCACCGTGGCGGAGTGGTTCGCGCAGCAGCGCGCGCTCCGCAGCGCTCTGCAAGCGGAGTTGACCAGAGTCGGCGGTGCGGCGCTGGCGGAGTTCAGCCGGCGGCGTGTGGAGATCGTTCTCAGCGGACTGCTGGAACGGCATCGCGCGGGAACGCTCACCGCGAAGCAGGCACTCGGCATCGAATTGGCGCAGGCATTCCTTCAGGTGGACACTGCGCTCACCGGTGCCGGCGAGCCGTTCGGCACGAGCCCGGAAACTACCGCGCACCACATCGGTTCACCGGAAGCGTCCACCGCCGCACCGATGCGCGGCCTCCTGCCGCCACAGGCGCACACCAGCGAATCCTTCGACGACACCGGCAATTCCAGCCTGAATGTCTGGCGCAACACCGTACGCGCGCTGCAACAGGCCGGCCTGGCGAACGCACCCATCGAGCTGGATGCCGACGGCAGGCCGCTGTGGCCGGCTCGGCTCGTCGGCGATATCGCCGAGACGGACGGATTCACCGCGGTCGCGATCGCGGATGCCACCCAGTTCAGCGCGATCGGCCTCGACGCCCGGCCACACCACCGGCAAACCACCGATGCCGAACCCCCCGCGACGAAACGCGAACTATCCCATGTGGCCGCTCTCACAGCGCAATTCGACGCAGTGCGCTGGGAGCAGGTACTGGCCTCGGCCACAGCGAATCTGGCCCGGGTGCGGACTCGGCTGGACGGGACCACACCGAATCCCCGGCAGATCACCGTCACAGTGCATCCGGGGCCGGACGGCACCACCGGACGGTTCGACGCCCGGGTCGCCACGGCGACCGGACCGGTCCGCATGTCCGGCACTTTCCGAATCGAACGGGGCGTCGTGACCACGGGGGTCGCCGTACCGCACGTCGGCACGTCCGCTACCGCACCACGAGTGCGGACCGCCGAACCGGCGCCGGCCTCCGGCTCGGTGCCCGCATCCCCGTTGGACGAGGGCATCCGGCCACGTACCGGTCGCCGCGCCGTCGAACAGCTGCCGGTCGTGCACATGTTCGGCGAACACGGAGCCGCTCGCGGTAAGAAGACTGAACCCGTTGCCGCACCGGTTCTTCCCGCCACACCACTGGCCGATTCCGATCCGACCGATGCCGAACGGCGCCTGGCCGACAGCGCGCTGACCGGACTCCGCCGGTATTTCGGACCGAATGCCGACGAGCAGACCCTGGTGCAGACCGTGGCCGCCGACAAGGTCACCGCCGCCGCCCGCGCGCACACCGGCAAGGTCGCGCAGTGGTGGGAGGAACTGAACACCGGCCTCCCCGACCGTCCCGGCCTGCCGGCCCTGCAGATCGAACTCGGCCTGTCCGATGGGCAATTCGCACTGCTGCGCACGTATCCGCACTGGATCGGGAACGCCGACGGCATTCCCTACGAGGTACGGGACAGGGCGAACCGGCTGTCGGTCGATCGTAAGATCCGGCATTTCCTGCTGCGCCGGCCGGTGGCCGACGAACCTTCGATCGCCGCGGAGGCCGGCGGTCTCGAACGCGCCCGGGCCCTCGTGCAGCGCACCGCCGCCGAGTTGCGGGCCATGGTTCCCGATCCCACGCTCACCCAGGCCGAATTCGCGGAGTTGCGCAATCTCGTCGCCGTCCGCCACCAGCTGATGGCGATCGAGGACGATGCCGCGAAGCTGTCGGGTCGTCCGCCGGTCCAGCTACTCGCCTTCGACGCCGAAGCTGACGATGGCAACGGACGCGTGATCGTGTCGATCGGCAATGCGGACTCCGCCGCGATCGTGAACCGGATGATGAACGGCTTCCAGACCACGGTCCGGACACTGCATCGCCGTTCCGCTCCCGCGCAGGCCCTGTACGAGATCACGACTCGACGGGCGACCGGCGCCTCGGTGGCCACGATCCTCGACATCGGCTTTCAGTGCCCCACCGACCTCTCCGTTGCCTCACCGCGGATGGCCGAGGAAGGCGGTGAGATCGTGGCCCACGAAATCGCGGCGTTCAACGCCACCCGCGAGTATTACGGGCAACAGCCCGACGGAGCACCGGTACCGGTGCTGCACAACGCTATCGGCCACAGTTACGGTTCGACCACCCTGTGTAACGCGGCAGTGGACGCTTTGGGCGATCCACGGCTGGCCGGCGAAGTCGACCAGGTCATTCTCACCGGTTCTCCCGGGGCCGGTCGTCGCGTGACGCATGCCGATGATTTCGGCGTGCCGGTGTACGTGATGTGGGAGAAGGCGGATCCGGTCGCCAATGTCGGCGCCCAATCAGCCGGCAGGCGTGGCCGATTCGCCAATGCCGGCCACGGCATCAGCCCGGCGGCGGCCATTTTCGGCGCGGCCTCGCTCACCACCGAAGTACCTGGCGGCGCAGCACAATCCACGCTGAAGGATCGCTACGTAGTCACCCCGCACTCCTCCTACTACCTGTGGGCGGACGAGGACGGACGGGCGCCCGGACGCGGACTGGACAATCTCGGCTGGGTCCTGATCGGACGTGGCGATCTGGCAGAACGCGCCGTCAATGCGGAGCCGGCACGCCCGCGGGGTAAGCGCCTGCGGTTGCGCGCGCGGCACGGCGCGACATCATCGAAAGCCCGTGGCGCGGAGGTAGATACAGACTCGGAAGTCGATGCCGAGGTGCAATCGGCACTCGAATCCGGGTCCGTGTGGGGCGCGTCCATGGTGCCCGCTCGCTGCGGTGTCTCCGAACTCGCCTTCATCCGCGGCCATTTCATCAGCACCCCGGCCCGGATGCCGGACGCCGACACCATGGCCATCCTCCAATACACCGGCTTGCACCCTCGCGAGTTGGCCCAATACGCGAACGGCGGATGGACGGACGGCACCCTCGACGAATTCGTCTCCCGCATCACCGAATCCGACGATCCCGCCGCCCTGGCGCTGCTGACCGTGCAGGCACCGCAGGCGCGGGAAGACCACATCGACGGCCACACCCTCACGCTGACCACGGACGCCGACGGACTTCGGTTGCACGAGGTGCGGCCCGATCGCGACGGCGAGCTCGTCGAACACGATCTGCGGGGTGACGCAGCGCTCGCACGTCTTGCCGAGCTCCGGGAACAAGGGCTGCGGGGCGCGACCTTCCATGCCATCGTCTACACGGCCGACGGCATGCCCGAGATCTTCATCGGTCCCCGCACGCAACCGGCGGCCGTCGACGGGCAACCTGCACCTGGCCCCACCACCCGCCTCGGGCGCGCCGAGACCGGTGACGACTCGTCCCGCGACCGGTTGGATTTCATTCCGGACCAGACGGTTCGGGGGCCGGAGTCCACGCCGGCCGCACCGGACACGGCGGCATCCGAGAGCACCGATTCCCCGCGCCCCGAAGGTACGGTGATACCGGCGCAGCGCCCGCGCACACCAACACCTGCCGACAACGACCCGCGCGACGATGTCGAACTGATGGCCGCTGTACGCAACGGTGACAAACAAGCGTTCGGCACGCTGTTCGAGCGCCATATCGACGCCGTGCGGCGGCACGCGCGGAGCCATTTCCGGCACACGGACGCGGACGAGCTGGTGTCTCACGCGTTCACCGCAACGTTGGCAGCCCTGGTTCGCGGTTCGGGGCCCGACACCGCGTTCCGGGCATATGTGCTGACCGCACTGCGCAGGCACGCCTTCACGATGCAGAAGAGCTACAGCGAACGAATCACATTGAGCGAGGACATGTCGGTCTATGACCGAGGTGTTTCCTTCGTCGATACGGCAGTCGAAGACGCCGAACGAAAACTCGTCCGGCGGGCGCTTGCCACAGTGTCCGAGCGGGCTTTGACAATCCTGCTCAACCCCGACCTACCGGCCGCGGAGCTCGCCCAGCTCATCGGCGTGCCCACCGCCAATGCCGCCACCGTGGCGCGGCACCGGGCATTCGAGGAGTTACGAGCGGCTTACCTGCGAGCGCACCTTCCGCAAGACCCGGACGAATCATGCCGCGACACTGTGGACAAGCTCGGCGCGTGGGCACGAAGGACACTGCCCGAGCGGGCCGACAGCAGAGTCGATGCCCATCTTCAGGACTGCGACTCCTGCCGTGCCACGGCCCAGCAGCTGCTCGATGTCAGTGACGGCCTGGCGGTACGCAGGCGGGTGCCGGCCGCGCGCGGCGACGACGAGCACACCGTGAACCGGGAGAGAGGGCCTCTTCCGGCCAGTCCAGCGGACAACCGCCTGGCCCCGATCGTCCCCGGACAACGGGACAATTCACGACCGGGCTCCGCCGAGGGCGTCAACGGGGACAACGCTCGCCCCCGCGATGACGGTAAGCCTCGATCCGGCGGCGCTCGGCAGCGGGGGCGGGGCACCGCGCCCGGCGTGGAAAGCTACGACCCATTCGGCGGTGTGGTGAACGACCGCGCCCCCGCTGTGCTCCCCGGTCAGCTGGACAACCCCTGGCTGGTGTTCGCCGACGACCCCCGCGGGGGCGACGATGTCAGCGCCGTTCGCCCGCGACGCGACGGACAGCCGAATACACAGCAGACCGCATCGCATACCGGCGAGCCGGACCGCGTCGTGCCACTCGTCACCGCGGATTGGCCGGTCACCGACCAACTTTGGGCCACTCAGCAAATCGAGGCGGTGGGCGTGTTCGCGTCCGCGCTCGCCGACAAGGCCGGTGTCCACAGGTCGGCTGCGCGTCGACCGGTTTCGAGGTTCACCGGACAGGCGATGGCGGACGGCCGCCGCGTATTCCACATCCCGATGGGCTCGGTCCGCACCATCGAGGTCGAGATGCGCTCCGACCGGACGATATCGATCGCGATGATGCTGCGGGACACCGATTACGACGCCAACCACGATCACGTGATCGAGTTCGACAATCTCCTGCGCGCACTCACCGGGAGCAGGGGGCCCATACCGGGAGTGCAGGACCTTACCGCGCTGATCCAGCATATCGAGCGGGAGCAGCTGCAAATGCGCGCCGATGGTGTGGGCTACTCACCGGAGATGCCGAGCGACGCGTCGGTCACGCTGCAGCTCGCGCCGGCCCGGTTCGGTACCGAGATCCGGGCCGTCGTGGAAGCTTCCGGCGTACGCGGGGAATTCGAGGTCGGTTACGGCGACACCCCATACCCCACCCGGGGAGTCACCATTCCGGTGCGGACCGGCACCAGCCTCTATCCGATCTCTGATCATGTGCGCGCCGCGTTGCGGGACGCGGACGAATCCTGGGCAGGCCCGGACCGTCCGGCGGATGCGGCGGCCACCTGGTTGGCAGAGGTCGTCGGTACACACGACGGCCGCGTGACGCGATCGATGTCGGTGGCGGTCACTTCATCGGGCTGGCCGGGTGCCCGCACCGCCGTGGTGACGGCCACCGATGCGGTAACCGGCCGGACTCATGCGTTGACGATCCGGGAGAAGTTCGCCGCGGCCGCGGCCGTGGCAGCGGAGGCGTTCCCGGATTCGGCGGATGCCACGATCCGGCCCGGCGATCGGCGAGCCGGCACCCCGAGCACCCACACCGACCTCGCATCGATCACGAACGCGGTGTCCCAGCTGCCGCGGCGAGGCTGGGTCTCGGTAATCGAGAACGGCCCCGACGGGCAGCTCGAATACGAATTGCACCAGGGCGACTTCTCCTTCACCGGCGCGCTTTTCGGCGCCCACATCGTTCGGATGGACCCGCGGACCGGAACGATCGCCCCCTACTCGGCCGACGAATCCGGGCGGTCCGTCGCGTTCCACACAACGTCGTTCGATTCGGCCGGAGAACCACTCGAGCCGACCACGGAGTACCTGCGCCAGCTGGAACGGCGGCGCGCGGAATTGGCGTCGCGGTTGGGCCTTTCCCTGCCCGACAACGGTTCCCGCGCGGCTTGGCGCCGACTCGTCCACAGCCGGCGCGGCCACGTCGAGTCGGAACTGGCGAGCCTGGGCGTATCGGTTGCCCAGTTGCGGGACGACGAACCGAACACCCGTTCGGCGCTGGCGGAACCGCTGTTGCGCGAACGTGGGCAACTGCGCGCCCAACTCGAAGATCTCGCCGAACTGGATTCGGTCGTCCTGCGTTACGATCGGGCGCTCAATCGGTGGCTCATTCCCCGGGCACACGAGATCTTCGAGCGTGAACTCGCCGTGCGCGATGGCCGGATCTGCGCGCCCGGTGTGGTGCATTTCCCTGGACAGCAACCGGAGATCTGGGTCGCGGCCCCCGAAGGCGGGCATATTCGCGCGCTCGAAGCCGCTGTGCGACAGGACCCATCGCTGGCTCCCGCGCTGTGGCAGGGCTGGCGCGTCCGCTACCTGCAGTTGGCGGAGGAGCCGACGGGCACCACGCTGGCGGAGCTGGAGCGCGCGGAGATCGAGCGGGAGTATCGGGCCGCGTTCCAGCGAGAGTTGCACCGGCGACTGCTTCGCGCCTACCTGGCCCTGCGGAGCCGTGGCGCGGCCTCCGCGGCGCCGAAATCCGCGGTACCGACACTCACAGCCTGGCTGGCTCCGCTGGATATCACGTTGACGACCGTCGATGCGAATACCCGGCGGCTACTGCCCGAGCCGGTTCGGATTGCCGTAGACCTCATGCGGGAAGGGATTTCCGGCTGGGAGGACAGTGCGACCCACGGTGCGTCGACACGACAACTCGTCTCGGTCGACGCGGGCCCGTTGGGGAATGTCCCCGTGCCCATCGAATACCGCGAGGGGATCACTTTCAAGAGCGGGTGGACGGTCGCGGCGCCGGACGGAACCGCCGACATCGCCGACCTCATGGCCGAGGCGTTCAGCGGGGCGTATCTCGAGGCGACCACCCTCTTGCGTTCCACTTCTGGGTTCTTCCGCAGTGAGTCGGCGCTGCGGAGGGAAATCGCCAAGCGACTGAGCGATCCCGACCGTGCGGGCGCGCGGCTCATCTCGGAAGGGACACGCGCCACACCGGCCGTCTCGGCGGTGCCGGTCATGACAGACCTTCCCGACGCGGCGGTCGTGGCGCGCCTGCCGGAGCTACCCACCGTCGAGGAACTCGAGCGGTATCGAGCCAAACAGGCCACGGCAATCCTGTGGCCGTACTTCGAGCCGTGGGAAATCGTCGCGGTGCAAGGGCTGGTATCCGACGATCGACCGCACATCGATTCGCCGGATCAGCTGAGGTCGTGGCGGGAACGTCTCGTGGCCACGGCGGCCATGTGGCCGACAGCGGGATTGGAAGATACCTATCGCCGCACGGTCGACCGTATCGACCAGCTCATCGCTACGCGGCGACCGGCGGTTCCGGCGCGTCGGCAGCCCGCCCGCGGCGCCATGCCACCCACCCGCGCCGAGATCGCCGGCGCGCTGGACATCGCACCGCGCAGAGCCGACGCGGATCCGGCGATCGGGGCGGTCCCCGGCGGCGTGAATCCTTGGACCGTCACACGATTCAACCCCGGTCAACCAGACGACCCGGCGCAGCGCAACAACCAGGCCGGCAGGACCCCCTGGCAGTCGGGCTCCAAGGGTGGCGATTCGTCGGGCGAGGGCGGGTCGCGGTCGGCGGCTCCCGAACAGACCGGCCCGCCCACCACCTCGGCGGCCGATTCCCCCACGGCCACAACGGAAGACCAATCGTTCACCGCACGGATCGGTGAGCTCGGCACCCTGTATCGACGGGTCACCGAACTCAAGGTCCGACTGTACGAGGCGACCCAAGAGCTGGCGACGGAACGCATGCGGGCCGAAGACACGCTGTTGCGCGAGCTGGGTCTTCCCGTACCGCAACGCCGGGCACCGGAGGCGTGGAGCCCGGCTCGCTGCGACCGGGAACTGGCGACCCTGCGCGCCCGCGCGCAATCGGCGCGAGAAACGCTGGCCGAGCAGTTGGGGATCGCCCCGGACCAGTTGGATCAGCTGACCATGCCACCGGCGCACCTACGCGTGCTGGGTACGCTCGCCCGCGAATGGGCGCAGGTCCGGCAGGCGGAGG
This sequence comes from Nocardia spumae, assembly GCF_020733635.1. Classification (NCBI taxonomy): domain Bacteria; kingdom Bacillati; phylum Actinomycetota; class Actinomycetes; order Mycobacteriales; family Nocardiaceae; genus Nocardia; species Nocardia spumae. The sequence goes on along the minus strand of NZ_JAJFZL010000001.1, from coordinate 1,198,955 downwards.
ACGAGATTCGCCGGCTGTCCGAACCGCTCGAGCGCTATCGGCACGCCGTCCGCGACAAGCAACGGCTGTCGGACGAGCTGCACACGGCCGCCGCCCGGTCCTATCTCGAACAGCGGCTCGAGGAGAGAAGGCGGCTGGACAACACCACCGGCTACATCAGCGGCCAGGTCTTGGTCCTGGACCGCGACGGGGCCCGCCCCAGGTTGGAGATCGCCGCCTTCGAGGGTCGCCACGCGGCGGCACTGCGCGAATTCGTCGACCAGAACCCTCGGTTCCGCGATGTCTACGCCCGGCGATTCACAGTCGATTTCGTCGAGCTGATCCCGAACCCGGACGGCACGATCCGCACCTTGTGGACGGCAACGAATCCGAACGATGCTCACGATCCCGCGCTGCGACTCGGATGGTTGTCGGAAGAGACGGTGGTAGCCGCGTTCGTGGAGTCGTACATGCGCTACTCCGACCTGGACACGCTCGAGGGGGCCGACTTCCCGGGCTGGCTCGCCGCCCTGGGGACAGACGCCTTCAGCCAACCGGACGCTTTCTACCATCCCCGAGGCGGGGTGGGCGGCTTCCTTTCGGACAATATCGTCGATATCGGTCATCGCATCACCGAACGCGAACGCGGCTGGTTCAACCAGCCCACCGAGGCGATGCTCGAGTCGCTCCTGGAAGAGCCGGGCCCCTTCAGCGCACCGGAGGTCGCCCGCACCCTCGCCACACAGGAGCGCACAGCGGCCGACGCCCGGTATCCCCGACAGCCCGGCCGCGTCGCGGCGACCTCGGTGCGCGAGATCATCGTCGGGGGAATGGCCATCCCGGTGCCGATGGCACGCGTCAACCGGCGCTACGTCATCGCGGAACCGAACGACAGGTACGGCAACACCGAGGCCGAGAACGTCGTCGCGCATTGGTTCGCGCACGCCAGCGCGATGACGGCGAAGGGCCTGTGCGACAAGGTCGCCAAGGCGTTGGCAGCGGGATCGACCGAGTTCGCCTACCGCGGCCCCGACGTGCGGGAGCTCGCACCGCGACCGGCCGTCGCCGCGGAGACCGCCGCGCATGAGATCGCCGACGCGCAAGGCATTCTCACCGCGGGTCGGACCGCCGGCACCGCGCAGGGCCGGACCGTCACAATTCCGTTGGCCACGGGCGTCACCCTGGTGCTGGATACCCGGGGCCGGGCACCGGCGATCGTCATCGCGGAACCTCATGACCACCACCACCTCGACCGGGCGCTCCCCGGATTGCGTGCCGAAGCCGAGGCCGCGGATATCGAGATACGAACCTCGCGGCGTGCCACCCGGCCGGCCCGAGGCGCCATGCCCCCCACTCGCAACGAGATCGCCGACGCCCTGGACATCGCACCACGCCGCGTCGAGGCCGACCCGGCGGTCGGGGCGATCCCCGGCGGGGTAACCCCCTGGACCGTCACACGATTCAATCCCGGCCAGCCCGACGACTCCCAGCACCCCGCTGCCGCGGCCCGTCCGCAACGTCCCACGGACACCATCGCACCGCCGATTCGCCGAGCATTGGACAAGGCGCGGGGCCGGGTCGCGGAGGTGACCGCCGAGGCGCTCGCGAAACTGCGACAGCTGGGCATCGACACCACCCCTCTGCATACGAAGTCCGTCGAGGTGATCGATCCGCTGATCGCGCACATCGACGACTGGCGAGCGCAGCGACTGATGGCCGTCCTGCGCAGGCTAGTCGCCGACGACACCGCCGCCGACGTCCTCAACGAGAATGAACTGCTGGCCGAAGCCGTTCACCATTACGAACGACTGAAGCCCATGATCGTCGATGCGCATCGATATCTGACGGCAGTCCGAACCGCGTTGTCCGTCCTTGCCGCGCGCGACATTATCGCGGCCGAGGGGTTGGAACCGGCCGCCGAGGGTGTGGGCGTGGGCCCGGATCGGATATTGGTCGTCTCACCGCTGCCGGGCCCGCAACGCTGGCTGGTTCCGAAGCAACTTCGAAACTGGGCAGCTCACAACCAGATTCCGATCCACTATCGGCACGTGTCGCTCGCGGTCGACGGCACCGTGATCGACGAGCCGGCGTCGCCGCAGAATCCAACATTCGCCGACGAAAACGGCGATATCTACTATCTGAACGATGAGCCTCGCTTCTGGATGACTGATCTCGTCGACGACCGTCCCTTTTCCGAGAAGCTCACCGAGGCGGTCGCCTCCGGCACGCGCTCCAGAAGGCTCCTCAAAGGTGATCGCGGCGATCGGACAATGTCGGAGTCCGTACACCTCATCGTCTTCAAAAACAAATTCATGGCGATCGACAAAATCGTCCGGACCGCGAATCAAGCCGCTGCCGAGGACTTGGCACCGATCATCTATGAAAGCGTCGGCGCGGATCCGGCGGCTACCGCGCTTGCTATCGACATTCCTGGAACCGAGAAATGGGATCGGCGCCTGCATACGATTCTCGCAGAATTCGTGCCGGGTGTCGGCCGACACCGAACACCATATGTCGGACGCGACGACTGGCGCAGCTATAAATGGCTTCCCGCGTCGAAAAGCCAAGGCTTAGGCGACCTCCTGACGGCAGTGTGGGATCGCTACGAGGGCAAGAACCTGGCCGCCGAATGGGGTTTCCTGCTACGGTCATTCGATTTCAGTAACAGCCTGGAATTCGTTCCTCGGAATTTTCCGGGCGGCCTCGCCCAGAGATTCGCTGAGCGCGACGGGGATTATCTTCGTTACCGCAGGCACGATGTACCGCGTGCGGTACTCGAGGGTTACCGCAGAAATATCGTCGATCGTTTCGACCGCTTCAGACGCCTGAACAAGGAAAAAGCACATCGGTCCATCCTCAAAATTATGGATTCCGTGATCGCCCATTCGTCTCCGGATTCGAACACCGTTCCCGAACGCTTCGATCTGGATGTACTACTGGGGTGGCTTTTCAACGATCTCGTCGACCGACTCCGGCTGCCGATCAGAGAGGAACTGCCTACTGCCATTCATCGCCGGTCTGTGGTTACCCGGCTGCGACGAATGGCCGCCGAACTGTCCGATGAGGTCGCCACCGCCGATGCTTTGGCGATCCACCGCGTCGTGCAGCTGTATCGAGCCGATCTGATGCGAGGCGTGAGCGCCGACGATCTGACCAACACCAGCCACTTCGGTCCCGAACCCGGGGAATCCATAGCCGAGGTCTACCTGGACTTCTTGCACCAGCGTCTGTCCGATCTGACCGAGGGCACGCCGTATCCGGCAGTGACCACCGAATCGGATGCCGCATGGCAGGCACGGTTCGACCGCGAGATCGCCGCTACCGAACGCGAACGCAGACTGCAGGACTGCATCAATCAGGTGATCGAGGCCCTACGCGGGCTCGGTCTCGTCACCGACTCGCTCCAGCCCGGCCAAGACCAATGGAACCACCTGCAGAACGCCATCAAAACCCAGCTGGTGGAAACACAATTCGATCCCGAGGCCGCCGACCCTCTCGCGCACGTTGTCCACGCTGTCGAAAACAACATCGGCGGAGCCGACACCGCCGTCGTCCTCGTCGACCACGGTGAGGGTGACAGCCTGCACGCCTACCTCGTCACCAATGTCGCCGGGACCGCTGTCATCTTCGACACGAATATCGGCGGCATCGACGTCGACGGCCTCGGTCGAGTTCCTCGCGTTCGCACCAGCGACAAGTGGAGCCAGGCCCATCCCAATTTCGACAAGGCGTATGTCGCCTATATGAAGAATGACAACGGCTCGCTCACAGCCATTTTCGAGCACGATGAGAATCTGCCCACGCCCCGCTCCGGCGCCGTCACCGGACCGCCGCGCAACGACGCGACGTCACCCGACGAAGGTTCCGGCGAAGCGCACAGCGGCTCACAGACTCCCGCCGCACCGGCAGACCCGGCGCGCCCGACGACTGCCGATCCCGAGTCCGCGGAGCCGGTGGACCCGGCCGACGGCGATCAGGAATCCAGCGAGAGCGATTCGGGTGCAGATGATTCCGTGCCTGTCCCCGGGGAGGTGAGCAGCGAGGCTCGCGCACACCCCCCGCGATCGGTACTCGTCGGGCTGGCGGCTCGACTGTTCGAGGTCGTGGCCGCCGAACACCCCGGCGAAACCGTCGGATACGACACCGTTCTCGGCACAACGACCGACACGGCATGGATCGATGCCCACCACGCCGGCAGCCGAGTTCCGTTGGCCACCACGAACTTCCAGGATCTTCCGCGCGATGTCCTGTCCGAACATCTGCGTCTGGCGGAGATCGCGCTACCGATCGTCCTCGATGCCTTGGATACCGGAACGGATATCTCGACCGGCGAATTCCTCGAGGATCTGAGCCGCCGAATCCACAACGGGCGGCTCCAGCACCACTGGCGCATCGCCACCCCACAGCAGCGACTGCCGTTCGACGATCCCGGCTATCCCGAGGAACTCCGTGAGCAGAATCGGCGCCTGGCTCGAGCGGCACGTGATGCGGTCGTCGCGGCCGATGCGCTCGATCGGACCGTGGCCGATCCGTTCGAATCCTGCACGACGGGCGCCGAGGTCGCCGCGCAGCTGTGGCGCAGCCATGCCGTCCGCATGTTCGGGCTCGAATTGCCTGACGTGACAGTGGAAGTCGTTCGTGAGCTCGCTCGGTCCATACACCAATTGCTGACGAAATACCCACATGTCCAACTGCTCCAGGTCGGCTTCGGTCCTACCCCGGCGGGACGTCCGTTCGCCACCAGCGACCATGTTGCCGGAACCGATACGAGCTATCCCTACACGCGGTCGATCACATTGTCCGACTCCTTCGCAGCCGACCCGGAGTTCTTCGCTCCGACATGGGCCGCGATGATCAACAGCGGGCGCGCAGTGGGGTCCGTCGAGGAGCCGATCCTCGGGTTGACCCGACGTGAATTCGGCTACGCACTCGATAACGCGACGTGGCTGACCGCGACACGGGACGCCAAGTTGACGCTCGTCGACCACCACGAGAGCAGTCATCGAGGTCCGGGGCGATGGTCTCCGCGCGACGCTTACGCCTGGCATGCCGGCGAGTTCCGCGACTACGGACTCGATCGCGATGGAGAATTGGATGTAGCCGCCGCGCTGGCGGGAGCCTTCTCGGCCATGGAGCACGATCCGGTCACTGCATCAGTCGGGGAGCAGGTGCTGTACGACCTGTTGACCAAGACCGCCTCGCGGGCATCGACCCAGAAGTATCACGGCCGAAAGCGACTCACGGCCGCCTATCGCCCGGTGACACCGATCGAACAAAGCGCCAAGATGGCGCTGGTCGCCGCACTGCGGGCCGACCACGGCGTCGAACTCATCGGGATCGACAACCCCGGCATCACGGCGGAGGTCGCCGGTCAGCTCGTCGCGGCCATACGGCACATGCTCGCCCGGTTCCCGATCCTCGGAGGACTATCCAAGATCAAGATCGCGCCCGGCGACTCCGCCGAATTCGGCCATGCCTCCACCGACGACATCGAGCTCAACGAATTGTGGCTGGCCGCGCCGACGGTGATGTACGCCGATGCGGTGGTGCAGGCGGATACCAGACGACTACGCGTCGACCTCGGTCGCGCGTACTACTGCCTCGCCATTCATGAATTGGCGCATCGTCTGCGCAGCCTGCTGCCCATCGACGCCCCGAGCGCATATGAGGCGGTCACGAAATACTTCAAGGAAACCTACGGCACCGATGACATCGCAGAGTTGCGGGCATGGATGGCGGTGCAGTTCAGCTCCTACGGCATCCGCCGAAAGGACGGCGCTCTCGATACGAACGAGGCCGAGGCGGAATCGGTGGTGGCCGGCGAGGTCGACACTCTGACACCGACCGAGGGCGAGGCCGTCGTCCACAACCGGATCATCGAGCTGGCCGCCGCCGAGGCCGAACGGCGCGGACTGCTCCCGGCCGAAACGGCCATCGCGGGGGGTTCGGGCCGGCCCGCGGCGCCGGCCGAACAACAAGCCGCGATGGCACAACTCGAGGACGCCGCAACGGAATCGGCACGTCCGGCTCCGCGAACACCGTGGAGCAGCCGTGGGTCCGGACTTATCACCGAACCACCGAGCGACACCGAATCACCGGACGACAACGGTCACGAGTCATCTGATCAGAGCCCATCGCAGCCGACCGCGCACGCGGTAGGCGGCCGGTCGGAGCGGGCGGTGGCCCCGGCCGCACATGCGCCGCAGGAGACGCCGGCCACCGACTCGTCGTCCATCGCGCGCGGGAATGAGGATGCGCCGCCGGAAGAGTCCGCGGTGCGGACCATTGTGACGGTGGACCCGCGGGCGAATCTGGGCACCACGATCACCGCCGCCCGGGGAGTCGTGCACGAACTGACCGCTGACTGGCCCCTGGACACGGAAGAACAAGTCAAGCTCGCGGCGGAACGGACGGTGCGGGCGGCGGCCGCCGACTACGCGGATCGCACCGAACCATACGACCTGGTGATCGGAGTGAGCGGCGAACTCGGCTCCCGCATCATCGAATTCGCTGTGCGCGATGCCCGGACCGGGAGGTTGTCGCACGAGAACACCGTGTCCGAGGCGACGGTCGAACCGCGGCGGAGCGCCCTCGTCGCGGACGCGTTGGTTGCGGAACTGGTGATCGGCGCCGATGCGGACCCGGCCGAGATCACCGCGACGGCAATAGACCTGGTCATGGAGGCAAGTGAAGATGTCTGGCCGTCACAGCAATCCGACCAGCCGGCGATTCTCGCCGAGATCCTGGTCGGCAATATCGTCGGCCATCCGGGCGCCGCCGGGACGCTGGTGGTGAACACCGTCCGGGTCGGTGACCATGAAGTCCTCGGGCTACGCCTGCATGTGCGCAACCGCGATACCAGCGGTCTGGACGGGGCCTCGGCGCTGGGACTGCTCACCTTCTACGGCCATCGTTTCGAATTCGAGGTGACCGGACCGGATAGCTTCACCGCATCGGTGATCCTCGGCGACGACTCCGCAGAGGTCGCCGAATTGGTCGCGACCATCGCCGATCATGAAGTGGGGGGAAATGATTCGGTCGCCATCGACCCGGAACCGCGGGATCTGAGTGATGAGCTGGAGGCGGCGACACGAGCGGTCATCGGTCAGCTGGCCGCTGCCGCACGGGCGGACTCCACCGGCGATCTGGCATTGACCGCTACCGAAGTGGCGCCCGGCCTGATTCGACTCGAGGTCAGTGACCGTTCCCGTACTCCACAGCGACCACCTGCCGACGACGAAGATGCCGACGCGCACATCCACGAGCTACCGGCGCCGATGGACCTGCAGGTGGATCCCGGCAATCCGGAGGCGGTGCGATCGGAGATTCTCGACGCGATCGACCAGGTAGTTCCGTTCTGGCCGACTGCGGTGCGCGGCGCGGTGAACGCGACCGTGGCGGCCATCACCGACACCATGGCGGGTGAGCGGATTCGGGTGACTGTCGAGCCCGATGGTCCACGGCTGCGAGTCGCCATCGAGGCGGGTGGCGAGCACTATCGGGCCGGGGAGGAACTGCCGCCGGAGCTGCTGCGAGCATTGGAGTCCGGCGCCACGACCTGGCACGTCCACGACTCGGCCGGACACCGGTCCATCGTCGGCACCTTCGAACGTATCGACAACCGAGTGAGTGTCACCGCGCGGACCGGCACGGACCCGGTCGTCGAATCGCGCGAGCTGAACCTCGGCCCGATGCGGCGCGCGAGGTCCGAAGCAGGTCAGCTTGCCGAGAGCCTCATGCGCACACACGGCGGACCCCTGCCCGGCGCTGATACGTTGACCACGGTCACCGCTGTCGACGCGCTGATCCATGCGGCGGCCCCGGACGGCCACCACGCCATGACCATGTCGGCGACCGTGTCGCGGTCCGGCCTGCTGACTCTGACGGTGACCGAAGGTGAGGGCGCCGAGGCACGCACGGTCGCCCGGACGATTCTCCGTGTATCCGGTGTCCGTGCCAACCAGTGGACCGCCGCGGAGGGCCAAGGGGTCGACGCGGCGGTCTCGGCGGTAACCGACCGGGTGCGCAGCGAGATGACGCGCCACAATTGGACCGACTCCGACCACCTCGACGCCGCCGAACTAGCGATCACCCACACACTGCGGGCGCTGTGGACAGGCGAACGCCTCGACCAGTCGTGGCGGATGCACGTGACGGTGACAGGTGAGCCGGGCGCGAAAGTCGTTACCGTCACGGCGAATAGGCCGAATCAGAGAATCGACGACAATCCCGCGTTGATCGAACTCTTCCAGCGCTCGGTGCAACGGGATCCGGAGATTCTGGCGATCAGGGAGCTCGAGCGGGATCCGAGTTCCGACGCCGCCGCGGTGTTCTTCGGCGGCAACGAATGGCTGGCCGAGCTGTTCCGGCTGGCCGGAACCGATCCGGCGACCAACGCGAGCGACCTGTTCGGCGGCACCGCTCCGCATTCCCATGCCGAATGGCGCGTCGCCGTCGACGCGGGACGAAATCGGTGGCGCGTCGCCGACGCGATCAGTCTGCTTGTGCAGCAAGCGGTCCCGAAGGTCGGCGATTCACGCAGGAGAGCCCGGCGCCTACTCGACACACTGGTCGGCGAACTACTGCTGCGCCACAACCGTGAAGGCGCCATCTCGGCAACTATCGAAATGGGACCGGCGGGCCCGCAATGCCGGGTAGCGGTCGCCGATCGCCAACCCACCGCAGCGCACGATATCTCGCGGCTCCGGGACCTACTCGCCAACGAAGCGGTCAACCGAAACGGAATGGTCTCCCTCGGACGCTTCGGCACCGTCACCTGGGCCGCGTTCGATCTGCCCACAGATCCCGGCCGCACGCTCGACGGCATCGCCGCCGCACTCGACGGAACCGGCACTCCGACACCAGAAACCAAGCAACCAGTACGGCGCAGCACCGACGCGCTCGCCGCAATCGACGCCGTACTCGAAGAAGCCACGGCAGGATCCGCACAAACACCATGGACCACCGATCAACCCACGCAACAAGACAACACCGCTGAGGCCGAGCGACGCGACATGCCCCCGACCGAGCCGCCCATCGCGGAGCGGCCGGATTCCGAGGAACCGGCGGCTGTCACGGAACCCAGCACGGATACCGAAAACAGCCAGGTCTACCACCGACTCATGGCCCAACTCGGCAACCCACGAATCGCCCGAGACCTCACCGCCAGAGTCCACGCCCGCGCCGCCCGAGAACCACAACCTGCCGACACCACAGCCACCGCACAACGACTGCTCGACATCGCCGACGAAGTCCTGGCCGAACACCTGGCCGCCATGGCACAACTCGACGACGCCACTGGCAACCGAGTCGCGCCCAGACGACAACAACGCCTCACCCCCTTCCAACACGGCGGCCTGTTCTTCCACAACCTCCCCGACAACCAACAACCAGCCACCCCAGACGAACCCGCCGTACCCGAGCCCCAGCACACCCCAACACCTGCCGACAGTCCCACCGCGAGCACCCCGGATCAGGAAGATCTCGCGGCACAACGGCCGGCCGTCCACCCGCTGGGCGTCGCAGACCAGCCGTCCGGGCGGCCGCCGCTCGATCGGACGGCCGGCGAACTGTCGCCCGCCACTGGCGAAACGGTGCTCGAAGAAAACCCCACGGACACGACCAGTTCCGACCCCACCGCGAACGAAACTCCCAAGGACACGAGCAGTTCCGACCCCGCCCCCGCCGAGAACCAACCCCCCGCGCAGACGCAGCCCACCGATTCGCTGCTGCACCTGGTTCGCAACGACCTCGACATCGGCATCCGTCTCGGCGCCGGGCTCATCAACGATGTCGGTTCCGAACTCGCGCAAATGGTGCTGATGCTGTACCTCGCGGAACACAGCGGACCTGGAATGGCGGGCGCCGCCGGCTTTGCCACCCAGCTGACACCAATCGCCCTCGCCCTGCTCGCGGGCCATTTGACCGACCACACACAGCCGAAGAAGTTGCTGATGGCCAGCCAGGCGGGGGTGATAGCAGCAGACCTGGCGGCAGCGGCCGCCCTCGGATCCGGAACGGCGTACACCGCCCCCATACTCATCGGGACGACGCTCGCCGGATCAGCGGCCTCCTCGATCTACGGAAACGCCATCGGCAGCGCGGTCATCGGAATGGTCGGCAATGCGCAGTACGGGCTGACCCGTTTCAACCTCGTCAAATTCAACCTCGCCCGAGCTTTGGGGAGGGGGCTCGCGCCCGCGGTACTGAAAGCCGGGACCTGGCTGGCTCCCCTCATCAATGTCGGAACGAGCATTGTGGATCTGGCGGCACTGTCGAGGATGCCGGCCTTCCCGGCCGCGCCGAAACGGGATGCATCGAAGAGCGTCTGGGTCCACATGCGCGAGTCGATCGCCGAGGGCGCGAATACCATGAAGGACCTCCCGCTGCGGCGGGCTTTCATCACCAACCTGGCTATCGGCAATGTGTACTTGGGAGCCCAGACAGTAGCCCTTCCGTTGCTGATCGCCGACTCCGGCATTTCGGGGTGGCAGCAGGGAGCTGCGCTGTCGCTCAGCGCGATGGGCGGTGCGATCGGGAGTACGGCCGGGAGTCTGATACCGGAAAGATGGTGGGGGAAAGCAAGTCTCAATTCATTGCTCGCGACCAGATTGGCCGCGGGTGTGGCGGTGCCCGCGACGATCGCGGCGGCTTTCCCCAACCCCTGGGTCGTCTCGGCGGGCTTCGCCAGCACCTACGCGGTCCTCAGTGTGGCGCAAATGCCGCTCGTCACCTACATGAACAGGACGACCCCGGCGGCGGTGCGCGGCCGAATCAAGGCCCTCAGCGATATGACGACGAGAAGCGGACTCGCGCTGGGGCCGGTGCTCGCCGGCGGCGCACTGACGCTCTTGGGACACCAAACCACCGGCGAAATCATGGCCGCGACCTTCGGCACCGTCGCGGGCTGGTCGATCTACCGGATGTTCAAAGCCCGGAAACTGCTGGACTGCATCAACCAAACAGCCAAGGCAACCTGGGCCCTCGGCCTCGACAACGGAACCACACCGAAGAAATGGCAAAAGAGCCCCGAACACCTTCGCCGAGCCATCGCGACCCAACTCGTCACAATCGACTCCGACACCCAGGACCCCGTCGCCGCAACCATCGAGAAGGTACGAAACCTCGAGGACGGAGCCGACACCGCGGTCTTGCTGCTTGACGACGGCAAGAAAATGCACTCCCTCACCATCACCAACACCGACAACAAACCCGGCGGCAATATCGTCATCTTCGACACCAACATCACCAACCCGGACGACCCCCACACCGACCCCAGCGATCCCGACCGCATCCCCCGCGTCCGCACCCTCGAGACCTGGAAACAGACCTACCCCAACATCAAGGAAGCCTTCGTCGCCTACCTCACCACCGATGAAGACGACAACCTCACCAGCCTCCATCCACACGACCCGGAACAGCGGGCCCCACGCAAGGACGGCAAAGTCCTCGGCCCACTGCGGAATTCGGCGGAATCAGGACGGTACGACAATGAGGACGGCGACGGTCGGGCCGATGCGCAGCAGGATCCGGGAGCGCTGTCCGGGGAAGCACCCGCGGCACTCGACGTGGAGTGGGGACAGCCGCCGGCGACGAAGGACGAGGTCGACCGGGCGCGTGCGCGGGTGGCGGCGTTGCTCGGGATGGCCGACCCGGGAGGGGATCGACTGTGGGAGCCGCTGCTGTCGGCGGTCGGCGACATCCAGCTCGAGTTGTTCAACCTGGATGACGCGACTTGGCGCAGGGTGGTCAGCGCCGGGCAACCGGCGAAGCTGACGGGCTGGATCCGTGATCGGATAGCCGCCGATATGGCCGCGCACACGGATATCGCCGGGCGGCGGATTCTCGACGATGACTTGCACAGGCTCCTCGGTGCACCGGAAAGGCGGTGGGGGTTCGATGAATCGACCGATGATCCCCGTGATCCGTTGGCGCAGCTGCGACGTCTGAGCCGAGAAACAGCCGAATCATCGGGTATCGGGCGTCTCGTCGAAGCCATCGAGCGGTTTCAAGATCTGGGTTCCCGAGCCGAATTCGACGTGCGACGGTATCCCACTTCCGCGGATGTTGCGCGCGCGTTCGGGGCGAGACACCCCGGCAGAGGGTTGGAGATCAGTACCGGCCTGAAGATCGAACACGCACGAGAAGTCGCTCGACTATTCCATGATCTGCTGCGCCGGTTCCCCATCGGCCTGTCCACCGTCACAGCCGAGCCACTCGATAGCGGGGACCGTCCGACCGCTGTCGCAGAAGCGGAAACAACGGATTCCTACCTTGCCGCGAAATCGATCGCGCTGAGCATCAACGGCGACGCTTCGACGCAGGAGGTGCACAATGCCATTGTCAGCGCATTTGCCGATGCACTCTTGTTCACGGGTCAATGGCGGGCCGAGGCCCATGCCCTCGGCGAATTGCGGAAACACTATGGCACGGATGAGTCCGGGTTCGCGGCCTGGTTGCGGCAGCAGTTCGACGCGGAGAGCTTCCGCGAAGACGGCACGTTGGATACGCGTCATGCCCTGGTGACGTCGTTCGTGGCGGTTGAACGAGGTGCGCCGAACGTGACCGCCGGGCAGCGGGTCCTGCGCACACTGTTGCTGGATCGAGCTCGGGAGTTGGACCGGCGAAACAGATCCGAACTCCCCGGCCCGGCAACAGAAATTCAGGTCGAGCAGCTGCGGGCGAAACAGGCGATGCTCGAGGAACTCGAGCGCGACTTGGGCATCGAGGCCGAGGGTCTCGATATGGCGGACGTCGATGTGGAAACGGTCCGGGAGTTCATCGAGGAAATTCGATGGCACGCCGAGGAGTTCGGCCGGATGGGCTTACCGTTGGTGATCGGCGTCTTGCAATGGGATGACGACGGCACCATCGGCGCGACATACATGGAATCGGGCAAGCTATGGGTCACTCTGACGGAACGATATGCGATAAACAGAGACCTGCTCCGACACAAGGTCGCATCGCTTGTCGACAGCGGTCACCTGGTTGGGCCGCGCGACCAAGCGGTCCGTTGCGTCGTCGGCCACGAGTTGGGCCACGCACTCCAGGCGCGCGGCAGGCCGGACTATATGTGGAAGGTATTACAGAACGACGAGTGGAAGGCGCTCCTACCCGAGCTGGTACGGCTGTACGTCCGAACAACTCGTCCCGAGAACCTCGACCTCGATGATTTTCAGTCCTGGCTGTGGCGTGAACTCAGCGCCTACAGCTTTTTCGAGGACGGCCGACCCCACCCGGGCGAGGCCTTCGCCGAAGGGCGCAATGCTGTGCGCTGGCACGGACGCCAGGCAACCGACGCACAGAAGCTGATCAACGCGTATCTGGTGGCGGCGGCACAGTTCCCTGATTCGCCCGAAAGAGTACTGCGTGAGATGCGTCGGAAATTGGGTGAGCTGCCTACTGACGATGCCCCGGAGCGGGGTGCCCCGACTGCCGACGGACTACCACCCGACGCGGCCGCGGGCTTCGACTGGAATCTTGACACGGGCGACGAGGAGTGGGCTGCGCCCGCAACCAGTCTCGGCGACTGGTGGGACGACTTCACGTCGCCACCGGCCCAGCAGACCGAGTTCGACGAGTGGTGGGACAACTGGACACCGGCCCAGCCGACCGAATCCGACACCAGCGCGGATCCGCTGCTCGATCCGATCGGCGACGTGACACCGGGACAATCGCAACCAATTGTCGCGCAGGATGATCCGCATCAGCCAGCCGAAGATTCCAAGGCGCTGAGCGATACGGACGACGCGCGGAGCCACGTCGCGGCGCATAGTTCCGAGGACGGCGACGGTCGGGCCGATCCGCCGCGTGATCTGGGCGCGCTGTCCAAGGAAGCATACGAGGCACTCGACAAGCCGGGTGCCGAGTTGCGGGACCTCGGTTCGGCCGACGAGATCGCCGAGCAGCTGATGCGCGATGGACTCCCCGGTCGAACCGCAGTGGTGCTGGAGCTCATCGATGGTGTGGACCGCGCCAGGACGCTCGTCTACGACGGCCGCAGAGTCGTCGAGGTGCGCGATCCGAATACCGATGACGGCATGATCCACGAATTCGTGCCGGGGTCGATCGCTGTCGTGGCGCGGACACGGGCACTGGTGTATTCGCCGGTGGAGGCGGCGGACCGGGACGCGGCGGAGCAGGCGTTGGGCAGACTACTCGGCCGACACGACTCCGACAGATTCCCCGAGCACTTCCCCGACGGCGTGCCCGATCGGCCCACTCGCGCCGCGACAGCGCTGGACTTCGACCCGCCCCGCACCATTGATGGACCGTTGCGAGACAGCGATTGGTCGACCCTGGCGAAGCTGTATCCCAGGGAAGTGTCCGGCTCACGGGGAGCGCCGGCGTCGGCCCGCGCCCTGGCGAATGACGTATGGGGCGAACGCTACTTCCCGCGGGGCCCCGTGCCCGCGCCGGAAACACCGTCCGCGTATCTCGCGCGCCACGCCGATATCGCGATCGCCACCTACTCGAACACCTACCAGGCCGGCGAGTACGACGGCGTCCACGGGTGGGTGGATCTAGACGGTGTGCTCTTGTTCCAGATCGGGGCGGCGCACGGCACCCCTTCGGGCCAGCAGATGTTCCGAGACATGATGGCCGCCATCGGATCCGACGTGCGTGCGATCCGCGCTCCGTGGACGGTAGGCGACAGATTTTCCGACAACATCGACACCTTCAACGCCTGCCGACAGGATCTGCAGCTATCCCCGGAGGACGCGGCACGCCGGACATTCACCGGAAAGATGGCCGGTGACATGGGCTTCACCGAGGTGACCATCAACCATTTGATCGGCCCCGCCGGGGAACACCTCCTCGTCGATGTGACATTTTCGAAGCCATCGGCTCCTCCGGAGCCGAACCCTGCTCGTCATGCGCGACCCGCAAACCGCCGAAACGTCGACCTGAACGCCGCCCTCGATCTGCCTGCACCACGCCGACAGCGGCAGCCACGCGTCGGCGGACCTGGATTCGCCGGACTCCCGGATGGCGCGGTCGCGTTCCACCATGACGACGACAGCGGACAGGAGTGGGGCCAGACCACACCGGTATCAGCCCCCGCCGGCGCCGCGGAGACAACCCCGCGGACCGCCCAGCCCACACCCTGGCGCAAGATTTCGCAACCCACAACCGATCCGACGGACGCACCCGCGGATGCCGAACCGCCGCGGGATCCGAGCGCGCAGTCCAGGGGAGCACACAAGTCGACCGAGGAGCAGCGGCTCGTGCAGTGGCATCAGTCGCGACTGGCAGATCGGTCCGGGCTCCCCAAGCAGGGCCTCGCGGAGTACATCGAGATGCATTCCCTCGACGCGGCACAGGCGCAGCGGTGGCTGGACCGCGCGAGGCTCACCGCGAGCAGTAAGGCCATTCAGCAAGTGGGCCGGTTCCCTGGCTCGGAAGGCCGCGAGGTGACGGCGTGGCTGTCGAAGGCCCGGCGGTATCTCGGAGTGCCACCCGAGCAGATGGATGAATTGGTGGACGCGCCGCCGGGGACCTGGGATGCGGCCGAACAGGGCCGCGGGGGCTTGGACCTGAAACAGGTGCGGGCGTTGCTGCGCCGGGTTCCGGGCGCGCGCGGGATATATACCGAAGTCGCGCGATATTTCCCCGAGCTGCTGACCGAGGACGGCGCAGCCGCGTATCCGGAGGGCTATGAGCGTCTAGGTGACTATCTTCGCTTCCATCGCGAATCCGCGGGCTGGACGCAGGCGGCGCTGGCCGATCGGCTCGGCAAATCCGATTACGCCGTCAGGCTTTGGGAGAAGGGGGCGCCGCCGAAAAAGGCTGTCGACGCCGTAATCGAGGCGATTCCGCTTTCGCGCGGCGTGACATACGACGATCTCGCCGAGAACTATTCCCACCTGGCGAGAGAATCGCTCATATTCCCGAGTCTGCATTCTGCCGAGTCGCTCGGCGAGTATTTGCGTAGCTTTCGGCGCATGAACAATCTCACGATCGCCGACGCCGAGCGCGTCTTCGGATACTCCAAGCATACGATTCGGGAGCACGAGGAGGGAGTGCGCGCGACCACCTATGAGCTCGACATGCTGCAAGCCTACGATCGTGTACTGCATCGCGCCGGCGCATGGAACGACTTGGCCCGAGCATGGGGCTACAGCTATCGGATGGACCCGGCCGGCGAAACGGCCCCCGATCCGAACGACTTCGGATCCGAGCACGACTGGCTGAAAGCGATCCGGCTCTATCACAGAATGACTCAGCAGGAGTTCGGGTCACAGATCGGCAGAAGTAAGACGACGGTCAAGAAGATCGAGCAGCACGATACCAACCCCGACGTCACGTTATTGCTGACGCTCCGGGACTCGCTGGCAGTACCGACCGAAATTCTGGCCGCGGCACTGCGGCGCTTCTACCGCGACGACTTCATCAAGAATACTTCCGACGTCACCAGCGAGCTGTTGGTTTTCCCCAGTTTCGATATCGCTGACTCTTTCGGCACATACCTGCCGCACTTCCGGCGGGTGAACCACCTGTCAAAATTGGGCGCGGCACGTATGCTCGGACTCTCCGACCAGACAGTGGATCACCAGGAACGAGGAACGCGCGCACCGAGAACCGACCTCGCCATGTTGGAGACCTACCGTCATGTACTGCATCGAGCGGGTCCATGGAACGAACTCGCCGAGGCGTGGGGATACGACTATCGGATGGATCCCGCCGGGGAGACGATTCCTGATCCGGTCGTGTATGAATCTATCGGTGCTTGGGTCAAGGCATTACGACTTCATCGCGGGCTGAAACAATCTGAACTCGGCGCCCCGGCCGGCAGGGTTCAGCAATCGATCTCTTTCATCGAGCGCGGGATCGATAGGCCCGGTGTCGTTTTCCTCCGGGAGCTTCGAGACGCTCTGGATATTCCGAACGACACGCTGGTCGAGGCGTTGCGGCGCTTCTACCTACGCACGGATGCGACGTCGGGCGACGAGGCCGAGACACGCCTGTTCTGGAAGTTGATCGCAGCCCGGCCGGGGTCTGAGGAAGAGCGGATAATCAGGACGCAGATCGTTAAACCACACATGTGGATCGCACGCGCGCTGGCACGCCGCTGGTCCAACTTGTCCTACGAGCACCACGAGCTCGTCAACATTGCCAGTGCCGCGATACTGGTCGCGACGAACAACTTCGTTCCGCCAGGCGATTTCGGCGCCGCCGCTTGGTCATCTGCTCAGTTCGCCCTGCGCAAGACCTACTTCCAGCTCCGTTATCCGAACGTGGACAACCGAACACGAAATCTGCTCGTCAGCATCGATACATACCGCAACAGACGTTTCGACGAAACCGACGTGTTTCCCGATGATGCCGAGATCGCTCAGGCGCTGGACCTCCCGGTGGCCAAGGTTATCGAGATGCGGATATTGGCGACAATTCAGACCACAAGACTGGAACAGCCGATCGGCGGACCCCATGGACCCCGACGTGAGGTTGCGAATCCACCCGCCCCGGAGCCGATGAAGGTGCCGGCGGCAATGATGGCGAGAATTCGGGAAGCGCTCTCGGATCTCCCCGATTCGGAATTGGCGGAAGCCGTTGTCATGCTCCACATCATCGGCGACATGCCACTGGACACAGTGCGCCGCCTGCTGCACATCACACCGGAGACCGCCCAGGAGTTGACCGTGGCGGCCAATGAGCGGCTGCGCGCGGCATTCTCCGAACCAGAAGCTCAGAGCGCCGATACCGGCACGGAAGACGACCTCACCAACCTCCATCCGCACGACCCAGAACACCAGGCCCCACGCGAGGACGGCAAAGTCTCTGGCCCACCACGCAATTCACCGGGCAACTAACAGGTCCGAGGTTCCCTGAGCGACGCTCGACCGACTGCCGCGGCACCGGTACCCCACCCCCGGTACAGGCGAGCCGCCGTTATTCCCATCCGGGGAAAGATGCCGTTTCCACCGGGATGATGGCTCCGTCGATCGAGTGGAACACGGGTGCGCCGCCTGTTGGGAGCGGCGAGGTAGGGCAGGCGATGAGTCTCGATGTGCTGCAGGGGCTTCCGCCTGTCGTTGTCGAGTGTCTCATCGGCTATGTCCCGCGCGCCGACGAAAAAGGTCTGCGAGCGATCGGTGACCACTGGGACTACACCGCCACGGGGTGCCGGGACAAGGCCGCAGAGCTGGACGCCCTGGCCGACCGGACCGCGGCGACGAGCAGCGGGCAGGCCAGTGAATCACTGGTTCATCAGTGCCGCAAGACAGCCGGTAGCTTCCGGACACAGGCCGACTACTGCGACAGTCTCGCCAAACAGGCGCACGAGCAGGCCACCCAGAGCGAGTTCATGACGCTGCAGGCGGCCGCGTTCGGGGTCATTCTCACAGCGTCGCTCGCGAGTATGGCCTTGACCATGGGCGCGACCGCGGTGCCCCAGCAGTACTTCGTCCGGCAGGCCACCGATCGGACACTCACGATCTATTGGAAGGCCCTGCTGGAATGGGTTGCCGTGCACGGGCTTCGCGCCGCCACGGAACGTTCGGCCATGCAGTTGGCGGTACGGGCCGGCGTGATCGGGATGCTGCAGGTCGGCGGAATCGACGCCGGTATCCAGGCGTATCAGATCCACGAGGGGCATCGCGAGAAGTTCGACCTGAAGTCGTTCGCGGTGGCCACCGGCGCCGGGCTGGCCGGCGGCATCGCCGGTGGGGTGGCGGGCCATTGGCTGGGCAAGCGGCTGATACCGAAGGTCAGCGCGCGGGCCGAACTCGCCTCCACCGCGGCGCGGCGGATGCTCCTCCAGCTCGGCGGCGCCGCCACGATCGGCGCGGGAGCCGGCCTCGTGGGTGGCGTCGCCGGAACCGCCGTCTCCGTTGCCGCATCGGGTGGCGAATTCACCTGGAAGACCGTGTCTCAAGGTCTGCTCCCGGCCATCACCACCGGCTTCCTCGGATCGGCCGCATATTCGGCACGCCAGATCCGAGTGTCCACGCGCGCACCGGAATTGCTCGCCCGGCCGGTCGACCACGAATCGGCCACGCACGCGCCGGAACCGATGCTCGACGCACAGGGACTCAACCCCGAGGTGGCTCGGATCCTGGACCAGATCCGGAGCGTCCACGACGAGTCGGGCAAGCCGGGGCACAACTCTCCCACCGGGGAGAGTGCGGGCACGGCGATCAAGACGCCGGCGTTGGGCGCGTTGCCGGGCCGGCCGTGGTGGGAGAGCAACCGCGCGGGCGAGTTGGAGGGGGCGAAGGTCGCGAAGGCACACACCTCGTTGCCGGAACGCCCGGTCAATGCCGTCGCACCCGAGAATATTCGGATTCCGAAGACAGCCGCGGATCAGCCCGCGGTGTCGACCGAGCCTCCGGCGCAGGGGCAGCAGTCCACAGCGCCGGAGACCTCGACGCCACCCATCTCGAACCGGTCCGAATCGCTTGTCGTACCCCGCGCCATACCGGCGGAGAAGCCGGCGGCCGAACCGGTTCCGAACCCGAGGCCGGTGGACGGCGCGGAGTCCGGGCCGAGCACCGCAACCACCGCGCAGGGCGCCGGTGAGCGGGGCGCATTCCCCGCGAAAGAATCTACGGCGCAACCGAAGTCGACCCCCGAGCCCGCGCGGCAACGCGACGAGGGCGGCCCGGTAGCCGAGCCCGGCGTCGCCGCGAAGACATCGAAAGATGCTGCCGCACTGCCGGAACCCGGGCAGAAGGCTGCTGTCGCACCCGATCGGCAAGTGCCACAGAAGCTCGACGGCGACGACTCCTTCAATGCCGCACCGCAATCGGGGGACGAGCCCGCACAGGCGCAGTCGACGGCACGACCCGAGCTCGCTGAACCCTCCGGCCCCGCGGCGGTGGCCTCGGACGGCAAGGCGTCGACACCGGCCCTCGCCGGTACGGAGTCGCGCACAGCCTCGGCGGCACCGCTGGGCGATGCCGATCCGTCGAAGATCTCGAAGTCCGGTGCCGAACTCGACGCGCCGCGCAATGTCACACCGGTCATGGCCGATGTGAGCCGGGTCGGGATGCCGCCGTTACCGCCCCCGGCCCCGACCCCGGCGGGCGACGTTCAGCCGGTGCCGGCCGACGCCACTCCCGCCGAGGCGAAAAGCCATATCGCGGAACAGATCGCGCGCGAGGAGCAGCGTGCCGCGAAGCTCCGCGAAGGCGAAGTAGAACGCCTGAACACCTCGGCAAAGACCCGGGATGAGGCCCAGGAAGCGGTGGCCGAACAGCAAGTCTCGCTCGAGCAGGCCCGAAACCGAGAGGTATCCGCCCGCCGCGCGGCGGAGCAGGCACAGGCCACGCAGGAATCGCGTGCCGCGCAGGCGCGCGCCGCCGAACAGACGGCCCGGGAGGCACGTCGGCGCGCCGACACCGCGGAACAGGAAGCGCTGACCGCGAGCGAGCGACGCGGCACGGCCGAACAGGAGGTACGGGCGGCACAGCGCCGGGCTCGCGCGGCACACAAACGGCTGCTCGCGGCCGAAGAGGCGGTGCGCGCGGCACAGGAACAGGTGCGCGTCGCCGAGGAGCAGCTGACCCGGACGCGCGAAAACACGGTCCCCGGTGACGAATCCACCACCAGAGCGCATGAGCAGGCGCGGGAGGCACGCGAGCGGGCACTGGCCGAGCGGGACCGCGCGCGCGAAGCCCGGGAGCGGGCCCGCGCCGCCGACGAGCGGGCCCGCGCCGCACGGGAGGACGCCGAGACGGCCCGTGAGCAGGCGCGTGCCGCGCAGGCAGAGGCCCACGCCGCTCGGGACGAGGCGGTCGCCGCCGGCGAGCGAGCCGCCGGCGAGCGCCGGGAGGCGCAGGCCGCGCTCGCCCGGGCGGTCGCCGAACACGACGCCGCGGTCGCTGCCCACGAACACACCGTCGAGGCCCGCGATCGCGCATCCCTCGCGCTCACGCTCGGACAGGACGCCTACCAGGCGGCGGTGGCCCTGCGTGAGGCCACCATCCGGGAAACCGTGATCGCGCTGGTGAAACTGTCCGACGAGGCGGGCGTGGCGTTGATGCGGGCGTTCGAATCCGGCGCGCTCCCCGACCGGGCCGCCGTCTTCAAGGCGGTAGCGAATGAGCGAGTTCGTGCCGCGCTGGCCGCGGCGCGGGCGATCGGTGCCATACGCGAATTGTCCAGCGCGATAGGCGGTCTCGGACCGATCGAACAAATGGGGCCGAAACAGCTGATCACCGCGATCACACGGGGCAGAACCGAAGAGCGCATCGCCGCGATGACGGAATGGATCCGCCGCGGCGACGATCGCCATCGCATCGCCCGCGAAACCCAGGTCGCGACCTTTCTGGCGCTGGAACACGGTCCGGTCGATATGAAGACCGGCGAGGGGAAGACGCTGGTGATGGTGATGAGCCTGGTCTCCGACGCGGTCGATCACGGCACCGCCCACGCCTGGACCAGTAGCGACCTGTTGGCCGGCGAGCTGGCGGGCGAATTGCACGACTTCCTGGTGCGGCCGGACGGCGATGTCGGTGTCGATGTCGTCCGCATGGATCAGGACGGCCCGTTGCCCGAACTGCCCGAAGGCCGCCGTCGCATCGTCGTCGGCACCAAGGAGGACTACGTATTCCGGGCGCTGAAGGTCGCCAACGACATGGTCGACCAACTGGCCGCGGCCGGAGCCTCCCCGCACGAGATCGAAGCGCTGCGCATGTGGCTCAACGAGAAACCACCGATCGACGCCATCAAGAAGCAGCTCGACCTCGCCGCCGCCGATCACGGGCTTCAACAACGCTACGATCCGTTCCCCGCCGGAAAGCTCACCATCGATGAACTCGATTCCATCTACGACGGCCAGGTCGAATGTGTGCTGTCCCCCGGCGCGGCCGAAGACGCGAGTCCCGAACAGCAAGCGCGAATCAGGAGCATCTGGCAACGCCTGACTACCGCGGAGCGCGAATACGGCCTGACCGCAGCCGATTTCGGCCGCCCGGACAATACGCGCGGGATGTGGAACTCGCGCACCACCGAGGCCGCGATCGCCAAACTCCAGAGGGACGGGGGCGAGCCGGTCACCGCGGAGGATGCGCAACTGTTCGCGCACGCCGCGAACGCCCGCTGGGGTGTCGAGCGCCGGACCCATTACATCGTCTACGAGGAAACGGTCACCGGCGAGAAGAGCGCCGACACCGCATCGGGCGAGAACGGTAAGCCCGAAACCGCGCGCAAGATCGGCATCCTCGCCTCCGAGACCACCGACAAACCGCAATGGGACCGGACCAAGTCCTCCGAGGTCCGGTGGCAGGGCGTGGCTCAGTTCGTCGAGTTCAAAGAGGGCGTCCCGATCCGCGCCGAGCAGCAACATTCGATGCGGATGTCGGCCCAGCAGCTGATCGGCACCGAGCTGTTGTTCCGGCCGACCGGACTGTCCGGAACGCTCAAATACGTCGAAACACCGCTCTACGAGGACTACAACGTCGGTCCTGTATCGGAAATGGGAAAGTACTACACCTCGAAGCTCACGCGGCTCGAACCCATATTTCGGGAGAACAGTTCGGCCAAACTCGAACAAATGGCCCGCGACATACTCAGGGATGCCGAAATCGTGTTCGACGAGGAGACCGGGACGTATCGGCAGGAGGGGCTGCCCCAGTGGGTGGTCATGCTGGACAACGGCGATATCCGCGGTGACCCGCAATCCGGGCGCAAGGGCCTGATCGACTACATCAACGAGATCGGCCACGAACGGTTCACTGAGAAATACGGCGCGAAGTTCGAGCTGAAATACGAGGTCGTCGACGCGGATTTCTATGCCGAACACGGCGGCAGTAATGCCGCCGCCGAATCGCTCGTCCGCCAGAAGATCAAGGAATTCGGTGACCTCGGCACCATCTACATCACCAACAAGGACGGCAGCCGTGGCGCCGACCCGACACCGACGCAGGCGGCCATCGATCGCGGCGGCGTCATGGGCAAAACCTCCGGCGGCCCGGCCTATTCGGAACGAGTGAACCAGCAGGTCGACGGACGCCCCGCCCGCAGCGGCTCCGGCGACGACCGGGAGAACGGCGGAACCCCCGGCAGCACCGTGCATTACATCTCACCCGAGGACTTCCGCGGCACGGTCGCCGACAACGGTGTCGTCCAGCAGATCGTGCTCTACCAGAAAGCCGCCGAAAACCACACGGCCGCCGAGCGAGCTCTGCGCACACACGACACACCGGAAAACCGCGAAAAGGTCGGTGCTGCCGCGAAAGCCAAGGCCGCCACCGAAACCATCCTTCGTGATCAGGCGGTCCCTGCCATGAAGGCCGCCGTCGAAGCAAACCTGCTGGCCTCCCGCCACCACACCACCTACAGAGCCAACGCGCCACCGGCCGTGAACCAGGACACCGACACGTCCGTACCGGAGCGACCGCCGCAACCACCACCTCGGCCCGCACCGGCCACGGGCTCCGCCGACCGCACCCCGACTCCGGATTCCGGCCCGGTATCCGGTCGCGGCACGGACTCGACGCCCGACGACGCCTGGCAGCAGGCCCGGGAGGGAAAACCGGGCGCATTCGTCACACTCCTGGTGCAGCATGGCCAGGCGCTGAACGCGAAACTCGCGAGCACCCTCGGCTGGGATCCGCGCGGCCCCGCCGCCGCGCCGGTTCAACAGCTCACCGAGCACCTCACGCTCGCCGCATTCGCCGCGGCACAACGCAATCAATGGGTCGTCCCCGCGGAGGCGACCCCCGATGCCTGGCTGCTCGAACAGGCACACAACGCACTGCTCGACGGATTCGGACATCTACCCGATACGGTCCCTATCACCGGTGCGCTGGCCGCCATACAGTCCGGCGCCCAGCTCACCACCGAACAGAGCGGCGCCATAACACAACTCACCGCCGCCGTCGGCGAGCAGATCGCCGATATCGACTTCGAGGCCCTGTTCGACACGCCCGCGACTCCCGGCGATTCGGAAACGCCCGACACCGAGACGGCGCGGCCTGATCACCAAACCTTCACGCCACCAGCCGATGCCGGTCAGCACAACACCCCGCAACCGAAGTTCGACCCCGATGCCGCGCCACCGGGGATGGATAACGACACGGCCTGGAATTTGCGCACGCTGCGCCAACGACTCGTGGCGACCTACCGCGACTCCGACCAGTTCTCCGACGCGCTGGCCTCCCTGCTCACCGCCCTTCCCCTCGCCGCGCTCCAGCAGCGACTGGAACAACTCACCCCCAATCAGCGCGAAGCGCTCGACCTGCGCTACCGCCGCGGCCAACGCGGCCTCGACAACGAGCAGGCCGCATCGATCCACAACGCCCGCGCCACCGCGGACGAACAGTGGCAACCGGCCACCATCCAAGCCCTCACCGTCGGCGCGCTCCACGCCCTCGCCCGAACCCTCACCACCGCACCAGCGGTCACCTCGAACCAGCCGATACTCACCGACACCGAAGCCGCCGCAGTCCATCTCCTCGCCACCGGCACACCGAATTCCGTCATCGCCCCCCAACTCGGCATACCTCGCGAGCAAGTGCCTGCCCTCGCCCTCACCATCGGCACCAAATTCGGCACCGCCACCATCGCCGGCAGCGTCACCGAAGCGATCCGCTACGGATACCTCGACCCCACCACCATCGCACTACCCGAACACCCCGGCGCACTCGATATCTCGCCCGTTCAGACCCGGGTCGTGACCCTCGCGGCGCAAGGCAGGGCAGCGGCGGAGACCGCCACCGAACTCGACATCTCCGACACCAAGGTCCGCAACTACCTCACCGACATCGGACACCGGCTCGGCACCCGCACCCCCGCCGCCTCGGCAGCCACCGCCATCCGCACCGGGCTCATCGACATCCACGCACCCGACTGGCCACAACATCGTTCGCCCGCCGCAGAACCCGATCCGGACCCCGCGCACCACCCGAACCGACGAGCCCCCAACCCCGGCACCCAGAACACCGAAACTCCCGGCGGCACAGTCGACGAGCGCCATTTCCCCCGGGCGCTCGCCGCTGCCTACGCCGCGCTCGACGACTCCCCCGAAGGCGAAGAAGCACGCTCCGCTCTCATCAGCGTGTCTCCGGAGATGTTGCAGCGGCACCTCGATCAGCTCCACCCCAGCCAGCGCCGAATTCTCGGGCTGCGATATCGCGGCGGGCTCACGGAACAACAGATCGCCCGAGCCCACAACGCCGACACCGCCCCCCGCGAGCACTGGCGGCCCGACACGGTGCGCGCCATCGCGAACGGCGCACTGCACCGTCTGTTCCGATCGATAACCACCGCACTGTCGACCACCGCCACCGGCCCCACCCTCACCAGCGAGCAGATCGCCCTGATCGAACTGCTCGCCGTCGGCACGCCCAACGCCGTCATCGCCCGATCACTCCGCCTGCCCCCGCATCTCATACCGGACTTCATCCGGGAGCTCGAGCCCCTTCTCGGCACCACCACCATCGCCGGCACCGTGGCCGCGGCGATCCGCCGCGGTGATATCGACCTCACCACCATCGTGCTGCCGAAAAGTGCTCGCGCACTGCGTCTCTCACCTGTCCAGACGAAGGTCCTCACCCGCACCGTCCAAGGGCGGCCGGCGGCCGAGATCGCCGGCGAACTCGAGATCCCCGAGGCAAAGGTGCGCGCCTACCTCACCTACCTTGGACACCGCCTGGGCACCAACACCGCCGCGGCCACCACCGCCACCGCCATCCGCGCCGGACTCATCGACATCCACACACCGGATCGGTCGCACCCCGCGGCGCCGAACAGGAGCGGCGGGAATCTCGACGTTGCCGCGCCCGGGCGAACCGGCGTTTCGATCAACGAGATCTCGATCGCCGAACCATCCAGCAGACAAGAGGATTTCGAACTCGTCCCCGGTCCGGCCGTGGCGGGGCTGCTGTCGGCAACGCCGGCCGAGATCGACGGCACACTGTCGCCGAGACTCGCGAACGACGCGCCCGGGCAGCAAGAACTCCCGACCGAGGTTCTCGAGTGCATGCCCTGGATCGCCCACATGCTGCGCGCTATCGGCATCGACAACACCGATCCCGACAACGCCACCCGGCACCATCGAATCCAGGACACCGCGGCCAACCTCGGCACCCACCTCGAGAAGGTCGTTCTGACCGACGTCGACAACCCCGCACGCCTGGCCCTCGAAAAACTCGAGAAAAACCCCCACCTCGACACCGTGGTCACGGTCATCGGCCACAACGCGGACGACACCACCGGCCGAGAAGCCAAAGCCCACGTCTACTTCGCCACCCGAATCGGCGACGAAATCTTCGTCGCCGACAACCTCATCCCGGGCAACCACCGCATCCGACCCGCACACACCGAACCAACCGACACCACACAACCCTGGAAACCCACCTACGCCGACATCGACTACGCCTACACAATCGAATACACCAACACCGAAAACGGACTCACCCCCCACCAAGCACCCACCGAACCCCAAATAGCCAACGAACACAAAGAACGAAAAGTCACCGGCCCACCCGACAACAGCCAGGTTGAGACCGAGCAGGGGCGGTCGCACCAGCGAGTCACCGAAGAGATCGACATCGCGCGATATCAGTACCATCGCCCGGAACCTCGGGCGGCCGTCATAGCGGTTCTGGATCGTCTGTTCGAAGTACTGGAGGGCCTGCTCCCGGAGGCATCGCCCGCTGCGCTGTGGCGCACCTTCA
Source organism: Nocardia spumae (assembly GCF_020733635.1). NCBI lineage: Bacteria > Bacillati > Actinomycetota > Actinomycetes > Mycobacteriales > Nocardiaceae > Nocardia > Nocardia spumae. Next base: position 1,172,352 of record NZ_JAJFZL010000001.1, on the reverse strand, counting down.
ACGCGCGCGAGAATACGTTGTGGGGCGGAATGATTCCGCACTGGTCTTCGTGGGAGGAGTTGCGCGCCAAGGGAAATCTGCGTGAACTGATGTCGGCGATGCTCAACGCGATGATCCGGAACGCGGAACTTCGACAGACCGCGACCGGATTCACCCTCGATGACGGGATTGCCCGCCTGTTGAATCAGGAGGGCTGGGAGACACGGGCCCGCGCGCTGCGGCTCGATGTGGACATGTTGGCGGAGGTGCGTGCGACCTTCGCTCCCGGAACGACGATTACGGCCGCGATGTTGCGAGAGGTGCGCCATACCCTGGTGCACAACCGTGGCGCCGATTCCGCTTTCGTCGAATACGAGCAGCGTCACGAGTTGACTCGATCGCGTCCGGCGGCCGAACAGCGACGTCGCCATTTCACCTCGAGCGATCTGGCCGCGTTCGGTATGCCGTTGTCGCCCCGCGAATTCGCCGGGCTTCTCCGTCGCCCCCGAGTGCTTCGGATCGACCAGCTCGATCCGAGCGCCGAACTCCCGTACGACGAACAGGGCAAGGTCGACACCGACCGGCTCGAAACAGACCTGCGGGCGGCCGACCCGACCGTCGAATACATTCTGCCGATCTACCGCGACGAATCGGTGATCGCAGTTCACGTCTACCACGATGCCGGGTATATCGACCCGGTCAACGCCGGCCGTCTCGATCCGGCCCGGTACACGGTCGAGCTACCGTGGCGGCAGGGCAACGCGCTCGTCGACCTCAACCCGCGAACACACCTTCACGAGGACCTCGCGGCGCGGGAGATCCTGTCCAGATCGGGTATTTCCGGCACCGCCGATCGGATAGTCGCCCGATTCGGGTGGCTGCGGCCGCCGGGCGTATCCGAAGGTGACTTCATCGCCGCGATGCTGCCGTTCCTGATACCGCACCACTCGCTCTACGAAATCGAACAGGGACTCCGGATGATGGGCAAGTCCCTCACCGGCAATCCGGAATCCGCACTGCGCGAGGAGAATATCGCCGAGTTCCTCGATGAGGTGCACGCCGCCTTCGGTCCTCCGGCGGCGACCGATTCCGAGACCGCGACCGCCTTCGGCACGCCCGAATCGACGATGGCGGTCGCCGATGCGATGGATTCACCGGAAGTATCGGCGTGGGGCTTCGACCGCGCCGGGCCGGCGGCCGAATTCCCGGTGCTGCGGATCGAACCGTTCACCGAGACCTGGGAGGTTCCGCGCGATGAACACGGCATGGTCGATACCACCGCGTTGGTAACCCGATTGCGGTCCCAGGTCGCGGCGATCGATTCCGTTGCGGTGAGTTACGCCCTCGACGAGAACGCCCGGCCACGATTCGACAACGGCCGGGCGATCGTGACCGAGATCAAGGTTCTGCGCACAGTGGGCAGCGTCGATCGGACCAATGCGGGCCGCCTCGACCCTCGAATCTATGTCGTCCCCGGAGCGAGCGAGCTCGCCTCGAATATCCAACGACCCCAGCCGAAACCGGAAGCGTCGCCATCGGAGGGAACCTCGACGAACCGCGCCGGCCGAGCCGCCACCCGCACCGTTCCCGACGCCGTCGGTGCCGTCGGCGAAAATCCACTCTCCGACCACACGCCCACATCCTCTCGCCGTGCGAAGGCGCGAACGATGGGCGAGTTCACTATGGTCGGCGGCCATGGTTTCGCGCGTGGGAACAACGCGCAGCAGGCCACCACACAGCCCGAAGCAACCGGGCAGGACCGCGGCGAACTGGTAGTCGCCGATCAGGACCAGGAAGGCCCCGGCGCCGATGATCCGCTCGAAGCCTGGAAACAGCAGCTCGAGGCGCAGGGAGTCGACGCCGACACGGCGTTGGCGGCGGCCGAAAAAGTCTACGACTATCTGCGTTTCGACCCCGAATGGACGCTGACGCCCGCGCGTATTCCCGAACTCGAGCGCGACGGCAAGATCATCCTGCTGGCCTTTGGCAGTCCGGAGGACGGAACCGCGGTCTTCCTCGATCAGGTCGTCCGCATGCTCGGGCCGGAAAAGGTCATAGTGGTGACCTCCGGATGGGACCGGATACACGGCACCGCAACCAAGAAATTCGGCGCCGAGGACAAGCCCCAACGGCCGCATATGACGGAGGCCGAACGCTACCGATTGATAGCCCTGCAAAACGGCACGCGGCCACTGGATTTCATCCCGGAGCCGCTGGCGGAAAATACTCAGGGCAACATCGTGGAATCGATGAAACTGCTCGAAGAGAAGCTGGGACTTCCGGCGATCGAAGCCGCGGTCGTGGTCAGCTGGCCGGGTCATCTGCGCCGATCCGTCAGCACCAGCAGGTTCTTCTACCGGAAACTCCAGACGCTGTATGCGGTCGCTCCGGAGATTTCCTTCGAGACCTTCATCCGTTACGGGGCTCGCTCGGCGGTGGAGCCCCCGCGGTCTCCAGCACAGGTCACCGCGGCCATCCTGGGCGAACTGAGAGGTCTGCTGGAAGCCCCGGCGTTGGGCAAAATGTCCTACCAGGACATTCCGCTCGAAGTCCTCGAGGCCTACCGTTACGCGGCCGAATCACTGAATATTGCGGTCGCGCCGACTTTGAAACAGGAGATAGCGGACAAGGTCCGCCGGAAGCGGACAGCGGAGGCGGTCGCTCGATTCGGTGAACGCGTTCGAGGCCGGGCCACGACGGACATCGATGGATATCGAGAATTCGTCCATATCGCGGGCGGGCCCCGGCACGAGAGCCTTTACGCCCTGACCCAGGCCATCCGAGACGGCGAGATACCCGCGCACCCGAATCCGGTATTCGATATCGCGGTCCTGAACGATCGAGAGAAGCAAGTTCTCCAGCTTCTCACGACTCGTAGGTCTCGGCTCGAGATTGCCGAATCGCTCGGAATCGCCCGCAGTACCGTGAACGTCGCAGTCCACTCCGCTGTGCGCAAACTCGGTGCGCACAGCGACGCCGAGGCCGTGGCGATGATTCTCGGTGCGCTCGATCGCGAACGCGTACTGAGCCTGCTGGTCCGAGGGAGAAGCAGGAAAAGTGTTGCGCGGGAACTGAATCTGAAGACCGCGCAGGTGAACGAAATCCTGCGCGGTCTCGCGGATGACCTCGGCGTGGAATTCCGGATGCCGCTGGTCGTGGCCGAGGCCGTCCGTCGTGGATTGGTCGCCGGCCCCGAGGTCCCCGGCCTCGACAGTCTCGTGACCTCGGACGAGGCAATGATTTTCGTCCACCGACTGCGTGGACGCAGCAGAGACGAGATCGCGGCCATCCTCGGCATGTCTCGCACAGCGGTCGACAGCCGGATCCGCCGGACCGCACGCAAACTCGGGGTCCGTACCGAAGTTGCGACGGTCGCACGGCTCGTGCGGATCGTCGACGCCATCGAATCGGAAGGTATCTATGTCGTCAATCCCGAGCGCGTCGCGACCGCGCTCGCCACCCTGCGCGATCTCGCCCGCACCTTCCACCTCACCGGTCTGCGAGATTCCCTCACCGACTACGCCGCCGTCGGCGCGGACTATCTCTCGGCCCTGATCACCGTCACTGCCCATGAACTCGCACACGGCGATCGCGAACAGGCGCAGGCTCATCTGTCCACCCTGTTCGACGCGATCATGGCCCTGCTCAACCGATTCTCCGATGTGGCCGAACTCCGAGCGGCGCTCGGGCCGCTGCACCGGTTGCGGCGCACTCTCATCGAGGACCCCAATCCCGTATCGACGGCACCGGAACTGGCAGCCGACAGCCCCGCGCGCCGCGTACTCGACCAGGCCGTGGGCTATCTGCGAACCCGGGCCGTCCCGGAAGAAGTCCTCGCCTGCATGCCCTGGGTCGTCGACATCCTCGGACAACACGGCCTCCCCGTAAACCCCACCACCGGCCTCGCGGCCGCCGACTTCGAACACGCCACCTCCGCCGGACTGCAACACCAGCCCACCACCCCCTTCCACAAATCCGCCGACCCGATGAAGGCGGTCGTAGACACACTCCGCGGCGCACCCATCGGCACCTTCGCCGTCGCCATCGTCGGCAGGGGCGACAACGCGCACGCCTACATCATCACTCGCAAGACCGACCGCACCACCGGACTCACCAACACCTACATCCACGACCAGCTCACCGGCGGCGACCCCCGCCCCTACCTCGACTGGAAAGCCACCTACACCAGCCCCGAACACACCTACGTCGCCTACTTCGACCCCGCGGACCACGGCACCCTCACTCCACGCACCGCACCCATCGACTCCCAAGTCCACCCGAGCTTCGCCGGCATCGACATCACCGGCCCACCCGAAAACCCGGGCGGGGACAACCACCAACCCACCGCCCGGCCGCGCCGCGCCTTCGCCTCCCAGGTCCGCACCTGGCTGCGGTGGCGTCGCGACCGCCCCGGCAGCATCCCGACCTCCTACACCACACTCGGACAGTCCCGCGACCGCCCCGACTCCACCGTTACATCCGCCGCCCCGAACGGGAACAGGCACCGACCGGCGAGCCGTCCCTTCCTCGCACGAGTCCGCAGCTGGCTACGGTGGCGCCGCGACCGCACGCCACAGGTACCGAACTCCGATCACGGTAGTCAGGAACAGATTTCGTTCCGGCAGCGGCTTCGCACGGAAGCGGATCTCCGCTGGCGCCTGCTCGGCACCCAGATCGGAGCATTCGGTGACTCCGTCATGGAATCCGCCCTCGCCATATGGTCGGTCGGCATGTTCGGGGCGGGCCCGGCCGGGGCGATCGTCGCCGCTTCCCAGATCCCTCATATTCTCGCCGCCCTGTACGCCGGATACGGTGCCGATACCGAGAAGCTGATGAAGCTCGCCCAGGGGGGCCAGCTGATCGGTGCGGCCCTGCCGGCCGCCACCGCCGCGGCGATCGTGACCGACGCCCCCTTCCTACCGATCTTCGTCGCCGCGACCATGTTCGCCGATGCGATCGCCTATGAACTGCGCAAGGTCACCGACGGAAAGATCACCGAGCTCATTGTGGGCCCCGATCACGCTGCGGGTTTGCAAAGCTTCACAAACATGGTGTCCCCGATCGTCACAACGCTCGGGACCGCACTGGGGCCGCTGCTGCTCGCGTGGTCGTCTGCGTCGGTTTTCGCCTTGAACGCCCTCACATTCCTGATCAACTGGTGGACGTTCCGCCTACTCCCCGACATGGCGACCGGACCGCAGCGAGCGAACTCGACAGCAGTATCCGAGTCGTTGCCGGAGAAAATGACGAGACTGCTCGACAGCTCTGTCGAGGCGATCACGAGGTTCCGGGACAGCTACGCGGAAGCCCGCAGGTTCGTCAAGCGGACTCCGGTGCTGAACCGGCTCGACCGTGGCATGGATATGCTCAATCTGTATCTGGGCTTCCAGGGCCTGTATTTCGCCTCGCTGCTGCACGAACACGGACTCACCGGCCCGCAGCAATCGGTCGCCAATCTGGGACCCGCGGTCGGGGCGTTTCTCGGCGGAGCCGCCAGCACGCGGCTCGTCGAATGGATCAACCGGCGCCGGTCGACCGGAAACGAGGACCGACCACCACGACGCCGGCCGCGGGTGCGCGCCGGGGCCGCGGAGAACGCGCAGGCCGTTATCCTCACCGCGGCGGCCACGGTCGCAGCCGTAGAAGCGGCCATACCCTCTCCCTTCGCCGCGGCGCTGGGCTTGGCGGCCTATTCGGCGACCAGCAGCGCCATGGGCACGGCTATGTGGGGATATTCCCAGCAAGTCATTCCGCCCGCGTTCAAGGGCCGTCGCAGAGGGTTGTTCGTGGCGACGAGCCGCTCAACCTATCTGCTCGGCGGGGCGATCGCCGGAGCATTGATCCCGGTGGATCCCTCCGTGGCCGGCTGGACCGCCGCCGCTGCCGCGGGGACATTCGCCGGCGCCGCGGCCGGCCGGCAACTGGTACGCAGTAATGCCGCCGCCCGCGTCGTCGAACCGATCCGCGCCTGGCTGCGCCGAATCATCGCGAAACCCGATCGCTACGAAATCACCACCGCGACAAAGGGAGAACTCGCCGCCGCCTACCGCGCCCTGGAACGAGTGGCACCCGGCGACCCCGTCGCCACCACACTCGCCACCGCGAACCTCGCCACCATACGGGCTCACCTACCGCAACTGTCGCCGACGCAGCAGACCGCGGTGATCGCGCTGATCGCCCACCACGGCACACTCGACGAGGCCGTCACAGCACTGGCCGCCGATACCACGCTGACCACCACGGTGGCCCGCACCGTCGTCGCCGGCGCACTGCACCGGCTGGCGCACCTGGTCGCCCGAGCCGACAATCTGGCACACGCCGACAGCTATCTCACCGACGTCGAATGGCAGCTGCTGAAGGCCGCGGCCACCGGCTCAGGCCCCGGAGCAATAGCCGAAAGACGGCGTGTCACCACCGAATCCGCCACAACGGTGTTCGAAGAACTGATCGCGAAGTTCGGTGCCACCGACGCCGCGACGCTGGTCGCCGAGGCAACTCGCCGCGGGTACCTCGACATCACCGATCTGAGACGTGCCCCCCGGCCCGGCGAGGTCGGATTGTCCGAGGACGCCACACACGTGCTGCGACTGGTCGCAGAAGGGCTGTCCGACAAGCAGATCGGCGCCGTCCTCGACCTCCCCGAAACGCGGGTCCGTGACCACCTCCGCACCATCGGCGAACAACTCGGCACGTACGTCCGCTCCGCGATGGTGGCTATCGGCATCGCCGAGGGCGTACTCGATATCGCCGGTGAGCGCGCGGGCGGGCACCAGCACATCGCCACGACCATGCACGGGCGCCCCGGAAATACCCCGACCGCGCCGGACGCCGGTACCACCCGGGAAGCGGACCTCGTCGCGATTCGATCCCGGCAATCGACACTCCGCGTCGATGAACTCGTGCAGCAGGCTCTGGCATCGTCGCCCATCGCGGCAGGATCCACGGTCGCGGCGGCGTGCGGAATTTCCGAACTCCGATTCGGCCACGAATACTTCGCCGACGCGAACACCGCGACAACCATCGAGGTACCCGATGACGACGCTGCTCTCATTCTGCGATACACCGGTTTCCATCCCCGCGAGTTCCTGCAGTACACCCGCGCGCGGCACTACCGGAAATACACCGCGCGGAAGAAGCCCCTCACGACGACCCCCACCCTCCGGGAACTCGCGGAGTCCATCGAAAATCCTGACCTGCCTACGACCCTCGCATATCTCGTCGTCGAGTACCCGAAGAAGAGCGCGGGCTTCGATGACGAATACGACATCAACTCACACGTTGTCACCTTCGCCAGAGGCCCCGGCGGGGAGCTCTTGCTCCACGAACTCCGCCGCGACCCCGAGGGCACAGTGGTCCTCGATGCCGATGGCAACACCATCGAACAGACCCTGAGTGGGAGAAAGGCACACGACCGACGCAAAGAACTGGAAAGCCAAGGCGCACGTTTCACCGTCCTGACCTTCGACACCACCGGCCGGCCCGAAACCCTCGACAACCGCCGCGGGAAACAGACAGCCGGATCCAACACTCGCATCGGCGCCGAACAACCCGGCGCCGTCACGCCGGCCGCCGGCCGGGTCGAGGATACTCGGTTACCTTGGGCCACCGTCGAATCCGCAACGGCTGCCCCGGAACCGCAGCGACCGACGAGCAGTGACCAACCGAGCCGCGTCACGCCCTGGACTGCCACAGAGCTGAACTCCGACGATAAATCCGCGAGCGGAGCGCTACCGGAGACTGGGCGCGAAAAGCCTACCGAAACAAAGGATCTCGCCTCCGCCGGACGCATCATTCGGGACGACGAAGCCCTCGACCTGCCCCGTGCGGCTACCCGTGCCAATCGCACCGGACTCGTCACCCACCTCGGCAAGGACCCCACCATCGTCTTCGCCGACGATCCGCGGGTCGACGACGATGCCCACGCCAACCCCGCACGCCGGAAAGGCGAGCAGCCGAACCCGAACACCGGCACAGCCGAGCAGTCGACAGCCGATACCGACGCGGACTCGAACGGATCGTTGCTCCGCCTGATCCGCACCAGCGGCGAGGCTCGGAATCTCTTTTCCGGTCAACTGGTAGCGGAGATAGGAACCACGGCATCCCAAAACGCGCTCATGTTGCTGATGATGGGCATCGATCCACAGACCGCGGCCATCGTCGGTGCGTTATCGGATGTGCCGAGAGTCGCGCTGGCCCCCTTCACGGGCTACCTCGCCGATACCATCGCACCCACCGGAATGATGAAGCGGGCCAAGCTGGCCATGTTCGCCGCCTCCACCGCCGCCGCTGTCACATCGGGATTCCATGCGCCACACATGGTTCCGATCCTGATCGGCGCGAATGTGCTGAACATCGCGGCCGACACCGTCTACGGGCCGGCCGCATTCCGGGTGAACCGCGAAATCATCGGGGACAACGAACGATTGAATCAGGGATACAGTCAATACAACGCCTTCGTATCCAATCTCTCCCGGACGATCGGGACCAGCCTCGCGGGAGCGCTGGAACCGTGGTTGATCTTCGGACTCGACTCGGCGGCGTCGGGCATCAACGTGAACGGCCTGCGCAAGGTCCGTGAACTGCCACCTGCTCCGAAAACCACTGAGCGGAAAACGATTCGGGACCATTTGCGGACGGTGTTCGCAGCCGGTTTCGACGCGTTGAATCAAGACAGGATCCTGCGCAACTACACCTGGAATCTCGTCGTCACCAACGGATATCTGGGCGTGCAGCACTTCTATTTCATTCACTCGCTGGCCGCGGCCGGCCTGTCCGGCGCCCAGACCTCCGCAGCATTCATCATGCCTTCGATCGGCGGCATCATCGGCAACTCGCTGCCCAAACGATGGTTGAGCAAGGTCGATGTCCACAAACTGCTGGCCGCCAGGTACGTCGGTTTGACCGGAATGGCGGCCAGCGCCCTGCTCGCCGCGACCACGAACGACCCGTTCATCGGCGGGGCCGGTTACGCGGCGGGCTGGGTGGTCCTGGGCGCCGCGGGCGTACACACCAACGCCTACTTCAACCGGAAGGTGCCCGCGGACCGGCGCGGTCGGGCCAAAGCCTTCATCGACGTCACCCGGATCGCCGCCTACTCCCTGGCCGGGCTCGCCGGTGGCACGCTCGTCGCCAATCAAGGATCGACAACCGCCGCGATCGGGATGACGGCGGCCATGGGCACCATCGCCGCCGGATCGGTGATACGCCGATTCGATGTCCGAGGGCGGGTGGAGTACCTGCGCACCTCGCTACGGGACACCGGCAACACACCGGCTCCACCGATCCACCACGACACCCGGGCCCAACTCGTCGCCGGACACACCACCCGGGAACAACCCGCCGCGGCCCGAGTCCTGTCCGTCGACGGCAAACCGGTGGTGGAGCTGCGGGGCCGCCCCGGTATGCCGGACGGCACCCACACGGTAGTCCTGGGCACCGCCCGTCCCGACCGGAACTCGCCCGAGGCGGTCCGTCGCTTGCCCTACCGCGCACAGGCATTCGCCCGCGCCGAGTCCCTGCCGGACCGAGCCGACACGGCCGGCAGCTACCTCGCCGACCTGATCACCGCGGCGACACACGCATTCGGCACCGGCGATGTGGACACCGGCACGCGGCATGTGAAAACCGCGGTCGACCTCCTGACCGCGATCGAGCCCGCCATCACCATCGCCCGCACAGCACGCGCCGAGCTCGAGCGCCTGTATTCGGCACTCGTCCCGACCGCCGACGCGGACACCGCCCGGCTCGTCGCGGACACACTCACCGGACCCACCGAACCGCGCCGGCTCGTCGACGAAGCAGTGAACGCCCTGCGCTCCATCGGCTGCATCACCCACGTAGCCCGGACAGTGTGGGCACACGGCAGCGACCGAGGAACCATCCCCGAGCGTTACGCCACCGACCTCGATGCCCTGCACCGCGCCATCGGCGCCCTGACGCGCCCCGTTCACACCCGGCACGACCCGCGAACCGGCACAACCACCACACCCCTCACGACGATCCGGAACACACTGCGCGACGGCGAAATAGCCGTCGTCGCCGCCGCCGACACCACGACCGGAATCGCACACGCATGGACATTCCACAACATCGGCGGCGAACTGTTCGTCACCGACAACCTCATCCCCGACGAGCCCGGCGTCCCCCGCATGCGCCACATCGACGACTGGCAGACCCGCTACAGCGACGACACCGACCCCGGCCTCCGGTACTTCGCCGCCTTCCCCGGAACCCAGGAAGACCAGGCATCGCCTGTCGCAACCGGCCACAACGCCACTCACGACCTGTCCGGGTTCCACATCCTGGGCAATCCCGCGAACGACGAGCCCACACCCCCCGAGAGCGCCTCGGGACGGGAGGCGACCTCGGCAGCCCACAGTTCGTCCACCGACCCCGAGTTGCAGCGCACCATCCGCCGACACCGCACCGATGGTGACTCCGAAAGGGCAACCGCCGCACTACGAAAGCAGTACGGCGAGGACCTCACCGATTGGCTGGCCGGATATTTCCCGAACCAGCCACGCGTGGTCGCCGACATCACCACCGAGATCCTTACCCGAACTATCGCCGACTACAACGACACCGACACCCTCGAGCGACAGCTCGACCACGCAACACGAATCGTTCTCCCCACACACCTCGATGCGGCCCGATTCCGCCGCGACATCCTGCGCATGGTAACCGCGGGCACCACCAATCCCATCACGATCGAAAAGGCCACCACCCTTCTTTCCGACACCACCTTCGCGGAACTCGATATGAGCCTGCGATCCAACACCCTCGACGACGAGCAGAAAAGAATCATCCGGCGAAACTGGCCACGCAGGAATCAATCATCCCTCCCCACCGACCCGGTCCGGTTCCGCGGCGCTGTCAACAGCTTCCTCCGCAACATCGCCCATATCCGTCGACTTCCCACCGTCGATCTCAATTCCGACCACCTCACCGATGAGCAGACCGACCTGCTGGAACTGCTCGCCGCCGGCCGGACCGGCAAGCAAATCGGCGATCATTTCCACCGAGACCACTTCTGGGTGATCCGTGAAGCACAGTTGATTGCGGATATATTCGGAATTCCCTACAACCGATTCACACTGATCGCCGAGGCCGTACGCCGCGGGCTCGTGACCCCTGGCAACCAAATAGACGACCTACGACAACTCACCCCGGAAGAAATCTCTACCCTCACCGAAATAATCGCGGGAAGCGATACTGCCGCCGTCGCGGCAGCAATCGGGATGACCCCGGACCGCACCCGGGCGCGCATCAACGACATACTTCGCAAGCTGGGCGTCGGAACCGAAATGGAAGCGGTGGCGGTGAGCGTTCACGCCATTGAGCTGGACGGCCAGACCGACCTGCTGACCGGCCTCGCGCGCGGTGAGACCGACAACGATATGGCGCGGCGGCGAAATCAGAGCGCACGCGAGGTCAAGCGCCACATTTCGCACATGGCCGAGAGGTTGGGAATTCCTCTCCGGCGAACCCGGATAGTCGCCGAGGCCACTCGCCGCGGACTGATCCGGCCCCATCCGAGGAAGAAGGCGGCTGTCGGGACAGTACTCACACCACAACAATTGACAGTCCTTACGCACAAGATCGATGGAAGAACCAACCGAGAAGCTGCCGAAGTTCTGGGCAACAGCCCGAACACGATCAACTTGCACGAGCAAGTCATCCTTCGTCGCCTGAAAGCCGCGACCATGGCCGAGGCCGTGGCGATGACCGTTGATGCTATGGATCGCCACAATGCGACAGCTGCCGACGATCCCCGTCACAAATACCGCGTCTACGCAACGGAACGCACGTCGGCGGCGCCACAACAACGACTGCGACACCTTGCCGAAGCCATCCGAAATGGAAGTGTCGATCCACACCCCGATGAAGTCGACGATATCTCCGCCCTCCTCACACCGCGACAAACAGAAATTTTTGCCTACAAGATTCAAGGCCGAACCACGCGCGAAATCAGCGATATCCTCGAAGTAAAGCCGCACACAGTCAGTGCAACGATGTCGGCGGTTGTTCGCACACTCGGGGCCTACGATGCGTTCGAGGCGGCGGCAAAGGCGGTTCGCGCTGTCGATGCGGTGACGAATTCGTCCGGCCGGCAAGCGGATACGAATGTTGCCGAGACCGCGGAGAATCCGCCCGGGGGTGCGCGGCCCCAGGACCCGGAGATCGGGGACGAGGATGCCGCCCTGGACCGCCCCCGCCGAGCGCGGCGCGGCACATCGGCTGCCCGGCCCGTCCGATGGAACGATCCTTCGGTCTTCTTCGCCGACGACCCGCGCGGTGGCGACAACGTCAGTGCCGTCCGCAAACGCGGGAGAGGCACACGGTCATCCGGCCCGGCCGAACCCGAAACCTCCACTCCGGTACCGAATGCGGCCACTCGGATCTTCGACGCGGTTCATGTCGTGATCGCGGACCAGCGAGCGGCGGCAGCGCTGGCCGCGACCATTATCGAAGAATCCGAGGGTCTCAGCGACGCCGACGCCGTCGCCCGTGCCCGGGACCGAGCGCGCGAACATCTGCGCTTCACCCGGTGGCGGCAGGCGTTGGTGGCGGCCATCCCCTCGGACCGGGCCGACCGTGCCGAGGCACTGCATCGGGTGAGCCCGGAGCAACTCGAGGACGGTCTGCGGGCACTGGACCCGGTGGCGCGGCAATTGCTGGAGCTGCAATTCCACCACGGCCTGACACTGGCGACAGCAGCCAGGCGGCTGCACCTGGCCGACAGCCGCGCGCGGACCTTGACCGACAATGCCCTGCACCAGTTGGTGGAACCACTGGACGCTCCGCTCGAGGTCACCCGCACCGCCGCGCCGAATATCGTCGTCGTCGATCCCGGCGACTCGATCCCCGGACTTCCCGCCGCGGCCGATTGCCGGCACTTCGGCGGCACGACCGGTGTGCCACTGCCGGATTCGGTGGCCCGCGCGATGGCCGAACTCGCCGCGCTCAACCTGGCGAATGCGTTGTCGGCCAACAACCATGACAATGTCGTCCTCAGCGACGGTCGCGGCGGGTATTTCATGGCCAGGTTCCCGAAGGCAACCGCCGACGACCTGGACACCAAGACCTTCGACGAGACCCGGCTGCTCGAGGAACTCGCGCGCCGGGGCGTCGAACCGGCCTCCCACGTGTTCGCCCTGGTACCCGGGGTCGTCCTGCCGAACGGGACTCGGGTCGACGTGCAGATTCACGACTTCGTCCTCGATGCCTCCACCGCGGCCACGGCGCCGGGGTTGTCCGAGGAGGCGGTGATCGCCACGATCCGTCACCTGCACGAGCGAACGAAGAATCCCGGATCGACACCACGTTTCCTCTTCCTCGAACAGCTGATCGCCGAGGAAAGAGACAAACTGGCCGGAGTATCGCCGCAATTCGTTCCGATACTTCGAAAGCTGGGCCTTCCACCCGATTTGTTCGGCGCGGTTGCCGAAAGAATCCGACGGAGTGGTCGTGCCACCGAACCCATTCGGTACACCCTCATCCATGGCGACGCCAACGACGGAAACGTGCTGGTGCGCGATGACGGATCGGTGATCCTTCGAGATTGGGAGCTGGCCAGGTCCGGCGATCCGCTCTACGACTTCGCGTGGCGAATGTTCCTCGTCTCGGATCCGGACAGACGGCGAATCCTACGTTCCGCGCTGGGAGGCACCAACACCCTCGTCGAGGCCAACCGCGTCGCGTTGGACATCTATCTGTCGTTCATGAACGCGCAGCGTGTCTTCCACGATGCGGTGCGGTTGTCGCATCGCGCGGCGAACGGCACACTCACTCCGGCGGATATCGCATTCGCTCGCACCGAATTCCTCGACGCGATACGCGCGGTACAGCGATCGTCCGGACTCTCCTCCGGGTCCCGGGAGATCACCGAGGAGAAAGTCTTTCGGGCATTGGGGATCTGGGACGCCACCCGGCACACCGGAACCGGCCATTCGAATACCCGGTACCTGGACCGCATGGTCGCGATCGCCAACCGTCAAGCTCCCCCGCGACCCGCCACCGGTGCGGTCGCCACCCCGGACCTGGTCAACGCGACCACTCGAGAGCTCTTCGACTGGGCCCGAAGCCTGCCGGTGGCAGAGGCGTGGCGGGCGGTCATCGACCTGCGCACCGAGGCCACCGGACACTTCGCCGCCCTCCACCGTGGAGAACGCCCGGCGCTCGCGCTCATGGCCGGTCCGGCGCGCGGCTTGAACGCACTGATCATCGCGTTGCGCGACCGTTTTTCGGATCTCACCTACCTCGTCGACCCGGACTACGTGCACCTGCTCAACAACGCGACGCTGAAGCGGGCAGCGACCGATATCGCGTCGTGGGCGCCTATCGCCCAGGATATGCGCGCCGGTGCCAAGGTCGTGATCGACGCGAGTGCGGACACCCACTTCGACACTCTCGGAACCAACGATCAGCTGGAAATGCTTCCGATATACACGGCGACGGCCCTGAGCCTGCGCCGGCTGGCCGCCCTGGTGCGTGACGCCGACCGATCCGGATCCGACGAGACGATGCGTGACCTGCTCGTCACCACCGCGCAGAGATTGCAGGACTATGACGCCCATTCCGCCTTCTGGCACGACGCGACCGACGGGCGTCTGCGGACGCGAGTCCTGCAACAAGCCGACCAACGACTCGCCGCGGTCCGTCAGCGGTTGCCGGAACGGGTCGCGGCCTACGCGCACGCGCGCACCGCGGCCGAGGATCCGGACAAGGTCGCCGCGGGCGCAGGGCTCGCCGCCGATCTCCTCACCATCGCGACCTATGAGCTCACTCAGACCACCGATTACGAATCGGGCATCGCCCACGTGCACGAGATCGGCGAGATTCTCGACGAGCTCTGCGTGAACGTGGATGTCGGGGCGGCACTGCGCCCAACGGTGACTGCCATCCGGGACCTGCACACTCGATTGACACTGGCGCAGCGACTCGAAGAGCACGGGCACGTCTCGGCCCAGCGAATCCAGCACCTCGCCGACGAATACCTGTTGTCCGACAAGACGATCCGCGCAGCGCTCAGTGCCCTGGCGCCCGCGGCGGTGGGCGAGGACCCGCTCGTGAGTGCCTTCTTGACGATCGTCGGGCGGGTGCGCGCGATCGTCGGCAGCACCGACGCCGCCCGCGACATCGTCGTCCGGGCGCGCGACGACGTGGGACCGGCCGCGGACTTCGACACCCTGGCGGCGGCCGCACACGAACTCGCGATCGAGCAGTGGCGATTCGCCCGCTATCGACAGCGTGTGCTGTATGGATTCCAGCGCACCACCCTCCGCGACAAGAACGATCCGCAGGTGCGTGCCTTGCACTCGGCCACCCGGCAGCAGTGGGAAGCCTGCCTCGACACCCTCGAGCCCGACGAGATCGAGCACTTGCGCCGGATCGACCGGTACGGCGTACCCGGCGACCTCGACATCGCACGGCGTGCCCGTGCCCGCCTGGCCGCGCGACTCGCGGCCGAACGAGCAAGGGCCGCCGAGGCCGACGCTTCGGCGGAGCCGGTGACCCGCGCCCCGATCGGCGAGCGAATTCCCAGCCTGTTGCCGCCGAGCGGGTACAAATATCTCGGTGGCACTGCCGGTGTGGAGATGCCCGACCACATCGCGCGAGCCCTGCTCGAGGAAGCGTTCAACAACCTCGAACTCGCCATGTCGGGCAACTACCACCTCAATATTCCGGTCGGCGATCCGGACACCGGTCAATTCCTCGTCCGGATCGATGTCGACAACGGCGATGGGCTGAACGCACGGACCGAAATCGAACATGAGCTGCTGAAACTACTCGCCGAATACAATGTCGACACTCCTCATCGGGTATTCAAGGTGATGCGGAATGTCCGAATACCCAATCGCAACCACGCGACGGTGCAAATCCTGGGGTATGCCCCCGGCGTGAGTGTCGGTGACGCCCCGGATGTTCCGCTGCGACGTGTGGCCGACGCGGTGAAGCGACTGCATCGGCAATTACGGGCAATACCGGTGAAGCCGATCGACCCAGGTCAGTTCGTCCGAGAGCGGATCGACGCGCTGATGACCACGGTCGAGAGTCACCGCGAGGAATTCGGCTCCTACTTCGACCGGCTCGGCGTCACGGATGAGCTCTTCGCGTTACTGCTGGAGCTGAGCTGGCGGATGGACCCGGAAAAGTCGCAACTCATACACGGAGATCTGAACCAGGGCAACCTACTGGTCAAAGCCGCGGACGGCAGCATTGTCGCGATCGACTTCGAGCTGGCGGGATCCGGACCTGCCTCGTTCGATATGCAACGCTTCCAACTGCTGGCAGGCGATACGGACAACAGCACCCTGCCGTACGCCTTGCTGTTCTACGCCGAGCGCCTCGTCAACGACGCGATCCGGCTCGGCCGCGCGGCCGCTCTGGGTGTGCTGACACCGGAGCAGATCGAATTCATGCACCACGAGTTTCGCGATGCATGGCAATTCGTACAAATGAATTCGGGGTCCGGGCAGCCTATGCCCGGCTTCGCCGCGCTTTTCGGCATCTGGGCGACGGGACCCGCCGAGATCACCGAACCCGCTGTCACAGTGCCGAGATCGGGCGCCGATCAACGCGCTCGCATCATCCCCCGCTTCGCTTCGACGGCACCGGTGGCCCCCGATTTCATTGCGGCGCTGGGTGAGGCGTCCGGAGCGAACTCCGTCGAGGAGGCCGAGCCGCCCATCCCCGACCTGTCCGGCGCTTCGTACGCGACACTGCAGGATCGAGTCGGGCAGCTGAGCGATGCCGAGGCACGCGCTTGGCTCCGGCGACTGCACAACGAACTCATCGACCATCTCGATGGCATCCGACGCGGGCTGCGCCCGCACGGTGACACCATGATCACCACCGCGCGAGTGTCGAACGCGCTGTTGCACGAGCTTCGGGCACGAATCAATGGGGAGTTCGGCGACGAGCAGCTCGACGACTACCGCACCCTCTTCGACACGGCCAGAGCGGCCGCTGTCCGGCTACCGATGCTCCAGGCCATCTACGCAGCGGCAGAGACACTGTCCGATATCACCGCCGCGATCGACGACCGGGGATCGGTTGTCCGCGACGCGGCGGATCTTGCCGAATACTATGGCCGACAATGCTACTGGGTTCTCAACGCGCTGCGCTACGTGCCATGGGGACAGGAGCAGGAACTCGAACCGGACGCCGCACCGACCCTCCCGCACCTCTCACCGGTCGAGGAGGTCGTCAGAACCCTGCGCACCGTGCCGCTCGAACATCTCGGCAAAAAGGTCGATCACCATGTGGCCCAACATCGCGGGAACGGTGCCGATCCGGCGGTCACCGAACTCTTTCTTCACTTGGACGAGCATGCGGCGGCCTTCGCGCACGCCCGGACCGCTACCGGCACCGTCTCGGAGGAGGACTTCGCCGGCGCCGCCGCCACCTATCTGTCCGATGTGCTCGATATGGCTGCCTACTACCTCACCCGCTCCGGCGATATCGGTGCCGGTTTGGACCGGCTGCGGGAAGCGGCCGATATCGCGGCCACCGTGGCGAACCGGCTGCCGACAGTGGCCGGCGCCGACATCGCGGCCGCCGAAATCCTGCAGCTTCACAGCGCCCTGACCGAAATGCACGATCAGACAGCCGCCTATAGGCGCAGAGACATCGCCGTGTCCGTTCTCCGGACCACACCCGATTCCACCTTCCTCCGGACAGTGGGCAACGTCGTGGCCGCCCTCGTTCGAATGCACACCTCCGCTCCGGAGCGCTCCCAGGACTGGTACCGAGCCATCCCACCGGCATGGCTGCGATTCAGGGCCGGCCTCGATACCGCGCAGCCGACAGCCGACGACGAGGTCGAGGTCGAGGTCGAGGTCGAGGTCGCCATCCCAGAGGGAACCCTCGACAACACCGACGACGATGACGATGACGAAGCCGTCTTCGAGGTCAATCCCGAACCTGTCGCCGAAGCCATCCGCCGCCTGCCGTATCGCGAACGGGCCTTTGCGCGTGCGCGCCGGGCCGGATCCGTTCCCGACCAGGCCACGGCCGCGGCCGGCTACCTGGCCGACCTGACGACCATGGCCACCCATTCGTTCACGATCGGAAACCTCGACGCGGGACTACGTTTCGTGAGGTCCGCGATACGCCTGCTCACCCTCAGCGATCCCACCTCCACCTCGGCCCTGATCGGCCTCCAGCGGCTGCTCGATGGCGTCGTTTGGGCAGACGACACAGACCATGCCCTGCGAATCGCCCGGCAGTTGACCGGCGTCACCCATCTGCGCCGGAGCCTCGACGACGCGGTGGTCCACCTACGCTCCGTGGGCTGCGTCACCCACGTCACCCGAACCATCTGGGCATTGGGCAACGACCAGGCATATGTGCCGCGCCGCTGGGCCACCGACCTCGCATCGACCGAAGCCGCCATCGCAGCCCATCTGCACCGGGTACCGACCCGTGTCGACCCCGCTACCGACACCACCATTACCCCCCTGACGACCATCAAGGCCACGCTCCTCGCCCGCGACGGCAATACCGCGGTCGTCACCGCGGGCAACGCCCGCACCGGAATCGGGCACGCGTGGGTGATTCGAAACAACGGGGGCAGGCTCTACGTCACCGACAACCTCATCGACAACGGCCCGGGTATCCCCCGCACGCTCCCCATCGAAGACTGGGAGACCGAATACAGCAACGACTCCGACACCGACCTGCGCTACTTCGCCGCGCACTTCGAAGTGGACGATGACGGCGAACTCGGGCCGGTGGACACCGGACCCGTCGACAGTGATCGCGAAGTGCCCGAGTTCCGAATTCTGGGCAGGGACGTGCCGGACAACCGACCCCGCACTGCCACAACACAACCGGATGAACAACCGATCGAGGAGAGCGATCAGCGGCTCGGTGACCGGGAGGCCGCGCCGACGGCACGCCCCTCCCCCGATCCGTTCGGCGCCGACCAAGATCCACGCGATCCGGTCGCCGAACGCAACCCCGCCGGCGCACGCAACCGCCGCCGACGCAACCTCGGACAATCCAACTACCGGGGTCCCATCGGCGGAGTCGAATTCATCAGCCGTGAGGACTGCACCCCGTGGGCCCCGACACCACCGGGCGAACCGTCGTCCGCGGCGGAAGGCACGCCGCCCGAAGGCGTCGCCCCGCCGGCCGAGGACACACCGGCGAGCAGCGCCGGCACAACGCCGTGGAGCGCCCGGGAGCAGAAGGCGAGCGAACATTCCAAGGCCGCCAACCACCTCGGCCCGAGCGATGAGACGGCGCACCTTTCCGGCCATGAGGAATCGACACCTGGCCGGCGATCGGCCCCCGCCCTGTACCTACCCCGGCCGGACACCCTCGAGGCGGAGTTGCGCGGCTTCGGCCCGAGTTTCCGCTACGTCACCGATCTGCGACGAATCGCGGCCGGTGAGCAGCACGGGAGCGACTGGATCGACAGCCCGGACTACTGGGACTGGCAACTGGGCTGGCTTGCGGAACGCGGTACCCGCCTGAGCATGCTCGCCGCATTCTCCGCCGCCGCGTTGGAGGCGGAAGTCGTTATCGGCCTTCCCAATACAAGTGGAGGCCCGTTACTGCTCGACCAGCTACGGCCCCGGATGCCCGGAGAAATGATCGTCATCTACAAGTTCCGGACGATGCCGATCAGCGAACGGGAGCAACCCAGCGGCCGCGGCACCGCGGCACGTGCCAGCGCCATCGGCCGAGCCACGCGGGACCTGTCGCTGGACGAGCTTCCGCAGTACGCGTATATCGCGATGGTCGCCGCCCGTCCGATACTCCAGGTCGATCGCGACCTGACACGACCATTCCTGACACCAGGTGAGTTCGAGTATTTCGATTCGATTCCCCGAGACGGGGTGTACGGGCTGAACTATCCGGGCTGCCGAGTACTGGAGCGAGAAGCACCGGCGTACTTCCGAGCGCGGTATGCCGGTGACAGCCTGCTACCCCAGATCGCCTGCCGGCCGGTGTACGACCGCTTCCTGAACCACTGGATCGAGCCGTATCAACGTCGGCACGCCATGCGATTGCGCGATGGATTCCAGGGCGCGGCCTCGTCGCCGGAGAATCGAGTTGCCCAGTGGTTCACCTCGGTCGTCGCGGACACACTGGTCGCGCCACCCGACGCCGCCCCTGACATTCTCGACCGCGCGCTGCGCGCGCACCTGCGCCGCCGCACCGGCACATCGGCGCCCGCCGACGATACGCTCTGGCGGTTCGTGTCGACGACGAAGGAGTTGCTCGCCGGCGACTACGACTTCGGTCACTACCTGCGACGCCGCGAGCACCCGGAAACCGAGGGTTATGCCCGGACCGTCCGCACGGTGGTCCTGCACCGCCATCCAGCGGCGGCGGTCGCCCGTGTGCCGTTCCTCGCCAACGTCATCGACGCGTTTCCCCCCGACCGGGCCGTCGATCGTCGGCCGTCCGGGTCCAACGGCCCGCGGCCAGGTCCGGTGGCCACGTTCGCCCCCGAATTCGATCCGGCGGTGCTCGACCGCCCCGCCCGCGCTACCGACCAGCGACCGATCGGCCACGTCCCCGCGGAACCGCAGTGGGCCATGGGATTCCACCACCGCCCGGACGGACAACCATGGCAAGCACCGAAGGCTCCGGCCGGCGCACCCCGACCAGCGAAGCAGCCTTCCACGCAGCCCATCCGCGAGGCGGATGCCGAACAGCAGCTCGACCGCGAGGCCGCCGCACGAGAACCCGGACAACCGGCGACATCTCGCCGCCCGTCCGGCACTGTCGAGCAGGCACGTCGGTTACACGACACGTTTGCGAAAGTTGTGCTGGGACAGATTGTTCCGCGCGCACATGGCGATCGAGACCTCGTGCGGGACGTCCTGCGGGAAACGTTCCTGCGCTTGGCCGGAGAGGTGGCCGAGCGGGGCGCGGCCGCTGGCACCGCGGCACGCGCTCTGGCCATCGCGGTGGAGGCATTCGAATTCGAGGAATTCCGGCGCGGCTTCCCCGATTTCCGGAGCCGGATCGCCGCCGCGGCAACGAACAGGGCGGCCGCCGCCGCATTGACCCGCGCCGACGCACGCCGGATGTGGCAAGCGATCGCCGGGCTCCGTCCGAACGAGCGCCGAGCGGTTCTGTTGCGGTACTCCGGGATGAGGTTCCTGTCGCTCGTCGAGGTGATGAACTGCGCCGAAGCCGATGCCGAAAGCATGCTGAAACGCGGCGTCGGTCAGGTCTCGGCGGCATTACCGCCTGCCGAATCCCTCGCATCCGAGGAAAATTCGCCCCAGCGGGTCACGCTGGCGGATGTCGCGGCGGCTGCCGGGGTCTCGATCACCACCGTCCACTTAGCGGTGAACGACCGGCAGGTATCGAACATCTCGGCGGAGACGAAGCAGCGGGTCCGCGCCATCGCCGCAGACCTCGGCTATCCACTCGACAACGACACGGTGCCGAGGGCCGACGGTGTTCAGGAGCGCGCAACGCAACTGGATCTCGCCGAGGCCACCGGCATGGGCGTCGACCAGGTGAACCGCGCGCTGGCCGGCAAGACGAAGGACTCCACTCGCGAAGTGGTCGAGGCAGCGGCCGCCGCGATCGGCTATCACCGACGCACCGGGGCGGCCGGCGCGAAGCGCGTCACGCTGGACGACGTAGCGCGCCACGCGAACACCAGCCGGACGACGGCAAGCCGGGTGATACGCAACGAGCCGGTGCCGCCGGACATCACAGCTCGCGTCATGGCCGCGATCGCCGAGACCGGCTACGAGGCAAGCGTCTATCACCGCCGCGCATCCCCCGCGGCCCCGGGTCCCGAACACGACCCCGGCACGTCCGGGCCCGATCCGACCCCGGCTCCCAATACTTCCGCGCCGGAGGCGAATCCGGCGCCGGCGATGGCGCTCGGGATCGGCGACGCGGGAAATGTGCACCCGGCAACCGCGGGCGTCACCGAACTCGTGGATCTGATGAATCGTGGACTGATCACCAGCGAGTGGCTCACCCGTTGGTATATGGCGCGCATCGAAGCCGTCGATCCTCAGCTGCACGCGGTCGCCGCGCTCAACGACCGCGCGATAGCCGAGGCTCGTGCCGCGGATGCCCGGCGCCGCGCCGGCGGCCCGCACGGACCGCTGCTGGGGATCCCGGTTCTGGTCAAGGCGAATATCGATCTGGCCGGTACGCCGACGACAGCCGGCACGGTGGCCCTCGCCCGATCCGTCCCCGCCGCCGACGCATGGCTGATACAGCGCCTGCGCGCGGCCGGGGCGGTCATCCTCGGAACCACCAACATGACCGAGCTGGCCAACTTCGTGGACTCTTCGATGCCCCTCGGCTACAGCTCGATACTGGGCGACGAAGTGGTCAGTGCCTACCACCCGACATGGGATGTGGGTGGTTCCAGTTGCGGCTCCGCTGTGGCGGCGTCGGCGGGACTGGCACCGCTCGCCATCGGCACCCAGACCTTCGGATCCATCATTCACCCGTCCATCGCGAACTCGCTGGTGGGGATGAAACCAACGGTCGGACTGATATCCCGGACCGGGATCGTCCCTCTCGCGAACTGCCAGGACACCGCCGGTCCGATGACAAAGACGGTCAGCGACGGGGCAGTTCTACTGACTGCCATGACGGGCATCGATCCGGACGATCCCGCCACGGCACGAAATCCACTGGCAGGCCATGACTTCACCCTGGATCTGAACCCGGACGCGCTCCGGGGAGCTCGAATAGGAGTGCTGTCGAACATGATTCCCGCCGAAGAATCGGCGGAACGGCCGCTGTGGGATGCGGCGATCGCGACGTTGCGGGCACAGGGCGCGACCGTCGTTCCTGTCACGCTCGACACCGAGCTGAGCGAGTCCAGCGTGCTGGTCTACGAATTCAAACGGGATTTCAATACCTACCTGTCGCGGCTACCGGACTCTCCGATCGGCTCGCTCGCCGATCTGATCGAGTTCCACAACGCTCATCCGGAGCAGACATTGCGGTACGGCCAGGGCCAGTTGCTGGCAGCACAGGCGATCGATCTCAGCCCCGGCAGCCCCGACACCGCGAAGTATCTGACGGACCGAGCGCGGGATATCGCCGAAACCAAAGGCCGGATCGACCCGCTGATGGCTCAGCACGACCTCACGGCATTGGTGTCCTGGAACACGTGGTGGTTCGGCGGCGACCGAGCCGGCTATCCCTGTTTCACTGTTCCCGCCGGGTACCGTGCGACCGACGGGAAACCCTTCAACCTGACCTTTGTCGGCCAGTCTTGGAGCGAGCCGACCCTGATCGGGTACGCCTATTCCTACGAGCAAGCGAGCCGGCTGCGTCAAGCTCCGCCCGAGCAGGTCGAGGGCGTGCGAAAGCCCAGTGGCGGACAGCTCGGCGCCCCCTCCTTCGGATCGGTACCCGAATCACCGCTGAGCGACGGCATACGACTGCGCGCCCACCGCCGCGACATCGAACAGCTCCCGCTCGTGCACATGGCCGGTGAACACGGATTCGGTCCGGGCACGCACCGGTTCTCCGGCACACTCACCGCCACGGACCTCCACATACTCGATCGCCTCGCGGCGGGATGGGATATGTCCGCCATCGCATCGGAGCTCGGTATGACGCCGTCGGCGGCACAGTTCGCCGGACGCCGTATCCGCCGGTACCTCAGCTATAGGCGCCGCGCCGGACACACGGCCGACCAGCCGGCCGAAGACTCGGCAGCGTTCACCCTGCCGAATCCCGAGTCGGCGACATCGCCCGAGGAAGGTCAGTTCCTCGAGTGGTGCCGCGATCGGCTGTCGGCCGAGAGCGGACAGCCGCAACAGGGCGTGACCCACTACGCGGAGATGCGGCGATTGGAACAGTCCCAGATCGATCGCTGGCTCGCGCGTGCCGGACTCGAACCTGCGATGTTCGAGGCCCCCGGCAGTGCCCGGTTCCCGAGGCCCGGTGCCGATCCGACCCAGTGGCACCGCGGCGTCCGCCGATATCTGGCGCTGACCGCGAAGGATATGGACGGGCTGATCGACGCACCGGCCGGGACGTGGGCAGCGGCCGAGCAGGGCGGGCTGCTCGAGACGACGCAGGTCCGGGCGCTACTACGCCGCGTCCCGGGAGCGCGCGATGCGTACCGCGCAGTTGCCCGCCACTATCCGGATCTGCTCACCGAGAGCGGTGCGCCGAAATATCCGGAGGGGCACCCCGGACTCGGAGAGTTTGTTGTGAGTTTCGGGGACTCGCACAGCTGGACGACAAGTCGGCTTGCCGCGGCGATCGCAACAGATAAAGCCCGGATCCGCGAATGGTGTAACGGCCGGAGACCTGCCCCGGGCATCGCAGCCCGTGTATCGGAATCGATCTCACGATACCTTCCGATAACTTACGCTGAAGTCGCCGAATGTTATGGATATCCGATGTCGACGATCAGATATCCCAGCTTCACCTCGACACGCTCTTTCGGTGAGTTCTCCCGCGTCTTCCGGTACCTGAACAATCTGACGGCACCGGAGGCTGCCCGAATCTTCGGCGCACCGACGACTTTCGTCCGGAAACAGGAGACCGAACAGCAGATAGCGAGTTACGACTTGATCATGGTGCGCGCCTATCGGCGCGGCTTGCATCACGCGGGATCGTGGAATGACATGGCCCGCTCCTGGGGGTTCCTGCACCCATTGGATCCCATGTCCGACGCCCCTCCCGAACCGGTATACGACGATATTCATCAATGGTTGCGCGCGCTGCGGATCCACGCCGGCCTGACCACCAGACAGCTGGAATCCCGCACCGGGATACCACGAGTACAGCTACAGGGCTACGAAGACGGCCGGATACCGAACCTGGTGCGATTGCGGAAGTTGCGAGACGCCTTCGGGATGGAAAACGCTACGCTGCGATCCGCACTCAACCGCTATTGCTTGCGATTCGGCCCTGCCCTGAACGACCGAGACGCACAGCTCGCCTGGGAACTGATTGCCACTGAGCCCGGCTCCGCCGAGGAGCGAGCCGCAGTGCGGCGTTTCACCGAACGTTTCGTGTGGGTCGCGCAGGCGGCAGCGAGGACATGCAAGATCCCGGGTCACCAGTACGACGATTTGGTCCAAGCGGCCGCCGAGGCGATCACTCGCGGAGCCTACAAATGGGTTCCCTCCGGAGATTTCACGCCTTATGCATGGTTCAAGGCAGTCAATGAGCTGCGGAAGTTGAGCTATGCAAGCCGATACCCGAACCTCGATGCCGCGTCCCGGATACGCCTCGGCATCGTCAATTCCTATATCAAGCGTCGCCGCGACGAGACAGGCGCCGAGCCCGATAACGACGAAATCGCGGCCGCGGTCCGCATACCGGTCGCGGAGGTTGCCGAACTCCGCGAAATCCATCCACACGGGGCGGTCTCGTTCGACTCTCCGGCGGAAGAGGGCTCCCGGCCGATCGGCGACAAGATCCCCGACAATTCCGGGACCTTCGACCGTCCCGAGGATGTCGATCGTGACGAAGCATACGAATGGGACACGCGGTTCCTCGCCGATCTGCGACGTTCACTCGCACTCATGCCGGATCCCGAACTGGCGGAGCGGATCGTCATGCTGCGCCTCGGCGAGGCGATCACACCGCAGGAAGTCATCGCCCGCCTGCGGCTCGATATGACCATCGAGGAGATCGACCGAATAGCCGCATCAGCCTTGGAGGATATGCGGCAACGGTTCCCCGACCCGGAAATCGAAGAGCATCCCCGAACCCGGAACGAGATCGAGCGGCGAATACCCGAGAGCGCCGGTCGCACCGCCCGGCCCGGAATCTACCGACCCCGAATATCGTCGGAAGAGGCCCGAGAACTGTGCGAGCAGGTCCGGAATCGAGAGCCGAATTTCGATGGCACCGACAACAAAGTCTATCGAGTTGACACACGTTCGGGCCCAGCGGTGCTCAGAGTAGCAAAAGAAGAACTGCACGAGAGTTTCCTGAAGAAATGGATGCCCGAGAACACAGCCATAGAATACGCACACGAGTGCGGTGTGCGAACCCCCGAAATCCTCTACGCTGGAGTCGACCCCACCACGGGCCACGAATTCACAATAATGCAATATATTGACGGCGAAACACCGGCCAGTGACGCTCCCGACCTGATCGATTGGTTGCCCGATCTCATGGGCCAGGTTCAATTGACGTCGGCACACCCCCTTCCGAAAGACTTGAGGATGGACATTCCAACGTGGCAGCAGCTGGTGATCCAACGTGCCGACAGCGCGTATCACAGCCTGCCGCAAGATCAGATGTCGAGGCTCCGGGAGATCAGGGTCGGCCCATTGTCGGAATATATTCAGCCGGATTCCGGTCGCGCCGGCGAACCGGTGATCTTCGCACACAACGACCTTTATAATTCGAACATTCGAATCGATTCTCGCGGGAAGATATGGATTCTCGATTGGGAATGCGCCGGCCCCAGCGACCCGCTCTATAACGCATCGTTCTTCCTCGAGCGTATGTGGGGAATGGAGGAGGCGACCCGCGCTCGGGCCACTGCGATGTGGATCGAGCGGTCTTCGCCCGCGAATCCTGCCGTCGATCCCGAAGCGGTGCTTCGCGTATACAGAATGCTGGCAGACTGGAGAGGAACGGTAATGAGCGCTGAGGAACTGCCTCGCACAGTCCGCGCGGACCCGGCCACCATGGAGAGCTGGGTCGACCTGTTCCACATGCGGTCTTCTCGGCAATCCAATTTTCTCGACTATTCACGGGACGAACTGCGCGCACGACTCAGCCGATGGGTCGGATGACCACCCGACCTACCTCTCCCGCCGTACCATGGCCTCATGACCGAACAGGACATCCTCGCCCATATCCAGGACCTGGTGAAGCAGGAACATCAGCTGCGGTCCAAGGCCACCAGCGGAGAGCTCGACCCGGAGGCCGAGCGTGCGAAGTTGGCCGATCTCGAGGTGATGCTGGATCAGTGCTGGGATCTGCTGCGGCAGCGTCGCGCGCGGATCGACCAGGGCGCGAATCCGGACGAGGCCCAGGCCAACCCCGTCAAGCAGGTCGAAGGGTATCTGCAGTAACGGTTACCATCGGTCAATGGTTGACATCACGACCGCCGACGGCGTTGTCCGCGGTCTCCGCCGGCGTCGGATCGCACAGTGGCGATCCATCCCGTATGCCGCACCGCCGGTAGGTGACCTGCGTTTCCGGGCTCCGCAGCCGGTGGAGAGCTGGTCGGGCGTGCGCCCGGCCACCGAGTACGGTTTCGCGGCGATGCAGCAGCGCGACGGCGCCCGGATCGGGCCCCGGCAGCCACAGCCCACCAGCGAGGATTGCCTGACGCTCAATGTCACGGCACCCGCGGAGCCGGCCACCGCGCCCCGGCCGGTCATGGTGTTCATCCACGGCGGCGGATACGTACTGGGCACCTCGGCGCTGCGGCTGTATTCGGGCGCCCGGCTGGCCCTGCGCGGCGACGTGATCGTGGTGTCGCTGAATTATCGGCTGGGCGCTTTCGGCTATGTCGATTTCAGCGAGTTCTCGACCGCGACACGGCCTTTCGAGTCCAACCTGGGGCTGCGCGATCAGGTGGCGGCGCTGCAGTGGGTGCAGCGCAATATCGCGGCGTTCGGCGGCGATCCGAACAATGTCACCGTCTTCGGCGAATCGGCCGGAGCGCATGCGGTGGTGAGCCTGCTGGCCACACCCGCCGCGGCCGGGCTCTTCCATCGCGGTATCGCCCAGAGCGCGCCGGCGGACTGGTCGCTGACCTCGGCGGCGGCCCGGGTTTTCGCCCGGCGCTGTCTCGACAATCTCGGCGCTACGCCGGATCGGGCCGTCGAAGCCCTGACCACGGCCGGCTCCAACGACATCCGCAAGGCCGCCGATCGCGCGATCGGCGAGGTGCTGTGGCAGCAGCCGGGCAGCTTCCCCGCGGCCCCGGTCGTCGACGGCGAATTCCTGCCGCTGGATCCGATCGAGGCGATCAGCACCGGGCAGGCCCATGCCGTCCCGCTGATCATCGGCACCAATCGCGATGAGGCGACGCTGTTCAAACGCTACGATCGGTCCCTGCCCACCACCGCCGGCCAACTCCACGTCGCGCTGTCGCGCTGCGGTGATGCCGAGATCGAGAAGCGTGTCGTGGCAGCCTATCCCGGTTATCCCGATCGGCGGGTGGCGGTGCGCATGGGCGGTGACTTCGTCTTCTGGCGGCCCACCATCGAGGTGCTGGAGGGCCACAGCCGCCACGCTCCGACCTACGCCTACCGCCTCGACTTCGCCCCGCGCGCAGTCCATCTCGCGGGTTTCGGCGCCACGCACGCCTTGGATCTGATTCCGGTGTTCGGCGGGGTGGACAGCGCCATCGGGCGCGGGCTCACCACGCTCGGCGGGTATCGGGACTTCCTGCAGGTGCAGCGCGAATTCCAGGACAACTGGCTGTCGTTCGCGCGCAAGGGGCAGCCGTTGCCGTCCTGGCCGCAGTACACCGAGCAGCGCCGCAATACCCGGATCATCGACAGTCCCGCCCGGGTGGAGGTCGATCCGAATCAGAGCAAACGCCTTGCCTGGCAAGGGGTTCGGGTTCCGGCGCTGGTCTGACCGGTTATTTGAGCAACCGGGACATCCGCCGGTCGGCGAGGATCTTGCCGCCGGTCTGGCAGGTGGGGCAGTACTGGAAGGATTTGTCGGCGTAGGCGACCTCGCGGACGGTGTCACCACAGACCGGGCACGGCAGCCCGGTCCGCGCGTGCACCTGCATACCCGAGCGCTTCTCCCCCTTGAGCCGGGCCGCGTCCTGGCCGACGGACCGGGTGATCGCATCGGTGAGGATGTCTCGCATCGCCCGATACAGCTCGGCGGACGCATCCGGACCCAGGGTGGACGCGGTGGCGAACGGGGAAAGCCTTGCGGCGTGCAGGATCTCGTCGGAGTAGGCATTGCCGATCCCGGCCAGCACCGTCTGATCGGCCAGCACTGTCTTCAACCGCTGCGAGGTTCCGGCCAGTAGTTCGGCGAACCGGTCTTCGGAGACCTCGAGTGCGTCGGGGCCCAGCCGCGCGATCCCGGGAACCGACCGCGGGTCGGCGGTGATCCAGACCGCGAGCCGCTTCTTGGTTCCGGCCTCGGTGAGATCGAAGGCCGGGGTAGCGCCTTCCGGGGTGAAGAAGTGGACGCGCAGGGCCAGCGGTCCCTTACCCGGTTTCGGTGGTGCCGCGCCGGGTTCGTCGATCCAGCGCAGCCAGCCGCCACGCGACAGATGGGTGATCAGCCACAGCCCGTCGCAATCGAGACCGAGATGTTTACCCCAATGCCCGGCACCGGTGACGTCGCGGCCGGACAGCGCGGTCACCGGCGGGTCGAATGTCTTCAGCACACTCAGTGCCGCGACATCGACCCGCCCGACGACCGCGCCGACGGCATGCTCGACCAGAAACTGTTCGAGCGCCACGATCTCCGGCAACTCGGGCACTCCCGCAGCTTACCGGCGAGCACCGACAATCCGGCGGCTCGCGCCGCGCGGCGTACTACACCGCGGCGGGAGCCGTCTGCTGCGGTGCGGCGACACCGGGGGCGACCGCGCCCTCGATCGCGCCCACTCCGGCGCCGATCGCGGCGCCCGCGGCCGCGGCCGGTGCCGCGATCACGGCGTAACCGATGGCGGCGCCGACAATCGGCATCACGACCAGGCCCGCGGGCAGGAACGGGACACCGGCGATCAGTCCGGCGACACCGCCGATCAGCGCGCTGGTGGATGCGATCGGGCTGCTGACGATGTTGCCGACACTGGAACCGATCACGGCGCCGCCGAGAGTGTCCGCGGCGATACGATCCGACCGCGACGGCTCGAATCCGGCGGAGTCCAATCCCTGCGCCAGCCCGGCCTCGGTCTGCGCCGCGGAATCGTTGATCTGCGCGGTGAGCTGCGGATCGAGGAAATCGGGCCGCGGTGTCACGACCGAACCGATCCGGATCGTATTGTCGGGCGCCTTGATCGGCGCTACGGCCGGCGCCATATGTCCGAGGTCGGGCATATGCAGCGCGCTGGGATCGACCGGGGCCGGTGCGGCGAGATCGGGAACCGCGCGAGTGCCGTTCACCACGTTACGGCCCGATCCGGCGCCGGCCGCCGCCACCGCGGGATTCGCCGCCGGGGCGGGCTGAGCGTCGGCGATCGGCGCGACCGACGGATCGGCGGCCGACGCCGGACGGAACTGCCGCGGCCCCGGGGCGGTGGCCTGCGCGAGGGCCTGCGCGGCCGCGCCGAGCGGATCGGGCTGCGACAGGATCTGAGTGGCGGTGGCCAGCGCGGCATCCAGTGACGCTGCGCCGGGCTGGGCGGCCGGCGCGTCGGGCGCTTCCGCCCCCGCGGGTGCCGTCTGCCATAGCGCCACGCTCAGTGGCAGAGCGCCGATGACCAGTAGAGATCCACCGCGCTTGTACCACTGTCCCGATGTCGCCGAGTGCCGCCCTGCCATGAACAACCTCCAAGTCGGATACCGATTCGATGACAGTTATTCGCACCGGACGGTGGTATGGATCACATCGAGATCGATATATTCCGGAGAAGACGAATTCCCGCGGGGATGTCGGCGACTAAACCGCCCGGCGCAGCAGATAGATATCCATGATCCAGCCTTTGTCCGCGCGCAGTTCGTCGCGCCGCCGCACGATCGAATCCGCCACCGCGCGCAGCGGGCCCTCGATGAGCGTTTCGTCCGGCATGCCCAGATAGGCGCCCCACCAGATATGCAGATCGTCATCGGGCAGGTGCGTGAACGAGCATTCCCCGTCGAGCATCACGACCGTCGCTCCGTCCGCGGCCGCTCCCTCGGACCGCAATCGGCGACCGGTGGTGATGTGCACCGGTTCACCGATCTCGTGCAGTACCACCCGATGGGCGGCGGCGAGCGCCTGAGCGCTGGTCACGCCCGGAATCACCGTGTACTCGAATTGCGCGCCCCCGTCGAGGACGCGCTGCACCATGCGCAGGGTGCTGTCGTAGAGCGACGGATCGCCCCAGACCAGGATTCCGCCGATCCCGGCTGTGCCGTCGAAGGCATCGGCCAGCAGCCCGGCCCGGCGCCGGTGCCAGTCGGCGACCACCTCGCGGTAGTCATCGGCGTCGTCGACGCGACGATCGCGGGGCGGATCGGCGATCTCGATCACCCGGTGCGCGGGATCGGCGTATTCGGCCAGCATGGCGGCGCGAACCTCGGCCAACTCCCGTTTGCGCTCGCCCTTGCCGATGACGAAGAACGTCTCGACCTGCCGGATCGCCTCGATCGCCTGCACCGTCAACTGCCGGGGATGGCCGGCGCCGATTCCGATCACATAGAGCTTTCGCACGGTGACTAAGCTTGCCAGTCATGGACGGCGCACCAACCAACCCCACCGCTTCCGGTGCGCACACCACCGGCGGCGTCGAATCCGGGAGACCGGACACACAATACGAGGACCTGTTGCGACTGGTCCTCGAGCACGGCACTCCGAAGGCGGATCGCACCGGGACCGGCACCCGGTCGGTCTTCGGTCACCAGCTGCGCTACGACCTGTCGGCGGGATTTCCGCTGATCACCACGAAGAAAGTGCATCTGAAATCGATCGTGTACGAACTGCTGTGGTTCTTGCGCGGCGATTCCAATATCGAATGGCTGCACGAACACGGCGTGACCATCTGGGATGAATGGGCCGATCGGCACGGCGAACTCGGCCCGGTGTACGGGGTGCAGTGGCGTAGCTGGCCGACCCCCGACGGCAATCACATCGATCAGATCTCCGAGGTGCTGCATACGCTGCGCACCGATCCGGATTCGCGGCGCATCATCGTTTCCGCGTGGAATGTCGCCGAACTGGACAAAATGGCGCTGGCACCGTGCCACGCCTTCTTCCAATTCCATGTGGCCGACGGCAGATTGTCTTGTCAGTTGTATCAACGCAGCGCGGATCTGTTTCTGGGTGTGCCGTTCAATATCGCCAGTTACGCGCTGCTGACCCATATGGTCGCGCAGCAGACCGAACTCGAACCGGGCGATTTCATCTGGACCGGTGGCGATTGCCATATTTACGACAATCACGACAATCAGGTGCGGGAACAACTGACCCGTGACCCGTATCCGTTCCCTCGGCTGCATCTGCGGCCCGCGCCGACGCTGTTCGATTACGCCTTCGAAGATGTCGAAGTACTCGGCTACCGCCACCATCCGGCGATCAAGGCACCGGTGGCGGTATGAGCCGGGTCGGATTGATCTGGGCACAGACGGCCGCCGGAGTGATCGGCGCCGACAACACCATCCCCTGGCGGGTGCCCGAGGATATGGCGCATTTCCGAATGGTCACCGGGACGCATCCGGTACTGATGGGACGGCGCACGTGGGATTCACTGCCCGCGAGGTTCCGGCCCCTGCCCGGCCGGCGCAATATCGTCATCACCCGCCAACCGGACTGGTCGGCGCCCGGAGCCGAACGCGCCGATTCGATCCCGAACGCGATCGCACTGGCCGGCGCCGAGACCGTCTGGATCATCGGCGGTGGCGAAATCTATCGCGAGGCAATGGATTACGCGACCGATCTGATGGTGACCGATATCGATGCCGAGATCTCCGGCGATGCGTACGCGCCCGCGATCGAGGGTGATTGGCGCGTCGAGAGCTCGCCGTGGGCGCAGTCGCGTACGGGGCTGCGCTACCGCATCCGGCGCTTCGCCCGCGACAGCGCACCCGCTACCGTCGGCTGATCCGGCGCTCGGGCGGCACGGCAGGTATCGAACCCGAATCGCATCGGCGAAACGCCCGACCGTGCGAGATGGGTCCGGCATACTCACCGATATCCAGCCTGTGACCAGAGCCCGATCCGGCGGAACCGCGAGAGGCAGATCATGGATAAGAAATCGCTGACGGCGGTGGCTCGCCAGCAGCTGAAAATCGCCGCATCCGCCACGAGTGGACGTAGTTCGCAGACCATCTACGGTGGCCACACCCACAGCCTGCGCCAGACCGTGATCGCGCTGACCGCCGGACAGAGCCTGGCCGAACACGAAACCCAGAGCGAGGCCACGCTCCAGGTCCTCACCGGAACTCTGATCATGATCAGCGGCACCAACGAGTGGAAGGGATCACCGGGCGATCTGCTGGTGATTCCCTCGGCGCGGCACAGCGTGAAGGCGATCGACGATGCGGCATTCCTGCTGACCGTTGCGAAATGAGCCCGCTCGGCCACCGGAGGTAGGGCGCCCGGGCACCGCCGGCCGCCGACCGTGCGCGCGGACTGTCGGCCGGGCACCGTACCCTGTTGATCATGGGTGAGCCGCAGCCGATCCTCGATCCGCTCTCGCGTGCCGCGACCTTCCTCGTCGCCACCATCGACGAGGGCGGCGAGCAGGCGGTTCGCGATTTCCTCGCCGATCTCGCCGGTTTGCGCCGGTCGGTCGGATTCCGGGTGCCGGATGCGCACCTGAGCTGCGTCACCAGCATCTCCTCCACGGCCTGGGACCGGCTCTTCGCCGGCCCGAAACCCGCTGAACTGCACGAATTCCCGGGATACGCGGGTGAGCGCCATCAGGCCCCGGCTACCCCGGGCGATCTGCTCTTCCACATCAAGAGCGATATGCCGGATGCCTGCTTCGAGCTGGCGATGGTGATCGACTCGCGCCTGCGTGGCGCGGCCACGATCATCGACGAGACGGTCGGGTTCCGCTACTTCGAGCAGCGCGATCTGCTCGGATTCGTCGACGGCACCGAGAATCCCGAGGGTTCCGACGCCGTGGCCGCGGCCCTGATCGGCGACGAAGATCCCGAATTCGCCGGTGGCAGTTACGTTATCGTGCAGAAGTACCTGCACGATCTGGACGCGTGGAGTGCGCTGACGGTCGAGGAGCAGCAGCTTGTCATCGGCCGCACCAAACTCGAGGATCTGGAGCTGTCCGACGAGGACAAACCCGCCGATTCCCATGTCGCGGTGAACACCCTCGTCGACCCCGACGGCACCGAGCGGCAGATCCTGCGCGCCAATATGCCTTTCGGCAGCGTGCGCGAGGGCGAGTTCGGCACGTACTACATCGCGTACGCGGCCACGCCGGATGTCACCGAACGCATGCTGGTGCGGATGTTCCTCGGCAGCGACGAGGCGCCCTACGACCGCATTCTGGACTTCTCCACCGCCATCACCGGCACCCTGTTCTTCACCCCGCCCGTCGGGTTCTTCGACGAACTCCCGGATGCCCCCGTCCGGAACCGGGAACAGGACCTCGTGGACGAGGCATCCGGTGTGGCAGAGCTGTCCGCGCCCGCGCCGCCCGGCGACGGCTCCCTCGGAATCGGCACCTTGAGAAGAACTCCGGGATGAGCGGTCAGGCCCCGTAGGAGGCGGCCCGCGTCACCACGTAGGGCCCAGAGCTCGTACCGAGAAAGGACACAGCAATGAACAATCTGCACCGCGAACTCGCGCCGATCACCTCCGAAGCGTGGTCGGCCATCGAGGAGGAGGCGACGCGCACCTTCCGGCGTCATATCGCCGGGCGCCGGGTGGTGGACCTGTCGGGTCCGCACGGCACCGACTACTCCGCGGTCGGATTGGGTCGAACCACCGTGATCGACGCTCCGGACAAGGATGTGCAGGCTCGGCAGCGGCTCGTCGCACCGCTGGTCGAGCTGCGGGTGCCGTTCACCCTGTCCCGGAACGAACTCGACGATGTCGAACGCGGCGCCCAGGATGCCGATCTGGACCCGGTCAAGGATGCGGCCAGGAAGATCGCCTTCGCCGAGGACCGCGCGGTCTTCGAGGGCTACCCGGCCGCCGGTATCACCGGTATCCGGGCGTCGGTCTCCAACGCCCCGGTCACCGTCCCGAGCGAGACGCGGCTGATCCCCGAGGCGATCGCGCAGGCATTGAGCAAACTGCGTCTGGCCGGTGTGGACGGTCCGTATTCGGTACTGCTGAGCGCCGAGCTGTACACCGCCGTCAGTGAGACCTCCGACCACGGCCATCCGATCCGCACGCACATCGAGCGCCTGATCCCCGAGGGCGAGATCATCTGGGCGCCGGCCATCGACGGCGCGTTCGTGCTGACCACGCGTGGCGGGGACTTCGATCTGCAATTGGGCCAGGACCTGTCGATCGGCTATCTGTCCCACGATGCCGAGACCGTGCAGCTGTACTTCCAGGAAAGCCTGACCTTCCTGGTCTACACCGCCGAGGCGGCGGTCCCGCTGCGCGGCTGAGCCGGGTCGCACCGCCCGGCGCGCGCCGCGCCGGCCCGCACTCGCCGTATCCGCCGCACCTGGCGGATGGACAACGGTGGCGGAATCGGTACCGTGGACGCGAGATATCGGCGGGTGCACCGCACCGTGTAGATGTGGTGCACCGCACCGTGTAGATGTGGTGCACCGCACCGTGTAATTCGGGAGGCGGCGTGGACGACAGCGCACTGCCCGCTGTGGCGGACCGGGCGCCGGCAGGCGCGCGGGCGCGACGATGAGCGACGAGGTGACGCCCACACCGGGCGAACGATCCGATATCGCGCGCCTGCCCGACGATCCGCCGCGTCCGGTGCGGGCCGGAGTCGTCACCGGCCGCCGGACTCTGGCGTACGGTGCACTCGCCGCCGGGGCCGTACTGGTGATCTGCGGCGCGATGGTGGCACTGTTCGGCTGGGGGCGGATCTTCACCGGTCTGCTCATCGGTGTGGTCGCGGCGGTCGCCCTGCTGGTGGCCTTGTTCGGCCGCGATGTTGTGGTCCTCACCGATCGTGCGATCTACCGCCGGACCCCGTGGGCCGAATCCCGCCTGGAGTGGGATCGGGTGGTGGCCGGACGGTTCGCCCTCGACGAGCGGGCCCGCTGGTCGCTCGCGCTCGATCTGACCGGGGGCGAGGACGGCCATGACGAACTGGTGTTGCTGAACATCCCGCCGGTCGAGCATCCGGTGTCGAACGCCTACGAACACCGCAAGTGCGAGCAGGTCGCCCAGGTTCGACGCATGCTGCGGCATAAGCGAATCCCGGTCACCCTGCTGCCCGAGATCGCCACAGCACTGCACGAACACTGGAAACTCGCGCCCGCCGCCCGATGACGCGCCGCGGCGGGCGCCGCCGGTCCCCCACCATCCATCCCGATTGTGAAGGCGTCTTCCCGATGATCCGCACCGCCGCGCTGGCTCACGTTCGCGATCGCCGTCTGCTGCAGGCACGGTCGTCCGGTAAGGACGTGTTCTACATGGCGGGCGGGAAGATCGATCCGGGCGAGTCACCCGTGCAGGCGCTGTATCGCGAGGTCCGCGAGGAACTCGGCGTCGATGTGTCGGCCCACGACGAACTCGGCGTCTTCGAATGCGAGGCCTACGGCCACGCGCCCGGCACCGCCCTGCACATGACCTGCTTCACCGCCGATCTGACCGGTGAGCCCACACCGACGAGCGAGATCGCCGAACTGCGTTATTTCACCGTCGGCGAGTACGCGGCCATGTCACATGTCGCACCCGGCTCCATGCTGGTCTTCCGCCGGTTGCACGAACTCGATCTGATCGACTGGTAGCGGCCCCGCGAGCTCGCTAGGTCAGCCCCGGATCGGACCGGATCGCCTCGCCTGCCCGCGTCTGCGTATCGCCGGTCACCGCGCCGGCCGCTGTGCCGGGCGGCTGCCCGTCCTCCGGGCCCGGGCCACCCACCGGCTCCGGAGCGCGGTCGAGCTCCATGGGGATCCGGGTGGATGCCAGCAGTGCGAACAGCAGCACCACCGCGGCGCTGAGCAGGGCGACCCTGGTCGCGTCGGCGAATCCGGCGGCCAAAGCATCGGTGACCGCGGCCGGCGCGTGCTGGTTGCGCAGACCGGTGATCGCGCCACCGGCCGAATCACGGGTCGCCTCGGTCACGGTGTCGGCGGCACGCGGGACCAGTCCTCGCACCGTGGCGAGCCGATCGGGCAGGAAGTGGCCGAGCGCGATGGAGAGCGCGCCGCCGAGCACCGCCACACCGAGGGCCGCGCCGGCGTGCCGGGCCGTCAGCGTGATCGCCGAACTCGCGTCCGAGGCCGCTGCCGGGGCGGCGACCGACAGCCGGCCGGTCAGCGGCGGGGTTGCCAGGCCGATGCCGATCCCGTAGCAGGCGAGCAGGATGGCCGGGACCCAGACCGAAGTCGTCGCGGTGAGCGCGAAGGCCGTCACCGCGATCGTGATCACCGCGATCGCCAGCCCGACCCGCACTCGCCACACCGGATGCAGAGGCCGTGCCGAGCCGATACTCATCAGACCCGCCACCAGGGCGGCGCCGGTCAGCCCCGCGAGGACGAAACCGGTTCGCAGCGTGGACAACCCGAGGCTGTTCACCAGATACAACGGCAGTGCGAACAACACTCCGAACTGCGCGAGCGAGACCAGGAACATGGCGGCGTCGCCCCATCGGCGCGGATCGCGCACTCGCGAGAAGTCCACCAGCGCAGCGTGTTCCACCTTCACCCGGTGGCGTTCCCAGAACACGAACAACACCAGGAGCAGGACGCCCACGACGAGGACGAGGGGCATCGGAGAGGTCGACGCGCGCATCGACCAGGTCGTCCCGATCACCGTGAACTCGCGACGCGGCGGTCCCCACCCGTAGTGCTGAGCCTCGATGAGCGCGTAGACCACCAGCGCGAACCCGGCCGTGGCGAGTAGCCAGCCGTCCACATCGACCCCGGACGCCTGTGTGCCGATGCGGGTTTCGGGAATCGCCAGCAACGTCCCGACCAGCACCACTACACCGATCGGGATATTGATCAGAAATATCCACGGCCAGGTGAACGAGTCGGTGAACCAGCCGCCCAGCAGCGCGCCGGCGACCGCGCCCGTGGCCAGCGCCACGCCCCAGACCGTGAAGGCCACCGCCCGATCCCGGCCGCGGAATACCGCCGCCACCGTCGACAACGATCCGGCGAGTACGGCCGCGGCCCCCAGGCCCTGCACGAAGCGGCCCCAGATCAGCGGGCTCGGCGTATCCGCGGACGCGGCGAGCGCGCTGCCGCCGACGAAGACCACCACACCGAGCCCCAGGATCGCGCGACGGCCGAAACGATCGCCGAGGCGCGTCAGCACGATCAGCAGCACCGCGACCACGATCGAATACACGCAGAAGACCCACTGCGCTTGGGTGAAGTCCAATCCCACGTCGGCGATGATCGTGGGTAGCGCGACTCCGACGATGGTGCCGTCCAGCGTCACCATGGCCACGCCCAGCGCGACGACCGCGATGATCAGCCCGCGTCTGGCACCGGCGGGCGGCGAAAGAACTTCAGCGTCTGTTCGAACGTGATCAGCCATGCGCCGCTCCCGTCGTCGACCCGGTTTTGCTGGGAAGTAACCGGTACCGATCGAGTCTACGAGTCGAACCGGGCGAATCTCGGCAATAGCGACAGGGCGATATGGGACCGTGCGATGATCGCGAGCATTCGGCTACCCAACACGCGGGCGACCGGGATCAGTCGCTGACTCGGCCCGCCTCCGGGAAGGTGGCGTCGCGGATGATCCGCAGGCCGGCGATCAGTGCCTCACACTGTTCGGGCGTGAGCCGGCCGTAGAACCAGGTGTCGAGGATCTTCAGATATTCCGGCAGCACCTTCGCCAGCCGGGCCGCACCGGCCGCGGTCAGCGCGGCGTAGGAGCTGCGCCGATCGTTCGGATCGGGCTGACGACGGGCGAATCCGTTGCGCTCGAGCCGATCCACCAACCGGGTCACGCCACTGGTGGACAGCTGAGCCTGGTCGGCCAGATCGGTCATGCGCAGACGCTTGCCGGGCGAGCGGCTCAGCCGCATGAGCGCCGCGAAATCCAGTAGCGACAGGCCGTTCGCGGACCAGCTGGGCTCGAGCTTGCGGCGGATCCCACTGGTCGCCTCGAACAGTATCCCGATATCGCCGAGCCGGGGGTCGTCGAAAACGTCGTCGTTGATGTGGTCCACCCGTTCACCCTACAGCGAAGTTGTTGCGCGGATAGTTGACATGAGGAACATCTTCCATATTATTGCTGCGAGGATATTCCTCGCAGCAACTAAAGGAGACGTCATGACCAGCACCTGGCTCGCCGGATTCCGTTCCGCGATCATCAGCCCCTACGAGCAGTTCCAGCTGACCGAACCGCGCGGATTCAGCGACGCGACCGTGCGGCAGGTGCTGCACATGGCCGGCGGCGGGCGGCAGCTGCGGGTCCGGCTGAGCAATCGGTACGGACGGGATCCACTGGATATCGGCGCGGCCCGTATCGCCCTGCGCAAGTCGGGCTCCACCCCGATCGCCGAGACCGACACGGTGGTGCGCTTCGGCGGTGCCGAACGGGTACGCATCCCCGCGGGCGGCGAATTGATCAGCGATATCGTCGATCTCGCGGTCGACGGCGGTGACGATCTGCTGCTGAGTCTGTACCTCCCGGGCGATACCGGACTCGCCACCTTCTCCCATCAGCCGATGGAGATCGGCTACGTGGCCGCCGGTGATCGGACCGCGGATCTCGAACTGCCCGAGGCCGAGGAGGTGGCCTCACGCTTCTACGTGACCGGCATCGATGTGCTCGCCGAGACCGATACCCCGGTGGTGGTGGCCTTCGGCGATTCCTGGTTCGAGGGCACGGGGACCACCGTCGGCGCGAACCACCGCTCGATCGATGAGCTGAACGCGCTGCTGTCGCGGGGCTGGGTGGTCAATCAGGGCATCGGCGGCAACCAGTTGCTCACCGATGAGGTCGGCGAGCACGCACTGGGCCGATTCGACCGCGATGTGCTCGAGGTTCCCGGTGTCACCGATGTGGTGGTCAATCTGGGGATCAATGATCTGGCGCTGGGCGAACCGGCCGCCGTCGGCGATCTGATCGCCGGGTACACCGAACTGGCCGCGCGCGCTCACGCCGCGGGCCTGCGCATCTACGCCAATACGGTCGGGCCGTTCGCGGGCGTGATCTATCCGATGGTCGACGCCGAACCGGCGATGCCGGTGCGCGCCGAGATCAACGAATGGTTGCGCGGGGCCACGGTGTTCGACGCGGTATTCGATGTGGCGGCAGCGGTGGCGGATCCGGAGCGGCCCGATTTCATCCGGCCGGATCTCGACAGCGGTGACGGTCTGCACCTCAACGATGCCGGAGCACGGATCATGGCGCAGACGATGCGGCTACCGCTGGCCGGATGAGTTCGCCCGCCCCTCAGCGAGGTTCGACCTCGGCGAGCAATTCCGGTCC
The DNA here is from genome assembly GCF_020733635.1 of Nocardia spumae. Taxonomy (NCBI): domain Bacteria; kingdom Bacillati; phylum Actinomycetota; class Actinomycetes; order Mycobacteriales; family Nocardiaceae; genus Nocardia; species Nocardia spumae. The sequence continues at coordinate 1,132,251 of NZ_JAJFZL010000001.1, read as the reverse complement.
GCGAGACTCCACCCGATCCGACACCACGTGCGCGGCCAGCACCGCCGCACCGACGCCCAGAGCGATACCGACGGGCAGCGCACACCATTGGATCAGCGCATTGTGCAGGTAGGCGCCGAGCAGGAGCAGGCCCAGTACCGGCAGGTTGACCACGAGTTGACCGAAGCCGACGGCCAGTTGCGTCAGGGCCCGCGCACATCCCGGATTCCCGGAATTGCTCGCGAAGGGGTTACCCCGTTGCTGCGGAAGCGGATACGCGGCATAGACCGACAGGAAGATCGCGGCCGCGATCCCGACGCCGAGCACCACCGGCAGGGTCGACACCGCCCAGGGATACAGCTGCCACCGGCCGACCGCACCGGGCAGAACGAGGGTGAGTACCACCGCCGGCGGGCTCACCACCACCAGCCAGGCGATCATCCGGCCGCGCACATCCGCCCGGACGGCACCGGGAATGACCAGGGTGTGCCAGAGCGCGGTGCCGTCGAAGGCATACATGTTCGCACTGGCCATCGCGGCCAGCCACACCACGAACACCCCGGCGAACGGCAGACTGGCCCCGCCGTTCCGAAGGCCCAGGAAGATCGGCAGCACGACACCGATGAGCATCAGCGGCAACAGCGCCGCGCGCCGCCTGCCGTCACGCCACCAGGTGCGTAGCTCCTTGAGCACCACCGCCCCGACCGGAGTCGGCCGGACCACGCGTTCCAGGCGTCCCGAACCGGCCTGGGCGCGCACCGGTCCGGCGGGCGCCGCGGTGGTGGTCAGACGACGTTTCAGTAGCACGGCCCATGCCTGCCACAGCAGTCCCGACAGCGCGGCCAGCCCCGCCAGCGCGAGCAGGCCGAACCACCAGGCACCCTCGGCGGCGGTCTGTACCGCGTACGGCGCCCAGCCGGAAGGCAACGCTCGCAAGGTGATCCCGACGCCGGGAGACACATGCTCCAGGCGCGGGCCCAGATAGGAGATCAGCAGTTGCAGCGGGTAATAGGCCAGACCCGTCAGCCCCGCCAGCACCACACCCAGATCGCGACCGCGCCGCGAGCGCATGGCCGCGCCGATCCAGGCCAGCACTACCCGCGACAACATCACCACGAAGATCAATTGCAGAGCCGTGCCCACGACGGCGAACAGCGTTGGCAGGACACCCAATTGGGCTGCCACGGCCACCAGTCCGGCGAAGGCGATGAGGTTGACGACGCCCGCGGGCCCGGTGAAGGCGACCGCCGCGAGCCCGATCGCCAGCTGCCGATAGCTCAGCGGCAGCAGCAGGAAATGCTCGGGCTGCAAGGTTTCGTCGCTGCTGCCGGTGATGACCGGCCCGCACAACCAGCCCAGCGTCCACACCGCGTAGAGACTGGCCGCCACATTGACCGCGGCACGGGTATCCCAGCCGTGGCCGGCCGATGCCATCAGGACCACCGTGACCGCCGCGGCCAGCAGTCCGAAGGCCAGGCCGAGCCAGAAGCCGACCGCGGCCCGTCCGTTACTCATCGCGCGGGCGGTGAGCCGCCAGCGCATACGGATCAGGACGCCAACCACGACAGCCCCTCGTCTCCCCCGATCCGTCCGCCCACCAAGCGGACGAATGCCTCCTCGAGACTTCCTTCGCCGCGGACCTCGGCAACCGATCCGGCGGCCACCACCCGGCCCTTGTCGAGGACCGCGAGGTGATCGCAGAGGTTCTCGACCAGGGCCATCACATGACTGGACAACACCACCGAACCGCCCGCGGTGACGAATCGCCGCAGAATGGTGCGAATCGTGCTGGCCGACACCGGATCCACCGCCTCGAACGGTTCGTCGAGTACGAGCAGTTTCGGCCCGTGCAGCAAAGCCGTGGCGAGACCGATCTTCTTGCGCATCCCGGACGAATAATCCACTACCAGAGTGTTTTCCGCGTCGATGAGTTCGAGGACGGCGAGCAGCTCCTGCGTTCGTTCGGCCACCGTCGCCTGCGGCATACCCCGCAACAGGCCGGTGTAGGTGAGCAATTCGCGCCCGGTGAGCCGCTCCGGCAGGGCCAGGCCGTCGGGCAGGACACCGACGATCGTCTTGGCCCGCACCGGATCCGACCACACGTCGAATCCGAAGACGTGCGCCTGCCCGGCATCGGGCCGCAACAGGCCGACCGCCATCGACAGCGTGGTGGTCTTACCCGCACCGTTGGGGCCGACGAGTCCGAAGAACGACCCGGGTGGCACCGAGAGACTCACCCCGTCGACCACCCAGGGCCCGTCGAATCGCTTGTACAGCCCGCTCAGCTGCAGGGCAGGTGCGCTATCGGCTTGCATATCCCCTCCTTCGCGAGCCACAGGACCGCGCTCACGACGGTACCCGCTTCCGCCTGTCGGGAGACCGTCGTTCACTCGACGAGCACCGGCCCCTCGGGCCCGTGCCGGAAAACGGCCGCACCCCGTTCGAGGTGCGGCCGTTGCCCGGCACGACAGGGTCACTCCGCGACGATCACCTGGATGTCGTCACCACCGGCATCGTCGGGCTCACCCACAGCTACGAACCAGTGGCTCACCTCGCCGTCCTCCAGATCACCGCCGATATCCCCGGTCGGCAGAACCGACAGGGCACCCGCCGTCGCGACCGCCAGGAATTCCGCCAGCGCCGCCGGACCACCCGCCGCCGTGGTGTACGTGGTCGACTCGTAGTCGATCTCGTACTCCCCGCGCATCGTGTCGGCGTGGTCGAGCGCCTGCTCCTGGGTGAGGGTGCGCAGACCACCCTCGGAGGTGCGGATCACGAAGGCCGGATGATCGTCGGCCAACGGCCGGACCCGATCGGCGTAGGAGACCGGATGCGACTGTGCCGCATCGATTTCCGCACGCACCTTCGGATCGGTCGGTACCAGCCACCGCACCGACTTGGCGGCCGGTTCCAGCGTGATACCGAATCCGGCTCCGGCGGAGACGATCTCACCGAAGGACAGACCGTCGGCGAACAGCGCCGCCGCCCCGGCCTTCTGGATCGCCCACAGCGCGACCACCGCATCCACCGAACGCGGCAACGTCACCGCGACGATGTCACCCGGTCCCACACCGCGGCCGATGAGCACCCGCGCCAGCTTCGACGACCGCGAATCGACCTCGTGGTAGGCGATTTCGGCGTCACCGTCCAGCAGCGCCGGCGCCTGCGGATCCTCCTCGACCACCTTGCCGAGGACGTTGGCCAGCGTGCGGGTGCCGACCCGGGCGGGCTCGGCCGCCGCCGCGGTGCCGACCTGCGACTCCGCGAGGATGCGGTCGCGCTCGGCCTGATCGAGGATGTCGATCGCACCGACCGAACGCTCGGGATCGTCCAGCACCGCGGTGAGCACCCGGACCAGGCGATCGGCCAGCGTCCGCACGTCCTCCGCGGAGAAGCGGCTGGTCAGATACTCCAGGTTCAGTCCGATGGTCGCTTCCGCGGTCACCCACAGGGTCATCGGGTAGTGCGTGGCGCCGGCGAAGTCGACACCGGTCACCGACATCCCGTCGATCGAGGTGACCGCCTCGATCGATTCCCGATCCACCGGATAGGACTCGAAGACCACCAGCGAGTCGAACGCGACGGCCGGACCGCTCACCCGCTGAATATCGGTGAGCCCCACATAGTGGTGGTCCAGCAGCGCGGCCTGCTCCCGCTGCAACGCCGTCAGCATCTCCGCCACCGTGTTCCGGTCGTCGAGATGCACCCGGACCGGCAGCGTGTTGATGAACAGGCCGACCATGGATTCGACACCCGGCAGCTCCGGCGGACGGCCGGAGACGGTGGCGCCGAACACCACGTCCTCGCGGTTGGTCAGGCGCCCGAGCAACAACCCCCACGATGCCTGGACCAGCGTGTTCACCGTGATGCCCAGATCCGCGCAGAACTTGTTCAAGCGCTGCGTGAGGCTGGTGTCCAGTTCGGTGAAGAACTTCTCCGAGCCGTAGGTCTCGGCCGACTGCGACTGCGAGGCCAGCTGGGTCGGCTCGGTGACCCCGGACAGGGCCTCCTGCCACGCCCGCAGCGAATCCTCGATATCGCGGGTCGACAGCCAGGCCAGGAAATCGCGATACGAGTTGACCTGGGGCAACGCGGAGGCGTCACCGCCGGTGGCGTACAGCACCAGCAGATCGCGCATCAGCAGCGGCATCGACCAGCCGTCGAAGACGATGTGGTGCGCGGTGATCGCCAGCTGCCACTGCTGCGCCTCCGCATCCCCGATCCGGTACAGCGTGAACCGCAACAGCGGTGCGGTCGCCATATCGAAGCGGCGGCGCCGGTCCTCGGCGAGCTGATCCCGCAGTGCCGCCGCACCCTCGGACTCCGGCAGCCCGGTCAGATCCACGTCCTGCCACGGGACATCCACCCGGTCCTGCACCAGCTGCACCGGACGGCCGTCGGCATCGGCGGCGAAGGCGACCCGCAGGTTGTCGTAGCGGTCGAGCATCGCCTGGGCGCCGGCCCGCAACCGCTCCACGTCCAACGCGCCCTCGAAGGCGATGATCGCCTGCTGGCCGTACACGTCGACGGTGGACTGAGTCATCATCGCGTGGAACAGCAGACCCGACTGCAGCGGCGACAGCGGCCACACCTCGACCAGGCCCGGATAGTCCCGCTCCCACTGGCGCATGTCCTCGGGCCCGACCTCGACGAGCGGGCCGGTCGGCAGTTCCAGCTGGGTCCCCTCACCGATCTCGGCCCCCGCGGCCAGTGCCGCGATGGTGCGGCGCTCGAAGACGTCACGGGCGCGGAAGTTCACGCCCTGCACCTTCGCCCGCGCCACCAGCTGGATCGACAGGATGCTGTTACCGCCGACGGCGAAGAAGTCGTCGTCGACGCCGATCTCGTCGTTGCCCAGCATCTCGGTGATGATCCCGGTGAGGACATGCTCGGCCGGAGTTGACGGCGCCCGGTACCGCGTGGTGCGGAACTCGGGTTCCGGCAGTGCCTTCCGGTCGAGTTTGCCGCTGCTGTTGAGCGGCAGTTCGGCCAGCACCACGAAGGCCGCGGGCACCATGTACGACGGCAGTGCCTCCGCCAGCTCCGCGGCGACCGCCTCCGGATCGAGACCGGCGTCGGCGTCGGCCGGGACCAGGTAGGCCACCAGTCGATCACCCAGGCGCTCATCGGTCTTCGCGAGGACCGCGGTCCGCGCGACCGAACCGAGCGCGAGGATCGCGGCCTCGATCTCGCCCAGCTCGATGCGGAATCCGCGGATCTTCACCTGGAAGTCGGTGCGGCCCCGGTAATCCAGCTCGCCGTCGGCGGTCCAGGCCACCAGGTCGCCCGTGCGGTACATCCGCTCCCCGGCGACGAACGGATCGGCCACGAACCGGTCCGCGGTCAGATCCGGGCGGCCGAAGTAGCCGCGCGCCAACTGCACACCGCCGAGATACAACTCGCCGGAGACACCGTCGGGCACCGGGTGCAGACGCGAATCCAGCACGTAGACCCGGCTGTTCCACTCCGGCGCGCCGATCGACACCGACGCCTGGTCGGCATCGGTCACCAGATGGTTGGTGACCGAGACCGCGGCCTCGGTCGGACCGTAGACGTTGAACAGCCCGGCCGCGTTCGCCGCGCGGAACCGCTGCGCGGTCGCGGCGGGCAGCGCCTCACCGATGGTCAGCACCCGGCGCAGCGAATCCGCCAGCTGCCCACCGGAATCGATCAGCAGCGCATCCAGCAGCGACGGCACCAGGTGCAGGCTGGTCACCGATTCCCGGGCCATCAGCGCGTTCAGATACTCCGGATCCCGCTGTCCGCCCTCGCGAGCGATCACCATGCGCCCGCCGCTCACCGCCGGGGACCAGTAGGCCCACTCGGAGATGTCGAAGGTCGCCGGTGCCTGCAGCAGCACCACATCGTCGGTATCGAGTTCGAATTCGCCCGCCAGCCACAGCATCTGGTTGACGATGGCGGCGTGCGGCACCGCCACACCCTTGGGGCGGCCGGTGGAGCCGGAGGTGAACAGCACATAGGCGGTGTGCTCCGGCAGCAGCGGCGCCGTCCGGTCGGCATCGGTGACCTCGGCCGTGGAGTACTGCGACAGATCGAGTGCGTCCACCGTGATCACCGGCGCGTATTCGGTCTCGAATCCCGTCTCGGCATCGGTCAGCACGCAGATCGGCGCGGCGGTCTCGAGGATGAAACCGGTCCGCTCGGCGGGCTGGTCGGGGTCGACCGGCACATAGACGCCACCGGCCGTGGTCACCGCGTACATGGCGGCCACCAGTCCGGCGGACCGGCGCATGGCCAGCACCACCCGGACCTCCGGCCCCACACCCAGCGAGATCAGATGCCGGGCAAGGGTGTTCACCCGATCCGACAGCTCGCCGTAGCCGACGTTCCCGACGCCGTCCTCGGTCAGTGCCACCGCCTGCGGGTCCGCCGCCATCGAGGATCGCAACAGCGAGGCCAGCGTGGCCGCGCGATCGGTCTCGTGCGCGGTCTCGTTGCGGGCGGCCAGTGCCCGACGCTCGGAGCCGTCCAGGATCTCGAGCTCACCCACCGCCAGATCCGGCGCGGCGACGATGCCGCGCAGGATACGGACGAACCGATCCACGAAACCACGCACGGTGGCCTCGTCGAAGACGGCGGTCGCGTAGGTGAGCGCACCGGTGATGCCGGTGGGCGCGCCCGCGGTGTCGTAACCGTCGGTGATCAGCAGGTTCAAGTCGAACTGCGAGAGCTCGGTGTCGAGTTCGACGCCGGACAGCGTCAGTCCGGGCAGCTCCAGGCTCGCCGAACCCTGGTTCTGGAACGACAGGCCCACCTGGAACAGCGGGTGGTGCGCGGTCGACCGGACCGGGTTGAGGATCTCCACCAGGCGTTCGAACGGCAGATCCGCGTGAGTGAACGCCTGCAGGTCCGCGTCACGCTGCCGGGCCAGCAGTTCCACGAACGGCTCACCGGAGTCCACCCGGGTGCGGAACACCAGGGTGTTGACGAACATACCGATCAGATCGTCGAGTTCACGCTCGCCGCGACCGGCCATCGGAGTGCCGATGGCGATGTCGTCGGTCCCCGACAGCCGCGCCAGCAGCAGCGCGAAGGCGGTGTGCACCACCATGAACAACGTCGCGCCGCGCTCGCGCGCCAGTTCCACCAGCGCCCGGTGCAGCTCGGCATCGATATCCACCGTGACCGTCGCGCCCACGTAGGACTGGGTGGCCGGGCGCGGGCGATCCAGTGGCAGATCCAGCTGATCGGGCAGATCGGCCAGCGCCTCGGTCCAGTACGCGACCTGCTTGGCGGCCAGCGAATCCGGATCGTCCTCGGGGCCCAGCAGCTCCCGCTGCCAGACGCTGTAGTCGGCGTACTGGACGGGCAACGGCTGCCAGGTGGGCGCCTCGCCGACCGAGCGGGCGGCATAGGCGGTCATCACATCGCGGGTCATCGGCGCCATCGAGGAACCGTCACCCGAGATGTGGTGGACGACCATCGACAACACGTATTCCCGTGCGTCGGTGGCGCTTGCGTCGGTGATCTCGAACAGCACCACCCGCAGCGGCACCTCGGCGGTGATGTCGAACGTCGTCGACACCACCTCCAGCAGGGACGCTTCGAGTTCGGCCGAGGTCACCGCGCGCAGCTCCAGTTCCGGAACCGCCCGGCCGACCGGCAGGACCACCTGCACCGGATCGAGTGCGGCAGCACCGGATTCGTCGGTGCCCAGCGGGTAGACGGTCCGCAGCACCTCGTGGCGAGCCACCAGGTCGCCGATCGCCGCACGCAGCGCCGCGACATCGAGCTCACCGGTCAAGCGCACCGCGACCGGCATGTTGTAGGCGGCCGAATCCGGATCGAACCGGTTCAGGAACCACATCCGCTGCTGCGCCAGCGACAACGGAATCCGTTGCGGCCGTGCCAGGCTGCCCAGCACCGGGGCGCCGGATTCGCGGGTGTGCGATTCGATCGCCGCCGCGAATCCCGCGACCGTCGACCGTTCGAACAGCGCCCGCACCGCGACCCGGGTGCCGACCGCGGTGGCGACTCGCGCGATCACCTGGGTGGCGATCAGCGAGTTGCCGCCGAGCTCGAAGAAGTCGTCGTCGGCGCCGATCCGCTCGACACCCAGTACCTCGGCGAACACGCCCGCCACGATCTCCTCGATCGGGGTGGACGGGGCCCGGAACTCGCGGCGGCTGAACGTCGGCGCGGGCAGCGCCTTGCGGTCCAGCTTGCCGCTCGGGTTGAGCGGGAACGCCTCCAGCTCGATAATCTGCGACGGCACCATATAGGCCGGTAGCCGCTGTCCCGCCGCGTCGAGCAGGGCCGCCTGGTCCAGTCGCAGACCGGGCTTCGGCACCGCGTAGACCACCAGCTGATCGCCCAGCTCCGAATCCATCACCAACGCGACGGCCTGGCTGACCGCCGGCTGTGCCAGCACCACCGACTCGATCTCGCCCAGCTCGATGCGCTGACCGCGGAACTTCACCTGGAAGTCGATGCGGCCCAGGTAATCCAGGACACCCGTACCGTCGGTCTCGCGCCAGCGCACCAGGTCACCGGTGCGGTACATACGGTCACCGGCACCGAACGGGGAGGCCACGAACCGCTCCGCGGTCAGATCCGGGCGACCCGCGTAGCCACGGGCCAGCTGATCGCCGGCCAGGTACAACTCGCCGACCACGCCCGCGGGCACCGGACGCAACCGCGAATCCAGCACGTAGACCCGGACGTTGCCCTCCGGGCGCCCGATCGGGACGCTCAGCGGCTCGGCACCCGTCGCGGCCCAGTGCGTCACGCTGACCGTGGCCTCGGTGGGGCCGTAGAGGTTGTGCACCCGGGCATTGCTGATCGCCTGCACCGCCGCGACGGTTTCCGGCGGCAGCGCCTCACCCGCGGCGAGGATCGTGCGCAGGGTCGGAATCGCACCGGCCGGGGTGTGCGCGGCGAGCACCGTCAGCATCGAGGGCACGAAGTCGGAGATCGTGACCCGCTGCGCGGCAATGGTTTCCGCCAGGTACAGCGGATCGCGGTGGCCGTCCGGGGTGGCCACGACCAGTTTCGCGCCCACCCGCAACGTCATGAAGTAGCCCCACAGCGAGATGTCGAATGTGGTGGGCGTCTTCTCGAGATAGACGTCGTCGGCGGTCATCGGGTACTGCACCAGCATCACGCTGATCTGGTTCTGGATGGTGCGGTGCGAGATCGCCACACCCTTCGGCCGTCCGGTCGAACCCGACGTGAAGATCACGTAGGCCGGGTTGTCCGGATGGATCGGCGCCAGCAGTTCGTCCGCGCGCACCGGAGTGGTCTCGAAGCCGTCCAGATCCACGGTGTCGAGGTTCATGACCTCCACGCCGTCGGGCACCGGTACCGCGTCGGCGGTGCGGGTCAGCACACAGACCGGTTGCGCGGTCTCGAGCACGTGCGCGATCCGCTCCGCGGGGTGGTCCGGATCCAGCGGCACGTAGGCGCCACCGGCGGTGACGATCGCGTACATCGCGACGACCTGTTCCAGCGACCGCCGGATCGCCAGCCCGACCAGTGACTCCGGGCCCACGTCCTGCCAGATCAGCCGGCGGGCGAGGAGGTTCACCTTCTCGTCGAACTCACGGTAGGTCAGCTCGGCGCCCTCGAAGGACACCGCGACCCGATCCGGGTACTCGGCGACCGCACGGCGGTAGCCGTCCAGCAGCAGACCCGGCTCGACCGGCACATACCTGTCGTTCCAGTCCACCAGGATGCGATGGGCCTCGTCCGCGCCGAGCAGCACATCGATATCGACCACCCGGTCCTGCGCGGGACCGGCCAGTGCGGTCAGCACCCGGACCAGGCGGGCTCCCAGCTCCGCCACCTCGGCCTCGGTGAAGCGGCTGGTCAGGTACTCCAGCCCGATCTCGATGACGGATTCGGCGGTGACCATCAGGGTCAGCGGGTAGTGGGTGTTGCCGACGAAATCGACACCGGCCACCGACATCCCGTCGATCGCGCTGGCCGCCGCGATGGCGTCGGCGTCGACCGGATAGGACTCGAAGACCAGCAGCGAATCGAATTCGACACCGTCACCGGCGACCTGCTGGATATCGGCCAGTCCGAGGTAGTGGTGGTCGAGCAGGGCCGCCTGCTCACCCTGCAGGCGGGTGAGCAGTTCACCGGTGCTCACCTGTCCGTCCACCCGCACCCGCACGGGCAGCGTGTTGATGAACAGACCCACCATGGACTCGATACCCGGCAACTGCGCCGGGCGTCCCGACACCGTGGCGCCGAACACCACATCGTCACGGCCGGTCATGCGGCCGAGCAGGATGCCCCAGGCCGCCTGCATCACGGTGTTGACGGTGACGCCGAGTTCCGCCGCGCGCCGGGTGATCCGGCCGGTGGTCTCGGCATCCAGGACGACCTGATGCTTGCCGACCTCCAGGCTTCCGCTGCTCTCCTCCACCTTGGCCTCGGCGGCGAGCCGGGTCGGTTCCTCGACCCCGGCCAGCGCCTGCTGCCACGCGCGCATCGACTCGTCGCGATCCCGGATCGACAGCCACGCCAGGAAGTCCCGGTAGGAGGTGAGCTCGGGCAGTGCGGAGCGGTCGCCGTGCACGGCGTAGAGCACCAGCAGATCCCGCATCAGCAGCGGCATCGACCAGCCGTCGAACAGGATGTGGTGCGCGGTGATCGCCAGCCGCCACATCGGGTCGGCGTCCGCGGCCGAGACGGTCCGGTACAGCGTGAAGCGCACCAGCGGCGCGGTCGCCATATCGAAGTGCGAGGCCCGGTCCTCCCGCAGCTGCCGCTGCAGTTCGGATTCCCGTTCGGTCTGCGCCACTCCGGTCAGATCGATCTCGCGCCACGGCACCCGGACCTCGTCGAGCACGATCTGCACCGGCTGACCGTCGGCATCGGCCGCGAAGGCCACCCGCAGGTTGTCGTAGCGATCGAGCAGACCCTGCGCAGCGGCCCGCAGGCGCTGCGCGTCCAGCGCACCGGTGAAGTCGATGACCGCCTGCTGGGTGTAGATGTCGACCCCGGACGAGGTCAGCATCGCGTGGAACAGCAGACCCGACTGCAGCGGCGACAGCGGCCACACCTCGGTCATACCCGGGTAGGTCTGCTCCCAGCGCCGCAGATCGGCGGCGTCCGGCTCCACCAGCGGCCCGGTGGGCAGCTCCGGCTCGTCGGCGTCGGTGTCGACCGAGACCGCGGCCAGGCCCGCGATGGTGGGATGTTCGAACACGTCCCGCGCGCTGAACCGCACCCCGCGGGCCTTGGCCCGCGAGACCACCTGGATCGACAGGATGCTGTTACCGCCCAGGCCGAAGAAGTCGTCGTCGATACCGATCTCGTCGCGGCCGAGCACCTCGGCGAAGACCTCGGCGACGGCCCGTTCGGCCGCCGTCGACGGCGCCCGGTACGGGGTGGACTCGAATTCCGGTTCCGGCAGGGCCTTGCGATCGAGCTTGCCGTTGACGTTGAGCGGCAACGCCTCGAGGACGACCCACGCGGCCGGGACCATATACGACGGCAGCGCGGCCTGCAGCTCCGAATTCACCCGGGCCACATCGACATCCGCACCCGCGGCGGGAACCAGATACCCAACCAGACGGTCGCCGAGGCGCTGATCGGACGTGGCGATCACCGCCGCCGAGCCGATCTCCGGCAACGCCAGCAGCGCGGCCTCGATTTCGCCCAACTCGATGCGGAAGCCGCGAATCTTCACCTGGAAGTCCACGCGGCCCCGGTAATCCAGCTCGCCGTCGGCGGTCCAGGCCGCGAGGTCACCGGTGCGATACATCCGCGCACCCGCGTCGAACGGATCGGCCACGAAGCGCTCGGCGGTCAGATCCGCGCGACCGAAGTAGCCCCGGGCCAGCTGCGCGCCGGCCAGATACAGCTCACCCGCGACACCGCGCGGAACCGGCCGCAACCGCGAATCCAGCACGTACACCCGGGTATTCCACTCGGGCGCGCCGATCGGCACCGAGCCGGTGTCGGCGGCGGTGACCTCGTGGCTGGTGACCGAGACCGCGGCCTCGGTCGGGCCGTACAGGTTGAACAACCGCGCGGTGTTCGCCCGGCGGAACCGCTGCGCGGTCGCACCCGGCAGCGCCTCACCGATGGCCAGCACCCGCCGCAGCGAATCCGGTAGTGCCCCGGCGGATTCGGTCAGCAGCGCGTCCAGCATGGAGGGCACCACGTGCAGGGTGGTCACCGACTCCCGGCGCATCAGCGCGTTCAGGTACTCCGGATCCTGGTGACCGTCGGCCGTGGCGACGACCAACCGGCCACCGCAGACCGCGGCGGTCCAGAACTCCCAGACCGACAGGTCGAAGGTCGCCGCGGTCTTCAGCAGGACGGCGTCGTCGGCGCCGAGTGTGAATTCGTCGACCGCCCAGAGCAACTGGTTCACGATCGCGGCATGCGGTACGGCCACGCCCTTGGGGCGGCCGGTAGAACCGGACGTGAAGATGACATACGCCGTGTGCTGCGGGCTCAGCTCACCCAGCAACTCGTCGGCACTCAGCGGAGCGCCGTCGAACTCGACCGGCTCGTCGATGCGCACCAGCGGTGCGGCATCGGTATCGAATCCGGACCCGGCGATGGTCAGTACACAGACCGGTGCCGCGGTGCGCAGGATGTAGTCGGTGCGCTCGGCGGGCTGATCCGGATCGACCGGCACGTAGGCGCCGCCGGCGGCGGTGACCGCGTACATGGCCACCACCAGGTCCACGGAGCGGCGTAGCGCCAGCGCCACCCGCGACTCCGGACCCACGCCCAGCGAGATCAGATGCCGGGCCAGCCCGTTCACCCGCTCGCCGAGTTCGGCGTAGGACACGGTGCCGCCGTCGGAGTCCACCAGCGCGACCGCCTCGGGGGTCGCGGCGATGCGATCCGCGAGCAGCGAGGTCAGTGTCGCGCCGGTGTCGACGGCCCGATCGGTGGCGTTGTGGCCGGAGATGAGCTCCCGCCGTTCGGCCGCCTCGAGGAATTCGAGATCACCGACCGCGGTACGCGGCGCGGCGACGATCGCCTCGAGCAGGCGGACGAACCGGCCGGCGAATCCGGCGACGGTCTCGGCGTCGAAAAGGTCTGTCGCGTACGTGAAGTGACCGCCGATGCCATCTGGCGCGCCGGACTCGTCGTAGCGGTCGAACACGATCAGATGCAGATCGAACTGCGATACCTCGGCTTCGGCGCCGAGCCCGGACACCGTCAGGCCCGGCAGTTCCAGGCTGGTCTGCGCCAGGTTCTGGAACGACAGGCCGACCTGGAACAGCGGATGCCGCGCCGTCGACCGGACCGGGTTGAGCACCTCCACCAAGCGCTCGAACGGCACATCCGCGTGGGCGAAGGCCGCGATATCCGATTCCCGTTGGCGCGCGAGCAGATCCGTGAACCCGGTGCCGCCCTCGACCCGGGTGCGGAACACCAGGGTGTTGACGAACATACCGATCAGATCGTCGAGCGCCGCCTCACCACGACCCGCGACCGGAGTGCCGATCGCGATGTCGTCGGTGCCCGACAGCCGGGCCAGCAGCACCGCCAGCGCGGTGTGCACGACCATGAACAGCGTCGCGCCCTCGGCCCGCGCCAGATCCACCAGCGCGGCGTGGGTTTCGCTGTCGATTCGCACGTCCACACTGCGACCGGCGAACGACTGCACCGCCGGGCGCGGACGATCCGCGGGCAGATCCAGCTGATCGGGCAAGTCGGCCAGGGTCTCGGTCCAGTACGACAACTGCTTGGCGGCCAGCGATTCCGGATCGTCCTCGCTGCCGAGCAGTTCCCGCTGCCAGATGCTGTAGTCGGCGTACTGCACCCGCAGTGGCGCCCAGGCCGGCGACTCGCTCGCGGACCGGGCGGCGTAGGCGGTCATCAGATCGCGGGTCATCGGTCCCGCGGAGGAACCGTCACCGCTGATGTGATGGATGACGATCGCCAGCACGTGATCGCCCGGAGTGCCGGCGATCTCGTAGAGCGCCACCCGGATCGGCACCTCGGTGGTGACATCGAAGGTGGTACCGAAGAATTCGGTCACGGCGGCGGCGACCTCGTCGGCGCCGATGACCCGGCGCTCGGGCGCGGCGACCGCGCGTCCCGGCGGCAGGATCAACTGCACCGGTCCGCTGTCGGTCTCCGGGTACATGGTGCGCAGCACCTCGTGCCGGTCGACCAGATCGCCCAGTGCGGCCTGTAGCGCGTCCACATCGAGATCGCCGCTCAGCCGCAGCGCCATCGGCACGTTGTAGGCGGTCGATTCCGGATCGAAGCGGTTGAGGAACCACATCCGCTGCTGCGCCAGCGACAGCGGAATCTGTTCCGGCCGGGCGATACTGCCCAGTTCGGCCACCCGCGCACCACGGGCCGAGGACTCGATGGCGGCCGCCAGCGCGCCGACCGTGGGGGTTTCGAACAGTGTGCGGATCGGCACCCGGGTATCCACCGCCGCGCCGAGGCGGGCGACCACCTGGGTCGCGATCAGCGAGTTACCGCCGAGGGCGAAGAAATCGTCGTCCACACCGACCCGTGCGACACCGAGCACATCGGCGAAGACACCGGCCACGATCTCCTCGATCGGCGTCGTCGGAGCCCGGAACTCGGTCCGGGTGAACGTCGGCGCCGGCAGCGCCTTGCGATCCAGCTTGCCGCTGGTGTTGAGCGGGAACGCGTCGAGTCCGACGATCACCGCGGGCACCATGTAGCTCGGCAGGACCTCCCCGATGGCGGCGAGCAGTTCGGACTGCTCGATCCGCGCGCCGGGGACCGGCACGGCGTAGGCCACCAGCTGATCGCCCAGTTCCGAATCCATCACCAGGGCGACCGTCTGGCTCACCGACGGCTGTGCCAGCAGCGCCGATTCGATCTCACCGAGTTCGATGCGCTGGCCGCGGAACTTGACCTGGAAGTCGGTGCGGCCGAGGTATTCGAGGACACCGGCGGTAGCTCCAGGCCCGGAAGCGGCAGCCCGCGTAACCACGGCGGGCTCGCGGACGCCGCCGTCGACACCGGGCTGCTCCGCACGCCACCGCACGAGGTCACCGGTGCGGTACATCCGCTGACCGGCGGCGAACGGGTCGGCGACGAAGCGGTCCGAGGTCAGATCCGGACGCGCCACGTAGCCGCGCGCCAGCTGATCGCCGGCCAGGTACAACTCGCCCACGACGCCCGCGGGCACCGGGCGCAGCCGCGAATCCAGCACGTACACCTGCGAATTCCACTGCGGGCGTCCGATCGGCACGACCGCGGTGTCGGCGGCGGTGGCCGGCCAGTAGGTGATCGAGACGGCGGCCTCGGTGGGTCCGTAGAGGTTGTGCACGACGGCATCGGATATCGCGCTGACCGCCGCGACGGTCTCCGGCGGCAGCGCCTCGCCGATCGCGAAGATGTCACGCAGGGTCGGGATCGATCCGGCCGCGGTGTGCGCGGCGAAGACCGTGAGCATCGACGGCACGAAGTCGGTCACCGTCACCCGCTGCGCGGCAATGGTTTCCGCCAGGTACACCGGATCGCGATGGCCGTCCGGCGTCGCGACCACGAGGGTCGCGCCGACGCGCAGCGGCATGAAGTAGCCCCACAGCGACACGTCGAAGGTCGTGGCGGTCTTCTGCAGATACACGTCGCCGGTGGACATCGGATATTCGGCGAGCATCCAGGTGGTCTGGTTGTGGATCGCCGCGTGCGACACCGCGACGCCCTTGGGCCGTCCGGTCGAACCCGACGTGAAGATCACGTAGGCCGGGTTCTCCGGGCGGACCGGGCGCAGCAGTTCCTCGTCGCGCACGGTGGTGCCCTCGAAGCCCGACCAGTCGACGGTGTCGATGGTGATCACATCGAGTCCATCCGGGACCGGCACGGCGTCGGCGGTGGTGGTGACGAGACAGACCGGCTGCGCCGTCTCCAGCACGTGACCGATCCGCTCGGCCGGATGGTCCGGATCCAGCGGCACGTAGGCGCCGCCCGCGGTGATGATCGCGTACATCCCGACGACCAGATCCAGCGAACGCCGGACCGACAGCGCGACCAGCGATTCCGATCCGACACCGCGCTCGATCAGCAAGCGCGCCAAGCGGTTGACGCGCTCGTCGAACTCGCGGTAGGTCAGTTCGGAGCCCTCGTAGGCGACCGCGATCCGATCCGGATGCGCCGCCACGGCGGCGCGGTAGCCGTCGAGCAGCAGCTGCGGCTCGATCGGATGGCGAGTGTCGTTCCACTCCACCACGATTCGATCGCGTTCGGCGGAGTCGACCAGGATGTCGAGCTCGCCCACCTGTGCGGCGGGCTCACCGAGCAGCGATTCGAGCACCCGGATCAACCGGTCCGCGAGCGTCTGCGCCTGTTCGGCGGAGAAGCTGCCGAGCTGGTACTTCAGCGCGATCTCGATGGTCGATTCGGCCGTCACCAGGACCGTGAGCGGGTAGTGGGTGTTGTCGTCCACGCGGACGCCGGTCACCGCCATACCGTCGATGGAGCTGGCGGCGGCGATCGAATCCCCGTCGATCGGGTAGGACTCGAAGATCAGCAGGGTGTCGAACAGCGCACCGGCGCCGACCGACTGCTGGATCTCGGTGAGGCCGATGTAGTGGTGGTCGAGCAGATCGGCCTGCTCACCCTGCAGTCCGGTGAGCAGGTCGGCGACCGTGGCGTGGTCGTCGATCCGCACCCGCACCGGCAGGGTGTTGATGAACAGGCCCACCATCGACTCGATATTCGGCAGCTCCGCGGGCCGGCCGGAGACGGTGGTGCCGAATACGACATCCGAACGTCCGGTCAGCCGGCCGAGCAGAATGCCCCACGCCGCCTGCACCAGGGTGTTCACCGTGACGCCCAGTTCGGCCGCGCGGCGGCCGATGTGCGCGGTGCGCTCGGCGTCGATGTCGACGACCAGCTTGCCGATCTCGTCCTGCTCATCGGCGCCGCGCTTGGCCTGGGTGACCAGCTGGGTCGGTTCGGTCACGCCGGACAGCGTGCGGGTCCACATCCGCAGCGACTCCGCCCGGTCGCGGCCCGCGAGCCAGACCAGGAAGTTGCGGTAGGACGGGATCCGCGGCAGTGCGGCCTGATCACCGCGAACGGCGTACAGCACCAACATATCTCGCATCAACAGCGGCATGGACCAGCCGTCGAGCAGGATGTGATGGGTGGTGATGGCCAGCTGCCAGGTGTCGGCGGCGGTCCGGAACAGCGTGAATCGCATCAGCGGCGGGGACGCCAGGTCGAAATGGGTCTCCCGGTCGGCGACGCTGCGACGCTGGAACTCCGGAATCCGCTGCGCCTGCGGCAGTTCGGTGAGATCCACCGACTGCCACGGCACCTCGACCCGATCCAGCACGACCTGGACGGCGCGGCCGTCGGCATCGGTGACGAAGGCCGTGCGCAGGTTCGGATAGCGGTCCAGGATGGCCTGCGCGGCGGCACGCAGCCGCTGCTCGTCCAGTTCACCGGTCAGTTCGACCGTCGCCTGCATGGTGTAGACGTCGACGGTCGACTGGGTGAGCAGGGCGTGGAACAACAGGCCGGACTGCAGCGGCGACAGCGACCACACATCCGACAGCGACGGGTAATCGCGTTCCCAGACCTCGATCTCGGACTGGCCGACCCGCACCAGCGGCAGATCCGACGGGGTGAGCCCGCCGGCCTCGGGACGCTGCGCGTGGCGCGCGAGCGCGGTGAGTGCCGCGGTCCACAGATCGGCGAACTCCTGTACCCGCTCGCGGGTCAGCAGTCCGGACGGGTAGGCGAACGAGGCGCCGAGCTGCGGGCCGTCCGGACCGTCGGTGACGATCGCGTTGATCGAGATCGCGCCGTGAGCGGGCATATCCGCATCTCCGGCGGCCTCGAACTGACCGAGGTCGTCGACCGGAGCCCAGCCCAGCTCACGCAACTGCGCGGCCAGATCGCCGGTGTCGGCGGCCGCACCGGTGGCGACCCGGCCCAGGTAGTTGAAGCTGATCTGGGCGCTGTCGCCGAGCTGTGCGGCGGTCTCCGGGTTCAGATAGCGCAGCAAACCGTAGCCGATGCCCTTGTCCGGCACCGCCAGCAACTGCTCCTTCACCGATTTCACGATGTCGCCCAGGGCTTTTCCACCCGCGAACGCCTCGTCGAGATCGGCGCCGGCGAGGTCGAGCCGCACCGGACCGGCGCTGGTGAACCAGCCGATCGTGCGCGACAGGTCGGCACCGGGTGCCACCTCTTCCTCGCGGCCGTGGCCCTCCAGATGCACCAGCACCTGGTCGAGCGACTCCCGGCGCCACCGCGATATAGCCATGGCCAGTGCCGACAGCAGACCGTCGTTGACGCCGCCGTGGTACAGGGCGGGGGCCGCGGTCAGCACGGCGTCGGTCACCTCGGTCGGCAGGGTCACCTCGACCTGCTCGACCGTCGCGATGGTGTCCACCGCCGGATCGAGGGCGCGCGATCCCAGCAGCGGATCCGGCGTCGCGCAGACCTGTTGCCAGAACGGCAGTTCCGCTCGCCGCTCGGGGCTGCGCGCCGCGTCGACGAGGGCGTGCGCCCAGCGCCGCATCGAGGTGCCGTTGGCCGGCAGCGCGACCGCCTGGCCGGCGCTCAGCTGCGACCACGCCGTGGCGAGGTCAGGCACCAGAATGCGCCAGGACACTCCGTCGACGACGAAGTGATGCGCCACCACCAGCAGCACATCGCGGTGGCCCGCGGCCCGGCCCGCCTCGTCGAAGGCGAACCAGACGAACTGCAGCATCACCGCGGCGGCGGGATCGAGACGATCCAGGGCGGCATCGGCCTCGCGGCCCGCCAGTGCCGTCAGTGCGGCGGCATCGATGTCGGCGGGCACGTCCACGCGATGGACGAACGCACCGACCTGGAGGACGCCCGGTTCGAGCGCTTCGAAGTTCCAGCCGCCGACGGCGTCGGAACGCAGCCGGCCGCGCAGCACATCGTGGTGGTCGACGACGGAGGCGATGGTGGCGACGAGGGTGTCGCGATCCATGCCGTCGGGCAGGCGCAGGGCCACCGACTGCGAGAACCGGCGATAGGACGCGCCGCTGGACAGCACCGAGGCCATGATCGGGGTGAGCGGGATCTCGCCGACCCCGCCGCCGGGCAGCTCCGCCAGCCGCGGAACGGCTGATTCCCCACCGCGAGTGGCGATTTCGGCCAGCGCGGCCACGGTGCGGCGTTCGAACACATCACGCGGCGTGAAGACCACCCCGCGCGCCTTGGCCCGCGACACCAGCTGGATCGACAGGATCGAATCACCGCCGAGCGCGAAGAACGAATCGTCCAGACCCACCTGATCGACACCGAGCACCTCGGCGAACACCGCCGCGACGATCGCTTCCACCTCGGTGGACGGCGCCCGGAATTCTCGCGGCGCGAGCTGCGGTTCGGGCAGGGCCTTGCGGTCGAGTTTACCGACCGGGGTCAGCGGAACCTCGTCCAGGACCACGATCGCCGAGGGCACCATATGCGGTGGCAGGCTCGCGGCCACATGATCGGTCAGCCGTGCCGGATCGGGCGCGCGCCCGGTGGCGCCGAGGACGTAGGACACCAGAATCGTGGCGCCGGCCTCGGTTTCGCGCCCCATGGTGAACGCGAACTCGACATCGGGGTGGTTGCCCAGAACCGCGTCGATCTCGCCGAGTTCGATGCGGAAGCCGCGGATCTTCACCTGGAAGTCGCTACGGCCGACGTAATCCAGCTCCCACGGCACCGACGCGCGCGCGATATTGCCGCCCCGCACCCCGGGTTCGGCGTACCACCGCACCACATCGCCGGTGCGATACATCCGGGTACCCGGTTCGCCCCACGGGTTGGGGACGAAGCGGTCTGCGGTGAGCCCGGCGCGGCGCTGATAGCCGCGCGCGAGCGCGCCACCGGCCAGATAGAGCTCACCCGCGACACCCGGCGGGACCGGGTTCAGGCGCGCGTCCAGCACCAGGGCCGACATGCCGTGCACCGGCGTGCCGATGGTGATGTGCTGCCCCGGGAACAGGCGCGCGTAGGAGGAGATGATGGTGGTTTCGGTCGGGCCGTAGGCGTTGAAGTACTTGCGCCCCGGCTGCCACTTGGCCAGCAGCTCCGGCGTGGTGACATCGCCACCGACCGAGGTGACCAGCAGCGGCTGGCCCTCCGGATCCATCGTGCCCAGCACCGCGGGCGTGATGATGGTGTGGGTCACCTGCTCCGTGCGCAGCAGCTGCGCCAGATCCGGACCACCGATGATCTCCGGCGGCACGATGACCAGGGTGGCGCCGGTGTAGAACGCGCACACCCATTCCAGCACCGACGGGTCGAAGCTCGGCGAGCAGATCTGCAGGAACCGATGCTGCGGTTCCAGTTCGTACAGTCCGGTCGCCACATCGGCCAGACCGCCCAGACCGGAGTGGGTGACGGTGACGCCCTTGGGCAGACCGGTCGAGCCGGAGGTGTAGATGACATAGGCCGGATGCGACATCCGCAGCGGCACCGTGCGATCCGCGTCGGTCACCGGCTTCGCCGGCTGCGCGGCGCACAGCTCCGCCGTGGAATCCGCGTCGAGCACCAGCCAGTCCACGTCGGCGGGCAGGGCGTCGACATGCGCCGACCCCGTGATACCCAGTACCGCGCCGGAATCGGTGAGCATATGCCGCACGCGATCGGAGGGGTAGGTGGGATCAACCGGAACGTGCGCACCGCCGGCCTTGGTCACCGCGAGTACGGCCAGCACCATCTCGAACGACCGCGGGAACGACACCGCGACCAGCTTCTCCGGTCCGACACCGCGATCGATCAGGACCCGCGCCAGTCGCGAGGACCGATCGTCGAGTTCGCCGTAGGTGACCGAACGGCCGTTGTAGCGCACCGCGATGCGATCGCGGCCCAGACGCACGCCGTGGCTCATGAGATCCGGCAGCAGACCGGTCGCCATCACATCGTCGCCGTGCACGTGGGTGAGCAGCTGGTACTCGGTGTCCTCCAGCAGCGGCAGATCGCCGACCGGGGTCGCCGGCTCGGCGATGATCGCCGCCAGCAGGCGGGTGAACCGCCGGGCGAACACGGTGACCGTCTCGTCGTCGAAAAGATCACGCGCATAGGAGAATTCGGCGTACATGCCGCCGTCCTCGCCGTTCTCGCGCACGGTCAGCGACAGATCGAACTTCGCGGTGTCGACATCGAAGTCCACCCCGGAGACCCGCAGCCCGGGCAGCTCGAAGGAGCCCTCGGGCAGGTTCGCGAACGACAGCGCCACCTGGAACAGCGGGTGGCGAGCGGTGGAGCGCTCGGGGTTGAGCAGTTCCACCAGCCGCTCGAACGGGATGTCGGCGTGCGCGAAGGCCTGCAGATCCGCATCCTTGGCGCGCGCGAGCAGTTCACCGAATGTCGATCCGCCCTGCACGTGGGTGCGCAGGACCAGCGTGTTGACGAACATGCCGATCAGATCGTCGAGTTCGGCCTCGCCGCGGCCCGCGATCGGGGTGCCGATCGCGATGTCGTCGGTACCGGACAGCCGGGCCAGCAGCACCGCGAGCGCGCTGTGCACCACCATGAACATGGTGGCGTTGTGCTCGCGCGCGATCCGCTGCAACTGTTCGTGCACCGCGGGTTCGATATCGAAGGTGACGCGGCCACCCCGGAACGACTGCACGGTCGGCCGGGCCCGGTCCGCGGGCAGGTTCAGCTCGTCCGGCAGTCCGGCAAGGGCAGCGGCCCAGTAGTCGGCCTGTGCCCGCAGCAGGCTCTCCGGATCGTCCTCGGAGCCGAGCAGATCGCGCTGCCAGATGCTGAAGTCGGCGTACTGCACCGGCAGCGGCGCCCACGCCGGGTCGGCGCCTTCGGCGCGAGAGGCGTAGGCCACCATCAGATCTCGCGTCAGCGGGCCCATCGACCAGCCGTCGGCGGCGATGTGCTGGGCCACGAAGACGAGTACGAACTCGGTGGCGCTCACCTGCAGCAACCGGATCCGGAACGGGATCTCGGTGGTCACGTCGAATCCGGTGGCCACCACCTCGGCGACCGCGGCCATCACCTCGTTCTCGGTGACGGGCACGATGTCGAACCGCACCGGCACCTCGGACGGCGACAGCACCCGCTGCACCGGCCCGTCGGCGGTTTCCGGATAGACGGTGCGCAGAATCTCGTGCCGTGCGACGAGATCGCCGACGGCGGCCCGCAGCGCGGCCACGTCCAGCTCACCCGAGAGCCGGATGGCGGCGGGGATGTTGTCCACCGCCGAGGTCGGGTCGAACTGGTTGAGGAACCACATGCGGTTCTGCGCCAGCGACAGCGGGACCCGATCGGGACGCGGCGCGGCGGTCAGCGCCGGGCGGCCACCGCCGCCCGCGTGCTGGGCCAGGTTGGCGGCCAGGCCCGCGACCGTCGAGGCCTCGAACAGCGCCCGCACGGGCACCTGCGTGTCCAGCAGCGCGCCCAGCCGGGCGGCGACCTGCGTCGCCAGCAGCGAGTTACCGCCGAGGGCGAAGAAATCGTCGTCCAGACCGACGCGATCGACGCTGAGCACCTCGCCGTAGACGGAGGCGACCGCTTCCTCGATCGGTGTCTGCGGCGCCCGGAAGGCCGCCGATTCGAATTCGGGCTCGGGCAGTGCGCGCCGGTCAAGCTTGCCGTTCACGGTGAGCGGCAGCTCGGCCAGTTCGACGAAGGCGGCCGGAACCATGTAGGAGGGCAGTGCCGAATGCAGTTCGGCCTTCACCCGTTCCACATCGATCGCGCCGTCGGCGGGGACCAGATAGGCCACCAGGCGATCGCCGAGATGCGGATCGGCCTTGGCCACCACCGCGGTCTGCGCGATGCGCGGCTGCGCCAGCAGCGCCGCCTCGATCTCGCCGAGTTCGATGCGGAAACCGCGAATCTTGACCTGGAAGTCGATACGGCCGCGGTACTCCAATTCGCCCGCGTTGTTCCAGGCCACCAGGTCACCGGTGCGGTACATCCGCTCACCGGCGCCGAACGGGCTCGCCACGAACCGCTCGGCGGTCAGATCGGCGCGGCCGAAGTAGCCGCGCGCCAACTGCACACCGGTCAGATACAGCTCACCCGACACCCCGGCCGGAACCGGGTGCAGACGATCGTCGAGCACGTAGACACCACTGTTGGCCTCCGGCACACCGATCGGCACCGAGGTGGTGTCGGCGGCGGCGACCCGGTGAGTGGTGATCGAGACCGCGGCCTCGGTCGGCCCGTACAGGTTGAACAGCTCGGTGCGCGGCAGTTCGGCCCGCAGCCGCTGCGCCAGGCCCGCCGGCAGCGCCTCACCGATGGCCAGCACCCGCCAGACCGAATCGGGCAGGCCGTCGGCCACCAGGGCGTCCAGCATCGACGGGACCACGTGCAGGGTGGTGACCCACTCGCGCTCCATCAGCTGGTTCAGATAGGCGGGGTCGCGATGCCCGTCGGGCGCCGCGATCACCAATCGGCCACCGCAGACCGCGGCGCTCCAGAACTCCCAGACCGACAGGTCGAAGGTGGCCGCGGTCTTCAGCAGCACCGCATCGGAGGAGTCCAGCCCGAATTCCGCTGCCTTCCACTGCAATTGGTTCGCGATCGCGGCATGTGAGACGGCCACACCCTTGGGCCGGCCGGTCGAGCCGGAGGTGAAGATCACGTACGCGGTATTCGCCGCGCGCAGCGGCGCGAGGCGATCGGCATCGGTCAGCGGGGCTGCCGAGCGGCCGGACAGATCCACCTCGTCGATCCGCAGCACGGGGGCGAGTGCGGTCTCGAACGCGGTATCGGCATCGGTCAGCACACAGACCGGTGCCGCCGAATCCAGGATGTAGTCGGTACGTTCGGCCGGCTGATCCGGGTCCACCGGCACGTAGGCGCCACCGGCCGCGGCCACGGCGTACATGGCCACCACCAGATTCACCGACCGGCGCAGCGCCAGCGCCACCCGCGCCTCCGGGCCGACACCGGCATCGACCAGCTGCCGCGCCAGGGTGTTCACCCGGTCGCCGAGTTCGGCGTAGGTCAGCGTGGTGCCGTCGGGGTCGACGAGCGCTTCGGCCGTCGGATCCGCGGCCACGGTGCGCGCCAGCAGTGATGCCAGCGTCGCATCGCGATCCATCGCCCGCTCGGTCGCGTTGCGCCCGACCACGAGGGCCCGGCGCTCGGCCGGTTCGAGCAGTTCGTAGTCGCCGACCGGCTCGTGCGGCGCGGCGACGACGGCGGCCAGCAGCCGCTGGAACCGGTCGATGAAACCGGCGACCGTGTCGTGGTCGAAAATATCCGTGGCATAGGTGAATACACCACTGAGGCCCTCGGGCGTACCGGATTCGCCGTAGGTGTCGGCGATGATCAGGTGCAGATCGAACTGCGACAGCTGGGTGTCGAAGTCCACGCCGGAGACCGTGAGGCCGGGCAGTTCGAGGTTGGTCTGCGCCAGGTTCTGGAACGACAGGCCGACCTGGAACAGCGGATGCCGCGCCGTCGACCGGACCGGGTTGAGCACCTCGACCAGCCGCTCGAACGGCACATCCGCGTTCGCGAAGGCCTGGATGTCGATATCGCGCTGGCGCGCCAGCAATTCCACGAAGGATTCGCCGCCGCCGACCCGGGTCCGGAAGACCAGGGTGTTGACGAACATACCGACCAGATCGTCGAGCGCCGCCTCCCCACGGCCCGCGATCGGCGTGCCGATCGCGATGTCGTCGGTACCCGACAGCCGGGCCAGCAGCACCGCCAGCGCGGTGTGCACGACCATGAACAGCGTCGCGCCCTCCGCGCGCGCCAATTCGGCGAGCGCGCTGTGGGTTTCGGCGTCGATCTCGACGGCGACCTTGCCGCCGGCGAACGTCTGCACCGCCGGGCGCGGGCGATCGGCCGGCAGATCCAGCTGATCCGGCAGATCGGCCAGTGCCGCACTCCAGTAGTCGATCTGCTTGGCCGCCAGCGATTCCGGATCGTCCTCGCTGCCCAGCACATCGCGCTGCCAGATGCTGTAGTCGGCGTACTGGACCGGCAGGGCCGCCCAGCCCGGCGCGGCACCGGCGGAGCGAGCCGCGTACGCCGTCATCAGATCCCGGGTCAGCGGGCCCATCGAGGAACCGTCACCGGAGATGTGGTGCACCACCATCGCGAGGACGTACTCGGTGGTGTCCTGTCCGGCTTCGCCGGCGATCTCGAACAGCGTCACCCGCAGCGGAACCTCGCTGGTGACATCGAAGATCGTCGAGCTCAGTTCGACGACCGCCGCCTCGATCTCGGCGGCCGCGAGGGTGCGGACCGCGAGTTCCGGACCGGCCTGCGCGGCGGGCAGGATCACCTGCACCGGTCCGCTGTCGGTCTGCGGATAGACCGTCCGCAGCACCTCGTGCCGGGCCACCAGATCGTCGATCGCGGCGCGCAGCGCGGCGATATCGAGCGTGCCGGTCAGCCGTACCGCCATCGGCACGTTGTAGGCCGCGGACTGCTGGTCGAAGCGGTTGAGGAACCACATCCGCTGCTGTGCCAGCGAGAGCGGAATCCGATCCGGGCGCGGGCCCGCGACCAGTTCGCGGCGGCCGGCCCCGGCCTCACCCTCGACCCGCGCGGCCAGCGCGCCCACGGTCGGCGCCTCGAACAGCATCCGGACCGGAATCCGGGTGTTGAGCGCGCTACCCAGGCGGGCGACCACCTGGGTGGCGATCAGCGAGTTGCCGCCGAGCTCGAAGAAGTCGTCGTCCACACCCACCGCGCGAGTGCCGGCGTCGAGGCCGAGCACATCGGCGAAGGTGTTGGCGACGATCTCCTCGATCGGCGTCGACGGTGCCCGGAATTCGCGGACCTCGAAGGACGGTTCGGGCAGCGCCCGGCGATCGAGTTTGCCGTTCGCGCTCAGCGGCAGTGCGTCCAGGACCACGATCGCTGACGGCACCATGTAGGACGGCAGCATGGCGGCCAGGTGGGTCCGCAGCGTCGCGTCCAGCTCGCCGTCGGCGGCCGCCGGATCGGTGGGGACGACGTAGGCCACCAGCCGGTCGCCGCTGCGCTCACCGGAACGCACGACTGCCACCGCCTGTGCGATCGAATCATGTTCGCGCAGCGCGTATTCGATCTCGCCCGGTTCGATGCGCAGACCGCGCAGCTTCACCTGGAAGTCGCTGCGGCCGCGATAGAACAGCACACCCTCGCCGTCGCGGGCGACCAGGTCGCCGGTGCGGTACAGGCGAGAACCACCGGCGCCGAACGGATTCGCCACGAATCGCTCCGCGGTGAGCCCGGCGCGGCCGACGTACCCACGGGCCAGCTGTTCGCCCGCCAGATACAGCTCACCCGCGACACCCGGGGGAACCGGATGCAGACGCGAATCCAGCACGTAGGCCTGCGTGTTCCACACCGGCGCACCGATCGGCAGCGTGGCCGGGCGGATATCGGCATCCGCCGCCGGCGCCACCGCATAGGTCGCGTTGACGGTGAATTCGGTCGGGCCGTACAGGTTGACCAGTGCGACATCGGACAGGCCGAGTCGCCGGAACGCGCGCACCGTATCGCCGGTGAAACTCTCACCACCGACCAGCAGTGCCCGCAGCGAGCCCAGGGCCGCCGCGTCCGCGGTGCCCGCGAACACCGTCAGCAGCGACGGGACGAACGAGGCCAGGGTGATCCGCTCGGCCGCGATGACCTCGCGGAGGAAGTCGGTGTCGCGATGTCCGTCGGGGCTCGCGACCACCATCCGCGCACCGACCAGCAGCGGCGCCAACGGCTCCCAGACCGAGGCGTCGAAGGTGGCCGGGGTCTTGTACAGCACCACGTCCTCGGCCTGGATGCCGAATTCCGAGATGAGCCAGTGCATCTGGTTGTACAGCGCGGCGTGCGGGACGCCCACACCCTTCGGGCGACCGGTGGAACCGGAGGTGAAGATCACGTAGGCCAGATGCTGCGGGCGCAGCGGCGCGATCCGCTCGGCGTCGGTGACCGGCGCGTCGGAGTACCGCGACAGGTCCAGCTCGTCCACCAGGACGGTGGGCACGTCCGCGACGGTGAAGTCGTCGCGCGAGGTGGTCAGCACACAACCCGGCGCCGCGGTCTCCACGACGTAGGCGATGCGCTCGTCCGGCTGGTCCAGGTCCAGCGGCACATAGGCGCCACCGGCGGCCAGCACGGCGTGGATGGCGACCACCAGATCGACCGAGCGCCGCATCCCCAGCACGACCCGCACGTCGGGGCCGACACCGGCGGCGACGAGATGGCGGGCCAGGCGATGCACCCGGCCGGTCAGTTCCGCGTAGGTCAGGGTCGGGGCGACCGATCCTGCCGCCACCCGATCGGCGGTCGAACGGTCCACGACCGCGACGGCGTCCGGCGTGGCCTCGGCGCGGGCGTCCAGCAGATCGGACACCGGAACCGGCGTCCCGACGGTGACGGCGGTGGAGTTCCAGCCCCGCAGCTGCTGCGCGGCTTCCCAGGTGTCCAGCAGCGGCAGATCGCCGACCGGGCGATCCGGAGCCGCGGTGACGGCCTTGAGGATTCGGAGGAACCGCTGCGCGAACCCGGCGATGGTCTCGGGATCGAACAGATCGGTGGCGTAGACGAACTTCGCGGTGATGCCGGCCGGAACCATCCCGCCGTTACCGGTGGAGTCGGCCGCGCGCAACCGCTCGGTGAGCTCCACCGCGAGGTCGAATTTGGCCGTCTCGATCGGCAATTCGACCCCGCCGACGGTCAGCCCCGGCAGTTCCAGGGTCGTCTGGCGGGTGTTCTGCAGCGACAGCAGCACCTGGAACAGCGGATTGCGGGCCTGCGAACGGCGCGGGTTGAGAATCTCGACCAGTCGCTCGAACGGCAGATCCGCATGTCCGAAGGCCGCGATATCGCCGGTACGCACCGTCTGCAGCAACTCGCCGAAGGTGGTGGCGCCGTCGATATCCGTGCGCAGTACCAGCGTGTTGACGAACATGCCGATCATGTCGTCGAGCGCCTTGTCGCCACGGCCCGCCACCGGCGTGCCGATGGAGATGTCGGGCTCACCGCTCAACCGCGCCAGCAGGACCGCCAGCGCGGCGTGGACCACCATGAACATGGTCGCGCCGCGATCACGGGCGAGGTCGGCCAGCCGCGTCTGGACATCCGCGCCGATCTCGAAGGTGTGGATACCACCGCGTCCGGAGGCCACCGCCGGCCGCGGGCGATCCGCGGGCAGGTCGAGCTGTTCCGGCGCACCGCTCAGCGTCTGCTTCCAGTACGAGATCTGCTGGGAGATGGTCGAATTCGGATCGTTCTCGGATCCGAGCGCGGCCCGCTGCCACACCGCGAAATCGGCGTACTGGACCTCGAGCGGGCGCCAGCCCGGCTCGCCACCCTCGACCCGCGCGCCGTAGGCGGTCATCACATCGCGTGCGAACGGGCCCATGGAGAAGCCGTCACCCGAGATGTGGTGCACCACCACGGCCAGCACGTGTTCGGTCGGGCTGATCTCGAACAGCCGCGCGCGGAACGGCGGCTCGGCCGTCACATCGAATCCGGTCAGCACCAGTTCCGAGAGCCGCAGCGGCAGTTCGGCTTCCGACGCCTCCACCGGAGTCAGATCGGGGATGACGCCCGCGGTGGGCATGATCTCCTGGAACGCCGACCCGTCGATCTCGGGATAGCGGGTCCGCAGCGATTCGTGCCGGGCGATCACGTCGGCGACCGCGATGTGCAGCGCCTGACGATCGAGCAGGCCCGACAGGCGCACCACGATGGGGATGTTGTCGACGGCCGATTCGGGATCGAAGCGGTTCAGGAACCACATCCGCTGCTGCGCCAGCGACAGCGGAATGCGATCCGGGCGAGGCTGGGGCACCAGTGGCATCCGGGCCACGGTCCCGGCGCCGGATTCCGCCCGGGCCGCCAGGGCGGCCACGGTGGACGCCTCGAAGATCTCGCGGACACCCAGCTGCGCGTCCAGTGACGCCGACAGCCGCGCGGCGACCTGGGTGGCGATCAGCGAGTTGCCGCCCAAGGCGAAGAAGTCGTCGTCCAGGCCGACCCGGTCCACACCCAGCACCTCGGCGAAGGTGGTCGCGACGATCTCCTCCACCGGGGTGGTCGGGGCGCGGAATACCGCGGCCTCGAAGACCGGCGCGGGCAGCGCCCGGCGATCGAGCTTGCCGGAGGCGTTGAGCGGCAGTGCGTCCAGCACCATCACCACCGACGGCACCATGTAGGCGGGCAGTCGCTGCGCGAGTTCCTCGCGTACGAGTTCGGGTTCGACCGTGCAGCCCGGCGCGGCCACCACATAGGCCACCAGATGATCACCGGTGTGCTGATCGCCGCGCACCACCACGACCGACTGGGACACTTCGTCCAGTGCGGCCAGATCGGCCTCGATCTCACCGAGTTCGAGACGCTGACCACGCAGCTTCACCTGGAAGTCGGTGCGGCCCAGGTATTGCAGCTCACCGTCGGCGCTCCACATCACCAGGTCGCCGGTCCGGTACATGCGCGCACCGGTCGGGGCACGACCGGCGGGCCCGGAGGCGGTAGCGGAGCGTGACCCCGCAGGGCCCTCGGGAGTGCCCCCATCGGATACGGCGAACGGGTTGGCGACGAAGCGGTCCGCGGTCAGCTCCGCACGGGACACGTATCCGCGCGCCAGCTGATCGCCCGCCAGATAGAGCTCACCCGCGACACCCACCGGTGCGGGCCGCAGGCGCGCGTCCAGCACATAGACCCGGGTGTTGTAGACCGGCCGGCCGATCGGTACCGAATCCACGTCGGCGTCGACCACACGGTGGTAGGTGACGTCGACGGCGGCCTCGGTCGGGCCGTACAGGTTGTGCAGCTCGGCGCCGGTGAGTTCGCGCAGCCGATGCGCGGACCGCGGGCTCAGCGCCTCACCGGAGGCGAAGACCATGCGCAGCGAAACACACCGCGCGACCGTGGATTCCATCACGAACACGGTCAGCATGGACGGCACGAAGTGCGTCACGCTCACCTGCTCGGCGGTGATCAGCTCGGCCAGATAGCTCGGATCCCGGTGGCCCTCCGGCTTCGCGACCACCAGCCGCGCGCCGATCTGCAAGGGCCAGAAGAACTCCCACACCGAGACGTCGAAGGTCGCCGGCGTCTTCTGCAACACCACATCGGTCTCGGTGAGCCCGTATTCGGCCTGCATCCACACCAGGCGGTTCACGATCGCCGCGTGCGGGACCGCGACACCCTTCGGACGTCCGGTCGATCCCGACGTGAAGATCACGTAGGCCGTGTTCTCCGGCCGCAGCGGCGCCCGCCGGTCGCGGTCGGTCACCTGCTCGGCCGAATAGCCCGACAGATCCAGCAGATCGATACGGACCTGCGCGGTATCGATTTCCAGATCCGCGCCGGAGGTGAGCACACACACCGGGTCGGCGGTCTCGAGGATGTAGCGCGTGCGCTCGACCGGGTGATCGGGGTCCAGCGGGACGTAGGCCGCACCGGTGGTGGCCACCGCGTACATCCCGACCAGCAGATCGAGCGACCGGCGCATACCCAGTGCGACCAGCGACTCGGGTCCGACACCGCGTTCGATCAGCCAGCGCGCCAGCGAATTCACCCGCGCGGCGAATTCGGCATAGGACAGACTTGTCCCCTCGAACGTCACAGCGGGCGCGTCGGGCGTGCGGGCCACCTGCGCGGCGAACATCGCGACCAGGTCGGCGGCGCCGACCTCGCGCTCGGCCAGTGCGGCGGCCAGGTCGAAATCGGTGGTGTTCCACCGCGAGACGAGCGTGTCGCGTTCACCGGATTCGAGCAGATCGATATCGCCGAGCGCGCTGTCCGGCTCGGCGGTCATCGCCTCGAACACCCGGACCAGGCGATCCGCGATGCGCTCGACCGTGCTCTCGTCGAACAGATCTCGCAGGTAGCCGGCCCGGATCCGCAGGTTCTGGCGCGGTCCGTCGGCCCCGTCCCCGGCGATGGTGTCGAGCTGCACGATCAGCGTCAGCGGATAGTGCGTGGCATCGGTGGCGTCGAGGTCGGTGACGGCCATCCCGTCGATATCGGCGGCCTGGGCCTGGATACCCTCGGCGTCGACCGGATACGACTCGAACACCACCAGGGTGTCGAACAATCCGCCGATACCGGCCGCGGCCTGGATCTCCGCCAGCCCCACGTAGTGGTGGTCCAGCAGATCCGCCTGCTCGCCCTGAATCCGCAGCAGCAGATCGCGCGGGGATTCCGATTCGTCGAAGCGAACCCGCACCGGCACCGTGTTGATGAACAGGCCGACCATGGATTCGACGCCGGACAGCTGCGGCGGGCGGCCGGACACCGTGGTGCCGAACAGCACGTCGGCGTGTCCGGTCCAGCGGCCCAGCAGCACACCCCAGGCCACCTGCAGCACCGTGTTCACCGTGACGCCGAGTTCACTCGCCAGCGCGGTGAGCCGTCCCGTGGTCGCCTCGCCGAGTTCGAACACGTACTCACCGGACAGTGCGGTGATCTCGCGTCCGGCATCGGGCCGGGTCAGCAGGGTGGGCTCGTCGACCCCGGACAGCGCCTGCGTCCACGCCTGCACCGACGCCGAATGATCCTGCTGCGCCGCCCATTCCAGGAAGTGGCGGTAGGACCGGACCGGCTGCAGCGCACTGGCGTCGCCGTGCGTGGCGTAGAGCACCAGCAGATCCCGCATCAGCAGCGGCATCGACCAGCCGTCGAGCAGGATGTGATGGTTGGATACGGCCAGTCGCCAGCTGTCGGCGCCGACCTGGATGAGGGTGAAGCGGATCAGCGGCGGCGCCGCCAGATCGAACCGATCCATCCGATCGGCCTCGATCAGATCGGCGAACTCACCACTGGCGCGGCGGTCGTGTTCGATCCAGGCCAGGTCGACCTCGTCGAGTACCACCTGCACCGGATTGCCCTCGGCATCGGAGACGAAGGCGGCCCGCAGCACATCGTGCCGATCGACGAGAGCCTGTGCGGCCGAACGCAACCGGGACGCGTCGACCCGGCCGGTCAGGGTGAGCACCGCCTGCGCGGTGTAGACGTCGACCGACGCCGACGCCAGCTGCGCGTGGAACAGCAGTCCGGCCTGCAGCGCCGACAGCGGCCACACATCGGTCAGCGCCGGGAAGCGACGCTCCCACTCGTCGACATCGCGCTGCGTGCTCGGCACGAGCGCGAAGTCCGACGGCGTATGCCCGCCGGCCTGCGCCGATTCGGCGTGGTGCGCGACCGCTTCCACCGCGGTGGCCCACAGTCGCCCGAATTCGGCGACGGCCTCGCCGTCGAGCAGGGTGCGCGGATAGCCGATGGTGGCGATGAGTTCGTCGCCGACCACGATGGCGTTGATGTCGAGCGGGGCCATCGCCGGCATATCGGCGTCGTAATCGCCACCGAGCGAACCCAATTCGGGTGCCGGGATCCAGCCGAAACCACGCAGTGCCTCGGGAATCGCACCGTCGGCGACGCGGCCCAGATAGTTGAAGCTGATCTGGCCCGGCTGCTGCGCCGGCAGTCGCGCGGCCGTGTCCTCGTTCAGGTATCGCAGTAGCCCGTAGCCCAGACCCTTGTCCGGTACGGCCCGCAACTGCTCCTTGATCGCCTTGATCGCGGCGCCCATCGCCGGGCCGCCGGTCAGCGCGGCATCGATATCGATACCGGTCAGATCGAATCGGACCGGGAAGATCGAGGTGAACCAGCCGACCGTGCGGGACAGGTCCGCACCGGGCACCAGCTCTTCCTCGCGGCCGTGGCCCTCCATGCGCATCAGCAGCGAATCCGAGGACGCGTCGCGGCCGGTCCGCCACGCGGCGGCCGCCAGCACCAGGGCGGTCACCAGACCGTCGTTCACACCACCGTGGAACAACGCCGGAACCGTCGTCAGCAGGGTCCGCGTCACCTCGGTCGAGGTCTGCACCCGATGCCGTTCCAGCACCCGGGACACATCGATCCGCGGGTCCATGGGCCGCCGGGTGAACAGCGGATCCGGCCCGTCGACCACCGCGAGCCACCGGTCGAGTTCCTCGGCGCGGTCGGCGGCGACCCGCTCCAGGGCATGGGCCCAGGTGCGCATGCTCGTCGCCGGCGGGGTCAGCTCGGGAGTCTGCCCCGACGAGATCTGTCCCCAGGCCATGACGAAGTCGGGCACCAGGATGCGCCAGGACACACCGTCGATCACCAGGTGGTGGGCGACGACCACGAGGCGGCCGGTCCGGTCGCCGGCGGTCGCCGGATCGAGCCA
This sequence comes from Nocardia spumae, assembly GCF_020733635.1. Lineage (NCBI taxonomy): Bacteria > Bacillati > Actinomycetota > Actinomycetes > Mycobacteriales > Nocardiaceae > Nocardia > Nocardia spumae. Next base: position 1,099,229 of record NZ_JAJFZL010000001.1, on the reverse strand, counting down.
GACGAACCGGATCACCACGCCCGCTTCGGGATCCAGGCGATCCAGGGTCTCGTTCAACGCCCCGGTCGCGATGTCGAACAAAGTGTCGTCGTCGACCGCCGGATCGAATTCGACCCGGTCGATCAGCGCGTCCACATCCACCGTGCCGGGTTCGGCCGTCTCGACGATCCACTCCGCACCCGCGTGCCGGCGCAGCCGTGCCCGCAGCATGTCGTGGCGATCGATGACGGCGGCCGCGGTCGCGGCGATCCCGGCGCGGTCGATACCCGCCGGAAGCTCCAGTGCCACCGTCTGATTGAAGCGCCGGATCGATCCCGGACGCTCCATCATGAACCGGACCACCGGGGTCAGCGGCATGGTGCCGACACCACCGCCGGGCAGTTCCTCCAGCCGCGCCGGCCCGGCGCCCTGGGCGTCGCCGGACTGCGCGATGGCCGCCAGCCCGGCGACCGTGCGCTGTTCGAACACATCGCGCGGGGAGAACACCACGCCGCGCGCCTTGGCCCGCGACACCAGCTGAATGGACACGATGCTGTCGCCGCCCAGTGCGAAGAACGAGTCGTCGATACCGACCCGATCCAGCCCGAGCACCTCGCAGAAGACCTCGGCGATGGTGTGTTCCAGCGGATTCCGCGGCGCCTGGAAGGCCACGTCGGAGGCGAAGACCGGCTCCGGCAGCGCCCGGCGGTCCAGCTTGCCGGCCGGCGTCAGCGGGATCCGGTCCAGCACCATGATCGACGAGGGCACCATGTAACCGGGCAACCGCTCGCCGACATGTTCGGTGACCGCCGCGACATCGAGCGAATATCCCTGTGCGGCAGTGACATACGAGACGATGGACACCGCACCAGCGGCGCTGCGGTGACCGATGGTCACGGCGAATTCCACCGACTCGTGCGAGGTGAGGGCGGCGTCGATCTCACCCAGTTCGATGCGGAAACCGCGCACCTTCACCTGGAAGTCGGAGCGGCCGATGTATTCGAGACGGTGCTCGACACCATCGGTCTGCTGCCGCGAGGTCCAGCGCACCACGTCACCGGTGCGGTACATCCGCTCCCCCGGGACGAACGGGTTGGCCACGAACCGGTCGGCGGTCAGCGCGGCGCGGCCCAGATAGCCGCGGGTCACCGCGATACCGGAGACGTACAGCTCGCCGACGACACCGTCGGGCACCGGCTGCAGCAGGTTGTCCAGCACCAGCGACTGCACGCCGCGGGTGGGCCCGCCCATGGTGACCGGATCGCCCGGCAGCAGCGGCTCACCGATATTGACCACGATGGTGGCCTCGGTCGGGCCGTAGATGTTGAAGAAGTCGCGTACGGCGCCGTCGCCGATCGGAATCGCCCACTTCGCAATGAGTTCCGGCGAGAAGGACTCGCCGCCGACCGCGATCATCCGGACGCTGTCCAGGCCGTCGGGCTCGATCGTCGCCAGTACCGCCGGGGTGCTGAACAGGTGCGTGACCTGCTCGCGCCGGATCAGCTCGTAGAGCTCGGTACCGCCGAACACACCGCCCGGGACCACGATCAGGGTGCCGCCGGGGCCGAGTGCGAACAGCAGCTCCATCACCGAGGCGTCGAAACTGGGCGAGGAGAAGTGCAGGGTGCGCGACTCGGTGTTCAGGCCGTACCGCGCGATCTGCTCGGCGTTCAGGGTCGCCAGACCGGTATGGGGTACGACCACGCCCTTGGGCACACCGGTGGAACCGGAGGTGTAGATGACGTACGCGGGGTGCTGCGGATGCAGCGGGCGTACCCGATCCGCGTCGGTGACCGGCTCGGCCGCGAACGAATCGAGTTCGGCCTCCATGAGCGTTCCGAGCACCAGCCACTGCACCGATCCGGGCAGGCCGTCGACCGCGTCGGCGGTGGTCAGGCCGATCCTGGTGCCGGAATCGGTGACCATGTGCAGGATGCGGTCGGCCGGATAGGTCGGGTCGATGGGCAGGAAGGCCGCACCGGACTTCGCCACCGCCCACTGGGCGATATAGGAGTCCGCCGAGCGCGCCGCCGCGATCGCGACCAGATCCTCGGGACCGACGCCGCGCGCGATCAGCGACCGCGCCAACCGGTTGGACCGCTCGTCGAGTTCGCGGTACGTCAGCCGGGTCTCGCCGTGAACGACGGCCTCGCCCAACGGGTTCCGCGCCACCGCGGCATCCAGCAGATCCGGCAACCGGCCGCCGGGCAGTGCGGGACCGCCGGTGCGGGAGATCAGGTCGGCGCGCTCGGTGGCATCGAGGATATCGATGGCGCCCACCGGCGCGTCGGGGTCGGCGGCGACGGCCTCGAGGACGGCCAGCCAGCGCACCACGATCGAATCCGCGGTTGCCTCGTCGAACAGATCCGTGGCATAGGTCAGCGCCAGCGCCATCCGCGACGAGTCCTGCTCCGACAGCGTGAACTGCAGGTCGAAGCGGGCGATGTGCTCGTCGAGTTCGAGCGAGGACACGGTCAGGCCGGGCAGCTCCAGCGTCGCCCGCTCCATGTTCTGGAACGACAACGCCACCTGGAACAGCGGATTGCGGGCCTGCGAACGCTCCGGCGCCAGCACATCCACGAGTCGCTCGAACGGCACATCGGCGTTGCCGAAGGCCTCGAGGTCGACATGCCGGGTGCGGTCCAGCAGCGCCGCGAAGGATTCGGCGCGATCGACCTCGGTCCGCAGCACCAGCGTGTTGACGAACATGCCGACGAGATCGTCGAGCGCCGCCTCACCACGACCGGCGATCGGCGTACCCACCGCGATGTCGTCGGTGCCCGACATCCGGGCCAGCAGGACGGCCAGCGCGCTGTGCACGACCATGAACAGCGACGAACCGCGCCCGCGGGCAACCTCTTCCAGTGCCGAGACCAGTTCCGGCGACAAGGTGCGGCGCAGCGTGGCGCCGCGATGGGACGCCACCGTCGGCCGCGGCCGGTCGGTCGGCAGGGACAGTTCGTCGGGGACGCCCTCGAGCGCCTGCTGCCAGTAGGCGATCTGACGGGCCAGCAGCGATTGCGGATCGTCTTCGGTACCGAGGACCTCACGCTGCCAGATCGCGAAATCGGCGTACTGCACCGCCAGCGGCGCCCAGCCCGGCGCGCCGCCCTGGGTGCGGGCGGTGTAGGCGGTCATCACATCGCGGGCCAGCGGGCCCATCGAGATGCCGTCACCGGCGATGTGGTGCACCACCACGACGAGCACATGCTCATCGGACTGCACCTCGAACAGCCGGGCGCGCAACGGAACCTGCTCGGCCACATCGAATCCGATGGCGGCGAATTCCGCCAGAGCGCTGACGAGCTCGGCCTCGTCGATGGGATAGGCCCGCAGGTCCATCGGGATCTGCTCGGCCGGAACCACCAGCTGGGTCGGCGTACCGCCGTGCTCGGGGTAGCGGGTGCGCAGCGACTCGTGCCGGCGGATGACATCGAAGATCGCCAATTCCAGTGCGGCGGTGTCGAGTTCGCCGGACAACCGGATGGCCAGCGGCAGGTTGTAGGCCGCGGCCGAGGTGTCGTACTGGTTGAGGAACCACATGCGCTGCTGCGCGAACGACAGCGGCACCAGCTCCGGGCGCGGGCGGGCGACCAGTCGCTGCCGCGCCTCCCCACCGGTATGCGATTCCACCTTCGCCGCCAGGGCTTCCACAGTGGAGGCCTCGAACAGCGAACGCACCGCGACGGTGACGCCCAGCGCGTCCGAGATCCGCGCGACCACCCGGGTCGCGATCAGCGAGTTACCGCCCAGCTCGAAAAAGTCGTCGTCGAGCCCGACCCGCTCCAGATCCAGGACGTCGGCGAACACCGTGGCCACGGCCTCCTCGACCGGGGTCTGCGGTGCGCGGAAGGTCCGCGCTTGCGCCGCGGGTGCGGGCAGTGCCCGGCGATCCAGCTTCCCGTTGACGGTCAACGGGATTCGATCGATCACCACGAACGCGGTGGGCACCATGTAGGAGGGCAGCAGATCGGCCGCTCCGGCCCGGACCGCGTCCAGATCCGGCGCGGCGCCGCCATCCGGCACCAGGTACGCGACGATGCGCTGATCGCCGGGCTGATCCTCACGCACCACCACCGCGGTCTGCGCGACCGCGGGCTGGGCGAGTACGGCGGACTCGATCTCACCGAGTTCGATACGGAAGCCGCGGACCTTCACCTGATCGTCGGCGCGACCCAGGTACTCGAGCTCCCCGAAGCGGTTCCAACGCGCCACGTCGCCGGTGCGGTAGAGGCGAGTTCCGGCCTCTCCCAGCGGATTCGCGACGAACCGCGCGCAGGTGAGGTCGGGCCGCCCGAGGTAGCCGCGCGACAACTGCGGTCCGGCGACGTACATTTCACCGGCGACGCCTACCGGAACCGGGTGCAGCCGGTCGTCGAGCACATAGACGCTCAGCCCGGAGATCGCCCGGCCGAGGACCGAACCCGTTGCGGTGGAGATGGTTTCGGTGTCCAGCACCCGATGCGAGACGTGCACGGTGGTCTCGGTGATGCCGTACATGTTGACCAGCCGCGGGGAGCCCACGGTGTCCGGCCCGTGGCCGTCGCCGTGGCGCGCCACCCAATCGGACAGCCGCCGCAGTTCCAGCGCCTCACCACCGAACACCACGTAGCGCAGCGCCAGCGGCGCCACCACGTTCGGCCGCGCCTGCGATACCGCGGGCGCGGCATTGCGATCGGCCTCGGCCAGCTGGTAGAAGGCCGACGGCGTCTGGTTGAGCACCGTCACGCGCTCGTCGCGCAACAGCTCCAGGAACTGCTCGGGCGAGCGCGAGGTGTAGTAGTCCACGACCACGAGGCGGCCGCCGTACAGCAGCGGGCCCCACAGCTCCCAGACGGAGAAGTCGAAGGCGAACGAGTGGAACAACGTCCACACGTCGTCGGCGTCGAAACCGAACTCGCGATCGGTATTGGCGAACAGCCGCACCACATTCCGATGTTCGACCGCCACGCCCTTGGGCCGGCCGGTGGAGCCGGAGGTGTAGATGACGTAGGCGACGGTGTCGGCGGTCAGCGGTGCGATTCGGTCCTCGTCGGTGACCGGGGTCTCCCCCGCGTCGACCATATCGGGGACGTCGATGCCGTAGTCGTCCATCAGGATCGTCGGCAGGGTGGCGATGATCTCGGCCGGTCCCTCCTGATCCACCTCGACGCTGCTGTCGACGATGAGCGCCGCGGGCCGGGAGTCGCCGAGGACGTAGGCGATGCGATCGGCCGGGTAGGTCGGATCGATCGGCACGTAGCCGGCGCCGGATTTGACGACCGCCAGCAGTGCGACCACGAGATCGGCCGAACGCGGCAGCATCACCGCCACCAGACGGTCCGGTCCCACCCCTTCGTCGATCAGGCGGCGCGCGAGCTGATTGGCCCGCTGATCCAGCGACGCGTAGGTCAGCCGGTCGTCGCCCGAGGTCACCGCGATCCGCTCCGGGTGGGCCGCCGCGACCGCGTCGAACAGATCCGACAGGGTCGTGGACTCGTCCGCGAACCGGCCGGTGGTGTTGTCGCGACCGGAGGACACCCAGCGATCGGCGACATCGATGCGTTCGGCCTCGCCGAGCAGGTCGATATCGCCCACAACGGCCGCCGGGTCCTCGACCACGGTGTGCAGAATGCGCACGAATCGGTCGGAGAACGCGGTGATCGTCTCCGGGTCGAACAGTTCGGTGGCGTAGCTCCACAGCAGGTTCAGGCCACCGGTGACGCCCTCACCGCCGGTGAGGCCGCCCGCGGCGACCGCGCCGACGGTCAGCTGCAGGTCGAATTTCGCTGTGCCCGCGTCGAATTCCACGACGTCGAGGTTCAGTCCGGGCAGTGCGACGGTGGTCGCGTCCGCCTGGCCGGTGGCCTCGAAGGTCAGCGCGACCTGGAACAGCGGATGGTGTGCCTGCGAGCGCGCCGGGCTGAGCACGTCGACGAGCCGTTCGAACGGCACATCGGCGTGGGCGAAAGCGGCAAGATCGGTCCGGCGGACCTCGTCGAGTACCTCGGTGAAGTTCGCGTCCGAGCGCACCGGCGTACGCAGCACCAGGGTGTTGACGAACATGCCGACCAGATCGTCGAGCGCCGCCTCACCGCGGCCCGCGATCGGCGTGCCGATGGCGATGTCGTCGGTGCCCGACAACCGCGCCGCCCAGGTGGCCAGCACGGCGTGCATCAGCATGAACAGTGTGACGCCGCGGACGCGGGCCAGCTCCGCCAGCGCGGCGTGCAGTTCGGCGTCGATCGAGAAGCTGTGCGTGGCACCGGCGTTGGTGGCGATTTCGGGCCGGGGCCGATCGGCGGGCAGTTCGAGCTGATCGGGCAGATCGCGCAGCTGCCGGCGCCAGTAGTCGATCTGGCGCGCGGCCGGGGACTGCGGATCGTCCTCGTCGCCGAGGACCTCGTGCTGCCACAGCGCGTAGTCGGCGTACTGCACCGGCAGCGGCGACCAGACCGGCGCCTCGCCGCGCGTCCGCTCGGAGTAGGCCGAGACGATATCGCGCAGCAGCGGCCGCAACGAGAAGCCGTCGGAACTGATGTGGTGCATGACCAGCACCACGATGTGGGACTCGCGGTCGAGTTCGAGCAGCGTGGCCCGGAACGGGATCTCGGTGGTGACGTCGAAGAACACGCCGACGAGTTCGGCGATACGCGCGGCCACGTCGGCGGTGGCCACCGGTTCCGGAGTCAGGTCGAGCGCGACCTGCGACACCGGCAGCACCTGCTGGTAGCCGACACCGGCGACGGCCGGATACACGGTGCGCAGCACCTCGTGCCGCGCCAGCACATCGGCCACCGCGGCGGCGAGTGCCCGGGCGTCGAGTGCACCGGTCAGCCGGATCGCGACCGGGATGTTGTTCACCGCGGTGCGATTGTCGAAGCGGTTGAGGAACCACATGCGCTGCTGCGCCGGCGACAACGGCACCAGCGCCGGGCGGGGCCGCGGCGCCAGCGGGGTCCGCCCGCCCTGTCCCGCATGGGTTTCCACGCGCGCGGCCAGTGCGGCGACGGTGGTCGCCTCGAACAGCGTCCGCACCGCGACCTCGGTGTCCAGGGCCGCGCCGAGGCGGGCGGCGACCTGGGTGGCGATCAGCGAGTTGCCGCCCAGTTCGAAGAAGTCGTCGTCGAGACCGACCCGCTCGAGCCCCAGCACCTCGGCGAGGGTGTCGGCGACGGTCTGCTCCACCGAGGTGGTCGGCGCGCGGAACACCTTCGCCTCGAAGGTCGGCGCGGGCAGGGCGCGACGATCGAGTTTGCCCGAGGCGTTGAGCGGCAGTTCGTCCAGTACGACGCAGGCGTTCGGCACCATGTAGGCCGGAAGTTGCTGCGCCAGCGCCGCTTTCACCGCGTCGATATCGATGGTCGTGGCGGCCGGGACCAGATAGGCCACCAGCTGATCGCCGAGCCGATCGTCGGAACGCACCACCACGACGGCCTGGGCCACCGCGTCCACCGACGTCAGGGCGGCCTCGATCTCACCGAGTTCGATGCGCTGACCGCGCAGTTTCACCTGGAAGTCGGTGCGGCCCAGGTAGACCAGCTCACCGCCGGCACCGGTACCGCCGTTGGCGGCGGCCGGACTCCAGTACACGAGGTCGCCGGTGCGGTACATCCGCTCACCGGAACCGAACGGATTGGCGACGAAGCGGTCCGAGGTCAGATCCACCCGGCCGACATAGCCGTGCGCCAGCTGTGCGCCCGCCAGATACAGCTCACCCGAGACACCGGCCGGAACCGGCCGCAGCCGCGAATCCAGCACGTAGACCTGGGTGTTGAACACCGGGGCGCCGATCGGCACCGTCGTGGTGTCGGTGTCGACCACCTCGTGATAGGTGACGTCGACCGCCGCCTCGGTGGGACCGTAGAGGTTGTGCAGCCGAGCTCCGGTCAGCGCGCGCAACTGCTGCGCGGTCTGCGCCGGCAGCGCCTCACCGGAGGCGAAGACATTGCGCAACGTGCTGTCGGCGCCGGCGTCGGCGCCCAGTGCGGTCAGGTAGACCGCCAGCATCGACGGCACGAAGTGCGCCACGGTGACGCCCTCGGCCGCGATCAGTTCCGCCAGATACGCGGGATCGCGATGGCCGTCCGGCTTGGCCACGACCAGCCGCGCGCCGATCTGCAAGGGCCAGAAGAACTCCCACACCGACACGTCGAAGGTCGCCGGCGTCTTCTGCAACACCACATCGAAGGCGGCCAGCCCGTACTGCGCGTGCATCCACACCAGGCGGTTGACGATCGCGGAGTGCGGTACGGCCACACCCTTCGGGCGGCCGGTCGAGCCCGACGTGAAGATCACGTAGGCGGTGTTCGACGGCAGCAGCGGCGCCACCCGATCGTCGTCGGTGATCGGATCGCCCGAGTACTGCGACAGATCCAGCTCGTCGACGGCCGTGACCACCGTGGCGGCGGGCAGTTCGGCGAAGGCGTCCGCGATCCCGTCACCGGTCGAGGTGAGGATCATTGCCGGGCGCGCGGTCTCGACGATGTAGGCGATGCGCTCGGCCGGGTGATCCGGATCCAGAGGCAGATAGGCGCCACCGGCCGCGCTCACGGCGTAGATCCCGGCGACCAGATCGATGGAACGCCGCATCCCCAGCGCCACCACCGATTCCGGCCCGACGCCGGCGGCGATGAGCCGGCGCGCCAGCCGGCGCACCCGATCGGCGAATTCGGCGTAGGACAGACTTGTCCCCTCGAAGGTGATCGCGGTCGCCTCGGGCGTCCGCGCCACCTGCGCTTCGAACAGCGAGATCAGCGTTTGCGCGGCATCCTCGGAGCTGCGCGGCAACGCCGCATCGATCTCGAACGCGGTCTCGTTCCAATGCCGCACGAGCAGTGCGCGTTCGGCCGGATCCAGCAGTTCGATCTCACCGATCACGATGGCCGGATCGGCGGCGACCGCCTCGAGGACGCGCACCAGCCGCGCCGCGAAGGTCTTGGCGAACGTGGCGTCGAAAAGATCGGTGGCGTAGACCAGTTCGGCATCCATGCCGACCGCGTCGGCGCCCGGCTCGGTGCTGTCGGTCAACGTCAGCTGCAGATCGAACTTGGCGGTCGGCGGATCGATCCGCAGCTCCGACACCGTGAGACCGGGCAGCTCCAGCGCGCTCGGACCGGTGTTCTGGAAGGTCAGCATCACCTGGAACAGCGGGTGCCGTCCCTGCGAGCGAACCGGATTGAGCACCTCGACCAGGCGCTCGAACGGCACACCCGCGTGGGCGAACGCCGCCAGATCCTGCTCGCGCACCGACGCCAGCAGGTCGGTGAACGAGGCCGCCGCGTCGACCTCGGCCCGCAACACCAGGGTGTTGACGACCATGCCGACCAGATCGTCGAGCGCCTGTTCACCTCGTCCCGCGACCGGAATACCGATCGCGATGTCGTCGGTGCCGCTCAGCCGCGACAGCAGGGTGGCGAACGCGCCGTGGACCACCATGAACAGCGTGGTCTGCTGGGCGCGGGCCAGACCGCTCAGCGCCTCGACCAGATGGGCGGGCACCTGGAAGCGGTGGGTGCCCGCCGCGTAGGACGCGACCGCCGGGCGGGGCCGGTTGGACACACGCAGCTCGTCGGGCAGGCCGGCGAGGGTCGTGCGCCAGTAATCGAGTTGGGTGGAGATCAGCGACCGCGGATCCTCCTCGGATCCGAGGACATCGCGTTGCCACAGTGCGTAATCCACGTACTGGATCGCCAGCGGCGGCCAGTCCGGCACGGTGCCGGCGGTCCGCGCCAGGTACGCGGTCATCAGATCGCGTACCAGCGGCCGCATGGAGAAACCGTCCGCCGCGATGTGGTGCGCGACGACGACGAGAATGTGGTCCTCGGCGCCGCGGCTGTAGATCCGCATCCGCAGCGGCGGTTCGGTGGTGACGTCGAAACCGCGCTCGGCGAATTCGGCGACGGAGGCGACGAGTTCACCACCGTCGCGCTCGTCCTGGAGATCGATCACCTCGATCTCGGGCACGGCCCGCGCCGCCGGCAGCACCTGCTGGTAGCCGACGCCGTCATGGGACGGGTAGACGGTCCGCAGCGATTCGTGCCGCGAGACGATATCGGCCACCGCACCGCGCAGCGCGGCGGCATCCAGCTCACCGCGCAGTTGCACGGCGATCGGAATGTTGTTCGCGGCCGAGTCGGTATCGAAGCGGTTGAGGAACCACATCCGCTGCTGGGCCAGTGACAGCGGCGGGCGTTCCGGCCGCGGGCGCGGCGACAGTGCCTGCCGGGCACCGGTACCGGTCTGCAGGCCGACCAGTGCGGCCAGTCCGGCCACCGTGGACGCCTCGAACAGCGCGCGCACGCCGACCTCGGTGCCCAATGCGGCACCGAGCCGGGCGGTGGCCTGGGTGGCGATCAGCGAGTTGCCGCCGAGGGCGAAGAAGTCGTCGTCGGCACCGACCCGCTCGACACCGAGCAGATCGGCGAAGATATTCGCGACCAGTTCCTCGATCGGCCCGGCCGGGGCCCGGAACTCCTGGGCGGCGAATTCGGGTGCCGGCAGCGCCCGGCGATCCAGCTTGCCCGCCGGAGTCAGCGGGATCTCCGCCAGCACCACGAGCGCGGTCGGCACCATGTAGGCCGGAAGCCGCTGCGCCGCATACCCCGACACCGCGTCGACGTCGACGGTCTGCCCGGGCGCCGCACGCAGGTAGGACACCAGCACGGTCGCACCGCTGTCGGCGCGATGTCCGACGGTGACCGCGAAATCGACGGACTCGTGACCGGTCAGGGTGGCGTCGATCTCGCCGAGCTCGATCCGGAAGCCGCGGATCTTCACCTGGAAGTCGTTGCGGCCCACGTACTCCACGACGGCCGCGTCGGCGGCATCGCGCCGCCAGCGCACCACGTCACCGGTCCGGTACAGGCGGGTGCCCTCCGGACCGTACGGGTCGGCGACGAACCGCTCGGCGGTCAGCCCGGCACGCGCGTGATAACCGCGGGCCAGCTGGATACCGGCGACGTAGAGCTCACCGGCCACGCCTTCGGGGACCGGCCGCAACCGGCTGTCGAGGACCAGGGCCCGCATACCGCGGACCGGCCCGCCGATGGTGACCGGATCGCCGGGCCGCAGCGCCGCACTGATGTTGGTGGCGACGGTCGCCTCGGTGGGACCGTAGGCGTTGTGGAAGCGGCGTACCACCGCGGGCCCGGAGCCGTTGGATCCGCCCGCGGTCGAACTGCGCGGCAGCACAGACCATTTCGCGACCAGATCCGCCGACAGCGCCTCACCACCGGCGATGATGACCGACATTCCGGCCAGCGCGGCGGGGTCCAGGGAGGCCAGCACCGACGGAGTGATCAGGCCGACCGTGACCCGCTCGCGCGCGATCAGCGCACCGAGTTCGTCACCGCCGTAGGTGCCCGGTGGCACCACCACGAGCCCACCGGCCGAACCGACGGCGAGCAGCAGCTCGAGGACCGACGCGTCGAACGACGGCGAGGCGAAGGCCAGCGCCCGGGTGTGCGAGTCCAGCCCGTAATGCTCCACCTGCGTGGTGCTGAAGTTGGCCAGACCGGCGTGGCTCACCACCACGCCCTTGGGCCGGCCGGTCGAACCGGAGGTGTAGATGACGTACGCGGCGTGCTGGGAGCGCAGGTCGTTGCGCCGGTCGCGGTCGCCGATCGGCTCCGCCGAGTACTGCGCGACCTCGGCCGCGAAGTCGGGATCGTCGAGCGCCAGCCAGGCGCCGGCCGCCGGGGCGGGCAACGCGTCGAGCTCGGCGCGCACCGTCACGCCCAGCAGCGCACCGGAATCGGAGACCATGTGCGCGATGCGGTCGGCCGGATAGGCCGGGTCGACCGGCAGGAACGCCGCACCCGTGCGGGCCACCGCCCACAGCGCCAGCACCGATTCGATCGATCGCGGAATCGCGACCGCCACCGTGACCTCGGGGCCGGCGCCCTGGGCGATCAAGGCGCGGGCCAGGCGGTTGGCCGCCGCGTCCAGCTCGGTATAGGTCAGCGACCGGCCGTCGAAGATCACGGCCTGACCGTCGGGATTGGCCGCCACCGCGGCCGCCATGATCTCCGGCAGCGTCGCCGGCGCCACCGCGGTCCCACCGCTGCGCTCGAGCAACTGGGCGCGCTCACGCTCGGACAGGATCTCCAGATCGCCGACCGGCGCGCTCGGCCGGTCGGTGATGGCCTCGAGCAGTCGCACGAATCGTTCGGCGATCACCGCGACCGTCGGCTCGTCGAAAAGGTCACGGGCGAAGGAGAATTCGGCGAGCATGCCGGTCTCGCTCACCGTACCGGCCTCGCGCAGGGTCAGGGCCAGATCGAATTTCGCGGTCTCCACATCGAAATCGACGGTGGTGACCCGCAATCCGGGTAGTTCGAAATTGCGCTCGGGCAGATTCTCGAACGACAGCGCGACCTGGAACAGCGGATGCCGTGCCTGCGAACGCGCCGGGTTGAGCACCTCCACCAGCCGCTCGAACGGCACATCCGCGTGCGCGAAGGCCTGCAGATCGGTATTGCGCGCGGTGGCCAGCAATTCGGCGAAACTGGTACCGGCGTCGACCGTCGTGCGCAGCACGAGGGTGTTGACGAACATGCCGATCAGATCGTCGAGCGCGGCCTCACCACGACCGGCGACCGGGGTGCCGATGGCGATATCGGAGGTGCCCGAGATACGGGAGAGCAGTACCGCCAGCGCGCCGTGCATGACCATGAACAGCGAGGCGTTGTGCCGGCGGCCCAATTCGGCCAGCCGCGACTGGATCTCGGGTGAGATCACGAAGCTGTGCATACCGCCGCGATAGGTGGCCACCGCGGGACGCGGCCGATCCGAGGGCAGCGTCAGCTCGTCCGGCAGATCCGCGAGTTCGGCGGACCAGTACTGAATCTGCTTGGAGATCAGCGAGTTCGGATCGTCCTCGGCGCCCAGGGTTTCACGCTGCCACAGCGCGTAGTCGGCGTATTGCACCGGCAGTTCGGCCCAGGCCGGCTGTTCCCAGCTCGTCCGCGCGGCATAGGCGACCATCACGTCGCGGGCCAGCGGCCCCATCGACCAGCCGTCGGCGGAGATGTGGTGCACCACCATGCCGAGCACGTACTCGGACTCGCTGACCTCGAACAGGCTCGCGTGCAAGGGCACTTCGTTGGTGACGTCGAATGCCATCGACGCCAGCTCGATCAGGTGCTCGATCAGATTGGCCTCGGTCACCGGGACCGGGGTCAGGTCGGGCACGATCTGCGCGGCGTCCAGCACCACCTGCACCGGCGCGCGGCCGGTCTCGGGGAAGACGGTCCGCAGCGATTCGTGCCGGTCGATCACATCGATGACCGCGACCTGCAGGGCCGCCACATCGAGCTCACCGGACAGCCGGATCGCGACCGGGATGTTGTTCACCGCCGACGTGGTGTCGTACCGGTTCAGGAACCACATGCGCTGCTGCGCGAGTGAGAGCGGCACCTCCGGCGGACGCTGGCGGGCCACCAGCGCCTTGCGCGCGCCGTCTCCGGCCCGGCTCTCGACGCGGGCCGCGAGCGCGGCCACGGTGGGCGCCTCGAACAGCATCCGCACCGGCACCCGGGTGTCGAGCGCGATACCCAGGCGCGAGGCGACCTGGGTGGCGATCAGGGAGTTGCCGCCCAGTTCGAAGAAGTCGTCGTCCACACCGACACGCGGCAGATCGAGGACGTCGCCGAAGATCTGGGCGACGATCTCCTCGATCGGGGTGGACGGTGCCCGGAAGGCGCGGATCTCGAACAGCGGCGCGGGCAGCGCCCGCCGGTCCAGCTTGCCGTTGACGGTCAGCGGGATCGCGTCCAGCACCATGAACGCCGAGGGCACCATGTACGCGGGCAGCTGCTCGCCGGCGCCGTCGCGGACGGCGTCGGGGTTGAGCTGATACCCCGGTTCCGGCACCACGTAGGCGACGATGCGCTGACCGCCGGGCTGATCCTCGCGCACGATCACCGCGGTCTGGGCCACACCCGGCTGCGCCAGGACGGCGGCCTCGATCTCGCCGAGTTCGATGCGGAAACCGCGCACTTTCACCTGGTCGTCGGCGCGACCCAGATATTCCAGCTCGCCGAAGCGGTTCCAGCGCGCGAGGTCACCCGAGCGGTACAGCCGCGAGCCGGGCTCATCGGCACCGGCCAGCGGATTCGCCACGAATCGGGCCGTGGTCAGATCGGGGCGGCCCAGGTAGCCACGCGCGAGTTGCGCACCGGCGACATACATTTCGCCGACCACGCCGACCGGCGCCGGCCGCAGCCGGTCGTCGAGCACGTAGACGCTCAGGCCGCCGATGGCGCGGCCCACCACACTGCCCGCCGCGTTCTCGATGGCCTCGGCGTCCAGGCGCCGGTAGGTCACGTGCACGGTGGTCTCGGTGATGCCGTACATGTTCACCAGCGCCGGCGACGAATCGCCGTGCCGGGCAACCCAATCGGAGAGCCGGCGCAGTTCGAGCGCCTCGCCGCCGAACACCACGTAGCGCAGCGCCAGCGACTCGGCCGAATCGGTGTTCCGCTCGACCTCGGCCAGCTGATAGAAGGCCGACGGGGTCTGGTTGAGCACCGTGACGCGCTCGCGCCGCAGCAGATCCAGGAACTGTTCCGGTGACCGCGAGGTGTAGTAGTCGACGACCACCAGCGTGCCGCCGAACACCAGCGGCCCCCACAACTCCCACACCGAGAAGTCGAAGGCGAAGGAGTGGAACATCGTCCACACGTCGTCCGGCCCGAAACCGAAGTCGGCATCGGTATTCGCCAGCAGCCGCACCACATTGCGATGGGCGACCGCCACACCCTTGGGCCGGCCGGTCGAACCCGAGGTGTAGATGACGTAGGCGACATTGTCGGGCCGCAGCGGAGCCGGCCGGTCGGCGTCGGTCACCGGCGCGTCGGCGCCGGGCTCGGCCGCGTCGACATCGGATAGTTCGGCCAGCGTCAGGACCGGCACACCGACCGGTGGCGCGACCTCGACCGCCGGGTCCACGATCACCCCGGACAGCCGGGAGTCCGACAGGATGAAGGCGATGCGGTCCGCCGGATAGGTCGGGTCGACCGGGACGTAGCCCGCACCGGACTTCACGACGGCCAGCAGCGCGACCACCATTTCCAGCGATCGCGGCGCGATCACCGCCACCAGCGATTCGGGGCCCGCTCCCCCGGCGATCAACCGGCGGGCCGCGATATTGGCCCGGCGATCGAGTTCGGCGTAGGTCAGCGTCTGCCCGTCGAAGACCGCCGCGGTGCGCCCGCCGTGTTCGGCGACGGCGGCGTCGAACAGATCCACCAGGGTCGCGGCCGGATCGGCGAACCGGCCCTCCGCGCGGTCGGGCGCCGAGGACACCCAGGTGCTCGAGACATCGGTGCGTTCGGCCGCGCCCAGCAGATCGATGTCACCGACGGCGATCGCCGGATCGGCGGCGACACTGCTCAGCACGCGCAGGAACCGCTCCGCGAAACCTTCCACGGTGACCACGTCGAACAGATCGGTGGCGAAGTCGACCGCGCCGGCGATACCACGGGCTTCGCCGCGGCCGCCGCGCTGTTCGGTGAGCGTCCACTGCAGATCGAACTTGGAGATCGGGATCTCGAGTTCTTCGGCGGTGATGGACAAGCCCGGCAATTCCAGTGCGCCGTGCGACATCTCCTGGAACGACAGCATCACCTGGAACAGCGGATGCCGCGCCTGCGAGCGCGCCGGGTTCAGCAGGTCGACCAGGCGCTCGAACGGGATATCCGCGTGCGCGAACGCCGACAGATCGTTTTCCCTGGTGCGGCTCAGGAAATCGGTGAACGACTCGGCGCCGTCGACCTCCGACCGGAGCACGAGCGTGTTGACGAACATACCGATGAGGTCGTCGAGGGCCTGCTCACCACGACCGGCCACCGGAGTGCCGACGGCGATATCGCTGGTACCCGACAGCCGCGCCAGCAGCATCGCCAGCGCGCCGTGCAACACCATGAACAGTGAAACACCCTGGGCCCGGGCCAGACTCGACAGCCGCGCGTGCAGCTCCGCGTCGATATCGAAGGCGATACGGCTGCCGCGGAAGCTCTGCACCGGCGGGCGGGGCCGATCGGTGGGCAGATCCAGCTGATCCGGCAGACCGGCCAGCGACGCACGCCAGTAATCGATTTCGCGCGCGGCGACCGAGCCCGGATCATCCTCGTCACCGAGCAACTGTCGCTGCCACAGCGTGTAATCGATGTACTGCACCGGCAGCGGCGCCCACTGCGGCGCCGCACCGGCGGTACGCGCCAGATAGGCGGCGGCCACATCGCGCGACAGCGGCCCGAAGGAGAATCCGTCGGCGGCGATGTGATGGACCACGAAGGCCACCGCGTAGTCGTCGACGCCCGCGTCGGAATCGGTGATCCGGTAGATGCGCACCCGGATGGGCAGCTCGCGCGACACGTCGAAGCCGTTGGCGGCGAATTCGGTGAGCGCACCCTGCAATTCGGACGCCGCGATGGGCGCGACCGGAATGACGAAATCGACCTCGTCGATCGGCACGACCTGCTGGTAGCCACCGTCACCGGATTCGGGGAAGACGGTGTGCAGCGACTCCTGCCGCTGCATCACATCCAGCAGCGCCTTGCGCAGCGCGTCGATGTCGACGGTGCCGTGCAGCCGCACCACGAACGGCAGGTTGTAGGTGGGCGCACTCGGATCGAACTGGTTGATGAACCACATCCGCTGCTGCGCCAGCGACAGCGGCACCGGATCCGGCCGGTGCTGCGCGACCAACGGCGGGCGAGCGGCGGACTCCCCCTCGGTGCCGGGTTCGGTGGCGGCCTCGGCCCGCGAGGCGATACCGGCCACGGTCGGCGTCTCGAACAGGGCCCGCACTCCGAGTGCGATACCGAAGGCGGCCGAGATCCGCGCGACCACCTGCGTGGCCACCAGGGAGTTACCGCCCAGATCGAAGAAGTTGTCGTCGGCGCCGACGCGCGGCTGGCTCAGCACATCGCCGAAGATGCCGGCGACGATCTCCTCGGCCTGGGTCCGCGGGGCGCGGAAGCCGGTGGCATCCGCGCTGAACACCGGATCCGGCAACGCTTTTCGATCCAGCTTGCCGGAGGTGTTGAGCGGGAAGGCGTCCAGCACCATGATCGACGCGGGCACCATGTAGCTGGGCAGGTGCTCACCGACGAATCGGGTGAGTTCCGCGGGCTCGACCGAATATCCCGGCGCGGGAACGACATACGCGGCCAGCTGCTGACCGGTCGCGGTCTCCGCGACCAGCACCACGGCCTGGCTGACGGCGGGATGAGCCAGCAGATCGGTCTCGATCTCACCGAGCTCGATGCGCTGACCGCGGAATTTCACCTGGAAGTCGGTGCGGCCGATGTATTCGAGCACGCCGCCATCGGTCCACCGCACCAGGTCACCGGTGCGATACATGCGTTCGCCGCGGTCGGAGAACGGATCGGCCACGAACCGGTCCGCGGTCAGATCGGCGCGGCCGCGATAGCCGCGGGCCAGCTGACGCCCGGCCAGATACAGCTCACCGGGCGCCCCGATCGCCGCCGGGCGCAGACGCGAATCCAGCACGTAGACATCGACATTCCATTCCGGAACACCGATCGGAACCGTGACGGTATCGGACTCGCTCACCTCCCATACGGTCACCGAGACCGCGGCCTCGGTGGGACCGTAGAGGTTGTACAGGCCCGCCTCGGGATTGACGGCACGGAACATCGCGCCCGTCTCCGGCGGCAGCGCCTCACCGATGACGAACACCGCGCGCAGCGAATCACATTGCCCGGCAGTCACATACGAGAGGAACACCGTGAGCATCGAGGGCACGAAGTCGGTGACGGTCACCGCGTGCCGTTCGATCATCTGCGCGACGTAGACCGGGTCGCGATGCCCGTCCGGAGCGGCGACGATGAGCTTCGCACCCGCCAGCAGCGGCAGGAAGTACCCCCACAGGGAGACGTCGAAGGTGGTCGCGGTCTTCTGCAGATAGACGTCGTCGGCGGTCAGGCCGTATTCCTGCAGCATCCACAGCTGCTGGTTGACGATGGCGTCGTGGGTGACCGCCACGCCCTTGGGGCGTCCGGTGGATCCCGAGGTGTAGATGACGTAGGCGGTATGCGCCGGGAGCAGGGGTGCGCGCCGGTCGGCGTCGGTCACCGGGGTCTCGGCGACATCGGCGGTGTCGAGCGTGTCGATCCGCAGCTGCCGCACCGAATCCGGCAGTTCCACCCGATCACCGGAGGTCAGGACGCAGACCGGAGCCGCGCTGTCGAGGATATAGGCGGTGCGTTCGGCCGGATGGTCGGGATCGATCGGCACGTACGCGCCACCGGCCCGCAGCACCGCGTGCATACCCACCACGAGGTCCAGCGACCGCCGCATACCCAGTGCGACCAGCGATTCCGGACCCACACCGTCGGCGATCAGAATCCGCGCCAGCCGGTTGACCCGGGCACCGAATTCCGCGTAGGTCAGTGCCTCGCCGTCGAATTCGACCGCGATGCGATCCGGGGTGCGCGCGATGGCGGCGTCCAGCAGCGCCGGCAGCGTGGTCGAGGGGACCTCGTGCGGATTCGAACTCCAGTCCTCGACGGTCCTGCTCAGTTCCGCGGCGGTGGTGATCGGCAGGGCCCACGGCCGGTCCTCGGCATCCGCGCGCAGCAGCCGATCGAAGAATTCCAGGAAGCGCGAATGATGCTGTCGCGCTTCGTCTTCGCTGTAGAGGTTGGGGTTGGTCTCGAAGTCGATGCGGCTGCGCGCACCGCCCTCGCTCTGATAGAAGTTGACGCCCAGATCTTCGATCGAACCAGTGGACAGCACGTGCACCCGGCCCGGAATCCGGTCCAGTACCAGCTCGTCCTGGAACAACATGATGTTGACCCACGGACCGAAGAACTCCTTGGTGACGACGCCGTCACCGGTTCCGGCCGCCAGACTCGACGCGGCGCTGTCGCGACGGATGTCCTCGTGGCGATAGCGCTGGTGACGCAGTGCGCCGGACACCTCGACCTGCACCGACTTCAACAGGTCGGTCACGGTGGAGTCGTGGCCGACATGCAGTCGCAGCGGCACGATATTCGAGGTGGCGCCGCCGGAACGGCGCATCACCGCGGTGGTGCGCGCGGTGACCGGCAGGCTCAGGATCACGTCCTCGACGCCGGTCCACTGCGCCAGATAGGCGGCGAAGCCGGCGATGAGCAGTGCCGCCGGCGACGAGTCGTGCCGGCGGACGGCCTCGGCGAGCAGGTCGTTGCGGCTATCGGACAGTGCCGCGCCCACCACGGTGTTCAGGGGCGCCGGGGCGGCATTGCGGCCGGTGAGGCTCGAGCCCTCCTCCAGACCGGCCACTCGCTGTGCCCAGTACTGCTTGTCGTTCTCGAAGCGAGTGCTGTCGCGATAGGCGAATTCGGACTCGACCAGTTCCACCAGACCCGATGCCTTGTTCGGCTTGGGTTCGGTGCCGGACCGATAGGCGGTGTAGAGCTCCGCGATCCGGTTCATGTTGTTCATCGCGCCGAAGCCGTCGAGCACGATGTGATGGGCGCGCGAGTACCAGAACCAGCGCTCGTCGGTCAGCTGCAACGCGGCCGAGCGGACGAGGCGATCGGCGACGATATCGAGCGGCCGGCCGTAGTCGGCACGCATCCACGCGTGGGCGGCGGCCTCCGGATCGGACTCCGAACGCAGGTCGATCAGTTCGACCTGATCGGTTCCGAGGTCGTGGTCGACGAACTGCATCGGCTCACCGTCGCGTTCGACGATGCGCACGAAGCCCGAACCCAGTTCGTGGGACGCGTCCTGGCTCGCCCGCGTCAGCAGCGCGACGTCGATCTCCCCCGGGAGGTCGACGTACTGGGCGATCGTGATCGGCACCTGGGGGTCCAGGTGCTGGGCATACCAGATTCCGAGTTGCGCCGGCGACAGCGGGAACAGTTCATTCCCGGACTTTGCCGCGGGCGTTACCTCGCCGCCAGCTTCGCCGTTGCCGCCGAAATCCAGCCGGTCCAACCCGTAACCTCACTTCCGGAACGCCACGCAGCGCTCCCCGATGGCACACCGATACCGACGCTCACCTCATCCGAGCGTGGCGCCGGTGTTCGGGGCTCACTTCGATTGCAATCAGACAACAAAAATGTTCATAGGACCTATCCGTCCGTCGGGCCGATCTTGTTACATGGGCCCGACCACACCCGCCGACCACGGATCGGCCTCATTTCGCGATTCGCTGATGAACACCGAACCAATCTACCGCCCACTACCGACAATGACCCAAGAAGCCCGATAGCGCTCCGACATCAGCGCAGCACGAAGTTGCACCGGCCACATCGGCGCGGATCAGCGGCCTGACCCGGCGCCTGTCTACATGGCCGAACGTGTTTCACATTCCCGCCCCTGGGAAGTGACGGCGTTCCCGGCTCGGGTCGTACAGATGGGATTGCGCGCAGTCGATCGCCGGGGCCAGCGCGCGACCCACCAGCACCACCGCGGCCTGCCGCAATCCCGCCGCCTCGACCTGGTCGGCGATATCGGACAGGGTCCCGCGCAGCACCAGCTGCCGCGGCTGGCTCGCGCGGTAGACCACCACCACCGGGCAGTCGGGCCCGTATTCCCCCGACAGTTCCGCGGCGAGCTCCCGGATCCGGGTGATCGCCAGATGCAACACCAGGCTGGCTCCCGTCCGCGCGAAGTTCGCCAGCGCCTCCGACTCGGGCATCGCGGTGGACCGGACCCGCGTGCGCGTGAGCACCACCGACTGGACCACTTCGGGCACCGTCAGTTCACTGCCCAGCACCGCGGCCGCCGCCGCGTAGGCCGGTACCCCCGGAGTCACATCCCAGGCGATGCCCCGGGCATCCAGCCGCCGTGTCTGCTCGGTCAACGCCGAATAGAGGGAGGGATCACCCGAACACAACCGGGCCACATCCTTGCCCTCGGCATCCGCCCGCGCGCAGTGCTCGACGATCTCGTCCAGATCCAGGCCCTGGGTGTCGATCAGCTCGGCGTCCGGCGCGCAATTGCCCAGTACCCCCGGATCCAGATAGGTCCCCGCGTAGAGGCACACCGGCGACTCCCGCAGCAGTCGCACCGCCCGCAGGGTCAGCAGATCCGCAGCGCCGGGACCCGCTCCGATGAAGTGCACGGTCATGGATGGAGTGTAGGAAGCGGGAAACGCGGCGAACCGGTCAGCCCAACCGGTCGGCGTCGAGGACCGGCGGGCCCCGGCCCGGCGGCCTGACGGCCCGTTCGACTCACCTTCGCGCACGTATCCGCGTTCTTCGGCGGGCACGAAGGCGACCGAATCCAGCGCCGAGTCGCCGTGCCCGTGCCCCGTGCCCCGTGCCCCGTGGTGCAAGGCAGTATCGGGCTCCGATGGGTGAGCCGTCGAGTGGCCCGACATCGCGTTTGCACCACATCCGTTGTGCATCAATGGTTTTCGCGAAGAAATACGCTCGGCGGATCGGTCCTCCCGCCGCGCCCCCACATCCGCCGAAAGCCGCTGGATCGGATCGGATTCGCCGGCTCCATCGGGGTCCGCCCGGCGTAGGGTTGACCCCGGGGTCCACTCAGATTTCCGAAGGTGACCACGATGACGAAATTCGTTCAGACCATCGAGTTCACGACCTCACGGCTCGATGAATTCAATTCGACTCTCGATCGGTGGCTCACCGCCACCGAAGGCACGCGCGCGGCGACCCACAGCATGGAGACCAAGGATCGCGATCGCGACAACACCTATATGCAGATCGTGGAGTTCCCCTCCTACGAACAGGCCATGGCGAATTCCGCGCTGCCCGAGACCACCGGCTTCGCCGAAACCCTGGCCGCCCTGTGTGACGGTCCGGCCGTCTTCCGCAATCTCGATCTGATGCGCGAAGACGACATGTCGTCGCGACCGGGCACCTCCCTGCTGGTCAAGAACTTCGATGCCGCCGACGAGACGCGGGAATTCGAATCGGGCAGCGGCCGCCTGCAGGTCGTGCAGGCGCCCGCGGGTGCGGTCGGCCGGGCTGTCTTCGAGCCCGGATGGCGCTGGTCGACCCACGTCAAGCCGATAGCCGGCACCGATAGTTGCCAGGCTGCCCACCTCGGATACTGCGTGTCGGGGCGGATGCGCATCCGGATGGACGACGGCACCGAGAGCGAGGTCGGCCCCGGCGACTACATGGAATGCCCGCCCGGCCACGATGCCTGGACCGTCGGCGACGAAGCCTGCGTGATGATCGACTGGGCCGCGGCGGCGGACTACGCGCGGCGCGGCTGAGACCGCCGCGGCTACCCCGTCATATCCAATCCGCCGAGGATCTTGGTGGGCCGGACGCGGACCACCAGCTCGCCCGGGACCGCGTTGCGCCGGCCGAACTCCTCGGCCCGGTCGGGGCCCATGTAGCGCGCGGCGATGGCGGTGGCGGTGCGCAGGAGTTCGGCCGGATCCTCGGAGAGGGTGGCGACGCCTTGGACCTGGAAGTAGGCGTACGGCGGCTGTTGGAGGTCGACACAGATCGAGACCCGCGGGTCGCGAGCGACGGCCTTGCCCTTGGCCGTGGTCTTACCGGTGTTGAAGACCAGATCGTCGCCGTCGACGATGAACCACACCGGATTGACGACCGGACGGCCGTCGGAGGCGACGATCGCGAGTTTGCCGGTCCGGGTGCCGGCCGAGAGGAATTCGCGCACTTCGGGATCGGTGATGGAAGGCATGTGCACACCCTAGGAGGCGATCCGCCGGATTTCCGGGACCTCGCGCGCGACGGCCGGGCTCAGATGGCGCCGCGTTCGCGGGCCCGGGCCACCGCCGAGGTCCGCGATTTCACACCCAGCTTCGAATAGATATGCACCAGATGGGATTTCACCGTCGTCTCACTGAGGAACAGGCGTTTGCCGATATCCCGGTTGGAATGGCCGTCGGCGACGAGTCGCAGCACCTCGATCTCCCGCGCACTCAGGGTGGCGTCCGGTTTACGCACGCGGGTCATCAATCGCGAGGCCACCGAGGGCGACAGCACGCTGTCACCGGCGGCCGCGCCTCGGACCGCCGCCAGCAGTTCCGCGGGTGGGGTGTCCTTCAGGATGTACCCGCAGGCCCCGGCCTCGATGGCGCCGAGGATATCCGCGTCGGTGTCGTAGTTGGTGACCACCAGGACATTCGGCGGATCGGGCAGCGCGCGCAGGGCCGAGGTCGCGTCCACCCCGGATTTGCCGGGACCGAACCGCAGATCCATCAGCACCAGGTCGACGGGGGTGGTGGCGCAGAAGGCCACCGCCTCCTCGGCGGTGGCGGCCTCACCGGCGACCGTGATGTCCTCACCGGAGTCCAGGAGCGCGCGTAGACCGGCGCGCACGATCGCGTGGTCGTCGGCGAGCAGCAATCGGATCACGACAGTTTCTCCCGCGAAAGCTGTTCGGCCGCGTCGGATTCCGGTGACCGGGTATCGAATACCGGCCCCTCGGGATTCTCACCGGCCGTATCGTGCAGCGGGAACGAGACCGTCACCGCGGTATGCCCGGGTTCGGATTCGACATCCATCATGCCGCCCTGCTGCTCCACCCGGCTGCGCATGGCATTGAGCCCGAACGTGCCGCGCCCGAACACCGCGGGATCGATACCGACGCCGTCGTCGACCACGTCCAGGTGAACCGCGTCGTCACCGTAGGTGAGCGTGATCCGCATCCGGTCCGCGCGAGCGTGCCGGACCACATTCGACACCGCGCCCTGCGCCACCCGCACCAGCGCTGCTTCGACGGGCATCGGCAGCCGCATGGGCGTGCCCTCCACCACGGTGCGGGCGCTGAGGCCGGGCGCCTCGGCGCGGCGGGCGATGCGGTCGAGCGCGTCGCTGAGCGACTGACCTTCCAGTACCGCCGGCGTGAGCTCGCCGATCAGCTGCCGGGTTTCGGCCAGATTGTCGGCCGCGGTCTCGCGGGCGAGTCGGATCCGCTGTAGCGCGGGATGATCCGGGGCGTCACGTTCGGCGGCATGGAGCAGCAATTGAATACTCGACAGCCCCTGGGCCACCGTGTCGTGGATCTCCTGCGCCAGCCGTTCCCGTTCGGCCAGCTTTCCGGCGGTGCGTTCCCGCTCGGCGAGAGTCGCTCGGGCGGCGAGCAATTCGTCGATCAACCGCTGCCGATCGGCGGCCTCCCGGAACAGCGCTCGATAGCCCAGTCCGATCGCGATCGCCACGATCGCGCCCAGTACCGGCCCGGCCACCCCCGCGACCGACCAGCCCTGGTGCAGCCCGTACCCCACCACCGAGACGGCGGTCGCGGCGATCACCGCCGCCAGCCCCCACATCCGCGGCAGCAGATGCAGGTACAGGAAGAACAGGCCGAAGACCAGGTAGACGGCCTCGGGCGCGAGCGGGATCAACGCCAGCCACAGCGCCGTCAGTCCGGCGAGCCAGAACCGCGCCGCGACCGGACGTCCGCGCAGCAGACCGCCCGCGAAATAGACGATGAGGAACAGCACCGCGAGCACGATCACCGGCACGGTATGCGGCGATCCTTCACCGGCGGGCACGATCGCCCGCACCACCACGACCACCGCGAGCGCCGTCATCAGCACGTGCAGGCCCACCTGCAGTGCGGCGAAGACGGGGGTGAGTGGAGAGCGGTGCACACCGCCAGCTTATGCGCGGGCGCCCGACCGGCATCGTTCGAAAGTTGGAACCGCGCGTCGGCCGGAGGTTCGGCACGCCCGGAACGGTGACCGCGCCGGTGCGACCGGCGTCACTACCCTTCTCGACGGCATAGTTATATGATTCTCATATCTTATGAATTAGATATCTAATACCTCGAAGGAGTCCTGATGATCGTTGTCATCGGCGCGACCGGAACGATCGGACGCGAAGTCGTCGCCCTGCTCGCGAACACCGGCGCGGCCGTCGGCGCGATCACCCGCACGCCGGCGGCCGCGCGCCTGCCCGCCGGGGTGCGGGTGATCGAGGGCGACCCCGGTGCGCCATCGATTCCCGAGACCGCCTGGAACGGCGCCGAGGCGGTACTGCTCAGTTCCCGGGCGCTGGTCACCACGGCCCCGGAGCTACTCGCGGCCGCCGCCCGGCACGGCGCGCGCCGGGTCGTGGTGGTCTCGGCGTCCTCGGTCGAATATCCGGTCGGGGAACCGCGATTCAGGGCCGGGTTCGAGCGGGTCGAGCGCGCTGCGACGGAGTCGGGTCTGGCGTGGACGCTGTTGCGCTGCACCGACTTCGCCGCGAACGCTCTGAGCTGGGCGCCGCAGATCAGGGCGGGAGACGTGGTGCGGGGCGCCTACGGCGCGGCGGCCGCCTCCCCGATCCATCAGCGAGACGTGGCCGAGGTGGCGGTCCGCGCCCTCACCGAGGACGGGCACGCGGGACGCAGCTATCTGCTGTCCGGGCCGCGATCACTCACCCAGCGCGCACGAGTGCGCCTCATCGGCGATGTCATCGGCCGCGAGCTGTCATTTCTCGAACTGCCTCCCGGCCGGGTGCGCGCCGCGATGTCGGCCCAGGGCCTACCCGAGGAGATCGTGGCGCGCGCCCTCGGATCCCTGGCCGGCTACGCGGAAACCCCCGGTCCCACCACCGACACGGTGGCCCGGCTGCTCGGCCGCCCCGCGCTCGACTTCACCACCTGGGCCGAGGACTACGCCTCCGCCTTCGAATCCTGAAAGGTCTGTCATGTCCATAGATTTCGCCGTCATGTACGCGACGCACGACGCATTCCGCCGCGATCTGGCCAGGCTCGCCACCGCTGCCGGACAGGGCGAGACCGACCGGCCGGGCGTCCGCGCCGGCTGGGAGAACTTCACCCGTCAGCTCGACGTGCACCACACGGTGGAGGACGCCGTGTTGTGGCCGCGCGTGCTCACCGCACTCACCGATCGTCCCCGCGACCGCGAGTTGATGGCGGCGATGGAGGCCGAACACGCGGCGCTGCATCCGGCCCTCGACAGCGTCGAGGAGGGATTTCGCCGGCCGACCCGCGACCTGGCGGAACGAGTCGACACGCTGGCCCGCATCCTCGGCGACCATATGGAGCACGAGGAGAGCAGTGCCCTGCCCCTCATCCAGGAGGTGCTCACCACGAAGGACTGGGGCGACTTCCGTGGTGCGATGGCACGCAAACAAGGTCCTTCGGGTGCCGCGGTCTATGTCCCGTGGGTCCTCGACGGCGCCACCCCGCGACAGCGGCACACCTTCCTCGCCGCGATGCCGCGACCGGTCTCGATGATCAACACGGCGCTGTGGGAGCGCCGCTACCGAAACCGGAACTGGTGGCGGTGAACCGGGCCGGCGACCGACCATGATCGTGGCCGCTTCCGCCCGCCCCCGGCATCCATCGAAAGGCGGAGTCCGCGACCCACCGTCGGTGGCCGGGAACGGTCCACGAGGGCGATGTCGCGGCGCGGGCGAATCGCCACAGTGGAGATATGTTCGTTGCACTGCGAGATCTGCGAGCCGCCCGCGGCCGGTTCCTGCTCATCACCCTGGTGGTCGCCATGGTGGCGCTGCTGGTGAGTTTTCTGAGCGGTCTCACCGCCGGACTCGCGCATCAGAATATTTCCGCGCTGGACAAGCTGTCCGGCTCGGCGGTGGTGTTCGCCGACACCGGCGCCGACCCGTCGTTCGATTCCTCGGCACTGACCGGCGAACAGGTCCGGGCCTGGCAACAGTCCGGAGCCACGGTCGAGCCGGTCGGCATCAGCCGGGGCCAGGCCACTCGCGACGGGGTCGCGCCCACCTCGGTGGCACTGTTCGGCGTCGACGGCCCGGCGTTCGGCGCGCAGCAGCCTGCCGCGCCAGGCACGGTGATCCTGAGCAAGGCCGCCGCCGATCGGCTCTCCGCCGCGCCCGGTGAGCGAATCGCGCTGGGTGACCGGAGCTTCACCATCACCGGGATCGGCGACGACGACTGGTATGCCCACACCCCGGTCGTCTGGACAGCACTGTCGGATTGGCAGCAACTCGCCCCGCGTGGTGGTGCGGCCACCGTTCTGGTCGCATCCGGCACCTACGACACCGAGGCGGTGAACCGGGCCGCGCACACCCGCACGACGAGCGTCGACGGCTCCCTGCAGGCGATCGGGTCCTATCAGGCCGAGAACGGTTCACTGACCCTGATGACGGTGATGTTGTTCGTGATCTCCGCCTTGGTGATCGGGGCCTTCTTCACCGTGTGGACCATTCAGCGCACACCGGATATCGCGGCGCTCAAAGCACTGGGCGCCACCACCGGATCGCTGATCCGCGACGCCCTCGGGCAGGCGCTGATCGTCCTGCTCATCGGCGTGGGCGTGGGGGTGGGCGTGACGGCGCTGGCCGGCGTATTCATCGGCGGCAGCGTGCCGTTCGTTCTCACCGGCGCGACGACGGTGGTACCCGCACTGGCACTGATCGGCCTGGGGCTGGTGGGCGCGGTGTTCGCGCTGCGCTTCCTGGCCACCACCGATCCGCTCACCGCACTGAACCAATCCCGTTGATTTCGGTTATCGCCCAGGAGTTTTCGATGTCCAGCCCACTGCTGTCCCCCGCTTCGACGCACACCCCCTCGAAGCCCGTCGCGCTCACCGTCACCGACCTCACCCTCACCTATCCCGACGGCGACGGCCGCATCACCGCACTCGACCGGGTGGAATTGGCCGTACGCGGCGGTGAGATCGCGGCCATCACCGGACCGTCCGGCTCGGGCAAATCCAGTCTGCTGGCCACGGTGTCGACCCTGGTGCGCCCCGATTCGGGCCATATCGTGCTCGACACCGGCAGCGGCAGTGTCGATCTGGCCACGGCGAGCCGCCGCGAGGCCACGACCCTGCGCCGCGAGCGGATCGGCATCGTCTTCCAGCAGCCCAATCTGATCCCCGCCCTGACCGCGATCGAACAGCTCGAGGTCATGCGACATCTGGGTGGGCATACGATCCTGTCACCCCGGCTGCGGCGCCGGACCCGCTCGCAGGCAATGGATTTGCTCGCCGCCGTCGGCCTGAGCGGTCAGGAGCACAAGAGTCCCGCGCAACTGTCGGGTGGACAGCGTCAACGCGTGAACATCGCGCGCGCTCTCATGCACGACCCGGACCTGCTGGTGGTCGACGAACCCACCAGCGCCTTGGACCAGGAACGCGGCGCGGCGATCATCGACCTGATCCTCGACGTGGTCCACGAACACAACGCGGCGACCCTGCTGGTCACCCACGACCGCTCCCACCTGCACCGGATGAACGCGGTCTACCGCATGGTCGACGGGCGACTGTCGCCGGAGGAGAACACCCGGCCGGCGGCGTGACCGCCGCGCCGATCGCGCACACGTCGCCGACGTCCGGGATCCTCCCGCGTTCCCTACTTCCGCGCCGCCGGAACCCGCACCGCCGCATACCAGCTCAGCAGGTCCGGGTTGTCGACCGCGCTGCGCTCGACGACCCGGTCGGCGTCCGCACCCTGGAACAACTTCTTGATCGGGACCTCGAGCTTCTTCCCGGTGCGGGTGTGTGGGATACCGGGGGCGACGATGATCTCGTCGGGCACATGCCGGGGTGACACTTCGCGCCGGATGGTGTCGGAGATCCGCTGTTTCACCTCGTCGGTGAGGTCGTAGCCGGGGGCCAAGGTGACGAACAACGGCATCCAGTAGCCACCATCGGGTTGTTCGGCGCCGATCACCAGCGCCTCGGCGATTTCCGGAAGCTGCTCCACCGCTTGATAGATATCGGCCGAACCCATGCGGATACCGTGGCGGTTCAGCGTGGAATCCGAGCGTCCGTGCACGACGATACTGTCGTGATCGGTGATGGTGATCCAGTCACCGTGCCGCCACACACCGGGGAACATCTCGAAATAGGCTGCGCGATAACGGGAGCCGTCGGGATCGTTCCAGAACGACACGGGCATCGAGGGCATGGGCGCGGTGATCACCAACTCCCCCACCTCGTTTCGCACCGGGCGCCCCGATTCGTCCCAGGCATCCACCGCCGCGCCGAGATAGCGCGCCGACAACTCACCCGGCCAGACCGGGACGGTGGGCGCACCGCCGATGAAGGCCGACACCACATCGGTTCCGCCGCTGATCGAGTTCACCTGCACCCGTTCACCGACGTTGTCGCGCAACCACAGTGCCGAGGAGGGCGGCAGCGAGGATCCGGTGATACCGACCGCGCGCAGTGCGGACAGATCGTGCTCGTCGCGCGGCACCGCACCGGCCTTGATGCAGGCCAGCACGTATCCGGGACTGGTGCCCAGTACGGTCGTGCGGGTGCGCGCGGCGAGATCGAACAGCGAATCCGGATGCGGATAGGTGGGGCTGCCGTCGTAACAGACGATGGTGGCCCCGACCAGCAGGCCGGCGACCTGGAAGTTCCACATCATCCAGCTGGGGCTGGTGTACCAGAAGAACACGTCGTCGCGACCGATATCCGATTGCAGCGCAGCGGCTTTGAGATGTTCGAGCAGAACGCCGCCGTGGCCGTGCACGATGCCCTTGGGCAAACCGGTGGTTCCGGAGGAGAACAGAATCCACAGCGGATGCGCGAAATCGACCTGCTCACCGCTCAATTCGGTGCCGTCGGGTGTCGTCACCGCCACCCAATCCAGCGCACCGGGCACCGCCGCACCCAGCCGGGACACCACCACGGTGGCCCGCACGGTCGGCAAACCGTCCCGCAGCGTCGCGATGTCCTCGGTCTTGGCGTGCGCCTTCCCGCCGAATCGGTAGCCGTCGGCGGTCACCAGCACGGCGGGTTCCAGCTGTCCGAGCCGGTCCAGTGCCGCCTTCGCGGAGTAGTCCTGACCACAGGCACTCCACACCGCGCCGATCGCCGCGGTGCCGAGGAAGGCGATGACGGCCTCCGGGATATTCGGCAGGTAGCCGACGACCCGGTCGCCGCGGCGCACACCGAGTTCGCGCAGGGTGGTGGCGAACGACGCGGCGCGTCCCAGCAGCTCGGCCCAGGAGATCTCGGCCAGCCCGCCGGCCTCGTCCGCGTAGACGATCGCGGGCCGATCGGTGCGGGCCTGCCCCGCGATCCGATCGACGTAGTTCAGTCGCTGCCCCGGAAACCATTGCGCACCGGGCATCTCGGCGCTCGCCAGCACGGTCTCCGGTGCGTCACCGAGGTCGAAGTACTCCCAGACCGCACCCCAGAATCCGGCCGGATCGCCGACCGACCATTCCCACAGCGCGTGGTAGTCGTCGAATTCGCGTCCGATCCGCCGACCGGCGAAGCGGGCGAAATCGGTGACCCGCGCCGCCGCCACGTCCTCCGCGCTGGGCTCCCACTGCGGTTGCGTCATTATTCTCCTACCGCCGTCAGCGATGTCTCCGGCCGGTGCAGGTGCCGGATGCGCTGGATGAACAGATATATCCGGTGACTAGCGGGTCCACGGTCGTGGGCCCGCTACCGGACCCCGCCGCGTTGCAGGATCCGCTCCGCGTGCCGGATCACCGGCCCGTCGACCATGCGTCCCTCGAAACTGAACACCCCGCGATTGTTGGGCACCTCGGCCAGCACTCGTCGAGCCCAGTCCAATTCGTCGTCGGTGGGCGTGTAGGCCGCGCGGATCACGGCGAGTTGCTTCGGGTGGATCGCCACCTTCACGTCGTAGCCGACCGCGACGGCCTCGTCGGATTCCGCCCGCAATCCGTCCAGGTCGGCGATATCCAGATACACCGAGTCGAGCGCGACCTTACCGTGCGCCTTCGCCGCCAGCAGTGCCGTCGTGCGGAGGTGACGCGCCACGTCGCGATAACCGCCGTCGGCGCGACGGCTCGAAATGCCGCCCAGACCGGCGACCAGATCTTCCGCACCGGCCATCGAGGCGATGGTATTCGGCGCGGCCATGACCGCTTCGGTGCGCAACGCGCCCAGCGGCGATTCGAACAGCGCGACGACCTCGTAATCCGACAACATCGACAGTTGTTCCGCCGATTCGCATTTCGGCAGCATGACGCGGCGATAAGACGTCGAGGCCAGCGCGGTCAGATCGGCGTCGAAGTCGTGCGTCCCGGCCGCGTTGACCCGGACCACGGTCCGCTCCGGGTCCAGCGGCGTGGCCATCAGCACCTCGCGCGCGGCCTCTTTGTCACCGGCGCCGACGCCGTCCTCCAGATCGATGATCACCACATCGGCCGCCGCGGCGGCCTTCTCGTAGCGCTCACCGCGGTCGGCCGGGCAGAACAACCAGGCCGGTCCCGGGATTTCCCAGCTCATGTCCTACTCCTGCCCGGCCGGCCGCATCCGGACCAGGGTTTTGCGCACCGCCGTCGCCACCACGTCGCCGTGTTGGTTGCGGCCGGTGTGCGCGAAGGTCGCGATACCCTCGCCAGGCCGGCTCTTCGACTCGCGTTTCGCCGTCACCAGGGTCTCGGCGTAGAGGGTGTCACCGTGGAACATCGGCTTCGGGAAGGCGACCTCCGAGAAACCCAGATTGCCCACGATGGTGCCCTGGGTCAGCTGCGCCACCGACAGGCCGACCAGAGTCGAGAGGGTGAGCATCGAATTGACCAGCCGCTGGTTGAACGGCGGCAGCGCGTCGGCGAAGGCCGCGTCCAGGTGCAGTGCCTGGGTATTCATCGTCTGCGTGGTGAACGCGACGTTGTCGGCCTCGGTGATGGTGCGGCCCGGCCGATGTTCGTACAGCACACCGGTTTCCAGTTCCTCGAACCACAATCCGCGCTGTACCACCCGGCGCACGGGCTCCATCTGCTCGCTCACAGTCCCAGCTCCCGTCCGATCAGCATCAGCTGAACCTCCGTAGTGCCCTCACCGATCTCGAGGATCTTCGAGTCCCGGTAGTGCCGGGCGACAGCGTATTCGTTCATGAAGCCGTAGCCGCCGAAGATCTGGGTGGCGTCACGGGAATTGTCCATCGCGGCCTCGCTGGCGACGAGCTTCGCGATCGCGGCCTCCTTCTTGAAGGGCTTGCCCGCCAGCATCAACGCCGCCGCGTCGTAGTAGGCGGTGCGGGCCGCGTGGGCCCGCGCCTCCATCCGCGCGATCTTGAAGGCCACCGCCTGATTGCGGCCGATGGCGCGGCCGAAGGCTTCCCGCTCGCCGGCATAGCGCACACTCTCGTCCACGCAGCCCTGCGCGGCACCGACCGACAGCGCCGCGATCGCGATCCGGCCCTCGTCGAGAATTCGCAGGAAGTTGGCATAGCCGCGGCCGCGCTCACCGAGCAGGTTCGCCTGCGGCACACGGACATCGGTGAGACTCAGCGGATGGGTGTCCGAGGCGTGCCAGCCGACCTTGTTGTAGGCGGGTTCGGCGACGAAACCCGGAGTGTCGGCGGGGACGAGGATCGTGGAGATCTCCTTCTTGCCCTCGGTCCCACCGGTCACCGCCGTCACGGTCACCAGCCGGGTGATATCGGTGCCGGAGTTGGTGATGAACTGCTTGCTGCCGTTGATGATCCACTCGTCACCGTCGAGTACCGCGGTGGTTCGGGTGCCACCGGCGTCACTGCCCGCGCCCGGTTCGGTGAGTCCGAAGCCGGCCAGCGCGCGTCCGGAGGTCAACTGCGGCAACCACTGCTGCTTCTGCTCCTCGTTGCCGAATCGGTAGACCGGCATGGCGCCCAGCGAGACACCGGCCTCGAGCGTGATCGCCACGCTCTGGTCGATCTTGCCGAGTTCCTCCAGGGCCAGGCACAGGGCGAAGTAGTCGCCACCCATGCCGCCGTACTCTTCCGGGAAGGGCAGGCCGAACAGCCCCATATCGGCCATTCCGGCTACCACCTCGTACGGGAACGTGTGGTCGGCGTCGTGTTTCGCGGCGACGGGCGCCACCACCTGGTTGGCGAAATCGCGGACGGTCAGCGCCAGGTCCCGATACTCCTGCGGCAGGGTGCCGGTGGACAGGAAATCACTCACGAAACTACCTCTTTCTGCTCGGTATCCGCCGCCTGCTCGGCATCGGCCGGGGCGGGCTCGGCGGCGATCCGCGCCAGGACCTGTTCGACTTGCACCTGATCGCCGGCCGCCACCAGCAGCTCCACGGTCCCGGTGACCGGCGCGGTCAGCGTGTGTTCCATCTTCATCGCCTCGACCACCACCACCGGGGTGCCCGCGGCCACCCGGACGCCCGGTTCCACGTGCACGGCGATCACCGAACCCGGCATGGGACTGACTATTTCGGCATCGGTGACCTGATCGTCGGCGCCGCGCACGCTGGGTTCGGCGACCTCGCGTACCGCGGCCACACCCCCGGCACCGGCGACCCAGATCGGACCGTCCTGCTCGGCGACCCGATAGCGCAGCCGGATGCCGTCCAGCGTCATGGTCAGCACCGCACCGTCCAGATCGGCGATCAGCGCTCGCGGGTCACCGTCGTCCACGGCGACGCGCGCATCACCCGGGGTGCCGGTAATCGCCACGTGCACAACGCGATCGCCGCCCTCGAGCCGGTGCACCGTGGGGGCGGCGGCGCCGATGCGCCAGCCGTCGGGTACCTCCCACGGACCGCGCGGCGCCGCCGGCCACGTGCGCGACCACCGCGATACCGCCGCCGCGACGAACTGATCGTCGGTGACCGGGGCGGGACGGAAATCTCCGGCGCGCCGGTCCAGGAGGCCGGTGTCGAGAGCTCCGCGCCGCACATCCGGATCGGCCAGCAGGAACCGCAGGAAATCGGTATTGGTGCGCACCCCCAGCACCTGGGTTTCGGCCAGCGCCTGATCGAGCCGGGCCAGCGCGGACGCGCGATCGGGACCGTAGGCGATCACCTTCGACAGCATCGGGTCGTAATCGCTGCCGATCACACTGCCCCGGTGCAGGCCCGAATCCACCCGCACCCCGGTGCCTTCCGGTTCGGCCAGTGCCAGGACCGTGCCTCCGGTCGGCAGGAAGTCGCGACCGGGATCCTCGGCGTACACCCGCGCCTCGACGGCGTGACCGGTGAGCCGGATATCGTCCTGTCCCACCGCGATCTTCTGCCCCGCGGCCACCCGGACCTGGCATTCCACCAAATCCACCCCGGTGACCAGCTCGGTCACCGGATGTTCCACCTGCAGCCGGGTGTTCATCTCCATGAAGAAGAACTCGTCCGGCCGATCGGCGGAGACGATGAATTCGACCGTGCCCGCGCCGACGTAGTCGACACTGCGCGCGGTATTGCAGGCGGCGGTGCCGATGCGGGCGCGTGTCTGCGGATCGAGCAGCGGCGAGGGCGCCTCCTCGATGACCTTCTGGTGACGGCGCTGCAGACTGCATTCGCGTTCGCCCAGATGCAGAACGTTGCCGAAGCGGTCGGCCAGGATCTGCACCTCGATATGGCGTGGCGTCGCGACGAATCGTTCCAGGAACAGGGTGTCGTCACCGAAGGCCGCGGCGGCCTCGCGGCGCGCGCTCACCAGCGCCGCCGGCAGCTCGGCCGGATCTTCGACCCGGCGCATACCCTTGCCGCCGCCGCCCGCGGACGGCTTGACCAGTACCGGATAGCCGATGTCGGTGGCAGCGGCGATCAATTCGTCATCGGTGAGGCCCGGCCGGGCGATGCCCGGAACGACCGGGACGCCGAAGTCGGCGACCGCGGTCTTGGCCGCGATCTTGTCGCCCATCACCTCGATGGCGCGCACGGGCGGGCCGAGGAAGACGATGCCCGCCCGCTCCAGCGCGGCGGCGAAGGCCGAATTCTCCGACAGGAAGCCGTAACCCGGATGTACCGCCTGCGCGCCGGTGCGCAGTGCGGCGTCCACGACCCGGTCGATATCGAGATAACTCTGCCGGGCCGGCGCCGGCCCCAGCCGCACCGCGACATCGGCCTCGGCCACGTGCCGGGCCCCGGCGTCGGCGTCGCTGTAGACCGCGACCGAGCGAATGCCCATCTCGCGCAGGGTCCGGATCACTCGCACGGCGATCTCGCCGCGGTTGGCGACCAATACGGTGTCGAAAGGCACCGGGTGGGATTTGTTCAGCACTGTGATCACATCCGGAATACGCCGTAGGAAACGGGTTCGAGCGGAGCTTGCGCGCAGACCGACAGCGCCAGCCCGAGCACGGTCCTGGTGTCGGCGGGATCGATCACGCCGTCGTCCCAGAGCCGGGCGGTGGAGTAGTAGGGATTGCCCTGGTGTTCGTACTGCTCCCGGATCGGGGCCTTGAACGCCTCCTCCTGCTCGGCGGACCACGCGTCGCCGAGTTGATCGCCGCGCACCGTCGCCAGGACCGAGGCGGCCTGCTCGCCGCCCATGACCGAGATCCGGGCGTTGGGCCACATCCACAGGAAGCGTGGCGAATACGCCCGCCCGCACATCGAATAGTTGCCCGCGCCGTAGGAACCGCCGATCACCACCGTCAGCTTCGGCACCCGCGCGCAGGCCACCGCGGTGACCATCTTCGCGCCGTGCTTGGCGATTCCGCCGGCCTCGTAGTCGCGACCGACCATGAAGCCGGTGATGTTCTGCAGGAAGACCAGCGGGATCATCCGCTTGTCGCACAATTCGATGAAATGCGCGCCCTTCTGGGCGGATTCACCGAACAGTACGCCGTTGTTGGCGACGATGCCCACCGGATGCCCGTGGATACGCGCGAATCCCGTGACCAGGGTGCGGCCGTATTCGGCCTTGAATTCGTGGAATTCGCCACCCCCGGCGGAGCCGGGAGATCCACCACCGTCGACGATCCGCTTGATGACCTCGTGCACATCGTAGGGCGTGCGCAGGTCCACCGGAACCACGTCGTAGAGCTCCGACTGCGGGGCGATCGCCTCTACCGGTGCGGAGATCTCCCACGGGCTGGGCGATTTCGGCGCGAGGGTGCCGACGATACGGCGCACGATGCGCAGCGCGTCCTCGTCACTGTCGGCCAGATGATCCGTGACACCGGAAGTGCGCGAATGCAATTCGCCGCCGCCGAGTTCCTCCGCGGTGACCACCTCCCCGGTGGCGGCCTTCACCAGCGGCGGGCCGCCGAGGAAGATCGTGCCCTGATTGCGCACGATCACCGCCTCGTCACTCATCGCGGGCACGTAGGCGCCGCCGGCCGTACAGGAGCCCAGCACCGCCGCGATCTGCGGGATGCCCTGGGCGCTCATGGTCGCCTGGTTGTAGAAGATCCGGCCGAAATGCTCGCGATCGGGGAAGACGTCATCCTGATGCGGCAGATGCGCACCACCGGAATCCACCAGGTAGATGCACGGCAGGTGATTCTGCAGCGCCACCTCCTGGGCACGTAGATGCTTCTTGACGGTCATCGGGTAGTAGGTGCCGCCCTTGACCGTCGCGTCGTTGGCGACGATCACGCATTCGCGCCCCGAGACCCGGCCGATCCCGCCGATCACCCCGGCGCCCGGGCACTCGCCGCCGTACATCCCGTCGGCCGCCAGTGGGGACAGCTCGAGGAACGGGCTCCCCGGATCGAGCAATCGATCCACCCGCTGTCGCGGCAGCAGTTTGCCGCGCGCCACATGGCGCTCGCGGGCGCGCTCGGGCCCGCCCAGCGCACTCGCCGCCAATTTCTCGCGCAGCTCGTCGAGCAGCGCCAGATGTGCCGCCCGATTTCCGGCCCGCACGTCCTGCGTAACGGTCATCACGCCATCCTGCCCATTCGGTTAGTGGCCAATAACTGGAATCCAAGATAATCTTGACTAACTGAAATGTCCAGAGACGCCGACAGGAGGGGTGATGGACGGCAGTGAGACGATCGCCCCCACGCGCCGCGAACAGCTCAAGGCGCAGCGGCGGCAGCAACTGCTCGACGCCGGCGCGCGATTGATCGCCGACCGCGGATTCCCCGGAGTCCGGCTCGACGATCTGGGCGCCGCGGCCGGGATCAGCGGTCCGGCCGTGTACCGGCACTTCCCCAACAAGGAGGCGGTGCTGGTGGAGCTGCTGGTCGGGATCAGCACCCGGCTGTTCGAGGGCGGGCGGGCGGTCGCGGAGCGGGCCGAATCACCACGGCAGGCGCTGTCGGGATTGATCGAATTCCATCTCGACTTCGCCCTGGGCGAGCCGGAGCTCATCCGGATCCAGGACCGCGACCTGGAAAGTCTGCCCGAGGCCGCCCGGCGGCAGGTGCGCCGGCTGCAGCGACAGTACGTGGAGATCTGGGTCGCGGTATTGCGCGAACTTCATCCCGATCTGGCCGAAACCACCGCCCGGGTGATGGCGCACGCCACCTTCGGCCTGATCAACTCCACCCCGCACAGCGCCTCCCCCACGCTCGCCGGACGCGCCCGGCCGATACTGCGCGAGATGGCCTGGGCCGCGCTGAGCTGAGCGGTCAGTCCCGGCGCAGTTCCTGATCGGCGGTGGCCAGGACGAAGTGCAGGCCCAGATAGACCGCCGGGAGCAGCGCCATCGTCCACGCGGTGCCGAAAAGCGGTGTGGCGATCTCGAATTGGGATTGCCAGCGCACCCTGGTCCCGGACGGATGTTCGTCGAAGGTGACGGTGCCGTCCTGATGGCGCAGTGGCGGAAGCGATTTCAGCACTCGATAACGGAACAGCCGCGGCGGATCGTAATGGGTGACCTCCTCGGTGAGCCGCAGCAGCGGGGTCACCAGCAGCCGGACCGCGCCGACGCCGTGCTCGGACACATTGCCCGGGCGCACCGGGGTCACCCGCCGGATCGAGGGAACGCGCTGATAATTGGTGGCGTCGGTGAGCCAGTCGAAGACGTCTGCGCGAGGTGCCCGGATGATCCGTTCCAGGTCCAGCGTGCGCATCGAGTTCCCTTTCGCTGCCGCGTGGTCGCGTCCGTTCCGAAGGGCGCCGGTGCCGATCGGTTTCGAGTCGCAGCGAACCCTACGGCTCGATCGCCGCCCACTGCCAGACAAGAGAGTCGAAACGATGCTATTTCGATACACGTGAGCAATCTGGACACCCGCCCAAGCGGAAAGGGGGCTGGACAGTACTCGATGCCGGTCGGTATCCCCTTGCGGCATAGTATTTTTCGACCGGTTCGCCAGACCAGCGGAAGCCGCCCGCCGGAAGATTTCCGGCCTCCGATCCGGCGGGGCCGTGGGGCCCGACGCCGGACGGGGCGGCTTCGATGGAGCGATCGAGCGGGCGGGCACCGTGCCGCACACCACAGCGCCGGACCGGCCTCGTGGAACCGGCGGTAACACCGAGCAGACGGAAATCATCCGGTGGCTACCATGGCTTTCATGAGTGCCGAGGAATGCCGCCGCACCACAGACAGGCCGGAACCGTGAGCGTAGAGCGTGGCACCGCACGCCCCGCAGAACAGGCGACAACAAATCCGCCGGAGCGGGTGATTCGCCGGCGGCCGAAGAATCGGCGCGCCCAGATCGCCGCGACCTCGGCGGCGGCCTTCGGTTCCCTCGGCTACCACGGGGTCAGCATGGAGGATATCGCCTCGCGACTCGGCATCTCCTCGGCCGCACTGTACCGGCACTATCCGAGCAAATACGCGCTGTTCCGAGAGGAATTGCTGCGTCTGGCCGCGGTGACGGTCGAATCGACCACCGTCCGGCCCGAGGATGCCGAGCTGCCGGCCGAGCAGCGGCTGGCCCACGTACTCGACGCCATGATCGCGGCGACCGTCGCCAACCGGCCGACGGTGACGCTGGTGCGCTGGGAGGGGCGTTACCTCGAGGACGACGATCGGGCGACGCTCAACGAGGGTTTCACCACCTCCATCCGAGCGTTGTCGGACCTGATGGGTGAGCTGCGACCGGAGCTCGCGCACCGGGACCGGCTGGTCCGGGGCGTGGCACTGCTCAGCATCGTCAGCAGTATCGGCGACCACCACGCCACGCTGCCGGTGAAATCCCTTACCGCAGTGCTCGAGTCGGCGGCATGGTCGGTGATCCGGGCCGATCTCCCCGAGTTCGCGCCGGCCGCCCCCGCCGACCGCGCCGCGGAGATTCCCCGGTCGTTCAAACACGAACTGCTGCTGAAGAAATCGGTGGAACTGTTCCACGAGCGCGGCTACCCCAACGTGAGCGTGGAGGACATCGCGACGGCCGCGGATCTGTCGGCCGCCTCCGCGGTCTACCGGTACTACCGCAGCAAGAGCGATCTGCTGGCCGCGGCCTTCCGGCGAGCGGCCGACCGGGTGTCGGGGGCGATCGGTCCCGCGACCGCGTCCTCGGCCACCCCCGCCGAGGCACTGTCGAAACTCATCGACCTGTACGTGGCCGGTTCGTTCGCCGAACGGGAGCTGACCTTCGTCTACTACGCCGAGTTCAGCCACGTCCCCGCCGAGGAACGCACCGTACTGCGCAATATCCAGCGGCTGATCGTCGCGGAATGGGTGAAACTGCTGGTCGCGGTGCGTAATGATCTCACCGAGGCGCAGGCGCGCATCCTGGTACAGGCGAGCTTCGGCCTGGTGGTGGATCTGGGCCGGGTCTTCGGTGACGACGAGGGCATGTGCCCGCCCGATCAGGTCGTCGCACTGATGGAGGTCGTGCTGTTCGGTACGCCGCCCAGCGCGTAGTCCGGTCAGCCGTTCATACGCGGCCAGGGATACAGGGCCAGGTGGATCAACAGGATCGCCAGCAGTCCCAGGATGATCGCGGCGACGAATCCGGCCCGGCGCTCGAGGTAGCCGATGGTCCGGAACAGGGTGGGGAACGCCACCTCCCGCGCGAAGAACATCGACAGCACACTGGGCACGATCACCCACATGACGGCGATGGTGCCGTACAGCACGTAGGCGCCGGTGAAGACGCCCGGATCCATGGCGCGGGCACCGGCGGCGAAAGCGACCGCGGCGGCCAGCGCGGCGCACGCCAGGACCAGATAACCGCCCATCCCCTCGGTCCGCACGGCATCCGGGTCCGGCGTCACCCGGCCGTTGGCGGTGGTCTGCCGTCCGGCGAGCGCGGCCGGCACCCGCGGCGGCATCGCCAGCTGCGGCAGTGAGTAGTAGCCGAGGACGACGATGACGAACACCACCACCAAGCGCACCCAGGAATGCTCGGACTCGAGGTGGCCGATCGTCGCCGAGATCGTCGGCCAGTCCGCGAAATCGAAGACCGCGGCCAATTCGGGGACGGCGATCACCGCTCCCGCCAGGCCCCACATCAGGTATCCCCAGAACTCCGCGGACCGCCCGGCGACGGCCGGCGCCCCGATTGAAACCTCCGCCATACTCCCGGTTTACCACCGTGGCGACGGTCACGTCGGCACAGCGGAGCGGGTGCCTGTCAAGCCGGGCGGAGCATCGGCGGGTGCAACACCTCCGCGGGCCCGGCACGATAGAGCTTGGCCGGCCGGCCGCCGTCGCGGGTGGTGGTGGCACCGGTAGCGACGACGAAACCCGGTGTGGTCGTGACCTTGCGATGAAAATTGCGTGGATCGATCGCGGTACCCCAGACCACCTCGTAGACCCGGCGCAACTCCGCCACCGTGAACTCACGCGCGC
Organism: Nocardia spumae; assembly: GCF_020733635.1. NCBI lineage: Bacteria > Bacillati > Actinomycetota > Actinomycetes > Mycobacteriales > Nocardiaceae > Nocardia > Nocardia spumae. Next base: position 1,059,024 of record NZ_JAJFZL010000001.1, on the reverse strand, counting down.
AGAACGCGGTGGCCAGTGGGGTGTACTCGAGTTTGGCGCGGGCGCGCTCGACACCGTCGGTGAGGATGCGGCGGTGGTCGAAGGCCAACCGACCGCGCTCGGCGAGCAGCTGCTCCACCGCCCAGATTCCCGCCGCCGTCGCTTCCGAACCCGCTTGCGGTGCGGGCAGATTCGGCACCAGGGCCAGGTACGCGGTGCTGATCACCCGCCCCCGGGGATCACGACCGGGTTCACCGTAGGTCGCCAGCTGCTCCAAATGCATACGATCCCCGCGCAGTCCGGTCTCGTCCCGCAATTCCCGTACCGCCGCCGCCGACAGACTCTCCTCCGGACGAACGAAACCTCCCGGCAACGCCCATCTGCCGCGAAAAGGCGCATACAACCGCTGAACCAACAGCCCGCACAACGTGTCGTTGGCAGTGTGCCGCGCGCCCAGGGTCAGAACCACCAAATCGACCGCAACCGCTGCGTTGAGGCGAAAACCACTGCCCATAACGGCATTGTAATCGTCAGGGTGACGATAAAAACGGGCGGTAGTTCGTGGTATCGGCACGCGCGTAACACCGCGGAGAATTCGCGCCGGCATTCCCGGTGGCAGCGCGGACAAATGGAGGTATGACCTTATCCGTCCACGACCACCGAACGCCCGCTCACGCCGCGACGTGCCGAGGCGGGGGTCGGAGGACACGTCGCGGCGCGCGGTATTCACTTGGCTTGCAGGCGCATGGCTTCGATCAGCGAATTCGGTCGCATATCGGTCCAGTGTGATTCGACGTAGTCGAGACAGAGCTGACGCAGGCAAGGACCGTGAGCGATCGTCCATCCGCTCGGGACGGCGGCGAACACCGGCCACAGCGAGTGCTCGCCTTCGGAGTTGGTCAGGACATAGAACTCGGCGTCGTCATCGTCGAATGGATTGCTCATTCGAATACCTTTCTTGCGGAACGATTTCCGGGTGCGCGCGAGCAACCGCAGCCTCCGGTGGTGCGGGCCCGCGACGGTGGGGCCCGCACCGCGATCAAGCGCCCGGTGTCACCGATATCGCCGATCCGGTGGCGAGGAGGTTGGCGAGCGCCGTGAAGATACTGCCGAGGCCGGAGCTTCCGGTATCCATGCTTCGAATGTCCTTTCTGCTGGGGGTGATTACTTCGGGGTGTAGGCGATGCTCGATCCGGAGCTGAGGAAAGTCAGCACCTGGGTGAGAATTGCGGCGTAGTCGACAGTGCCATCCATAGTTCTTCCTTCTTTCTTTCACGGTCGCGAACCATCGGCGCCCCGACCGGGCGCCCGAGGGCCGCACGGAACCTGCTCGGTTCCGGGCTCGGTCGGCGAATATCGCTGGTGATTACGATGTTTCGCCGGGTTCGGGTGTCGGACTCCGATTCCCGATATCGGTCAGTACCGCGCCGATGCGCCGCAGGGCGGCCGCGGAGGTCATACGCCAATGGGTCGCCGGTAGGCGGTGGAGCCGGATCGAACCGGTCACCGCCGCCGACCAGGTTTCCGCGGCAGGTTCACTGGATTCATCCCGCGCCGCAACGAAATACGTGAGATCGCCGCGGTAGCGCGCGGGGCGGTAGCGAGTCGCCAGCTCGACCGATCGCAGGGCCGCGTCCAGGATCGCGGTGATGCGGTCCGGACCGAGAGCGGCGAACGGTTCGGGCAGCCGGCCCACCAGGGTCGTGACGTCGGCGGCATCGAGGTCACCGAACTCCGCGGCGTCCTCGCCCAGCAGGCCACCCACCAGTTCCGGCAGTGCGACCGGCTCGGAATCGTCGACCTCGCCGAGCCGGCTGTCCATGACCGCCAGCAGCGCGACCTCGTCCCCCTCGTCCTGTAACCGCACCGCGACGGCATGCGCCAGGACACCGCCCAGCGACCAGCCCAGCAGGTGATACGGCCCGTCCGGCTGAACCGACCGGATCGCGTCCACATATCGGCGCGCCCACTGTTCGATATCGCCGGGCAGCTCCTGCTCACGCAGTGCGGGCGATTGCAGGCCGTAGAGCGGCCGGTCGACCGAGGCCGCCAGACCCGCGAACGACCACGCGATACCGCCGACCGGATGCACACAGAACAGGGGTTCGCCGACGCCCTCGCGCCGCAGCGGAAGCAGGATGTCGAAGGCGGATTCCGGATCGATTCCGGGGCCCGCGGCCAGCTCGTCGGCCAACGCGGCCGGTGTGGACGCGGTGAACAGCGCCGGCACCGGAACCCGTCGTCCGAGCGCCGTGCTCAGCCGGGTGGCCAGGGTGGCCGCCAGCAGTGAGGTGCCGCCGAGTTCGAAGAAGTTGTCGTCGAGCCCGATTCGCTCCAGCTCGAGCACCTGCGCGAAGACACGGCACACCACCGTCTCCGATTCCGTACGCGGAGCGCGGAATTCCCGAGTCCGGTGCGGCGGCGCCGGCAGGGCGCGGCGGTCGAGTTTGCCCGAGGCGCCGACCGGCAGCTCGTCCAGGACCACCACGGTGGCGGGCACCATATAGGCCGGGAGCCGCCGCGACAGGTCGGCGCGCAGCCGATCGCCATCGACCACCTGCTCGCCCGCGGCGACCACATAGGCCACCAGCCGCTGCTCCACCGCATTCGTACCGCGCACCACGGCGACCGCGTGCGCTACCTCGGGCCGGTCGGACAGCGCCGCCTCGATCTCCCCCGGCTCGATGCGCAGACCGCGCAGCTTCACCTGGAAATCCGATCGACCGCGATATTCCAGTTCCCCGTCGGCATTCCACACGACGAGATCGCCCGTGCGATACATCCGCCCACCGGTGCCGAACGGGTCGGCCACGAAGCGGTCCGCGGTCAGATCGGGCCGGCCGAGGTAGCCGCGGGCCAGCTGGGTGCCGGACAGGTAGAGCTCGCCGACCACACCCGCCGGGACCGGCCGCAATCGCGAGTCCAGCACGTAGACCCTGGTATTGCTGACCGGGCGGCCGATCGGCACCGTCACGGTGTCGGTATCGCGGACCTCGTGGTGGGTGACGTCGACCGCCGCCTCGGTGGGTCCGTAGAGGTTGTACAGCCGGGCGCCGGTGCGCGCCCGCACCTGCTGGGCCACCGTGGACGGCAATGCCTCACCGGAGGCGAAGACCCGGCGCAACGAGACACAGTCGCGCATATCGGCCTCCGCGAGGAATGCGGCGAGCATGGCGGGCACGAAATGCAGAGTGGTCACCGACTCGGCCGCCACCACCCGGGCCAGATAGTGCGGATCGCGATGGCCCTGCGGTGCGGCCAATACCAGGCGCGCGCCGACCTGCAAGGGCCAGAACAACTCCCACACCGAGACGTCGAAGGTCACAGGCGTCTTCTGCAGGACCACGTCGCCGGCGGTGAGTCCGTACTCGGCCTGCATCCACGCCAGGCGGTTGACGATGGCGCGGTGCGCGACCGCCACCCCCTTCGGACGTCCGGTGGATCCGGAGGTGAAGATCACGTACGCGATATGGTCCGGCCGCAACGGAATTCGCCGATCCGCGTCGGTCACCGGATCGTCGCGGAACTCCGTCGGATCGAGTCGATCGATCGCGATCGCACGATCGTCCACCAGCGATTCCGCGTGCGCCAGTACGCATTCCGGTTGGGCGGTATCGAGAATGTGGCGGATGCGCTCGCGCGGCTGCTCCGGGTCGATCGGCACATAGGCGGCGCCGGCCTTGATCACCGCGTAGATCGCGATCAGCAGATCGGCCGAGCGCGGCAGGGCCACCGCTACCCGCTGGTCGGGTCCGATACCGCGCGCGATGAGGTAGCGCGCCAATCGGTTGGTCCGGGCGTCGAAGTCGGCGTAGGTCAGCGTGGACGCCGCCATCGCTGCGCCGCTGCGATCCTCGGCGAGGGCCACCGCCTCGGGGTGGGCGGCCACGGCGGCCGCGAACAGCGCGGTGAGGGTGTGCGGATGGTCACCGTCGCCGGAGGGCAGCGCCAGTTCCCGCGCGGTGGCGTTGTACTCGCTCAGCAGGCGGTGTCGTTCGTCCGCGTCCAGGACGTCGATATCCCCGATCGCCGTCGTATCGTCGGCGCACACCGCGTCCACGATCCGCAGGAATCGCTCGATGAAGCGCTGCACCGAGGTCGAGTCGAACAGATCCGTGGCGTAGGTGACGGCGGCGGAGATGCCGGCGGGCGCACCCGCCTCGTCGTAGGTGTCGGTGAGATACCAGTGCAGGTCGAACTGCGTAGTCCGGGTATCGACTTCGAGTTCGGTGGCCGCGACGCCGGGCAGGCGGACCGGCGTGCGGGCCAGGTTCTGGAACGACAGGCCCACCTGGAACAGCGGATGCCGGGCGGTCGAGCGGATCGGATCGAGCAGTTCGACCAGCCGCTCGAACGGCACGTCGCTGTTGGCGTAGGCCGCCAGATCTCCCGCACGCACCTGATCGAGCAGATCGGCGAAGGAGTCCCGCGGTGCGACTCGGGCGCGCAGTACCAGGGTGTTGACGAACATGCCGATCAGATCGTCGAGCTCGGCCTCGCCGCGGCCCGCGATCGGGGCGCCGACCGCGACATCGTCGGTTCCGGACAGGCGCGCCAGCAGGATCGACAGCGCGGCCCGGACGACCATGAACAGTGAGGCGTGCCGGTCCCGGGCCAGCCGGTGCAGCCGCTCGTGCCGCCGCGCGGAGATCTCGAACGCGACGGCCCGCCCGCGATGCGACCGCACCATCGGCCGCGGCCGGTCCGTCGGCAGCTCCAACTGTTCGGGCATCCCGGCCAGTGCGGTGCGCCAGTGCCCCAGCTGGCCGGATACCAGCGACCGCGGATCGTCCTCGGCGCCGAGCAGCTCCCGCTGCCACAGCGTGTAATCGGCGTACTGCACCGGCAGCGGCGCCCACCGCGGCACCGTGCCGGCGGTGCGGGCGGCGTAGGCCACCAGCAGATCGCGGGTCAGCGGAGCCGTGGAGGCACCGTCGGCGCAGATGTGATGCATCGAGAGCACGACGATGTGCGCGGGTTCGGCCGCGTCGCTCACCCGCAACAGGGCCGCGCGCACCGGAATCTCCCCGGTCACATCGAACGGACGCGAAAGTATCCGCGCGACCGTCGATTCCACCCGCGCCTCGGTGACCGCACGGATGTCGAACTCCGGTTCGGCCGTCGGCAGGATCCGCTGGACCGGCCCCTGCTCGGATTCCGGATAGATCGTGCGCAGCACCTCGTGCCGATCGATCACATCCGACAACGCCCGCCGCAACGCGGCGGCATCCACCGCGCCGTCCAGCCGGACCACGAACGGCACGTTGTAGGCCGCCGATTCCGGATCCATCCGGTTCAGCAACCACATCCGCTGCTGCGCGAACGACAGTGGAAGCCGTCGCGGCCGTGCTCGGGTGATCAGTTCCGGGCGGCCGCCGCCGGTGTGGTCGGCGAGGGTGTCGGCGAGCGCCCGGACCGTCGGCGCGTCGAAGACGACGCGTACCGGTATCCGGGTCCCCAGCTGGGCACCCAGCCGTGCCACCACCTGGGTCGCGATCAGCGAGTTACCGCCCAGTTCGAAGAAGTCGTCGTCGGCGCCGACACGCGGCGCCCCGAGCGCCTCGGCGAGCACCGTGGCGACCAGGCGCTGCTGCGGGGTGGCCGGTTCGGTGTAGGGCCGCGCCTGGAATCGCGGTTCCGGCAACGCCTTCCGATCCAGTTTGCCGACCGGAGTCAGCGGCACCTCGTCCAGAACGACGATCGCGGCGGGCACCATATGCGACGGCAGACTCCGCGCGGCATACACGGTCAGTTCCCGCGGATCGACCGAGGAGCCCGGTACCCCACGGACATACGACACCAGGGCGGTGGCGCCCGCGGGGGTCTCCCGGCCCAGCGTCACCGCGAAGTCGATCTCGTCGTGACCGGTGAGCACCGAGTCGATCTCCCCGAGTTCGATGCGGAAGCCGCGGACCTTGACCTGGAAATCGGTGCGGCCCAGATATTCCAGCTCCCAGTCGCCGGTACCGCCGACGATCCAGCGGACCAGATCGCCGGTGCGATACATCCGGGTGCCGGGCGTGCCCCACGGGCACGCGACGAACCGTTCGGCGCTCAGGCCGGGCCGGCCGTGGTAGCCGCGGGCCAGGGCCTCGCCCACCACGTACAGCTCGCCCGCGACACCCGGTGCGACGGGCTGCATCCGGGCATCCAGCACCAGTGTGGTGGATCCGGGCACCGGGGTGCCGATGGTGATCGGCACCCCCGCGACCAGAATCGCATAGGCGGAGGAGATGGTGGCCTCGGTCGGACCGTAGCTGTTCACGAAGCGGCGGCCGGGCTGCCATTTGGCCAGCAGCTCCGGTGTCGTCGCGTCGCCGCCGGCGCCCACGACCTCCAGATCCGGCAGCCCGGCCGGATCCACGGTCGCCAGCATGGCCGGAGTGATCATGGTGTGGGTGACGCGTTCGGCGCGCAGCAGATCCGCGAGCTCCTGGCCGCCGAGCACCGACGGCGGCGCGATCACCAGGGTGGCGCCGCTGCCGAAGGTGATCAGCCACTCCTCGAGCGATTGATCGAAGCTCGGCGAGCAGACGTGCAGGAAGCGGTGTCGCGGTTCCACCCGGCACAGCCGGGTAGCGTGCGTGGCCAGGTTGGCCACCCGCCGATGGGTCACCGTGACGCCCTTGGGCAGTCCGGTCGAGCCCGAGGTGTAGATGGTGTAGGCGGCATGGCCGGGACGCAGCGGGCGCAGGCGTTCCGCGTCGGTCACCGGATCGGCCGGCCGCTCGGCGCACGCTCGCGCGACGGCGGGTGCGTCGAGGGCCAGCCATTCGGTGTCGGCCGGCAGCGTCGCGGCGAATTCCGTGGTGGTGACGCCGATCACCGCACCGGAGTCGGTCACCATGTGCCGGACCCGGTCGGGCGGATAACTCGGATCGACCGGGACGTAGGCGCCACCGGCCTTCGCCACCGCCCATACCGCGGCGATCATCTCGTAGGAGCGCGGCAGCGCGATCGCGACCGACCGCTCCGGGCCGACACCGGCGTCGATGAGCACCCGGGCCAGCCGAGACGATTGCCGATCCAGCTCCCCGTAGGTCACCTCGCGGTCGGCGATGCGGACCGCGACCCGATCGGCGCCGAAACGCAGGCCGCGGGCGAAGATCTCGGGCAGCAGGCCGTCGTCGATCACCGGCCCGCCGTCCATCGTGGTGAACCGCTCGTACTCCACGTCCGACAGCAGCGGCAGCGCGCCGACGGCCAGCTCGGGTGTGGCCACGACGGCCTCCAGCAGGCCGATGAAGCGACGGGCGAAGGTCTCGACGGTGGCGTGGTCGAACAGATCACGCGCGTACGACAGATCCGCGAGCAGACCTTCCTCGGTTTCCTGCACGGTCAGCGAGAGATCGAACTGTTCGGCGTCGAAATCGAAATCGACCGCCTCCGCCCGCAATCCGGGCAGTTCGAATCCGCGTTGCGGCAGGTTCTGGAAGGTCAGCATCACCTGGAACAGCGGGTGGCGCGCGGTGGACCGCTCCGGATTCACCAGTTCCACCAGACGTTCGAACGGCAGGTCGGCGTGGCCGAAGGCCTGTAGATCGGTTTCGCGTGCGGCGGCGAGCAATTCGGTGAAGCCGGCCCGGCCGTCGACCCGGGTGCGCAACACGAGGGTGTTCACGAACATGCCTACGACGTCGTCGAGTTCGGCCTCGCCGCGTCCGGCCACCGGGGTGCCGACGGCGATGTCGTCGGTGCCCGACATGCGCGCCACGAACAGTGCCCAGGCGGCGTGCACCACCATGAACAGGGTGGCGTTGTGGTCGCGGCCCAGTGCGGTGAGCTCGGTGCGCAGCTGCCGCGAGAGCGGGAACACCACGCGTCCGCCCCGAGCCGATTGCACGGCCGGACGCGGGCGGTCGGCGGGCAGATTCACCTCGTCCGGCAGGCCGGCCAGGCGGTCCCGCCAGTACCGGGCCTGCGTCGAGATCAGGCTCTGCTCATCGTCTTCGGAGCCCAGCACCTGTCGCTGCCACAGCGCGTAGTCGGCGTACTGCACCGGCAGCGGGGACCACCGCGGGGCGGCACCGGCACTGCGGGCGGCGTAGGCCAGCATCACATCGCGGGTGAGCGGGCGCATCGACCAGCCGTCGGCGGCGATGTGATGCACCACGAACACGAGGACGTGATCGGTCTCCGAAATGCGCAGCAGGGCAGTGCGGATCGGCGCCTCGGTGGTGACGTCGAAGCCCGCGGCGGCGAGTTCCGCGATCCGCGCGGGCACCTCGCCGGCGTCGATCGGTTGTGGCGGGAGATCCACCGCCACCTGCGAAACCGGCACGATCCGCTGCACGACGCCGTCGGTGGTCTGCGGATAGACGGTGCGCAGGACCTCATGGCGCCCGAGGACGTCGACCATCGCCTCGCGCAGTGCGCTCACCCGCAAATCGCCGTACAGCCGCACGGCGGCCGGGATGTTGTACGCGGCCGATTCCGGTTCGAACTGGTTGAGGAACCACATGCGCTGCTGTGCCAGCGACAGCGGCAGCGCCTCGGGCCGGACGCCCGCGGTGAGGGCGACCCGGTCGCCGGCGCCGATGTGGCTGTTCAGGCGCACCGCCAGCGCGGCGACGGTCGACGCCTCGAACAGCAGCCGCACCGGAATCCGGGTGTCCGATGCGGCGCCGAGCCGGGCGGCGACCTGGGTGGCGAGCAGCGAATTGCCACCGAGGGCGAAGAAGTCGTCATCGGCGCCGACCCGCGGCGCATCCAGCACCTCGGCGTAGATCCGCGCGATCGCCTGTTCCGCCGGGGTGGCCGGAGCACGGTAGGCGGCGGCCGCGAATTCCGGGCGCGGCAGGGCGGCGCGGTCGAGTTTGCCGTTCACGGTCAGCGGCAACGCGTCGAGCACGACGAACGCCTCCGGAACCATGTACGACGGAAGTGTCCGCGCCAGCGCGGTTCTCACCTCGGCGACGTCGACCTCGGCAGCGGCGGGGACGAGGTAGGCGACCAGCCGATCGGCGGTGCGCGGATCCGCGACCGCGAGCACCGCGACCTGGGCGAGGGCGGGCAGGGCACGCAGCGCCGCCTCGATCTCACCGAGTTCGATCCGGAAGCCCCGGACCTTCACCTGGAAGTCGGTGCGGCCCCGATACTCGAGTTCGCCGGCGGCGGTCCAGCACACCACATCGCCGGTGCGGTACATGCGCGTCCCGGGCGCGAACGGATCGGCCACGAACCGCTCGGCGGTCAGCTCGGACCGGCCGTGATAACCGCGCGCCAGCTGCGCACCGGCCAGATACAGCTCACCCGGTACACCCACCGGCACCGGCTGCAATCGTGAATCCAGCACGTACACCGCGCTGTTCGCCTCGGGGCGGCCGATCGGCACGACCGCGGTGTCGGCATCGCCGACCGCATGCGCCGTGATCGAGACCGCGGCCTCGGTCGGACCGTAGAGGTTGTACAGGGCGGCGGTACTGCCGCGCCGCATCCGCTGCGCCGTCGCCGCGGGCAGCGCCTCACCGATGGCGAGGACCCGCCGCAACGATTCGGGCAGGCGACCGTCCGCCACGGTGAGCAGGGCGTCCAGCATCGACGGCACCGCGTGCAGGGTGGTCACGTGTTCACGCGCCATCAGCTGGTGCAGCTGGACCGGATCGCGATGCGCGTCCGGCCCGGCGACGACCAGCCGTCCTCCGGCGACGGCGGCGGACCAGAACTCCCACACCGAGAGATCGAAGGTGGCGGCGGTCTTCAGCAGCACCGCATCATCCGCGCCGAGGCCGAATTCCGCTTTCTTCCACAGCAATTGGTTGGTCACCGCGCCGTGGCCGACGGTGACACCCTTCGGGCGTCCGGTGGATCCGGAGGTGAAGATGACGTACGCGGGATGCTGCGGACGCAACGGCGCGCGGCGGTCTCGATCGTCGACCGGCTCGGCGGACAGCCCGGCCGGGTCCACGGCGCCGAGATCGACGATCGGGAATCCCGTGCCACGCACCGACTCCGCGGCCGATCCGGCGGTCAGCACGCACAGCGGTTCGGCCGTGCGCAGGATGTAGTCGACGCGTTCGGCCGGCTGATCCGGATCCACGGGCACATACGCGCCACCGGCGACGCTCACCGCGTACATGGCGACGATCAGTTCCCGGGACCGGCGCAGTGCCAGCGCGACCCGCGTCTCCGGGCCCACGCCCAGCGAAATCAAGTGTCGCGCGAGCCGATTCACCTCGGCCGCGAGCTCGGCGTAGGTCACTCGCGTGCTGCCGTCGCCATCGATGATCAGTGCCGGCGCCGCACCGCGCACACGCACCGTGGTGTTCCACAGTTCGGGCAGGGTGGTCGCGGCGATGGTCGCGTCGCCGGTGTCGTTCCAGGTCTCCAGCATCCGGACGCGCTCGTGCGGCGCGAGCAGATCGATCGCGCCGATCGCGGTGGACGGATCCGCGCACACCGCCTCCAGCAGCCGGACCAGCCGGGCGGCGAAGCCGTCGACGGTGGCGGCGTCGAACAACGCGGTCGCGTAGGTGATCGAGGCGGCCATGCCGAGGGGAGCACCGGATTCGTCGTAGCGATCGGTCACGACCAGATGCAGATCGAACTGGGAGACCGCGGTGTCGAAATCCGCCGCGCCGACGGTCAGTCCGTCCAGGGCGAATTCCGCGGCCGCCTGGTTGTGGAAGGAGAAACCGACCTGGAACAGCGGATGCCGTGCGGTCGACCGGACCGGATTGAGTACCTCCACCAGTCGTTCGAACGGGATGTCGGCATGGGAGAAGGCGGCCAGGTCGCCATCGCGCACGGCCGTGAGCAGGTCGGCGAATCCGGTGGCCGGGTCGACCCGGGTGCGCAGCACCAGGGTGTTGACGAACATGCCGACCAGATCGTCGAGCGCCTTGTCACCGCGGCCCGCGATCGGGGTGCCGACCGCGATATCGGTGGTGGCCGACAGCCGCGCCAGCAGGGCCGCGTAGGCGGCGTGCACCACCATGAACAGGGTCGCGCCCCGGCCGCGACCGATCTCGACCAGCCGGGCGTGCAGCGCCGCGTCCACAGTGAAATCGACGCTGTCACCGGCGGTGGAGACCGTGGCGGGGCGGGGTCGATCGGTGGGCAGCGCCAGCTGATCGGGCAGCTGGGCCAAGGTCTCGGTCCAATACCCGAGCTGGCGTGCGGCGGTCGATGCGGGATCGTCCTCCGCGCCGAGCACCTCGCGTTGCCACAGCGCGAAATCGGCGTACTGGACCGGCAGCGGCGCCCAGCCGGGTGCCGAACCGGCTCGCCGGGCGGCGTAGGCGGTCATCACGTCACGGGCCAGCGGGACCAGCGAGGATCCGTCGGCGGCGATGTGATGCACGGCCACGACCAGCACATGTTCGGTGCCGGGTGTGTCGGTGAGGGCGAACAGCCGGGCCCGCAGCGGCACCGCGGTGGTCACATCGAAGGCGGTGGTGACGAATTCCGACACCGCCGCGACCACCGCGTGCCCCGGCAGCGGCACCGGATCCAGCCGTGGCACCGGAGCGTCGGCCACCGGCAGCACGACCTGCACCGGACCGGCATCCGTCTGCGGATACACGGTGCGCAGCACCTCGTGCCGGGCGACCACATCGGCGACGGCCGCCGACAGCGCGGCGCTGTCGAGATCGCCGCTCAGGCGCATGGCCAGCGGGATGGTGTAGGCGGCGGACTGCTCGTCCATCCGGTTCAGCAACCACATGCGCTGCTGGGCCGGCGACAGCGGAGCCGGACCGTCCATCGACCGCGGGGTCAGGGCCGGCCGTGCCGGCGCACCGTCGGCCGCCGCGATCGCGGCGGCCAGGGCCGCGACGGTCGGATGTTCGAAGATCGTCCGCACCGGCACCGCGCGGTCGAAGGCCGCACCCAGCCGGGCCGCCAATCGGGTTGCGGTGAGCGAGTTTCCGCCGAGGGCGAAGAAGTCGTCGTCCACTCCCACCCGACGGGATTCGGCGAGGCCGAGCACACCCGCGACGATCTCGGCGACGGTGGCCTCGACGGCCGTGCGCGGCGCCCGGAACTCGGCGATCCGGAATACCGGTTCGGGCAGGGCCTTGCGGTCCAGCTTGCCGGTCGGCGTGAGCGGAATGTGGTCGATCACCATGACCGCGGCGGGGATCATGTAGGCGGTCAGGCTCCGGGCGGCATGATCCACCAGGGCCTCGACATCGACGGTATGTCCCGGCGCGGCAACCACATACGAGACCAGCGCGGTCTCCCCCGAGGCGTCACGATGGCCGATGGTGGCGGCGAAGCCGACCGATTCGTGCGCACCGAGCACCGCGTCGATCTCCCCCAGTTCGATGCGCAGGCCGCGCACCTTCACCTGATGGTCGGAACGACCCACGTACTCGATGACGTACTCGTCGTCGCGCCGCAGCCAGCGCACCAGATCGCCGGTGCGGTAGAGCCGTTGTCCGGCTGGACCGTACGGATCGGCGACGAACCGGTGCGCCGTCAAGGCCGGGCGGGCGTGATAGCCGCGCGCCAGACCGGGCCCGCGCAGATACAGCTCACCGGTGACCCCGACCGGCACGGGACGCAACCGCTCGTCCAGCACCACCGCCGACATACCGTCGATCGGGGCGCCCATATCGAGCGGGTCGCCGGGCCGTTTCACCGCGCTCACGGTCGCGAAGACGGTGGTTTCGGTGGGCCCGTAGGTGTTGTGGAATTCGCGATCGCCGGCCCAGCGCTCCACGAGGTCGGAGGCGTAGGACTCGCCGCCGACCGTGAGCCGCCGCAGCCGCGGCAGCACCGCCGGATCGAGAGTCCGCAGCACCGACGGGGTGATGAAGGCATGTGAAATACGCTGGGCGCGTAGCAGTTCGGTCAGTTCCGCGCCGCCGTACACGCCGACCGGCGCGATCACCGCGGTGGCCGCACCCGCGAAGGCCATCAGCAGTTCCAGCATCGAGGCGTCGAAGCTCGGTGAGGAGGCGTGCAGCACCCGGGCGTCCGGATCGACGCGGTAGTGCCGACGATGCGCGGCGACGATCGCACCGACGCCGGCGTGGCTCACGACCACGCCCTTCGGCGTGCCGGTGGTGCCGGAGGTGTAGATCATCCACACCGGATGCTCCGGACGCACCGGGCGCACCAGTTCGTGTTCCGCGATCGGATCGGCGGACACGGCACGCAGCCGCGCGGCCGTTTCCGGATCGTCGAGCACCAGCCGCCGCGCCGTCGCGGGCAGGGCATCGGAGTCGTCGACGGTGGTGATACCCACGGCCGCACCGGAATCGGCGAGCATATGCGCGATCCGGTCCGCCGGATAGTCCGGATCGACCGGGAGGAAGGCGGCGCCGGACTTCGCCACCGCCCACCACGCGACGATCCACCGGAGGGAGCGGGTGATCGCGATGGCCACGAAATCCTCGGCGCCGACACCGGATTCGATCAGAACCCGGGCCAGCCGAGTGGATTCGGCATCCAGTTCGGCATAGGTCAGCTCGTGGCCGCCGTCCGACAGTGCGATCCCGGTGGGGTTGTGCCGGACCGTCTCGGTGAGGAATGTCGCCAGGGTGCCCGGCTCGGTGCGGAGACGCGGGCGGATGCCGAGCAGGGCTGTGCGTTCGGCCGGTGACAGCAGTTCGATCTCACCGATCGGCCGCTGCGGTTCGGCGACGACGGCACCGATCACCCGGCCCAGCCGGCGCAGGAGCCCGGCGGCGGTGGCGGGATCGAACAGATCGGTGGCATAGGTGAGTTCCAGCGGCAGGTGGCCGTCGGCATCGAGTACGTCCGACACCGTGAACTGCAGATCGAATTTGGCCACCGGGCGGTCGAATTCGACCGGTTCGAGGATCAACCCCGGCACCGCGTGGGTCCGGGCGCCGAGGTTCAGATAGCTCAGCGAGACCGTGAACAGCGGATTCCGGGCCGCGGTGCGAGTCACGCCGAGGGCGTCGACGACCCGGTCGAACGGCAGGGCCGCATGGGCGAGGGCGGCGAGATCCACTTCACGGGTGTGATCGAGCAGCGCGCTGAAGCTCTGCTCGGGGTGCGGCCGGGTACGCAGGGTCAGCGTGTTGACGAACATACCCACCAGATCGTCGAGCGCACTGGCCCCGCGCCCCGCGACCGGGGTGCCGACCGCGATATCGTCCGCGCCGGACAGCCGGCCCAGCAGGACTGTCAGCGCGGCGTGCCACACCATGAACGGGGTCGCGCCGTGCGCCGTGGCGATGCGCTGGACGGCCGCGGCCACGGCACCGTCGATCCGGCCGCGCTCCACCGCCCCCTGGCGTGATGCCAGCGGCGGGCGCGGACGATCGGTCGGCAGGGCGAGTTCGGTGGGCAGCTCCGCCAGAGTGCGGGTCCAGAAGTCCAGCTGCTCGGTTTCCACCGCGTCCAGTGATTCGCGCTGCCACAGTGCGTAATCCGCGTACTGCACGCTCAGGTCCGGCCAGTCCGGCGCGGTACCGGCGCGACGGGCCAGATAGGCGGCGATCAGATCGCGCACCAGCGGATTCAGCGAGTATCCGTCGGCGCTGATGTGGTGCACGACCACGACGAAGACGTGGCTGGTCTCGGATTCGCGGATCAGCAGCGCCCGCACCGGGGGTGCGACCGTCACGTCGAATCCGCGCCCGGCGAATTCGGCGATCGAGGCCGAATCGGTCAGCTCCGCGAATTCGACGCCCGCCCGCTCCGGGGTCAGCACCACCTGTGAGGGCGAACCCTCGGCATCGAGCGGATAGTGGGTCCGCAACACCTCGTGCCGGGCGACCACATCGGCGAAGGCGCCGCGCATGGTCGCGGCGTCCAGATCGCCGAGGATGCGGACCGCGACCGCGATATTGTCGGCGGCCGAATCCGGATCGAGCCGATTCAGGAACCACATACCCTGCTGGACCGGTGCCAGCGCCACGGTGTCCGGCCGCTCACCGGCGACCGGTCCGGCCAGTTCGGTGCCCGCACCGTCGCCCGCGCCGTTCATCGCCACCGCGAGGCCCGCGACGGTCGGATGTTCGAACAGGGTGCGCACCGGGATCCGGCGGCCGTGCCGCTCCCCCAGCCTCGCCAGTACCCGGGTCGCGACGAGCGAATTACCGCCCAGTGCGAAGAAGTCGTCGTCGGCGCCGGCCCGCTCGATGCCGAGAACCTGCGCGAAGACCTCGGCGACCAGTCGTTCGTCCGCGGTGGCCGGTGCGCGGAAGTCACCACCGCCGAATACCGCCGCCACTCGCGGGTCGGCCGCATCGGGCAGCGCCGCCCGGTCCAGCTTCCCGGAGGCGTTGAGCGGGAACGCGTCCAGCACCACCACCGCGGACGGCACCATATATCCGGGCAGATCCGCGGCGGCGGCTCGCCGCACCCGGGCTTCCAGGTCGGGTGCGGTCGCGGTCACGGTCACGAATCCGATCAGATGGTCACCGCCCGGCCCCGGCACCAGCCGCACCGCGGCCGCGGCGATACCCGGCACCGCGGCCAGCACCGCTTCGATCTCACCGAGTTCGATGCGCTGACCACGGAACTTCAGCTGGAAGTCGGTGCGGCCCAGATACACCAGTTCCGGTGTGGCGCCGCTGGTATCCCAGCGCGCCAGGTCACCGGTGCGGTACATGCGCGACCCGTGCTCGTCTCCCGGCGCGCCCGAGGTGAACGGGTTCGCGACGAACCGGTCGGCGGTGAGGTCGGCGCGGCCGTGGTATCCGCGAGCCAGCTGGGCGCCCGCCAGATAGAGCTCGCCCGCGACGCCGGGCGGGGTGGGCCGCAGCCGCGAATCGAGGACGTAGACCCGGCTGTTCCATTCGGGGCTACCGATCGGCAGCGCGGGACGGTCCACCACACCGGTCACATCGCGGTGGGTGATGGACACCGCCGCCTCGGTGGGTCCGTACAGGTTGTGCAGCCGCGCGGAGCTGATCACGCCGAACGCCCGCACCGTCTCGGCGGGCAGCGCCTCACCGATGACGAACACCCTGGTCAGCGATCGCACCTGGGCGGGCTGGGCCTGGGCGGCGAACACGCTGAGCATGGACGGAACGAAATCGGTGACCGTCACCCCGTTGTCCGCGATGACCTCGGCCAGATATCCCGGGTCGCGGTGACCGTCGGGGCCGGCCAGCACCAGAGTGGCGCCGATCCGCAGCGGCAGGAAGTACCCCCACAGCGAGACGTCGAAGGTGGTGGCGGTTTTCTGCAGGTAGACATCCGCCGCGGTGAACCGATATTCGGCCTGCATCCAGGTGGTCTGGTTGACGATCGCGGCGTGTGAGACCGTGACGCCCTTGGGTTTTCCGGTCGATCCGGACGTGAAGATCACATATGCCGGATGGGCCGCGTACATCGGGGTGTGGCGCTCGTTCACCGCGATCGGATCATCGGCGTACGCGTCCAGGGCGACGGTGTCGACCAGCACGACCGGACCGTCGAAGGGCACGGTCGCGCCGGTGGCCGACAGCAGCACCGCGGGCCGGGCGGTATCGAGGATGTGGGCGATGCGCTGCGCCGGGTGATCCGGATCGATCGGCACGTAGGCCCCACCGGCCTTCAGCACCGCGTACATCGCCACGACCAGCTCCGGTGAGCGCCGAATCGACAGGGCCACCAAGGATTCCGGTCCCACTCCGGCGGCGATCAGATGCCGGGCGAGGCGATTGCTGCGGCTGTCCAGCTCGCCGTAGGTCAGGACGGCCGGCTCGGAACCGTCGTCGGGAACGTAGCGCACCGCGACCAGCTGCGGGGCGACCGCGGCCTGGGCCTCGAACTCGTCGAGCAGCAGTTCCTCGCCGAAACCCCGGTGCGCCGAGGCATTCCATTCGGTGAGTACGCGCTCGCACTCCCCGGGGGCGAACAGATCGATATCGCCGACGACGCGCTCCGGATCCTCGGCCACGGCGGTGAGTACGGCGAGGAAGCGGGTGGCCAGGGCCTCGGCGGTCGACGGATCGAAAAGATCTGTCGCATAAGTGAATCCGATCTCCCGCTCGGTGACGGTGACCTGCAGGTCGAACGGATTCACGGCGGTGTCCAGGAGCACCTCCCCGACGGACAGGTCGCCGAGTTCCAGCGCTACCGGCGCCAGATTCTGGAAGAACAACGCCACTTGGAACAGCGGATGGTGGGCCTGGGAGCGCGGCGGGTCGAGGACCTCCACCAGTCGCTCGAACGGGATGTCGGCGTGGCCGAAGGCGGCCAGATCGCGTTCGCGAACCTGCCGCAGCAGCTGCGAGAACCGCTGTGCGCCGGTCACTTCGGTGCGCAGCACCAGCGTGTTGACGAACATGCCGACGAGCTCGTCGAGCACGGCCGCGCCACGTCCGGCGACCGGGGCGCCGACGGCGATATCGCCGGTGCCCGACATCCGCGCGAGCAGGACCGCGAGCGCGGCGTGCACCACCATGAACGGCGTGCACTCGTAGCGGGCGGCCAACTCCTCGAGCCGGGCGCGCAACCGCGCGTCGAAGTCCACCGTCGCGGTGGCGGCGGCATGGCCGGCGACGGCAGGGCGGGGCCGGTCGGTGGGCAGTTCGAGCCGGGTCGGCAGGCCGCGCAGCTGATCTCGCCAGAAGCGCAGCGCTGCCGCGGCCGGGGACTCCGGATCGGATTCGTCACCGAGCACCTCGCGCTGCCACAGTGCGTAATCGGCGTACTGCACCGCAAGCGCGGGGAGGGCCGGCGCCGCGCCGGTACTGCGTGCGGCATAGGCCGCGGCGAGGTCGCGGGCCAGCGGCGCCATCGAGAAGCCGTCCGCCGCGATGTGATGGACGACGAGGACGAGGATGTGCTCATCGGCCGCACCGGTGGCCAGCACGCCCACCCGCAGCGGGACCGCGGTGGTCACATCGAAGGGTGCGGCCACGAATTCGCCGACGACCGTGGCGATATCGCCGCCGTGCAGCCGCGACAGCACCGGCACGTGATCGGCGGGCTGGATCTGCTGGTAGCCGATGCCGCCGATATCCGGGTAGACGGTGCGCAGCGTCTCGTGGCGCGCCACGGTATCGGCGAGGGCCGCCGCCAGGGCGCCGAACTCGAGCGTGCCGGTCAGTCGCAGCGCGACCGGGATGTTGTGCACACTCTGGTCGGGGTCCAAGCGGTTCAGGAACCACATGCGCTGCTGGGCCGGCGAGAGCGGGACGAGGTCGGGGCGGGGGCGCGCGACCAGTGGCACGCCGGTGCCACGACCGGCGAATTCCGCTATGCGCGCGGCGAATCCGGCGACGGTCGGAGCGTCGAAGATCAGGCGCACGGGCAGGTCGGCGTCGAATTCGGTACCCAGCCGGGCCGCGACCCGGGTGGCGGTCAGCGAGTTGCCGCCGAGAGCGAAGAAGTCGTCGTCGAGCCCGGCGCGGTCGAGCCCGAGCAGTTCGGTGTAGGCCGCGGCGACGGCCTGCTCGGCGCGCGTGGTGGGGGCACGATAGGTCAGCGGGAGGAAGACCGGCTCCGGCAGGGCCTTGCGATCCAGTTTGCCGGAGGTGTTGAGCGGCAACGCGTCCAGCGTGACGATCAGGGCGGGGACCATGTACTCCGGTAGTCGCCGGGCGCATTCGGCCCGTAGCCGGTCGCTGTCGACACGGCGGCCGGACTCGGCCACCACGTAGGCCACGATCCGATCACCGGTGCCGTTGTCGTCGCGCACCACAGCCACCGCCGCGGCGATACCGTCCTGTTCACGCAGGGCGTTCTCGATCTCCCCGAGTTCGATGCGCAGACCGCGCACCTTCACCTGGAAGTCCGATCGGCCCACGTACTCCAGCTCACCCGTTGCGCGCCACCGGGCGATATCGCCGGTGCGGTACATGCGCGCGCCGGTATGGAACGGATCGGCGACGAAACGATCGGCGGTCAGATCCGGCCGGGCGAGGTATCCCTCGGCCAATTGGGCGCCGGCCAGGTAGAGCTCGCCGGTGACCCCCACCGGGACCGGACGCAAGCACGAATCGAGCACGTAGACGCGGGTATTGGCGACCGGGCGGCCGATCGGCACGGTCACCGAGTCGGCGGCGGTCACCTCGTGGAAGGTCACATCCACCGCGGCCTCGGTCGGACCGTACAGATTGTGCAGGGCGGCCCCGCACAGTTCGCGCCAGCGCGCGGCGGTGGTCACATCCAGTGCCTCGCCGGAGGTGAAGACGCGGCGCAGCGCGGTGGGCGCCGCCGCCGTCCGATCGAGCAGCGCGCTGAGGTAGACGGCGAGCATGGACGGCACGAAATGCGCCGTCGTCACCGACTCCTCCACCATCAACCGCGACAAATACCCCGGATCACGATGACCATCCGGACGCGCCACCACCAACCGCGCACCCACCTGCAACGGCCAGAACAACTCCCACACCGACACATCGAAAGTCACCGGAGTCTTCTGCAACACCACATCATCGACACCCAAGCAGTACTCCGACTGCATCCACACCAAACGATTCACAATCGCCCCGTGACTCACCGCCACACCCTTCGGACGACCCGTCGAACCCGACGTGAAAATCACATACGCCACATGCTCGGACCGCAACGGACACAACCGCTCCGCATCGACCAGCGGACCATCGGCGAAACCTGAGAGATCCAGCCCGTCCACAGCGATCACGGGCAGACCGTCCGGGAAATCGATCACCGGCACCGCCGAGGTGGTCAGCACACATTCCGGCCGCGCGATATCGAGGACGTAGCGCACCCGCTCCACCGGATGCTCCGGATCCAACGGCACATACGCCGCACCGGCGGCCAGGGCCGCGTACATGCCGACAACCAGCTCCCGGGATCGCCGCATATGCAGCGCCACCAGCGATCCCGGACCGACACCGCACGCGATCAGGTGCCGGGCCAGCCG
Organism: Nocardia spumae; assembly: GCF_020733635.1. Classification (NCBI taxonomy): domain Bacteria; kingdom Bacillati; phylum Actinomycetota; class Actinomycetes; order Mycobacteriales; family Nocardiaceae; genus Nocardia; species Nocardia spumae. The sequence goes on along the minus strand of NZ_JAJFZL010000001.1, from coordinate 1,039,301 downwards.
ATTCACCTCGGCGGCGAAGTCGGCGTAGGACACAGTCGTCCCCTCGAAGGTGAGGGCGGGGGCGTGCGGCGAGCGCGCGGCCTGAGCGTCGAACAGGCCGGGAAGGGTTGCGGTGCGGTCGATCTCGGTTTCGGTGGCATTCCAGATATCGAGCACCTGCAGGCGTTCCGATACCTCGAGCAGGTCGATGTCACCGAGGCGGATATCCGGATCGGTGGTCACCGCCGTCAGCAGCCGCAACAGCCGGCGGCCGAACCCGTGCACCGTGTCCTCGTCGAAAAGATCGGTGGCATAACGCAATACCGCGTGCAGGACGCGGCCGTCCGGACCGTCGATCTCCGACAGCGCCAGCGCCAGGTCGAATTGCGCGCCCGGATTGGCGAGCGGATGGTCCGACACGTCGAGCCCCGGCAGTCGCAGGGCGGTCTCGGCGCGCTGCTCGAACGACAGCAGCACCTGCACGATCGGCGCATAGGCCGCCGACCGCTCCGGATCGAGTTCCTCGACCACCCGATCGAAGGGCAGATCGGCGTGCGCGAAGGCCCGGACGTCGTGCTCGCGGACCTGGGCCAGCAGCTCCCCGAACCGGTCTCGTGCGCGCACCCGAGTGCGCAGCGCCAGTGTGTTGACGAACATGCCGACCAGGTCGTCGAGGGCCTGTGCGGAACGGCCGGCGATCGGCGTGCCGATGGCCAGATCCTCGGTACCGGAGAGCTTGGCGAGTACGGCGGCATAGGCGGCGTGCACCACCATGAACAGCGAGACTCCGGTGCGCCGGGCCAATGCCTCGAGCGCCGCGGTCAGGTCGGCCGGCACGCGGAATTCGACGGCCGCACCCGCTCCGGAGGCGACCGCCGGGCGCGGGCGATCCCCGGGCAGGTCGAGCACCGCGGGCAGATCGGCCAGTTCGTCACGCCAGAAATCGATCTGCCGGGCGAGCCGTGATTCGGGATCGTCGGCCCGGCCGAGTACCTCGTGCTGCCACAGCGCGAAGTCCGCGTACTGCACGGGCAGCGGCTGCCATGCCGGGGCGGCACCGGCGCGGCGCGCCGCGTAGGCCGTCATCAGGTCGCGGGCCAGCGGCCCGGTGGACACGCCGTCGGCGGCGATGTGGTGGGCGACCACCAGCAGAATGTGCTCGGTCGGTGCGATCCGGAACGCGTCGACGCGCAGCGGAATATCGTGGCGCAGATCGAAACCCCGAGCCGCGGCGGCGGCGAGTTCGAGGTCGGTATCGGTGGCGTCGACCGTGCGCAGGGTCAGCGCGGCGCACTCCCCGATCGCACGGATGCGCTGGTGCGGTCCCCGGGCGTCCTCCGGGAAGACCGTGCGCAATGACTCGTGGCGGGTCAGCACATCGGTCACCGCCTCCGCCAGCGCCACCTCGTCGAGTTCACCGGACAGCCGCAGCGCGAACGGAATGTTGTACCGCGCCGAGCCGGGATCGATGCGGTTCAGCAACCAGATTCGGGTCTGTGCCGGCGACAACGGGATTCGCTCCGGTCGCGGGCCCGCGACCAGCGGCGCGACGGTCGTGCCCGGCGCGGCGTCGGCGATCCGGGCCAGCAATGCGGGGGTGGGCGCACCGAAGATCTCGGCGACGTTCAGGTCACAGCCGAGGGCGGCGTTGACCCGCGCCACCACTCGCATGGCCGACAGCGAGTTACCGCCCGCGGCGAAGAAGTCGTCGTCCGCGCCGATCCGCTCGCATCCGAGCAGCTCCGCCATGACGGCGGCGACCACGGCCTCGGCGCCCTCGGCCGGGGCGCGATAGGCAGAGCTCTCCCCCGGGTCGACGGCCGGAAGCGCGGCGCGGTCCAGTTTGCCGGAGGCGTTCACCGGCAGTTCGGCCAGCACCGTCACCCCGGACGGGACCATATAGGCCGGGAGTGCACGACCGGCGGCGGTCAGGACGGCGGCCGGATCCACGGTGGCGGCGGCCGGCACCACATAGGCGTGCAGGCGGGAGTTCTCGCCCGTCCCGGCCACCACCACGGCGGCCTGCGCGACCCCCTCCCGGCCGGTCAGCGCGGCTTCGATCTCGCCGAGCTCGATCCGGAGCCCTCGGAGTTTGACCTGGAAGTCGTTGCGGCCCAGATATTCCAGTTCGCCCGCGCGGTTCCACCGCACGAGGTCGCCGGTGCGGTACATGCGCAGGCCGGGATGGTACGGATCGGCCACGAAACGATCGGCGGTCAGATCGGACCGGCCCAGATATCCCCGCGCGAGCTGGCCACCGGCCAGGTAGAGCTCGCCGGAGACGCCGATCGGCACCGGCCGCAGCAGCGAATCCAGCACGTAGACCCGGGTATTGAACACCGGGCGGCCGATCGGCACGGTCACGGAGTCGGCGGCGGTCACCTCGTGGAAGGTCACATCCACCGCGGCCTCGGTCGGACCGTACAGATTGTGCAGCGGACCGCCACCGAGTTCCCGCCACCGAGCCGCCGTCACGGCGCCCAGGGCCTCGCCGGAGGTGAACACCCGCCGCAGCGAGGAGGGGATCTCGGCGACCGCGCTGAGGTAGACGGCGAGCATGGACGGCACGAAATGCGCCGTCGTCACCGACTCCTCCACCATCAACCGCGACAAATACCCCGGATCACGATGACCATCCGGACGCGCCACCACCAACCGCGCACCCACCTGCAACGGCCAGAACAACTCCCACACCGACACATCGAAAGTCACCGGAGTCTTCTGCAACACCACATCATCGACACCCAAGCAGTACTCCGACTGCATCCACACCAAACGATTCACAATCGCCCCGTGACTCACCGCCACACCCTTCGGACGACCCGTCGAACCCGACGTGAAAATCACATACGCCACATGCTCGGACCGCAACGGACACAACCGCTCCGCATCGACCAGCGGACCATCGGCGAAACCTGAGAGATCCAGCCCGTCCACAGCGATCACGGGCAGACCGTCCGGGAAATCGATCACCGGCACCGCCGAGGTGGTCAGCACACATTCCGGCCGCGCGATATCGAGGACGTAGCGCACCCGCTCCACCGGATGCTCCGGATCCAACGGCACATACGCCGCACCGGCGGCGACCACGGCGTGAATGGCGACGACCAGCTCGAGCGATCGCGGAATCCGCACGGCCACAGTCGTATCGGGGCCCACGCCGCGGCCGATCAGATAGCGCGCGAGCCGCTGGACCCGTCGATCGAATTCCCGATACGACAGGCTGACCCCGTCGAAGGTCACCGCCGGGGCGGCCGGGCGCCGGGGCCGGCCCGCCGACAGCTCGGGCAGGGTGCGCGGCTCGACCGGGTAGGCGGTGGTATCGGCCAGCAGCCGATCCCGCTCCGCCGGCGCCATCAGTTCGATGTCGGCGACGCGGATGTCGCCGTCGGCGGTCAGCGCGGTCAGGATGCGTTCGAAGCCGTCCAGCAGCGCATCGATGGTCTCGGGGTCGAACAGATCCGCGGCATAGTGCACGTGCAGATCGATGCCGGCGAGAGTGCCGTCGTCGGTATAGCATTCGGCGGCCGTCCAGTGCTGGTCGACCGGGATCGGCGCGGCGGCGGCGTCGACGGCGGCGATCCGCAATCCCTCGAGCCGCAGTTCGGCGCGAGTCTGATTCTGCAGCGTCAGCGACACCTGGTACAGCGGCGCGTGTGCCTGGGAGCGAACCGGATTCACCGCGTCGACGAGCTGCTCGAACGGTACCGCCGCGTGATCGAACGCCGCCAGGTCCACCGCGCGGACCCGATCCAGATGCTCGGTGAGCCGGTCGCCGCCGTGTACCGGGGTGCGCAGCACCAGCGTGTTGACGAACATGCCGACCAGATCGTCGAGCGCCTGATGGCCGCGACCGGCGACCGGCGCGCCCACGACGATGTCGTCACTGCCGCCGAAGCGCGACAGCAGCACCGACAGCGCCGCGTGCAGCACCATGAACGGAGTCGTCCGGCCGGTGGCGGCCAGATCGTGAATCCGCTGCTGCAGCGCGGAACTCAGATGTGCGGTCCGCGCGGCGCCACGCTGGGAGGCGATCGCCGGGCGCGGGCGATCGGTCGGCAGTGCCGACAGCTCCGGGGCGCCGTGCAGCTGCGCACGCCAGAATTCCAGTTGCCGAGCCGATTCCGACTCCGGATCGGCGACCGATCCGAATGTGCGCCGCTGCCACAGCGCGTAGTCCGCGTAGTGCAGCGGCAACGGCTGCCAGCCGGGCGCCGTACCGGCACTGCGGGCCTGATAGGCGGTGGCGAGGTCCCGGGTCAGCGGGGCGAAGGACCAGCCGTCCGCGGCGATGTGGTGCACGACGAACAGCAGCACATGGGTCTGTTCGCGAGGATCGGCGTCGGGGGCGGGCCGTACCCGCAGCAGGCGGATCCGGACCGGCACCTCGGTCGTCACATCGAACCGGTGGTGCGTCGACTCCGCGGCCAGCGCCTCGATATCGGTGGGATCGACCTCGACGACATCGAGTGCCGGAGCCTCGGCCGCGACGACGACCTGTGTTGCCACACCGTCGGATTCGGGATAGCGAGTGCGCAGGGTCTCGTGCCGGGCGATGACATCGCCGAGCGCGGCGCGCAGCGCGACCGGATTCAGATCGCCGGTGAGCCGCAGGGCGAAGGCGATGTTGTAGCCGCCACCCCGGGTGTCCAGACGGTTCAGCATCCACATGCGCTGCTGCGCGATGGACAGTGGGACGATCTCCGGTCGCGGTGTGACAGCCGTCGGCCCGGAATCCCCGAATCCACTGTCCGACAGTGCGATCCGGGTGGCGAGCGCGCGCACTGTGGGCGCGTCGAAGACCGCGCGCACCGGGACCGCCGTCGCGGTGTTCCGACTCAGACGGGCGGCGAGCCGGGTGGCGATCAGCGAATTGCCGCCGAGGGCGAAGAAGTCGTCGTCCGCGCCCACCCGCGGGGCATCGAGCAGCGCGGCGAAGGTCCGCGCGACCAGGACTTCGGCCGGACCGACGGGGGCGCGATACCGCGCGGGTGCCAGGACCGGTTCCGGCAGCGCCTTGCGATCCACCTTGCCGACCGGGGTCAGCGGAATCTTGTCGAGGACGACCAGGGCCGCGGGCACCATGTGCGAGGGCAGCCGCCGCGCCGCGAAGTCGGTGAGGTCGACCGGATCCAGCGCGCGCCCGGGCTTCGGCAGCACGTAGGAGACCAGCATGGTGCCGCGGGTGTCGTGGTCGCGGCCCATGGTGGTCGCGAAGTCGACGTCGGGGTGCGCACCGAGCACCGCGTCGATCTCGCCCAGTTCGACGCGGAAGCCGCGGATCTTCACCTGGAAATCGGAACGCCCGACGTATTCCAGTTCCCACGTGCCGGATTCGACGGCCGGTCGCGCCGGCTCGGCCACGCGCCAGCGCACCACGTCACCGGTGCGGTACATCCGGCTACCGGGCGCACCCCAGGGGTTCGGGAGGAACCGATCGGCCGTGAGGCCGGGCCTATTGCGGTAGCCGCGCGCCAGGCCGCCGCCGGCCAGGTACAGCTCGCCCGCGACGCCGGGTGGCACCGGCCGCAGCCGGTGATCCAGTACCAGCGCCGACATGCCGTGCACCGGGGTGCCGATGGTGATCGGATGTCCCGCGCGCAGCACCGCGTAGGAGGAGATGATCGTGGTCTCGGTGGGCCCGTACCCGTTGAGGTAGCGGCGGCCGGGCTCCCATCCCGCCAGCAGTTCGTCGGTGGTCACATCGCCGCCGACCGAAAGGACTTGCAGCTGCGGCTGTTCAGCGGGATCGAGGGTGCCCAGCACCGCCGGTGTGATGATGGCGTGGGTGACCTGTTCGGCGCGCAGCAGCGCGCCAGTTCCTGTCCGCCGATGATGCGCGCGGGCACGATCACGAGCGTCGCGCCGGTGGCGAACGCGCAGATCCACTCCAGCACCGACGGATCGAAGCTGGGCGAGCAGATGTGCAGCATCCGATCGTCGGCACCCAGCCCGTACCGCTCGATCGCGTGCCGCGCCAGACCACCGAGCCCGCGATGAGTGACGGTGACGCCCTTGGGCATTCCGGTGGATCCGGAGGTGTAGATGACGTAGGCGGGATGTGACATCCGCAACGGGGAGATCCGTTCGGCATCGCCGACCGGTCCGGCCGGCAGCGCGGCGAGCTCGGCCTCGGTGGCCGGTGCGTCCAGTACCAGCCACCGCACATCGTCGGGTAGCCCGTCCGCGTAGGCGGCGACGGTGATGCCGATCCGCGCCGCCGAGTCGGTGACCATGTACCGCACCCGATCCGCCGGATAGGTGGGATCGACCGGCACGTGCGCACCACCGGCGTGTGCCACCGCCAGGACCGCCGCGACCATCTCGTAGGACCGCGGAAGTGCCAGGGCCACCAGCTGTTCGGGGCCCACCCCGAGTCCGATCAGGCGGCGGGCCAGGCGGGTGGAGTAGTCGTCGAGTTCGCCGTATCGGATCGAGCGGCCCTCGTAGCGGACCGCGATCCGGTCCCGCCCGGCGGCGCGCCCGGCGGTGAGCAACTCCGGTAGCAGCGCGGTCGCCATGACGTCGTCGGCGTGCACCCGGGTCAGGCGGGTGTACTCGTCCTCGTCGAGCAGCGACAGATCACCGACGGCGGTATCGGGCGCCGCGACCAGTTGCCGCAGCAGACCGGTGAAGCGGCGAGCGAGGCGCTCGACGGTGTCGTGATCGAAAAGATCGTGGGCATAGGAGAATTCCGCGTCGAACCCGGTCGCCGTCTCGCGCACGGTCAGGGACAGATCGAACTTCGCGGTCCCGGCATCGATGTCGACCGCACCCACGCGCAGACCGGGCAGCCGCAGATCCCCGGTGGGCAGATTCTCGAAGGCCAGCGCCACCTGGAACAGCGGATGCCGCGCCGTGGATCGCTCCGGATCGAGCAGTTCCACCAGCCGCTCGAACGGCAGGTCTGCGTGAGCGAAGGCACGCAGGTCGGCGTCCCTGGTGGTGTCGAGCAGTTGCGTGAAGCTCGCGTCGCCGGGCACCGCGGTGCGCAACACGACGGTATTGACGAACATGCCGATCAGGTCGTCGAGTTCACGCTCACCGCGGCCGGCGATCGGCGATCCGATCGCCAGATCCTCGGTGCCGCTCATCCGGGCCAGGAAGATCGCGAGCGCGGTGTGCACAGCCATGAAGGTGGTCGCGTGCCGGCGCTGGGCGAGTTCCCGCAACCCGTCGCGGATCTCGCTGTCGAGCTCGAATCGCACCCGTCCGCCCGCGTAGGAGGGACGCATCGGGCGCGGCCGGTCGGTGGGCAGATTCAGCTCGTCGGCCAGCCCGGACAGTGCCGAACGCCAGAAATCCGCCTGTGCGCTGATGACGCTGCCGGGATCGGATTCCGACCCCAGCACCGAACGCTGCCAGCTGCTGAAATCGGCGTACTGCACCGGCAGCGGAGTCCACCGCGGTGCGGCGCCGTCGCGTCGGTGACCGTAGGCGGTCATCAGATCGCGGGTCAGGGGTGCGATCGACCAGCCGTCGGCGGCGATGTGATGGGCGACGAAGACCAGGACGTGCTCGGGTTCACCGTCGCCGGGGCCGGAGTCGAGGCGCAACAGCGCGATGCGCACGGGCGGCGCGGTGGTGACGTCGAATCCCGTCGCGGTCAGCAGGGCGATCCGCGCCGGAAGTTCGCCCGGCGCGATCACCAGGGGTTCCAGATCGACCGCCACCTCGGCGGCGGAGACGACTTCCTGGGCGGGGCCGTCCTCGTATTCCGGGTAGCGGGTCCGCAGGGTTTCGTGACGTTCGATCAGGTCGCCGACCGCCGCCGCCAGCGCCTCGATATCGAGCACGCCGTGCAGTCGGACCGCGACCGGGATGTTGTGCACCGCGGAATCGGGGTCGAAACGATTGAGGAACCACATCCGCTGCTGCGCCAGCGACAGCGGAATACGCGCGGGCCGAACCTGTTTCACCAGCGCCGGGCGGGCTCGCTCGGTATCGCCATCGAGGGCGGCCGCGAATCCGGCGACGGTCGAGGCCTCGAACAGCGTCCGCACCGGGACGCGGGCCTCGATGACCCGGCCGATCCGGGCGCTCACCTGGGTGGCGTCGAGCGAGCTGCCGCCGAGGGCGAAGAAATCGTCGTCCCGGCCGATCCGCTCCACCCCGAGCACCTCGGCGAACACCTCGGCGACCCGTTCCTCCAGCGGGGTGCGCGGGGCCCGGAATTCCGCCGCCGCCGGCACCGGCAGCGGCAGGGCCGCACGATCCAATTTGCCGCTGCTGTTGAGCGGGAACTCGTCGAGTTCGACCACCGCGGTCGGAATCATGTACGCGGGCAGCACCGCGGCGAGTCCGGCGCGCACCGCCTGCGCGTCGAGTTCGGCGCCCGGCGTGCGGATCACGTATCCGGCCAGGTGGTCACCGCCGGCACCGGTGATCAGCCGCACGGCGGCCTGGCCCACACCCGGTGCGGCCAGCAGCGCGGTCTCGATCTCGGGCAGTTCGATGCGCTGGCCCCGGAACTTCACCTGGAAGTCGATGCGGCCCAGATAGTCGAGCTCACCCTCGGCCGTCCAGCGCACCAGATCGCCGGTGCGGTACATCCGCTCCCCGCCGAAGGTGAACGGATTGGCCACGAATCGGTCGGCGGTCAGATCGGGGCGGCCGTAATAGCCGCGGGCGAGCTGGTTTCCGGCCAGATACAGTTCGCCCGGCACCCCGATCGGCACCGGGTGCAGCCGGGTGTCGAGGACGAAGACCTGTGAGTTCCATTCCGGCTCGCCGATCGGCACGGTGCGCACATCCGCATCGGTGACCTCGTGGCAGGTGATCGAGACCGCGGCCTCCGTCGGACCGTACAGATTGTGCAGTGCCCCATCGCATCTATCCGCGAACAGTGCGGCGGTCTCGGCGGGCAGCGCTTCACCGACCACGAATGCCGCACGCAGCGTGGTCAATTCGCCGGCCTGGACGTGGTTGAGGAAGACGGTCAGCATCGACGGCACGAAGTCGGTGAGAGTCACTCGCTCGGCGGCGATGGTCTCCGCGAGATAGCGGGCATCGCGATGGCCGTCCGGGGTGGCCAGGATCAGCGCGGCACCCGCGCGCAGCGGGAGAAAATAGCCCCACAGCGAGACATCGAAGGTGGTCGCGGTCTTCTGCAGGTAGATATCGGTGGCCCGCACGCCGTATTCGGCATGCATCCATTCGAGCTGGTTGACGATCGCGCGGTGGCTCACCGCCACACCCTTGGGCCGTCCGGTCGAACCGGAGGTGAACAGCACGTACGCCGGATGGTCCGGATGCAGGATGCCGCGGCGTTCGCCGTCGGCGATCCGGCCCGCCGAGTAGGCCTCGAGCTCCAGTTCGTCCAGATGGTGCACCGCCGCAGGGATCGCCGCCGGTGGTTCGAAGCCGGCGGCGCGCGTGGTGAGCACCGTGTGCGGGCGGGCGGTGGCGAAGATGTGGCCGATGCGCTCGGCCGGATGCGAGGGATCGACCGGGACATAGGCGCCGCCCGCGCGCAGCACCGCGTACATGCCGACGACCAGCTCGAGCGAGCGCGGCATCGCCAGCACGACCAGGGTCTCGGGTCCCACACCGCTCTCGATCAGCAGCCGCGCCAGCCGGTTCACCCGCTCCGACAGCTCCTGATAGGTCAGCGCGGTCTCGCCGAACACCAGCGCCCGGTTGCCGGGGGTGCGCCGAACCTGCATATCGAAGCCGTCGTGCAGGAAGTCGTCGGTCACCTTGTGGCCGCTGGCATTCCAGCTGGAGGTCACATAGTCGAGTTCGCCCGCGTCCAGCAGTTCCAGATCCCCGACCGGCCGCGCCGGATCGGCGAGGGCGCCCCCGAGCAGCCGCAGGAATTTGGTGGCGAATTCCGCGACGGTCGGCTCGTCGAACAGATCTGTGGCATAGGTGAATTCGGCGCGGTAACCGTCGGCTCCGGTGGCCGGGGTGGAGATCGTCAGCTGCAGATCGAATTTGGCGAAGCCGGGATCGAAGTCCACCAGTTCGGTCGTCAGCCCCGGCAGTTCCGGCACGCCGACGCCGATGTTCTGCATGAACAGACCGACCTGGAACAGCGGATGCCGCGCGCGGGAGCGCGCCGGATTGAGCACCTCGACGAGCCGCTCGAACGGAATCTCGGCATGGGCGAAGGCATCCAGATCGCGCGCGCGGGTGGCACGGACCAGATCGCTGAAACCGCTGCCGCCGTCGACCCGGGTGCGTAACACCAGGGTGTTGACGAACATGCCGACCAGATCGTCGAGCGCGCGTTCGCCGCGACCGGCCACCGGTGTGCCGATCGCGATATCGGTGGTGCCCGACAACCGGGCGAGCAGTACCGACAGGGCCGCGTGCAACACCATGAACGGCGTCGCCCGCAGTTGTTCGGCGAGGGTGTCGATCGCGGCGCGCAGACCGGCGTCGATGTCGAAGGCGACGGTCGCCCCCCGGTACGACGACTCGGCCGGGCGCGGCCGATCGGCGGGCAGATCCAATTGCGCGGGCAGTTCGGCCAATTCGCGCTGCCAGAAGCTCAGCTGCCGGGCCGCCTCGGAATCCTGATCGGTGTCCGCGCCCAGTACTCGCTGCTGCCACAGTGTGTAATCGGCGTATTGCAGCGACAGCGGCTCCCGGTCCGGGGCGGCGCCGCGGATGCGGGCGGCATAGGCGTCGACCAGATCGCGCAGCAGCGGCCCCATCGAGACACCGTCGGCGGCGATGTGGTGGACCACGAGTACGAGGGTGTGATCCTCGGTATCGGTGCGCAGCAACCGGACCCGCACGGGGATCTCGGTGGCGACATCGAAACCGGTCGCGGCCGTGGCGCATACCTGCGCGACGAGGTCGTGCGCGGCGACCGGCTCCGGCACCAGTCGCGGTTCGGCGACCGGGCGGATCACCTGCGCGGCGCCGTCGGCGGTCTGCGGGTACACCGTGCGCAGCACCTCGTGCCGGGCCGTCACATCGGCGACCGCGGCACGCAGCGCGGGCACGTCGAGACGGCCGCGCAGCCGTAGCGCCACCGGAATGTTGTCGACCGCGGCCGCACCGGTGTCGGCGCCCGCGCTGTTGGCCAGGCGGTTGAGGAACCACATCCGGCGCTGTGCCGCGGACAGCGGCACCGTCTGCGGCCGTGCCACGGCGACCAGCGGCGGGCGCACCCTGCTGGTGCCCGCCAGGGCGGCCAGGCCGGCCGGGGTGGGGCGATCGAAGAAGTCACGAACATCGACGGTGATGTCGAGCGCGGACGCGATCCGGGCGATCGCCCGGGTGGCGAGTAGCGAGTTGCCGCCGAGGGCGAAGAAGTCGTCGTCGGCGCCCACGGCGTCGATACCGAGCAGGCCGGCGAAGATCTTCGCCACCGCCCGTTCACCCGGCGTCGCCGGCTCGCGGAATTCGTCCGCACCGCCACTGAATTCGGGTTCGGGCAACGCCTTGCGGTCCAGCTTTCCGTTGGCGTTGACCGGCATACGGTCCAGCACGACGAGCAGGGTGGGCACCATGTACTCGGGCAGCCGCGCCGCGGCGGCGCCGAGGATCGCGCCGGTGTCGAGTGCGCGGCCACCGCTGGCCACCACATAGCCGATGAGATGGTCTCCGGTGCCGTGCCGGTGCAGTACGACCGCGGCCTGGGCGACCGCGTCGTGGGCCACCAGCGCGGCCTCGACCTCGCCGAGTTCGATCCGCAATCCGCGCAGCTTCACCTGGAAGTCGCTACGGCCCAGATACTCCAGTTCGCGCGGGCCGCCGTCCACACCGCTGTTCCAGCGCACCAGATCGCCGGTGCGGTACATGCGATCACCGGGCGCGCCGTGCGGATTGGCCACGAACCGCTCACCGGTCAGCGCCGGTCGGCCGAGGTAGCCGCGGGCCAGCTGCACGCCCGACAGGTACAGCTCGCCGACCACGCCGTCCGGCAGCGGTTCCAGATTGTCGCCGAGTACGAGCAGATCGGTATCGTCGGCCGCCGCGCCGATCGGCACCGAGTCCACATCCGCCGCCGTCACCTCGTGCGCGGTGACATCGACCGCGGCCTCGGTGGGGCCGTACAGATTGTGCAGGCAGGCGCCGCTCACATCGCGCAGCGCGGCGCCCGTGGCGGCGGGCAACGCCTCACCGGAGGCGAATATCGTGCGCAGCGAATCGATCTCGGCGCTCGCCCCGGCATCGGCGACGGCGGCGGCGAAGACCGACAGCATCGACGGTACGAAATGCGCGATCGTGACCTGCTTGTCGGCGACGACCCGGATCAGATACGCCGGATCCCGATGTCCGTCCGGCGCCGCCAGCACCAGCCGGGCGCCGATCTGCAGGGGCCAGAAGAACTCCCACACCGACACGTCGAAGGTGAACGGCGTCTTCTGCAGCACCACATCGGTATCGCACATCCGATAGCACCGCTGCCGCCACCGCAGGTTGGCCACGATCGCCCGATGCGAGACCGCGACCCCCTTGGGCCGGCCGGTCGAACCGGACGTGAAGATCACGTAGGCGAGGCTGTCCGGATGGGCCGGTACGAGGTCGTCGGCCCGCGCCACCGGCGGCTCTTCGGCGGCGTCCCAGTCGAATTCGTCCAGTCGCAGGACCGGCACGTCCCCGAAGGCCGGACCGGTCGCGGTGGTGAGCACCGCCACCGGCGCCGCCACGTCGAGCACATAGGCGATGCGATCGGCCGGATGCCCGGGATCGATGGGAACGTAGGCGCCACCGGCCTTGTGGATCGCGTACATGCCGATCACCAGTTCCGGTGATCGCGGCAGGGACAGGCCGACGAGGGCATCCGGGCCGACGCCGAGCCCGACCAGGTGCCGGGCCAGCGTGGTCGCGCGCGCGTCGAGTTCGGCGTAGGTGAGCGTGCGATCCTCGAATTCGACCGCCACCGCATCCGGTGTGCGAGTCACCTGTTCGGCGAACAGCGTGGCGAGGGTGTCGGCGGGAGCCAGACCGGGAGTCAGCACGTCGGCCGCCGCGACGAGCGCATCGTCGAGCAGCTCGGAGACGGCGGCGGTCAGGGCGCCGTCGCCTGCCTCCAGCAGGTCCGGAAAACGACCCGAGACGACCACCTGTACCAGCGCATCCGGGGTCAACGCGGCGCCCATGGCGGTGGCCAGAGCGGTCAGCTCCGCACCCAGTTCGGCGTAGGTGACCACCGACTCCCCGTGACGGACGGCGATGCGCTGCGGTTCCAGATCCGCGACCACCTCGATCAGATACGGCAGATCCGCGATCTCGTACGCGCCGCGCAGGACCGGATGCTCGGTGGACCGGACGGGTGTAACCGACTCTGCATGCGTCATCAGTGGGTTCCTTCCGTGGTGATCACGCCCTGCGCGCGCACCTGCAGGGCCTCGAGCATGGTGGTGAGCCCACCGGCGCCGGCGGCGAGAACGCCGGGCAGCAGTCCGGCGAGTGCGACATTGATCAGCGCGTCCGTGCTGGCGCTCGCGCCCATGGCCCGACCGACGGTGACGAGCTTGTGGTGCAGTTCGGCGAATCCGACGCCGCGACCGCCGAATTCGACGGCGACCGTATCGGGCGCGGTCCCGGCCGCGGCGGCGATCAGATCCACCAGGTCGTCCGGCAGCCGGGACGGTGCGCCGTTGCGGGCGGGCCGCCGCTCCCGTTCGGCTTCGGTGCGAATATCGATGGCGCGCACCGTGATCGACGGATCCGCCGCCACCGTCGCCAGTACCGACCGCAGGCGCTCGGCGAACAGGGCGACCGTGCGCTCGTCGAAGATGTCGGTGGGATAGCAGAACTGCATCCGCAGCCCGGCCGGCCTGCCCTCGGTGTCGAACTCCTCGAGCGCGGTCAGCTGCAGATCGAATTTCGCCTCGGGCAGCGCCGGTTCCAGGGTCTCGACCCGCAGCCCCGGCAGCGTCACCGCGGTGGTCGGCAGATTCTGGAAGGTGAACAGCACCTGGAAGATCGGGGCGTAGGCGCTGGTCCGAGTCCGTCCCAGGGCCTCCACCACGCGCTCGAACGGCACCGCGGTCCGGCTCAGCGCGGCGAGGTCGTCCTCCCGGACGCGTTCGAGCAGTCCGGCGAAGGTGAGGCGGCTGTCGATCTCGGTGCGCAGCGCCACCGTATTGACGAACATGCCGACCAGATCGTCGAGTTCTCGTTCTCCGCGTCCGGCCACCGGCGCGCCGATGGTGATGTCGGACTGCCCGGACAGCTTGGCCAGCAGCACCGCGAAGGCGGCGTGCACCGTCGAGAACAACGTGGTCCCGTGCCGGCGCGCGACGGCCGTCAACCGGTCGACCAGCGGTGCGTCGAGCGCGAAATCGACAGTGGCGCCGCGCATCTCGCGGCGGGCCGGGCGCGGGCGATCGGTCGGCAGCGACAGCTGCTCGGGCGCGTCGGCGAGCCGGGCGCGCCAGTAGTCGAGCTGTTCGGACAGCATGCTGCCGGGGTCGGTGTCGGCGCCCAGCACCGTGCGCATCCATTCGCTGTAGTCGGCGTACTGGATCGGCAGGGCGTTCCACCGCGGTGCGGTACCGGCCAGCCGGCTGGTGTAGGCCGCGATGAGATCGCGGGTCAGCGGCCCCATCGAATAGCCGTCGGCGCTGATGTGGTGCACCACCACCACGAGAATGTGCTCGTCGGCGGCCACCCGCAGCAGCCGCACCCGAATCGGCGGAGCGGTGGTGATGTCGAATCCGGTGGCGACGACGGCGGCGATCTGCTCGTCGACCTCGCTGCGCGCCACCGTGATCGGCTCGAGATCCAGCGGCAGTTCGTCGACGCCGAGGATCTCCTGCACGGGCCCCTGCCAGGTGTCCGGATAGCGGGTGCGCAGGATCTCGTGCCGGTGCAGCAGATCCGACAGCGCGGTCCGCAGGGCCTCCGCGTCGAGGTTCCCGGTCAGGCGCAGTGCGACCGGGACGTGATAGGCCGCCGAGTCCGGGGTCAGCCGATTCAGTACCCACATGCGCTGCTGCGCCATCGACAGCGGCACCGCGCCCAGATCGGCCCGGGCCCGCAGCGGCGGATAGGCGTCGCGGTCGGCCGCGTCGATCCACCGGGCGAGCGCGGCGACCGTCGGCTCGGCGAAGATCACCGCCACCGGCACCCGCACCCCCGAGGCCGTACCCAGCCGGGCGGCCAGGCGTGCGGCCGACAGCGAGTTGCCCCCGAGTTCGAAGAAGTCGGTCTCGGCCCCGATCCGGAGATCGGCGTCGGCATGCGCGGCCCGGATACCGATGACATCGGCGAATTCCGCCGCGACCGCGCGCTCGGTCGCGGTCTGGGGTGCCCGGAATTCGCTCTCCGGCAGCACCGGCGCGGGCAAACGAGCGCGATCGACCTTGCCGTTCGCGTTCAGCGGCAAGGCATCCAGTACGACGACCACGGCCGGCACCATGTACGCGGGCAGCTCGGCACCCAGTTCGCGGCGCAGTCCGGCCGCGTCGGCATCGCCCCCGGGAACCGCGGCATAGGCGATCAGCCGGGATCCGCCCGCACTGCCGGTATGCGCCACCGCGACCGCCGCCTCGACCCCGGAGCGGCGCAGCAAAGCCGCCTCCACCTCACCGAGTTCGATCCGGAAGCCGCCGATCTTGACCTGGAAGTCGGCCCGCTCCAGATACTCGAGCGCTCCGTCCGGACGCCGGCGCACGATATCGCCGGTCCGGTACATGCGGCCGCCGTCGAACGGGTCGGCGACGAAGCGCGCCGCCGTCAGCGCCGGCTGCCGCTGATATCCCCGAGCCACCTGGTCACCGGCCACATACAGTTCGCCGGGCACACCCGGCGGCACCGGCCGCAGTCGGCGGTCGAGCACGTAGGCGCGGGTATTCCAGACCGGCGCGCCGATCGGGACCACCGCATCCGGATCACCGCCGACCCGGTGCGAGGTCACCGACACCGCGGTCTCGGTCGGGCCGTACAGATTGAACAGCGTGGCACCGCTGCGGCTTCCGATCTGCCGCGCGGTCTCCTGCGGTAGCACCTCGCCGATCGCCAGGACGGCGCGCAGTTCCCCGGGCAGTTCGGTATCCCCGGCCAGCAGCATGCCGAGCAGAGAGGGCACGGCGAACAACAGACTGACCCGATGCTGCCGCACGAGCGCGCGCAGCCGGTCCGGATCACGTTCGCTCCCGGGTTCGGTGACGACCAACGCGCCACCGCTGATCAGCGGCGACCAGAATTCCCACACCGACAGGTCGAAGGTGGCCGGCGTCCGCAGCAGCGCCCGATCGGCGGCACCGATTCCGAATTCCGCTCGCAGCCAGAGCAACTGGTTGACCACCGCGCGGTGCGACACCGCGACCCCCTTGGGCCGGCCGGTCGAACCCGACGTGAAGATCACATACGCCGTATGCGCGGGCCGCAGCGGCATCGTCCGTTCCGCGGCGGTGATCGGCGCACCCGAGTACCGCGTGTAGTCGGCGCCCGGATCGACGATCTCGATGCCCGCTCGCGATCCCGGCAGCTCGCCGCCGCCGAGCACGCAGATCGGATCCGCGGTCTCGACGATCCGCGCGATGCGATCCGCGGGATGGCCGGGATCCACCGGGACGTAGGTGCCACCGGCCTTGACCACCGCGAACATCGCGACCACCAGATCCACCGACCGGCGCAGCGCCAGCAGCACCGTGCGGTCCGGCCCGACTCCCTGTGCGATCAGATGGCGGGCCAGCCGGTTGACCCGGGCATCGAGATCGCGATAGCTGATCTCACCGCGCCCGGAACCGGTTTCGTCGACGAGGGCGACCGCCGCCGGACTCCGGTCCACCTGCGCGTCGAGCAGATCGGCCAGTGTCAGATTCGGCACGGGCCGCCGAGTGCGGTTGACGTCCTCGATCACGAACCGGGTCTCCCGCTCGCCGAGCAGGTCCAGATCGCGGATCCGGGTTTCCGGCGTGGCCGCGACGGTGTGCAGGATCCGGCCCAGTGCCGCGGTGATGCGCTCGGCGGTACCGGCGGTGAACAGATCCGTCGCGTAGCCCAGCGCCAGCTCGATGCCGGCGGGGGCGCCGGAGTCGGTGTGCTGGTCGACGGCGAACAGGTGTAGATCGAATTGTGCGGTCTCGCTGTCGGATTCGACCTCGGTGATGGTCAGCCCGGGCAGTCGCAAGGTGGCGCGATCGTGGTTCTGGAAGGACAGGCCGACCTGCACCAGCGGATGGCGCGCGGTCGAACGCCGCGGATTCAGGATCTCGACGAGCCGCTCGAACGGCACGTCGGTATGCGAGAGCGCGGCGATATCGGCGGAGCGCACCGACTCCAGTACGACCTCGAACGGCGCGTCGACATCGACCACCGTGCGCAGCACGACGGTGTTGACGAACATGCCGATGACCTCGTCCAGTGCGGCATCGCCGCGGCCGGCCACCGGGGTGCCCACCGCGATGTCACCGGTATCGCAGAGCCGGGCCAGCACGGCCGCGAAGGCCGCGTGCACCACCATGAACACCGTCGCACCGTGGGCGCGGCCCACCGCCGCCAGCCGCCGGTGGGTGTCCGCGTCCAGGGTGAATTCGACCCGGCGGCCACGCAGGCTCTGCTGAGCCGGACGCGGATGATCGGTCGGCAGATCCAGCTGATCGGGCAGTCCGGCCAGCGTGTGCCGCCAGAACGAGATCTGCTGGGCCGCCAGTGAATCCGCATCGGATTCGGCACCGAGCAGCCGGTGCTGCCACAGCGCGTAGTCGGCGTACTGCACCGGCAGTGGCGACCAGCCGGGCCGGATATCGCGGAGCCGGGCGTCGTAGGCGCGCATCAGATCGGCGACGAACGGGACGATCGAGGAGCCGTCGGCGCAGATGTGATGCAGGACCACCGCCAGGACGTGGTCGTCGGCGGCGAGTTCGAACACCCGCATCCGCACCGGAACATCGGCGGTGACGTCGAATCCGAGGCCGATCAGCTCCCGGATCCGATCCGGCAGCTCACCCTCGGTGACGGGAACCACGGCACCGTCGAACCGCACCTGTTCGGCGGGCAGGATCACCTGTGTGGGCGCACCGTCGATATCGGGATACACGGTCCGCAGGGATTCGTGGCGCCGCACCACATCGCGCAGCGCCTCGCCGAGCACGCGCGGATCCAGTTCGCCCGACATCCGCAGCACCAGTGGAATGTTGTAGGCGGCCCGGGTGTGATCGAACCGGTTGAGCAGCCACATACGCTGCTGCGCCGGGGACAGCGGCAACCGTTGCGGCCGCGCGCCGGCCGCGAGCACCGGCCGGTCCTCGCCGGACAGTGCCGCTACCGCGAGATCGCGCACACGGGGGTGTTCGAACAGCATCCGCACCGGGACGGTCACGCCGAGCGCCGCGCCGAGGCGGCCGACCGCCTTGGCCGCCGCCAGCGAGCTGCCGCCCAGGGCGAAGAAGTCGTCGTCGGCGCCGACCGCACGCTCGGCATCGATATCGCCGAGCACCTCGGCGAACACATCGGCCACGATCTGTTCGGCGGCGGTCTCCGGCTTGCGGTACACCGCCTTCTCGAACTCCGGTGCGGGCAAGGCCGCCACATCGAGTTTTCCGTTGACGGTCAACGGAATGCGCTCGACCGCGACCACGGCGGCGGGAACCATGTGCTCGGGCAGCCGCTGCGCCACGGCCCGGCGCACCCGGCGCGGATCGAGGTCGGCGGAACCGACCACGTATCCGACGATGCGGGCCTCGTCCCCGTCGGCGCGGACCACGACCGCCGCCTCCGCCACGGCCTCCACGGCCAGCAGCGCGGTCTCGATTTCGGCGAGCTCGACCCGGAAGCCACGCAGATTGACCTGCTGGTCGGCGCGCCCCAGATATTCGAGTTCACCGGCCGCGGTCCAGCGGGCGAGATCGCCCGAGCGGTAGGCCAGCGATCCGGCGGCACCGTAGGGATCGGCGACGAACCGCCCGGCGGTCAGTCCGGGCCGCCTCAGGTAGCCGCGCGCGAGTTGCCTGCCGGAGACATAGATTTCGCCCGGCACCCCCACCGGCACCGGCCGCAGCCGCGAATCCAGCAACCGTACGGTCAACCCCGGTAGCGCACCGCCGATGACACTGGCCGCGCCGGTGCGCGCGTCGATCGGGCGGAACGAGACGTGCACCGTCGTCTCGGTGATGCCGTACATATTGACCAGTCGCGGCGCGTCCGGATAGCGAGAGAACCAGTCCCGCAGCCGCGCCGGCTCGAGCGCCTCACCACCGAAGATCACGTATCGCAGCCGATGATCGGCCGGCGGTTGCGCCAACTCGGCGCTGACCAGCTGGTAGAACGCCGACGGCGTCTGGTTGAGGACGGTCACGCCCTCCGCGATCAACAGCTCCCGGAACTGCTGCGGCGAGCGGGAGGTGAAGTAGTCGACCACGACCAGGCGGCCGCCGTGCAGCAGCGCGCCCCACAGCTCCCACACCGAGAAATCGAAGGCGTAGCTGTGGAACAGTGTCCACACGTCGGAGGCGTCGAAGCCGAACAGGTCACGCGTATTGTCCAGCAGGGACAGCACATTCGCGTGCGGAATCTGCACGCCCTTGGGCCGTCCGGTGGAGCCGGAGGTGTAGATGACGTAGGCGGTGTGGTCGGGGCGCAGCGGCGCCCGGCGGTCGGCATCGGTGATCGGCGCCGGGTCCAGGTCCTCCCAGTCCAGGCAGTCGAGGTCGATCACCGGCCCGCCGAACCAGCCGCGCGCCGGGCCGCCCGAACCGGTCACCGCGCAGATCGGCCGCGAGTCCGCGACCACGTATTCGATGCGGTCGGCGGGATACCCCGGGTCGACGGGCAGATATCCGGCGCCGCTGCGGACGACCGCGAGCAGGGCCACGATCAGATCCGCGGTGCGCGGCAGCGCCACGGCCACCAGGCTTTCCGGTCCCGCACCGGCGGCGATCAACCGGCGCGCGAGCCGGTTGGCGCGATCGGACAGCTCGCCGTAGCTGACGGTCGTCTCACCCGCGCGCACCGCGATCGCCGCCCGATCGGCGCGGACCACGGCCTCGAAACGCTCGGCGATCGTGGTGATTTCGGCGTGATCGACGCCGGTCGCCGACCATTCGTGCAGGGCGCGATGCTGTTCCTCGGCACTGAGCAGCTGGATATCGCCCACGACGACGGTGTGATCGTGGCTCACCGCGGCCAGCACCTGTTCGAAGCGGCGGGCCAGATCGGCGATGGTGGCCGGGTCGAACAGATCGGTGGCGTAGGTGATGTCGACCGTCATACCGCCGAGGTGGCCGTCGCCGTCGACGGCTTCGACGACGGTGAACTGGAGATCGAATTCGGCGGCCGCGGCGTCGACCGTGGCGCCGGTGACCTGCAATCCCGGCAGTTCGATCGCCGGCAGTGCGAAGTTCTGGAAGGTCAGCGCCACTTGGAACAGCGGATGCCGATTCCCGGAGCGGGCCGGGGCCAGCATCTCCACGATCTGCTCGAACGGCACATCGGCCTGCGACAGCGCCGAAATATCCTGAGCCCGAACGGTATCGAGTACAGCGTCGAAATGGTCGCGGCTGTCGATCTCGGTGCGCAGCACGAGGGTGTTGACGAACATGCCGACCATCGGGTCGAGTGCGGGTTCGCCGCGTCCGGCGACCGGTGTCCCGATCGCGATATCGGCGGTGCCCGACATCCGCGCGAGCAGTACGGCGAGCGCGGCGTGGACGGTGCTGAACAGCGTCGTCTCGTGTTTGCGGGCCAGTTCGGCCAGCTCGCTGTGCAGATCGGAGTCGATCTGGATGCGGTGCTCGGCGCCCCGGTGCGACGGTGTCGCGGGCCGCGGCCGATCGGCGGGCAGCGCGAGCTGGTCGGGCAGTCCGGCCAGGTGCGCCCGCCAGAACTCGCGCTGCCGATGCAGCTCCGATTCGGGATCGGCGGGATCGCCGAACACCTCGGCCTGCCACAGCGTGTAGTCCCGGTACTGGGCCGGCAACGGCTGCCATTCGGGTTCGACGCCGTCCAGGCGGGCGGCGTACGCGGTCATGAGATCGCCGGCCAGCGGGCCGAGGGAGAATCCGTCGGCGCAGATGTGATGCAGTACCAGCAGCAGCACATGATGATCGGGCGCCAGCTCGAACAGTGCGGTGCGCAAACCGGTTTCGGCGGTGAGGTCGAATTCGGCGGCGCAGAGCGCGGCGACCCGGTCGTCGAGCAACTGCTCGTCCACCGGCTCCGGCGACAATGCCGGAAGATGACCGGCCGCGGGTTCGACGATCTGGATCGGGCCGTCGGCGGTGTCGGGATACCGGGTGCGCAGGGTTTCGTGCCGTGCGATCACATCGGCGAGCGCGGCGCGCAGTGCGTCGATCCGCAGTTCGCCGCGCAAACGCAGGGCCAGCGGGATCAGGTCGACCGACGCCGCGGTCCGCTCCTGCGCCCGGTACCGGTTGAGGAACCAGATCCGCCGCTGTGCCGCCGACAGCGGCACCCGCTCCGGATGCGGGCGGGCGGTGAGCGGCGCCCGGGCACCGGATCCCGCGCGCCGCTGCGCCTGTGCCGCGAGTTCGGCCACCGTGGACGCCTCGAACAGCAGCCGCACCGGCAGCTGGGTGTCGAGCGCGGCGCTGATCCGCGCGAGTACTCGCGTGGCCAGCAGCGAATTGCCGCCGAGATCGAAGAAGTCGTCGTCACGGCCCACCCGCTCGGCGCCGAGCAGATCGGCGAAGACAGCCGCGACCAGCGCCTCGGTGGAGGTGGCCGGAGCCCGGTATTCGCGGGCCCGCCAGACCGGATCGGGCAGACCGGCGCGATCGAGCTTGCCGGAGGCATTGAGCGGGAGCGCGTCCAGCACGACGTAGGCCGCGGGCAACATGTACGCCGGTAGTCGCTGTGCCAGCGCGGCTTTCACATTGTCCAGGTCGAGGTCGGCGTCCTCGGCCGCGATCGGATAGGCGACCAGTCGATCACCGGTGTGCGGATCGTTGCGCACGACCACCACCGCCTGGGCGATATCCGGCTGCGCGGTCAGCGCGGCCTCGATCTCCCCGAGTTCGATGCGCAACCCGCGCATCTTGACCTGGAAGTCGGTGCGGCCCAGATAGTCGAGTTCACCGTGAGCGGTCCAGCACACGAGATCGCCGGTGCGGTAGAGCCGTTCGCCGGAGCCGAACGGATCGGCCACGAACCGTTCGGCGGTGATGCCGGGGCGAGCGAGGTATCCCTGGGCCAGTTGCCTTCCGGCCAGGTACAACTCACCGGCGACACCGGCGGGCACCGGTCGCAGCCAGGCGTCGAGCACATAGACCCGGGTATTGAACACCGGGCGGCCGATCGGCACGGTCACGGTATCGGCGTCGGTCACCTCGTGGCTGGTCACATCGACCGCTGCCTCGGTGGGGCCGTACAGATTGTGCAGGCGGGCTCCCGTCGCGGTCCGCAGTCGCCGGGCCGTGTCCACCGGCAGCGCCTCACCGGAGGCGAACACCAGCCGCAGGGTGCCGGGCCGCGCGTAGTCCAGGAACAACGCCAGCATCGACGGCACGAAGTGCAGCACCGACACCCGCTCCGCGCGGATCAGTTCGGCCAGGTAGGCCGGATCGCGGTGGCCGTCCGGACGCGCCACCACCAACCGCGCACCCACCTGCAACGGCCAGAACAACTCCCACACCGACACATCGAAAGTCACCGGAGTCTTCTGCAACACCACATCATCGACACCCAAGCAGTACTCCGACTGCATCCACACCAAACGATTCACAATCGCCCCGTGACTCACCGCCACACCCTTCGGACGACCCGTCGAACCCGACGTGAAAATCACATACGCCACATGCTCGGACCGCAACGGACACAACCGCTCCGCATCGACCAGCGGAGCGGGCGAGTAGTCGCCGGTATCGATGAGATCCAGATCGAGCACGGCCTCCGGTCCCGCCGAACCCTCCGGATCGATATCGAGTCCGTCGGTGGAGCGGGTCAGGACGCAGACCGGCCGGACGGTGTCGAGCACCGCTCGAGTCCGGTCGACCGGATGATCCGGATCGAGCGGCACATAGGCCGCTCCGGTGGCGATCACGGCATACAGGGCGACCACCAGCTCATCGCAACGCCGCATACCGACGGCCACCGTGCGGCCCGGCCCGACGCCGATCGAAATCAGCAGTCGCGCCAGCCGATTCACCCGGGCCGACAACTGCGCATAGGTCCATTCGGCCTGCTCGTAGCGCAGGGCCACGGCATCGGGACCGCGCTGTGCCTGTCCGGCGAACAGGTCGGCCAGGGTCGTCTCCGGGACCGGGTGGGCGGTGTCGTTGCGGACCACCAGGGCCTGGGCCCGCTCCTCGTCCGACAGCAGCTCGATGGCCCCGATCGGCTGATCGGGCCGGGCGGCGACGGTGTCGAGCAACGCGGCCAGCCGACGGGCGTAGGCCGCGATCGCCGGCTCGTCGAACAGGTCCGTCGCGTACTCGAAGCAGGCCGCCGCTCCACCGTCGGCCCGCTCCTCGACGGTGAGGTGCAGATCGAATTTCGCGGTGCCGGAATCCAGTTCGATCGTCGAGGCCCGCAGTCCGGACAGCCGCGGCTCACCGGCCGCGGGACCGCGCAGATCCAGCATCACCTGGAACAGCGGATGCCGGGCCGCCGAGCGCAACGGGTTGAGGACCTCGACCAGTCGCTCGAACGGGACATCGCGATGGGCGAAGGCACGCAGGTCGCCGTCACGGACCGCGGCGAGCAGTCCCGCGAACGACAGTTCCGGCGCCACGTCCGTGCGCAGCACCAGTGTGTTGACGAACATGCCGACCAGATCGTCGAGGGCGGCCTCACCACGTCCGGCGACCGGGGTGCCGATCGCGATATCGCGCTGACCGGACAGTTTGGCCAGCAGCACCGCGAAGGCCGCGTGCAACGCCATGAAGAAGGTGCCCTCGGACCGTTCCGCCTGTGCCCGCAGCGCGGTGACCGTCTCGGCCGGCAGTGCGAACGAGTACCGGGCACCGCGTCCCGTCGCCACCGCGGGCCGGGGGCGATCGCCGGGCAGCGCCAGCACATCCGGCAGTCCGGCCAATTCGTGCTGCCAGAACCGGATCTGCTCGGCGATCGGCGAATCCGGATCGTCCTCCGCACCGAGGACTGCCCGCTGCCACAGCGCGTAATCCGCGTACTGCACGGGCAGCGGCAGCCACTGCGGTGCGGCACCGGCGGTCCGGGCGGCGTAGGCGCTCATCAGATCCCGCGTCAGCGGTGCGATCGACCAACCGTCGGCGGCGATGTGGTGGATCGACACGACCAGGATGTGCAGATCGGAGGCGCAGCGCAACACGGTCATCCGGATCGGCGCCCGCTCTCGCACCACGAAGGATTCGGCGGCCAGATCGCGCAGCAGCCGCGGCACATCTGCCTCGGTCACCACCTGCGGCGTGAGGTCGATCCCCACCTGGTCGGGGTTCAGGATCTCCTGCCGCGGCACGCCGTCGGCGGCCGGATAGCGGGTGCGCAGGGCCTCGTGCCGGGCCAGCACATCGTGGACGGCGGCCGCGAGTGCCGGGCAGTCGAGTTCACCCTGCAGCCGCAGCGCGGTGGTGAGATTGTCGACCGCCGATGCGGAGTCGAACTCGTTACGGAACCACATCCGCTGCTGGGCGTAGGACAGCGGCAGGATCTCCGGGCGCGGCCCGGCGGTCAGGGCGCGGCGGCGGCGCGGCGCCGAATCACGGAGCCGCCGGGCCAGACTCGCGACATCCGGATGTTCGAACAGCTCGCGCACGGCGACCTCGCGGTTCAGCGCATCGGCCAGCCGAGCCGCCACCTGCGTCGCGACCAGTGAATTGCCGCCGAGGGCGAAGAAGTCGTCGTCGAGCCCGATCCGCTCCACCCCGAGAATCCGGCCGAAGACCTCCGCCACGGCGGATTCCTCGGCGGTGGCCGGTGCGCGGAAAGTCTTGGCCGCCAGCACCGGATCGGGCAGGGCGGCGCGGTCGAGTTTGCCGGAGGCGGTCAGCGGCAGGGCGGCCAGCGCCACATAGGCCCCCGGCACCATGTAGGACGGCAGCCACTCCCGCAGCCGCTCCTCCACCAGGGCCCGCGGCTCACCGTCGCACACCACATAGGCCACCAGCAGGTCGCCGGTCCGATGGTGGTACACCCGCACCGCCGCGGCGTCGACCCCCGGCGTCGCCAGCAGCGCCGCCTCGATCTCACCGAGCTCGATGCGCTGACCACGCAATTTCACCTGGAAATCGCTGCGGCCCAGATATTCCAGGTCCCCGGACCGCATGCGGCGCACCAGATCGCCGGTCCGGTACATCCGCGCCCCGAACGGCCCGAAGGGATCGGCGACGAAGCGCTCGGCGGTGGCCGCGGAGCGCCCCTGGTAACCGCGGGCCACCTGGCTACCGGACAGATACAGCTCGCCCACGACGAGATCGGGCACCGGTCGCAGGTGCCGATCGAGCACCAGGACATGGCTGTCGCGCACCGGTTTACCGATGGGTGCGGGTCCCTGCCGGTCCGCCCCGACCGGCGCGTGCGTCGCGTGCACGGTGAATTCGGTCGGGCCGTACAGGTTGTGGACCGCGGCCGCGCTCACCGCGGCGAAGGCCCGAACGACCGCGCCGTTGAGTGCTTCGCCCGCGACGAAAACACAACGCAGCGACCGGATATCGGCCGGGTCCACCGCGGTGGCGAAGGTGGCCAGCTGGGACGGGACGAAGGAGGTGGCGGTCACCCCGTGCCGGGCGATGGTAGCGGCGAGATAGGCGGCGTCGCGATGACCGTCGGGTTCGGCGACCACCAACCGGGCGCCCGCGCACAACGGTGCGAACAGCTCCCACACCGAGACGTCGAAGGTGGCGGGGGTCTTGAACAGCACTACATCCCGCTCGTCGATCCCGTACTCGGCGGTGATCCAGGCGATTTGGTTGTCCATCGAACCGCGCTGCACCGCAACGCCTTTCGGCAGTCCGGTGGACCCCGAGGTGAAGATGAGATACGCGGTGTTCTCCGCCCGCACCGGGGCGATCCGGTCGGCATCGGTCAGCGGGGCGCCGGAGTACTCGGCGATCTCGGGCGCATCGATGGCGATCCGCTCGAGATCCAGTTCCGGTGCGGCGCCGTCGGTCAGCATGCAGATCGGCCGGGCGGTGTCGGTCAGCTGCCGCAGCCGGGCCGGCGGCTGGTCCGGATCGATCGGCACATAGGCACCGCCCGCGGCGAGTACCGCATAGGCCGCGATCACGAGATCCGCGGACCGGCGCATCCCCAGTACCACTGGGACTTCCGGCCCCACCCCCGCCCGCACCAGATGCCGGGCCAGGCGATTGATCCGCGCGGCGAGCTCCGCGTAGGTGAGCTGCCGGTCACCGTCGATCACGGCCACGGCGGCGGGATGTGCGCGCACCTGCCGCTCGAACAGATTCAGGACCTCGTCGGCCGGCGCCGCGGCACCACGGAATCCGGATTCGATCGCGCGCCGCGTCTCTACCTCGTCGAGCAGGGACAACTCACCCACGGGACGAGCGGGATCGGCCACCGCGCCGGTGAGCAACTGCCGCCACCAGCGGGCGTAGCCCACGACGGTGTCCCGGTCGAAAAGATCTGTGGCGTAGGTGAACTCCGCCGCGATCCCCGCCGGTGCCGGACCTTCCCCGGGACCGGCACCGGCGAAGCTTTCGGTGACCGAGAGTTGAAGGTCGAACTTGGTCACTCCCGTGTCCAATGTACTCGTCCGCACGGACAATCCGGGTAACTCGACCGCGACGTGCTGAGTGTCGGCCACCCCCAGCATCACTTGGAACAGCGGATGGCGAGCCCGCGACCGCACCGGGTTCAGGGCCTCGACCAGCTGCTCGAAGGGCAGATCCGCATGGGCGAAGGCGCCCAGATCGGCGGTCCGCACCTGGCGCAGCAGATCGGTGAACGGCATGTCGGGCGCGACGCGTGTCCGCAGCACCAGCGTGTTGACGAACATGCCTATCAGATCATCGAGTTCGCGATGGCCACGCCCGGCCACCGGGGTGCCGATGGCGATGTCGTCGCCGCCCGATACCCGCGCCAGCAGCGCGGCCAGTGCGGCGTGCAACACCATGAAGGTCGAAACACCCTGGGCACGGGCGAGTTCGGTGACCGCGTGATGCAGCTCGGGGTCGAGCTCGAACCGGTGCACCGCGCCCCGGCCACCGGCGATCGCGGGACGCGGGCGATCCGCGGGCAGGTCGAGCTGGTCGGGTATCCCGTCCAGCGTCTCCGCCCAGTAGGCGAGCTGCCGCGCCGAGGCGGACTCGGGATCGGCGGGATCACCGAGCCGATCCCGCTGCCACAGCGCGTAATCGGCATACTGGACCGCCGGCGCCGGCGCGATGGTATCGACACCCGACCGGCGGGCGGAGTAGGCGGCGGCGACATCGCGCGCCAGCACCGGCAGCGACATGCCGTCCGCGGCGATGTGGTGCAGAACGACGGCCAGAGCGTAGTCGTCGGCGGAGTCGCTGATGTCGAATATCACCGCCCGCAGCGGAATCTCACGGGCGAGGTCGAATCCCGTGGTCGCGAAACGCGCCAGCTCGTCGTCGAGCTGTTCGGCGGCAACGGGTTCCACCGCGAAGGTCTCCGGTCCGACCTGTGCCGCGGGCAGGATGCGCTGGCATGCCATGGCATCGGCGTCGGCCGGGAACACCGTCCGCAGCACCTCGTGGCGGGCCACGACATCGGCGAGGGCGCCGCGCAGAGCCGCGGTGTCGACCGCCCCCCGCATCCGGACCACGAACGGCATGTTGTAGTCGGCGCTGTCGCCGGCCAAGCGATTCAGGAACCAGATGCGCTGCTGCGCCGGTGACAGCGGCAGCAGCGGTGGGCGCGGACCGGCGATCGGTCCCACACCCTCGGACATATCGTCGGTCTCGAAGGCGCGGTCGATCAGTTCGGCCAGACCTTCGACCGTGGTGGCCTCGAACAGCTCCCGCACTCCCAGCCCGCAGCCGAGGTCGGCGTTGAGCCGTGCGGCCACCTGGGTCGCGATCAGCGAATTGCCGCCCAGCGCGAAGAAGTCGTCGTCGAGCCCGACCAGTTCGCGGCCGAGCACCTCGGCGAAGACGGCGGCGACCGCCCGTTCGGACACCGATGCCGGATCGCGATAGGTCCCGGCGCTGCGTTCGGGCGCGGGCAACGCGGCGCGGTCGAGTTTGCCGGAGGCGTTGACCGGCAACGACTCCAGCAGCACGTAGGCCGCCGGCACCATATATCCCGGCAGTTCGCGGGCGGCCGCACTGCGCACCCGCGCGACATCGACCGCACCGGAAGTGGTTTCGACCAGGTAGGCCACCAGTTGCGCGCCGGTGCCGGCATCGTCGCGGACCACGACCACGGCGCGGGCGACACCGGCCACCAGGCCCAGCACCGTCTCGATCTCGCCGAGTTCGATCCGCAGTCCGCGCAGTTTCACCTGGAAGTCGGTGCGCCCCAGATATTCCAGCTCACCGTCGGCCGTCCAGCGGACCAGATCACCGGTGCGGTACATCCGCGCACCGGGACCGGCCTCGGAGGCACTGCCCGCGAACGGATCGGCGACGAACCGTTCGGCGGTCAGCTCCGGCCTCCCGACGTAGCCCCGGGCGAGCTGAACCCCCGACAGATACAGCTCACCCGGAACGCCGACGGGCACCGGCCGCAATCGTGCGTCGAGCACGTACAGCCGGGTGTTGAATACCGGTGCGCCGATCGGCACCCCGGTGGTATCGAGCGGTCCCACCCGATGCGCGGTGACATCGACCGCGGCCTCGGTGGGACCGTACAGATTGTGCAACTCCGCCCGGGGAGCGGCGGTCAGCATGCGCTGCGCCAGCGGCCCCGGCAACTCCTCGCCGGAGGTGAAAACCCGTCGTAGCGACGACGGTTCGGTATCGGCGCCCGCCCCGGCGAGGTGGGCGGCGAGCATGGACGGAACGAAATGCACGGTGGTGACGCCGTATTCGGCGATCACCGCGCGCAGCCGGGCCGGATCGCGGTGCGCGTCCGGCGCCGCGAGCACCAGGCTCGCGCCGATCTGCAACGGCCAGAAGAACTCCCATACCGAGACGTCGAAGGTCGCCGGTGTCTTCTGCAACACCACATCGTCGACGGCAAGCCGGTAGGCACTCTGCATCCACACCAGCCGGTTGACGATGGCGGCGTGCGAGACCGCCACCCCCTTCGGCCGCCCGGTCGATCCCGAGGTGAAGATGACATAGGCCGGATGGGCCGGGCGCAGCGGCGCGATTCGCTCGGCATCGGTGACCGGATCCGACGGCAGCGCCGACAACTCCAGCTCATCGATATCGATCCAGTCATCGGGCCCGGCGCCGTGATCGCGAGTCGTGGTCAGCACGCAGACCGGTCGTGCCGTGTCGAGGACGTAGCCGATGCGCTCGGCGGGATGGTCGGGGTCCAGCGGCACATAGGCCGCTCCCGTCGCGAGCACCGCGTACATCGCGACCACCAGTTCCGGCGAACGTCGAATATGCAGTGCCACCGCGGTTTCCGGACCGGCGCCCCGCGCGATCAGATGCCGGGCGAGCCGATGCACATCGGCGGCGAACCCGCCGTAGCTGCGGATAGCCGGGCCGCGCAGGGCCACCGCCTCGGGCGTGCGCGCGACCTGCCGCTCGAACAGCGAGACCAGGGTCGCGTCCGGACCGGCCAGTTCGTCGATATCGGCCTCGGTGGCGTTCCAGATCCGCAGGCTCACCTCGTGTTCCAGATCGGTGGTCACCGCCACCGCGGACAACGGACGGTCGGGGTCCAGCGTGACCAGCCGTTCCAGGAACCGGACGAAGCGTGCGTGATGGCGGGCGATGTCGTCGGTGCCGTAGAGGTTCGGGTTCGCCTCGAAGTCGACGTGGACCCGGTCGCTGTCGCCGTAGTAGATATTGAGGCTCATATCCTCGACCGGCCCGGTCGAGAGCACGTGGTATCGCCCGACGGTGTCGCCCAGGGTCAGATCGCTGCGGAACAGCATGATGTTGGCCAGCGGCCCGAACAGCGCGCGCCGGGTGGCCAGACCTTCCATCCCGGCGTCGCGCCGGATGTCCTCGTGCCGATAACGCTGATGACGCAGCGCCCCGGCGACCTCGACCCGGGCCTGCTGCAACAGCTCCGCCCAGGTGGCGTCGCCGGTCTGCAGCCGCAGCGGCACGATATTGGACAGCATCCCCGCCGAACGCCGCATGACCGCGGTGGTCCGGGCGGTGACCGGCAGGCTCAGCACGGCCTCGTCGCGACCGGTCAGCCGGCCCAGATAGGCCGCGAAGGCCGCCAGCAGGACCACCGCCGCCGACGAGTCGTGTGCGGTGGCGAGGTCGTTCATCAAGGTGACGACCCGATCCGGGAGTCGGCGGCCGTAGACTAGATTGCCCGCGGCACGGGGCGCGCTGCGGCCGTTGAGAGTGGTAGTGCCGTCCAGATCCCGGACCCGTTCGGCCCAGTGCTGCCGGTCGGATTCGAACCGGGTGCTGTCGCGATAGCCGAGTTCCCCCTCGACCAGCGATTCGAGGCTGCCCGCCTTCGCCGGCTCGGGGTCGAGTCCGCGCAGTGCGGCGGTGTAGCGCTCGGCGACTCGCATGGTGTTGGTGAGCGCGCCGAATCCGTCGAGCACGATGTGATGGGCCCGCAGATACCAGAACCAGCGCCGGTCGCCGACCCGCAGGACGGCCCCGGCGAAGAGGCGGTCGGTCAGCAGGTCCACCGGTGCGGTGTAGTCGGCGCGCATCCACTCGTGCGCTGCGGCGACCGGGTCGCCGGCCTCGCGCAGGTCGATCGAGACGATGTCGACCGGCAGCCGCGGATCGACGACCTGATACGGCTCACCGTCCTGTTCGCCGAGTCGCACGACCGTGGATCCGAATTCCCGGGCGGCGTCGACGGAGACCTGCTGCAGAACCGCGATATCGAGGTCGCCGTGCACGTCGACGTACTGGGCGATATTGATCGGGGTCTGCGGATCGAGCAGCTGCGCGTACCAGACACCGAGCTGCGCGGGTGTCAGCGGGAACGGCGACGAACCCCCCGGGGTTTCGGTGTGTCGTTCATCCGGACCGGAACCGCTCAACTCCGAACCCACCACCAGAGCCTCCTCGATTGACGAAATACCCAGCGACCGAACGCTTTTCGAGCAGCACGAAATAAGCCCCGGACACTGCGCGAATGCGCGTGCGGCGGCGTGGCCCCGGATGGTTCGGCGAATACACCACACGCGACAGCGTGGGTGCGAGAATCGAAATAGATTGTGTCTCAGTATTTTCGGTGAACCCTGATGGTCACCGGATCATCCTCGAACTCGACGTCCTCCAACATCACGGCCCGCGAGTTCCGCGGCCTCATCTCCTGCATCTCGTCGGTTGCGCCTCGCGCACCGTGTCATGCAGCGAACACTAGGCCGAAGACTAATAAAAAGGAATGAGATCCTTCAAAAAATATCGGACTAGCGTCCAACTTCTCGACATCCGGACAGAGATGTGCCCGAAACCACACTGTGACCCAGAAGTGTGAGCCGTAACACTTTCAGACGCGGAGCCTACGAGCCGAAACGTTGCATCTGCGTTGCATCGGCGCCGATGCGGCGATCGAGCACCCGGATCTTGGCCTCGATCTGGGCGTACAGCGCGGAATCGCGATCGGCGGTCGCCCGATAGGCCACCCAGGCGGCGGCGTCGTCACGCCCCTCGGCGCCCGAGGTCCACCGGCTCAGGACCGCCGCGTCACCGGATCGCAACACAGCGGTCCGCAACCGGACCCGCAATTCATCGCGAATGTCTATCACTCCCGGTGCGGTCGAGCGCGGGAGCACGGGACCGGTGTAATGGCGGACCGCGCTGTGCACATCACCGGAATCCAGCGCCGCCCGCAGCGCCTCCACATCGGTGGACACCGGCACCCGCAATCGATAGGGCCGTGAGCCGAAGACGTCGGGACCGACCACGGAACGCAATCGCGACATGGCCGCCCGGATGGTGGCGTTGTCGAGATCGGTGTCGTCGAGCAGCAGTGCCAGATGATCGGCCGACAGCCCCTCGGAATGTTCGGCCAGCAGCAGCAGGATCTCGGCGTGCCGCTGCGACAACGCGATTCGCTCACCATCGACCGACAACTGCGGCTGCCCCAGCCCCAGCACCTCCAGCGCCAACCGGCCGGCGGGCCGCGGCGCCGAATGGCCGGGCACCGCGCGACGATGTGCGCCACGCTGTTCGGTCCGCACCGCCGACAGCACCAGATCCATCTCGGCCGCGGTGGCCGCGGCCTTCACCAGGGCCAGGATCTCCGGCCGGGCGACGCGCACCCCGCCCGCGATCATCAGCACCCCCACCAGACGCCCGTCCGGATCGTGCACGGGTGCGGCCGCTCCGGTGATCTGATGCATCCGGTGCAGGAAGTGTTCCGGCCCGTGGATCCAGGTGGCACGGCCGGTGCGGACCACCAGGCCGACGGCATTGGTGCCGATGCGGCGCTCGGACAGATCGTCGCCTTCCCGGAGGCCGACCTCGGCCGCCGCTTCCACCCGGTCCGGGTTGCCGTGTACCGACAGCACCCGGCCGAACTGATCGGCGATCACCACGATCAAACCGATTCCGGTCGCATCCTGCAGCAGTAGTTTGTCGACCAGCGGCATCACCGCGGCAATCGGATGGTTGTCGCGATAGCGCTGCAGATCGGCACCGCGCAGACCGCGGCCGTCGAGAATGTCCATGGGATCGACCCCGCCGCGCACACTGCGCAACCAGGACTCCAGAACCAGCGGACGCAGCAATCCGGGCAGCTGATTGAGCTGATCGCCCCCGACGCTGAGGTAGCCGTGGGCCTGAGCGGCGTAGGCTTCCAGCGCACCGAGCTGTGTCCCGGGCTCGACCCTGCGCCCTGGACGATTATCGCCTGTGAGATTGCTGACCATTTGCCTTTCTTTCCCGTCCCACACTGTACCGGCGGGTCGGGAACGGCATGGGTGAAGCTTCCGCTTTGTCCGGCAGGTCACACCGTGCCGGGATCACGGCGAAATGTGAGGTAGGCGGCATCCGGCGGTGGGCTGTGACGCCCGCCATCAATGCCGGGGGACCGCCGGCCGTAGCGCCGCCACATTGCGGGCGCGGATGGCGCCGGACCACAATCCGGTCCCGTAGGCGATGTCGTCGAGCCGCTTGCACAGCAGATAGCGGAAGGGATCCAGGCCGCCGGTATCGCGATGGGTGAACCAATCGGCCAGCCCGTCCGCGATCGCCAGAGCCACCGCCAGCCGCCGGATCCGGCGCGAGGCGATCATCGCCAGCACGGTCACCGGCCAGTAGTGCCGGCACAGCGCCGAGACGATGCGCCACACCCCCGCGGAGAAGCCGCGAGCCAGATGTATCGCCGCCACCCGGGTCGGGTTGTCGAGTTCGGCGAAGACGCGCCGCAGCCGGATCAGGGCGGCCACCAGGGTGGCGATACCACCCAGCATGCCGGCCCGCGAAGCGGTGGCCAGCAGCGCCGTCGCGGCGACCGTCCAGAACGGCACCGACAGCGGCGCCACCATCCCGGCGTGCCGCCGGGCCAGCGGGGCCGCGCCCGCGCCGTGAGATACCTTGCGTCCGAACCACTTACCGAACGAGGCCGGCTGGTCACAGGCCACGTGCGCGGCGGGTTCGTAGCGCAGCCGCCAGCCGGCGCGCTCGAGTCGCCAGCACAGATCGATATCGGCGGCCGACCGCATCTGCTCGTCGAAGCCCCCCTCGGCGAGCAGTGCGTGCCGCCGCACCAGCAGCGCCGCCCCGGGTGCGTAGGACACCGCGCCGCGGGAACTGACGGCGGTTTCACGGCGGCCGAAATCCAGCGAGGAGCGCGCACTCTCGTAGCGGCCCAGCACACTCGTATCCGGTTCGCGCGCCACGATGCGTGGCGCGACCAGCGCCACCTCGGGATCGCTGAAATGGCCCAGCATCACCTCCAGCCAGCCCGCGCGCGGCACCACATCGGAGTCCAGGAACGCCACGAACTCCGTTGTGGCGGCATGTAACCCGGCATTACGGGCGGCGACCACCCCCTGGCGGGAATCGTGCCGCAGCACGGTCACCCGGCAGCGTCCGCCGGTGCGCGGAATCCGGACCGGACGGTCGGAACCGTCGTCCACCACCACGACGCTGTGCCCACGCAGCGTGGACAGCAGCCGGCGCAGCCCCGCGGCGTCGTTGCAGTGCGGCACCACGACGGTCACATCCTCGGGCGCGGGCAGCAGGCGTGGACGCGGGTTGGCCACCCCGGAGTCGAGCAGCCGTCTGGCAACCACCGCGGACTTGGGGTCCGTCACTTCGAGATACCCGTCACCGATCAGGGCGGCCGCATCCGGAGCAAGTTTCAGCAACCTCGTCGGCGAGCCACCGACCAAGAGCCGTCCACCGGAGTAGGTGCGCACCCGAGGATCGATTCGCACCCCGAACCCGTTGGGCAGTCGATCATGGCGCATTCCAGGAATGCTATGCGCTAACCGCCCTCCGGACATCCCCTGTCGAAAAAAACGGGCCGAATTCGATACGAAATCGACCGCTATCCACAGCGTCCGGCGTTGCCGCTTGTCAATGACGGTGTACGGAATCTAGCTATCGCACGGCAACATTCGATCACCGGGCGACCGACCGAATCACACGACGCTCTGGCTCATCGTTGGCTAACCCTCGGTTCGAACGACGGTGCACGCACCCACCGCTCACCCCCCTGTACCGGACCAGCACGGCGAACAGGCACTCTAGACTGCGGAAGACAAGCACGTTGAACAGCAGGTGACGGGTGTCCGTCGGGCGGGCTGCGGCAGTTCTCGAGGTGGCATGGGAGTAGGACGGATGCAGACGAGCGGGGGCGGCAACACACTCTCGGAAGCCGAGATCGTCGAGGCCGCATTGCGCGTGGTGCGCGCCGACGGAGTGGAGAAGCTGTCGATGCGCCGGCTCTCCCGCGAACTCGGCGTCTCCCCGATGGCGCCCTACTACTACGTCGCCGACAAACGCGAACTGCTGGATCTGGTGGCCAGTGCGGCGCTGACCGGGGTGCGCACCCCGCCACCGGAGTTCGGCACCTGGCAGCAGCGACTACGCGAACTCATCGACCAGATCGACGAAAAGCTGCGCAAACACCCAGGACTGGGCGATGTGCTGATCGAACAGACACTAGGAAAACAGCTCGACCTGATCGCCGCTGTGATGGAGATCCTGTCCGACGCCGGCTTCGACGATCGCAATGTGCTCGCGGCGTATGCCACGATTCACACCTATCTGTTCGGCCGGGCGCGGGTCAATCCGCGAGACCGATCCGCACTGGTCGACATGCCGCTTCCCGAGCCGGTCGAGCGGGCCGTCAAGCATATGGGCGATCTGCGCGGCAAGTACTCCTACGACTTCGGCATGGAGGTGCTGATCGCCGGCCTGGAGGCCCAGCTTGTCCGGCAGCGGGACGGGCACGTATCATAAATTAGAACATGTTCTAGTTTCCATGCTCTGATGTCGCTGCACGCTCGGCCCGAGAGGACACCATGACCACCGTCGATCCCGTCGTACCGCACAGCTCACGATCGGCCGTGCTGCGGGTCGCCGCTGTCGTCAACGAGACGGCCGACGCCTGCTCGCTGGTCTTCGACGTGCCGGAGGAGCTGCGCGAACGGTTCGCCTACTCACCCGGCCAGTTCCTGACACTGCGCATTCCGAGCGATCGCACCGGTTCGGTCGCGCGCTGCTATTCCCTGGCCAGCTCGCCGCACACCGATAATCAACCCAAGGTCACCATCAAGCGCACTGTCGACGGCTACGCGTCGAACTGGGTGTGCGACAACGTCAAAGCCGGCGACGAGATCGAGGTGCTGCCGCCCTCGGGCATCTTCACGCCGAAGGATCTCGACGAGGATCTGCTGCTGTTCGCGGCCGGTAGCGGTGTCACCCCGGTGATGTCGATCCTGAAGTCCGCGCTCGCGCGCGGCAGCGGCCGGATCGTGCTGGTGTACGCCAATCGGGATGCCGAATCCGTCATCTTCGCCGAGGAACTGCGCGAACTCACCGACAAGAATTCGCAGCGGCTGGTGGTGGTGCACTGGCTGGAACCCCTGCAGGGCCTCCCCACCGCCGATGGCCTGGCCGCGCTGTGCGCGCCCTACACCGGCTACCGCGCCTTCATGTGCGGCCCCAAGGCGTTCATGGACCGGGTGCACGACGCCTTGGCGCAGCTGGAGGTGCCGCGCAACCGCACGCACGCCGAGGTGTTCAACTCGCTGTCCGGCGACCCGTTCGCCGACACCGCGCCGGCCGAGGTGAGCGAGGAGGAGTCCGCCGACGCCGCCACCGTCGAGGTCGAACTCGACGGCGAGACCCACTCCATGCAGTGGCCGCGACGCCAGACCCTGGTCGACATCATGCTCGCCAAGGGACTCGACGTTCCGTACTCCTGCCAGGAGGGCGAATGCGGCTCCTGCGCCTGCACCGTGCTGGAAGGCAAGGTGGAGATGGACAATTCGGAGATCCTCGACCCGGAGGACATCGAGGCCGGATACATCCTCGGCTGCCAGGCGCATCCGGTCACCGATCATCTGAAGATCCAGTTCTGAGTTCTCGTGTTCTATCGCCGAGCGCGATAGGCCGCTCGCACGGTGGGGTCGAGGTGCTCGGTCGCGTAGCTCAGCGCGGTGCGGCCCATGTCCT
Organism: Nocardia spumae; assembly: GCF_020733635.1. Lineage (NCBI taxonomy): Bacteria > Bacillati > Actinomycetota > Actinomycetes > Mycobacteriales > Nocardiaceae > Nocardia > Nocardia spumae. Next base: position 1,002,810 of record NZ_JAJFZL010000001.1, on the reverse strand, counting down.
GGGCGTGCTCGTCCAGGAAACCCGTCAGCAGGGTGCGGTCGATGCGCTTGCCCACCTCGCGCAGCATCCAGCCGACCGCCTTCTGGATCAGATCGCGCCGGTCGTGCAGTAGCCGCTCGCACAGTTCGACGGTCGTGGAGGCGTCTCCGGCCTTGATGAACGCGAAGGTGGTCAGCAGCGCGACTCGGCGCTCCCACAGCGAATCCGCCTGTGCCAGTTCGTCGAGCAGATCACGCGGCCGCTCCAGCAGCCACGGCCCGAGGATGTTCTCGGCCGATACATCGACCAGATCCCAGTTGTTCACCCGGCCACCGCGCACGGCGGTCAGATACATGTCGACGAGTTCACGCTGGGCCGCCTCGTCGCGGGTCCGCGGTTTCCCGGCTTTCGTCATGGCATTGTTCGCGATCACCAGCGCGACGAAGCGGCACTCGTGCACCTCGCTCGCCAGCAATGTCTCGATCTCCGGGAGCGGCAGCGCCGCAAACCGTTTGGCAATGGCCCGCGACTTCGGCACGGTGACGCCGACGAAGACATCACCTTCGCCGTATTCACCGGGCCCGGTCTTGAAGAAGCCCCGCAACACGGCCACCCGCTCCGGATCCGCCGCCTCGTCCACGGCCCGTGCCACCTCGGCAGCGGTATATCCGGCGGTCATGAGCGCACCCCCGCACCGTCACCGATCGCGTCATCCGTCTCGACCACGCGGAGAGTATCGCGCACCGGACGCAGCCGAGCCTCGAATGCCACCCCGTCGGTTGCGCGACACCACGCCCGACTCGGTCCGAGCGGACCCCTCGGGCCCCGGCCGGGCATGCACCGAGACGCTGACCGCAGGATCGTCCCTCCGCATCGAGCGGTATGACGGCGAGCGCGCCCCGCGGGCAACGTGCGGGGTAGGGATTACGCCGTGGGTGTTTCGGTGCGACTGATTGCGCGGGGGATCGCGAGGGTGGCCAGTTTGTCGGGGTTGCGGATGCCGTAGCCGTTGATGATCTTGTCGTCGGCGATGTCGAAGACGAGGAGGGCTTCCAGTTTGTCGTCGATATAGCACGCGAGTGCTGGTTGGCTGTTGCAGTTCATTGTCTCGATGCGTACCTGCGGTCGCCGCTGCGCGTATCGGAAGACCGCCATGAGAATCGCACCCACCCGTTCGGCGCCGGCGATGACCAGGTCCGGCAGCGCGGTCACCTTGCCGCCGCTGTCGGTAGTCCAGGTGATATCCGGCGCGAGCATCGACAGTAAACCTGTCATGTCCCCGGTGGTCGCGGCTGTTATGAAGCGTTCGGTGACCGCTGCGGTTCGAGCGGTATCGACCGGGGCGTACCGCTTGCGGCGGGCTTGCACGTGGTTGCGGGCGCGACGGGCCGTCTGATGCACGGCGTCGACGGATTTGCCCGTGGCGGAAGCGATTTCGTCGTAGTCGAAGCCGAAGACCTCGCGCAGCACGAAGACCGCCCGCTCGGTGGGGGTGAGCGTTTCCAGCACCACCAGCATCCCCATCGAGACCGACTCGGTGAGCACCACATCGCTCGAGGCGTCGCCGTCGGCGAGCAGCAGCGGCTCGGGCAACCACGGGCCGACGTACTCCTCGCGGCGGCTGGCACTGGCCCGCAACACGTTCAGAGCCTGCCGGGTGACCATTTGAGCCAGATAGGATTTCGTGTCACGGACGGTGGACAGGTCCACCCGCCGCCACCGTAGATAGCTGTCCTGCAGCACATCGTCGGCTTCGGTTGCCGAGCCGAGGATTTCGTAGACTATGGTGAACAGCAGCGGTCGCAGGTGCAGGAAACGCTCGGTGTGCTCGTCGGTGGCGGTCACGGCCGCGCGCCCCCCTCCGGTGCGGCTCCGCGCAATTCCCTGCGCCTGCCCAAGCCCATGAAGGAGGGGATCGCGCCGGGCTTGCGGGCCTCCTTGCGGATGGTCCCGATCGGGCCCGCGAGTCCCACCCGCTCCTTGATCCGCCCGGCCACGCGCCCGCCGATGTACATCGGCACGGGTGTGTCGTCACGACGGCTGAACTGCATCGCACCCGCGCGGCTGCCCAAACCTACGGTGCACGCTACGAAGGCCACGTCCAGCACGCTGGGTTCGGACCCCGCGATGCGGGCCAGCACGTTGTCGGCGGCCTGGGCGCCCAAGGGCTGGGCGGCATAACAGCTCATCCGCAGCGGCCGGCCCGAGGGCGCGACCGCGTCCCCGGCGGCGACGATGCGATCGTCGTCGATACTGGTCAGCGTCTCGTCGGTCAGTAGCCTGCCCAGTTCGTCGGTGCGCAGCCCGCTCCGCGATGCCAGCTCGGGCACCCCGAATCCGGCGGTCCAGATCGTGATCGCACTGGCCAGCACATCGCCGTCGGACAATACGACCCCGCCACGCCGCACTTCGCTCACCCGCGCCTGTTCGCGCACCTCGACTCCGTTCTCGGCCAGCCACTTCGCCACCGACCGCCGGGCCGGATTCGAGAAGTTCGCTGCCAAAATACCGCCTCCCACGACCGTGACGGCGCGGCCATGCTCGACGAGTTCGGCGGCGGTCTCTATCCCGGTGAGTCCGCCGCCGACGACGACAATCGGTGCCTGCGCGGGCACCTCCCCCAGCGCGGCGCGCAGCCGCTGGGCGTGTTCGAATTCGGCGATCGGATAAGCGAACTCAGCCGCGCCAGGCACCGACTCGGGCACCACGGCCGTGCTACCGACCGCGTAGACCACATAGTCGTACCCGAGCGCGCGCCCCGAACCCAGTTCCACCCTACGGGCGACGGTATCTATGCGGACAGCACGATCCACGACCAGCCGCACACCCGCGCCGAGCAGCGTGTCGTAACCGACAGCGGCCTCATGAGTACCGGTCACGAACTGGTGCAACCGCATCCGCTCGACGAACTCCGGACGCGGGTTGACCAGCGTGATCTCGATATCGCGACGCAGCCGCAGCCGATTGGCCGCCACGGCACCGGCGTACCCGCCGCCGATAACGACAACCTTGGTCATGGCGTTGAAATCAGTCATGCCCTCGAGACACGCCGCACCTCCCGGATCTGACATGGAGTGACACACGTCACATATATGACCCGCACCGCTAGGTCGCAGACCGGGACAAGGCGCAGTGCATCGACGAGCCGGCTCGGACTCTGCGAATTCACCATCGAGACTGGCAACCAGAAGGGCCTCCTCCCAGTCGCGCAGCTGTGCCCGGCGCCAGCCAGCACTCCCGCGACCAGTGAAGGTCGGACCGTGCGGATCAGATCAGCTGAAGCTCTGTGATGCGCGCATCCAATCGATCGCTCCGAGTACACGACCGGATTCGAACGCCGCCGCACTCGCGGGCAGTTCCCCGGCCCGGCAACTGTTGTAGACGGTGACCGCGCCCGTCCCCGCAGTGGGGCGGCCCAAGGCGTCGATCCGCCGGAGTGTCTGCCCCGCAACGGCTTCCGCACTGTCGAACAGCCGGACACCGGCGGGCAGCGCGCTCACGATCGAATCCAGGACCAGCGGATAGTGGGTGCAACCGAGCACGATCGCCTCGGTGTCGTCCGGGGTCTGCGCCGCGGCGCGCGCGATGGCCTCCTCGATGGCCGGCAGATCGCCGCGGTCGATGGCGTCGGCGAGGCCGTGGCAGGCCACCCCGGTCACATCGGCCTCCCCACCGAAACGCGCGATCAGATCGGCCTGATAGCGGCTGGTGGTGGTCGCCGCGGTGGCCCATACGGCCACCGATCGGCACGCGGCCGCGGCGGGTTTGATCGCCGGCACCGTACCGATGACCGGCACCTGGGGACCGACCTCGGCACGCACATGTTCGAGTGCGGTGACACTGGCGGTATTGCATGGCAACACGATCGCCTCCGCGCCCAGCCCCAGCGACCGCCGGGCGGCCGCGAGCACGCGATCGATCACCCACTGCTCGGGTTTCGGACCCCACGGCGCGCCGTCGGGATCCAGTTGCAGCAGCAGATCGAGGTCGGGGCGCAGCTTGCGCAGCCACGCGCCGGTGGGCAGCAACCCCAGTCCCGAATCGATGAGCGCAACGATCACGGGCCAACTGTATTACAGCGGGTCCGGCCGCCCGTCCAGTCGTCGGGCCGCGCCCTAGTTGACCGTCGCCGCCCTGCTGTTGGCCGCGAGTTCGGCCCGCATCTTCATGACCTGACCGGTGCGCCCCCCACCGACCACGGCGGTCAGCACGCCATTGTCGAAGTAGTGAGCCAGAAATTTGCGGCCGTCGTCCTCGAGCACGCGGATCTCGTCGGCCCCGGCCGGAGTGCCGAGCACCTGGATCTTCACGTCGTACTGGTCGCTCCACACGTACGGCACCCGGGCCGCGACCGGGATCTCGCCACCGAGCAGCGCGGTCGCCAGCAGTTTGGCCTGCTCGCCCGCATTGGTCCAGTGTTCGACCCGCTTGTGCCGGCCGTTGTCGTGACGCCAGGCCGCGACATCGCCCACCGCCCAGACACCGTCGACCGTGGTGCGTCCGACCTCGTCGGCGAGCACGCCTCCCCCGGCCCGCGGCTCCGCCAGCGGAATACCGGAATCGGCGAGCCATTCGGTGACCGGTGCGGATCCGACGCCGATGACGACCAGATCGGCACTCACGACGCTCCCGTCGGCGAGCGTCGCGCCGGTGACGGCGCCGCCCGCGGCCTGCAGCGAGTCGAGCCCCACACCGCACCGCAGATCCACACCCTCCTCGCGGTGCAGCCGGCCGACCAGACGGCCGACGGTCTCACCGAGAGCGGCGGCCAACGGGGTGGGCTGCGGCTCCACCAGCACGACCTCCACACCGCGCGAACGGAAGCTGGCGGCCAGTTCACAGCCGATGAACCCGGCGCCGACCACCAGCGCGCGCCGCGCGCTCGCCAATCCGTCGCGCAGTGCGGCCGCATCTTCGTGCCGGCGCAGCACATGGATACCCGCGGCCTCGGGCAGACCCGGAATTCGTTTGGGGCGCAGGCCGGTTGCCACGATCAGCTGGTCGTATTCGAGGGTGGATCCGTCGGCGAACAGCAGGGTGCGGGCCGCGGTGTCGACCCCGGTGGCGGCCGCGCCGAGGCGCAGTTCGATGTTCTTCTCGGTGAAGAACTCGGCGGGCCGCAGGGTGGTGTCCTCGGTCTCACCACGGACGAACTGCTTGGACAGCGGCGGGCGATCGTAGGGCAGACGCGCCTCGTCACCGACGAGGATCAGGCCGCCCTCGTATCCGGCACGCCGCAATTCCTCGGCGGTGCGCAGTCCCGCGAGACCCGCTCCCACGATCACGATCGGGGCGGTCATCGCAGCACTCCTCGCACGATCGGGGTGATCACTGTCGCTGGCACGTATTGCTGCACCAATCCACCATATTCTAGAACACGTTCTAATCCAGGGTGACGGGCGCCATATCCGACAGTCGCGCAGGATTGTGTCGGGTCGGGTATTGATCGGGCGGTCAATCAGAGCTATACCGAATAGAGAACACAATTCCGCCCCCGAGGAGGCCCCCGATGCTCACCGAAAGCCGCACCCAGGATTTCGTGGCCGTGGTACTCGGCGCGTACACCGCCCTGTCCCCCATCTGGACCGACCACAGCTCCCGCGCCATGTGGACCCTGATCGTGCTCGGCGTGCTGATCGCCCTGACCGGTCTGGCCCAGCTCACCCGCCCGGCGATGGCCGGAACCGATTACGCGATGGGCCTGTTCGGCGTGCTGCTGTTCCTCTCGCCGTGGGTGATGAACTACAGCTCCTTCAGCGGCGCCTCGTGGACCGCGTGGATCGTCGGCGTCCTGACCGTCGTGGTCGCCGTCGCCGCACTTCCGCAAGTATCGGCACGGATGCATACTGCACACTGATGCAGATGCACAAACCCCGTCGAGCGGGGCGCCGCCGGAGCAGGGAGGTCGACGGCGACGCCCGCGCTCTGATCCTGGACGCCGCCGAAAACCTCTTCGCGGCACACGGATTCGACGCGACCGCGACGGCCGCGATCGCCGACTTCGCCGATGTTCCGAAGGGTCTGGTCTTCTACTATTTCCCCACCAAGAACTCGATCCTGTCGGCCCTGATGGCCGAGCGGGTCCCCGCACATCCGATCGAGGACATCGCCACCGTGGTCACCCCCGGCGACCCGGCGACCAGCCTGGTGAAGCTGGACGCCGCACTGAATCTGCGCGACCACCACTCGTCGGTGCTGCGCGTGATCATGTGGCGCGAGGCCGATACCCATCCGGATGTCCGGAAACAGCTGCGGCGCATGCGCGATCAACTCCTCGACGTCACCGCACGAGTGCTGCAGGCCAGCGCACCGGGCCAGGTGCAGCCCGGCACCCTGCGCGCCTGCGCGGCCGCGTGGGTATCGGCGATGCTGACCATCGCGAGCACCGACCGGCTGCACGCTCTCGACGGCCTGACCCTGGCCGGCGCCGAGGAGATCATGAACCTCTCCCGGGTCGTCGCCGCCGGAATGACCAACCTCGGCTGATCGAGGCCGCCCGACCGCGCGGTGGCCGCCGTCAACGCGGCAGTGGCCGGGATGCGGGCTGCAGCCTGAAGGTCAGCGCCTCCATCCACCGCCTGCGCTGCGTCTTCTGCACCGCGGCGATGCGCCACTGCCCATCGGCACCGCGAATCACGGTGTAGGTGGCGAGCTTTCCGAGCTTCCCGGGTTCTCCCTTCGCGGATTCGCCCCGGGTGACGACCACCGCGGTATCGCTGCCGTAGCCACGGATCTCGACGATCTCGACGGTGAGACGAGTGCCCCTGAGGACACTGTCGAACAGGACCTGATGGGCACGGCCGATCTCGGCACCGCCGTGGTAGACGGTGCCCATATAGGTGACGTCGCTGGCGTCGTCGGCGAAGCAGGCGCCGTAGGCGGCACCGTCACCCCGAGCCCACGCGTCCTGGGTGCGCTGAATGAGTGCGCGAATGGCAGCGGCGTCGTCCATGGTCACAGGCATAGCCGGAACTCCCCTCGTGTTATTATCTGCTTAGAAGATTTTTCTTCCTCAAAGCATTCTCTTCGTTGAAGAAGATATTAGGAAGTGAGGTGACCCGTGTCAACAGAACGGCGCGACGACGACCCCGGTCAGGTCTTTCGCCGGTACCTGAGCGCGGTCGTACTCCATGCCCAGGCGGGCGCGAAAGCCGTCGGACTCGGCGCCACCGACCTGTACGCGCTGAACATCCTGGAGTTGAGCGGCGCCATGACCCCCGGCGAGCTGGGCGCCCGCGCCGGCCTGACCACCGGCCCCACCACCCGGCTCATCGACCGCCTCGAACAGGCCGGGTATGTGCGCCGCACCCCGGATCCGGGCGACCGCCGCAAGGTCGTCGTCGAACCGGTGAGCCGGCCGGAGGGCCTGGATCGCGCGCTCGCCCCCGCGCGCCGGCGGATCGGCGAGATCATCCAGAGCTACGGTCCCGAACAGCGCGAACTGCTGTTCGACTATTTCGCCCGCGCGGCGCGGGCCTATCAGCAGGCCGCCGACGATATCGGCACATCACCGGATTCCCCCGCCTGATCCGGTCGCCGCGAACGGTTTCCGCGACCGGTGCCGATGCGGCCTACCGCGGCAGCAATCCGGCCACCAGGGCCCGCAACCCCTGCTCATAGGTATCGGCGGCGGTGAGTTCGGCCCAGCGATCCGCGACCGCCGCGAGACGAGGGAGCTGCTCGGCATCGAGATCGGCGAAGACCCGCTCCCGGAAGGGCGGACCGTCATCGCGATCGCGCCGGCGGCGGGCAGCGGCGCGCACCAGAATCTCGCCGGCGGTGTAGTACCAGATCGAACGGTAGGCGTGCACGGCCCGCTCGGCATCGAGACCACAATCCATCGCGGCGTCGAGGATGACCTCCGGATACCAGAGCGCGACCGGTGACAGCAGGTCATCGGCCGTCAGCACCTCGGTGATCCACGGCACCGGAGCCAGCACGTCGTGCATCGCGCGCGCCGCGACGATCAGGCGTTCGGCCGGATCCGCCGGGAGCGACGGATGTTCCGCCGCCGTCGCCACCTCTTCGAGCAGCAACAACAGCAGCGCGTCCTTGTCCGGCACGTGGTGGTAGACGGCCATCGGCGTCGCGCCGAGTTCGGTGGCCAGCCGCCGCATGGTCAGCGCCTGTACGCCGTGGGTCTCGATCAGTTCGCGTGCCGCGGCCACGATCTGGGCACGCGAGAGCCGCGGCGGACGTCCGGTTCGAGTACTCACCCCGTCATCTTCACACGCGCCCTGGACAGCGGACGCGGCGGTCGGCTACTTTCTATACATGTACAGAAAGTAAGTGGCCGGTGACCGACGAGAGGAAACACCATGCAACTCGCACCTATCGATCTGTTCGCCCGTGGCATCCGAATGCTCACCGACGGTCGCGTCTTCGACGAACAGCGCCGGATGTCCGGGGATGTCGACGGCTGGACCCTGGCGGCCTTCCGGGTGGCCTCCGACGCCGACGTACACGGCGACCTCTGGGAAATGCATCCGGACGGAGCGGAACTCGTCGCGGTACTGGCGGGTGGAATTCGACTGTGCCTGCGCGGGATCGACGCCCCCGACGATTCGGTAGCGCTGCGCGCCGGTCAGGCATTCGTGGTGCCACGCGGACGATGGCATCGACTGGAGGTCGATGAACCCGGCGAGATGATGTCGCTGACGCTGCGGCGCGGCACCCAGCTCGAACCTCGGACGGATTGAGCTGCGGCGCAACGACGGCGGGACCGCTCACACACCCCGCGGACTCGCAACCGGAGCAGGGACCGATAAGAATGGGGCGTATGACGGATCCGACCAATGCCCGTTTCGGAGAACCCCATGCTGCGCGAGAGGGTTACCGGCTGACCCGCCCGGAGGAGGACGCGCAGCAGCGGACGGAGACCACCGGCCCTGCCGCGCCGGGTAGCGAGCATTACGGTCTGCGTTGGGACGGCAGCGAATTCGGCGATACTCGCTCCGGCGGTACTCCGACGGCGCTGCCCCGGCGCGATACCGCACCCGGCCACGGCGAATCCCTGACCTTCCCCGCCGAGGCCTATCCGCCGGGCGGCGCGGACAGCGTTTTCGGGCCCGCCCCCGGCGGATCGGCCACCGATATCCCCACCTACACACCGGAATACCTCTCCGGCAGCACGGTTCAGGCACCGGCCTCCACTCCGACACCCGGATCCGGACTGCCCACCCGCGACTCGGCAGCATCCGCCGCGACCACCCCGCCGCCGCTGCCGCGCCGAGAACCCGCGCCGCACACCATGTTCGCCTCACCCTTCGACTCGGACTACGAGCACACCCAGCCCGAGTCCCCCGAACACCTGGCCGCGATGGACAACGAATCCGCTCCGACCTCCAGCTTCGCGGCAACACCAGCGGCCACGCCGAGCTCCGCCCCCGACTCCGAGGCCGAATCCCAGGATCCCGAGGACACCGTCCGCCGCATCGCCGAAAGCCTCGGCATCGATACCGATCTGCCGCACCGCACGCGCGGCGACCGCTCCGATATCGGCAGTCGGCAACCGAACAGCGAGCACACCGGCGGGCACGGCCCCGTGGAATCCGCGCCGCGTCCGGAGCAGACCGATCCCGACCGCGACGAGGCCGAGCCGCTCCGCCCGGCCGACTCCGGCACCCGCGGGTCGTCCCCCACCCAACTGCCGCTGCGCTCCCCGAACCGGTCGCACGCGGCCGCCGACGCCGACACCGAGGATCGGCCCGCCGAGCCGGAACGCGGCGGCGACCCCTCCCCGGCGAACGGCGGCGCGTCGAGCACCGCCCTGCCGAATCGGCGCCTGCCCGCCCGCGCGGCGAAAGCCGCGGCAGCACAGGCACGCGACGATGAGCCCGCGTCCGATCCGGCGCCCGCAATCGCGGGGGCACACGAGGCCGATACCGCACCGGAGACCCCGCCCGCACCCACCGCCCAACCCTCACACCGACATTCGAGCGAGCCGGAACCGTCCGACGCGGCCGACGAGACCGATCCCGAGCCGACCGCGAACGAACCCGGCGACGCATCACAGGACACCGCCTCGTTCCCGGTGATATCCGATCCGCTCGCTGCCGCCGCGACCGCGACACCCGCGCGCCCCCATGCCTCCGGGCGCAACGGCGCGACGGTGGGCCTGCGCTCGACGCCGGCCACTGCCCTGCGCGCGCCGGCAGATACCGATGTCCTGCGCCGCCCGGATACCGAATCCGGCGCGGCGGAATCGACCTCGTCATCGCGCCCCGAACCCGATACCCCGGACGCGCGGGTGAACGTCGAAGCTACTGTCGCACAGCCGCATTCGTCGGCCCACGCGGAGGCCACACCGACCGGCGAATCCGGTTCCGAATCCCGCCGGACCCGGCGCGCGGCGGCCGACCACCATGCCGGGGAGACCACCGAGGACATCGCTTCCCGCACCGGCATCGCACCCACCTCCCGGCGCGCCAGCCGTCGCCGCGCCGAAGCCACCGGTGACGCGCCGGCCATCGACGTCGGCGTGGTGATGCAACTTCTGCTGGCGAGCCACACTCTCGAAAATGTGGCCCGCAACGCCGAGGCCGGCGATGTCTCGCTCGACGACTTCATCACCGCCGCCCACCGCACGCGCGCGGCCGCGGTCGAACTGGTCACCACCTGGTTCGGCGGTGCCGCGCAGATGCGCGAATTCGCCGAAGCGCTGCTGGCCGCCACGGAGAGCTGAACCGGCCGCGGTTCGGCGCAGATACGCGAGAAGGGCCGTTCCCCTGGGGGAACGGCCCTTCTCAGTGCTGTCACTCGACGTGACGGCCGATCACAAGGTCACTTGATGACCTTGGTGACGCGGCCGGCGCCGACGGTGCGGCCACCCTCGCGGATCGCGAAGCGCAGGCCCTCTTCCATGGCGACCGGCTGGATCAGCTTGACGCTCATCTCGGTGTTGTCGCCCGGCATGACCATCTCGGTGCCCTCGGGGAGGGTCACGACGCCGGTCACGTCGGTGGTGCGGAAGTAGAACTGCGGGCGGTAGTTGTTGAAGAACGGGGTGTGGCGACCACCCTCGTCCTTCGACAGGATGTACGCCTGGCCCTCGAACTCGGTGTGCGGGGTGGTGGTGCCGGGCTTGACGACAACCTGACCACGCTCGACATCGTCGCGCTTCAGACCACGAACCAGCAGACCGACGTTGTCACCGGCCTGACCCTGGTCCAGCAGCTTCCGGAACATCTCGATACCGGTGATGGTGGTCTTCTGGGTCTTCTCGCGGATGCCGACGATCTCGACTTCCTCGTTCACGTTGATGATGCCGCGCTCGACGCGACCGGTCACCACGGTGCCACGACCGGTGATGGTGAAGACGTCCTCGATCGGCATCAGGAACGGCTTCTCGGTCTCACGGACCGGATCCGGGATGGACTCGTCGACGGCGTTCATCAGCTCGACGATCGACTCGCTCCACTTCGGGTCGCCCTCGAGCGCCTTCAGGCCGGAAACGCGGACGACCGGAGCCTCCTCGTCGAACTCCTGGGCGGCCAGCAGCTCGCGGACCTCCATCTCGACGAGCTCGAGGATCTCCTCGTCGTCGACCATGTCCGACTTGTTCAGCGCGACCAGGATGTAGGGCACGCCGACCTGACGGGCGAGCAGCACGTGCTCACGGGTCTGCGGCATCGGGCCGTCGGTGGCCGCGACAACCAGGATCGCGCCGTCCATCTGGGCGGCACCGGTGATCATGTTCTTGATGTAGTCGGCGTGACCGGGGGCGTCGACGTGCGCGTAGTGGCGCTTCTCGGTCTGGTACTCGACGTGGGAGATGTTGATCGTGATACCACGAGCCTTCTCCTCCGGAGCCTTGTCGATCTGGTCGAACGCGAAGGCCGCGTTCAGGTCCGGGTACTTCTCCGCCAGCACCTTGGTGATGGCGGCAGTCAACGTGGTCTTGCCGTGGTCGACGTGACCGATGGTGCCGATGTTGACGTGGGGCTTCGTCCGCTCGAACTTCGCCTTCGCCACTGTTGTCCTCCTGGACTAGTTAGTGCGTGCTTTTTTGCAGCAGTGCGGTTTGTATTTTCCTGGGGTCGTTCGACGACCGATACGGGGCGGATTCTCGCAAACCCGCCCCGACAGCGATTACTCGCCGGTCGCCTTGGCGATGATCTCCTTCGCCACGTTGGCCGGAACCTCCGCGTACGAATCGAACACCATGGAGTAGTTGGCCCGGCCCTGGGTCTTCGACCGCAGGTCACCGATGTAGCCGAACATCTCCGAGAGCGGAACCAGCGCCTTGACGACACGGGCACCACTGCGTTCCTCCATGGCCTGGATCTGGCCACGGCGGGAGTTCAGGTCGCCGATCACATCGCCCATGTAGTCCTCGGGCGTGATGACCTCGACGGCCATGAGCGGCTCGAGGATCACCGGACCGGCCTTACGGGCCGCTTCCTTCAGGGCCTGCGCGCCCGCGATCTTGAACGCCATTTCCGAGGAGTCGACCTCGTGGTAGGCGCCGTCGAGCAGCTTGGCCTTCAGGTTGACCAGCGGGTATCCGGCGAGGACACCGTATTGCATGGCGTCCTGGATACCGGCATCCACCGACGGGATGTACTCGCGCGGAACGCGGCCACCGGTGACCTTGTTCTCGAACTCGTAGGTCGCGCCGTCCTCGCCGGTGAAGGGCTCCAGGCCGATGATGACGCGGGCGAACTGGCCCGAACCACCGGTCTGCTTCTTGTGGGTGTACTCGTGCTTCTCGACCGGCTTGGTGATGGTCTCGCGGTAGGCCACCTGCGGCTTACCGACGTTGGCCTCCACCTTGAACTCGCGCTTCATCCGGTCGACCAGGATGTCGAGATGCAGCTCGCCCATACCGCCGATGACGGTCTGGCCGGTTTCGGCATCCAGCTTCACCGAGAAGGTCGGATCCTCTTCGGCGAGCTTCTGGATCGCGGTGCCCAGCTTCTCCTGGTCGGACTTGGTCTTGGGCTCGATCGAGACCTCGATGACCGGATCCGGGAAGGTCATGGACTCCAGCACGATCTGGTTCTGCGGATCGCACAGGGTGTCACCCGTGGTGGTGTCCTTCAGGCCGATGACCGCGTAGATGTGGCCGGCGGACGCCGAGGGAACCGGGTTCTCCTTGTTGGAGTGCATCTGGAACAGCTTGCCCAGACGCTCCTTCTTGCTCTTGGTCGAGTTGATGACCTGAGCGCCGGAGTCGACCTTGCCCGAGTAGACGCGCACGTAGGTCAGCTTGCCGAAGAACGGGTGCACGGCGATCTTGAACGCCAGCGCGGCGAACGGCTCGTCGGCACTCGGCTTGCGAGTGATGAGCTCGTCCTCCTTGCCGGGGACGTGACCCTGCACGTTCTCGACATCCAGCGGCGAGGGCAGGTAGTCCACGACGGCGTCGAGCATGGGCTGCACGCCCTTGTTCTTGAACGCCGAACCACACAGCACCGGGTACAGCTCCGAGGCGACGGTCAGCTTCCGGATGGCGCCCTTGATCTCCTCGATCGAGAGCTCCTCGCCACCGAAGAACTTCTCCAGCAGCGCCTCGTCCGACTCGGCGACGGTCTCGAGCAGCTCCTGGCGGTACTGCTCGGCCTTCTCCTTGAGATCGGCCGGGATTTCCTGGACCTCGTACTTCTCACCGAGCTTGGTCTCGCCGGTCCACACCTTGGCGTTCATCTCGACCAGGTCGACGATGCCCTCGAAGGTGTCCTCCGCGCCGATCGGCAGCTGGATGACCAGCGGCTTGGCACCGAGGCGGTCCTTGATGGTCTGCACGGTGAAGTAGAAGTCCGCACCGAGCTTGTCCATCTTGTTGACGAAGCAGATGCGCGGCACGTCGTACTTGTCGGCCTGACGCCACACCTGCTCGGACTGCGGCTCGACACCCTCTTTGCCGTCGAAGACGGCGACGGCGCCATCCAGAACACGCAGGGAGCGCTCCACCTCGACCGTGAAGTCGACGTGACCCGGAGTGTCGATGATGTTGATCTGGTTGTTGTTCCAGAAACACGTCACCGCCGCCGAGGTGATGGTGATGCCGCGTTCCTGCTCCTGCTCCATCCAGTCGGTGGTCGAAGCACCGTCGTGGGTTTCACCGATCTTGTAGTTCACACCGGTGTAGAACAGGATTCGTTCGGTTGTGGTCGTCTTGCCGGCATCGATGTGAGCCATGATGCCGATGTTGCGGACCTTGTTGAGGTCGGTGAGCACGTCCTGTGCCACGGAAATCTTCCCCGCTCTGCTCTGTTAGCGATCAGCTAGTTGGGATTTTCGGGAACGGCCCGGGATACTCCGCCGCGATGCGGCCCTGGCCATCACTATGTCAACGTCGGGTGCGGCTTACCGGTGCCCGCATGTGGCACGGGCCGCACCCGACCGTGACTCGCCTCCCGGCGCCGTTCCTTCACCGGCGGACCGGGCGACCAATCACCAGCGGTAGTGCGCGAAGGCCCGGTTGGACTCGGCCATCTTGTGGGTGTCCTCGCGACGCTTCACCGCAGCGCCCAGACCGTTGCTGGCATCCAGCAGCTCGTTCGCCAGACGCTCGATCATGGTCTTCTCGCGACGCGCGCGGGAGTAGTTGACCAGCCAGCGCAGCGCGAGGGTGTTGGCGCGGCCCGGACGGACCTCGACCGGCACCTGGTAGGTGGCGCCACCGACACGGCGGGGCTTGACCTCCAGCGCAGGCTTGACGTTGTCGAGGGCGCGCTTGAGGGTGACGACCGGATCGGTGCCGGTCTTCTCGCGCGCCTGCTCGAGGGCACCGTAGACGATGCGCTCTGCGGTCGACTTCTTGCCGTCCAGCAGGATTTTGTTGACCAGCTGACTGACCAGCGGCGATCCGTAGACCGGATCGTTGATCAGCGGACGCTTGGGTGCGGGGCCCTTGCGTGGCATATCAGCTCTTCTCCTTCTTGGCGCCGTAGCGGCTGCGGGCCTGCTTGCGGTTCTTCACACCCTGGGTGTCGAGCGAGCCACGAATGATCTTGTAGCGCACACCGGGGAGGTCCTTCACACGACCGCCGCGAACGAGCACCATGGAGTGCTCCTGCAGGTTGTGGCCCTCACCCGGGATGTAAGCCGTGACCTCGACCGCGCTGGTCAGGCGAACACGCGCGACCTTACGGAGCGCGGAGTTCGGCTTCTTCGGGGTCGTGGTGTACACGCGGGTGCACACGCCACGACGCTGCGGGCTCCCCTTCAGGGCCGCAGTCTTGGTCTTGGCGACCTTGTCGCGACGACCCTTGCGGACCAGCTGGTTGATGGTTGGCATATACCGGCTTTCCTTATTCAGTAACCAGTTGTCTGGAACTCTTCGATGTCTGTTTGTCGGCGGTGCTCCTCCGATTCCCCGGAGTTCACACCGCCGTCATAGAGCTGTCACCACTTGCCCGGATCACGTTTCCATGTGTCCCGAGGTCGGGCGTGTCGCGCGCAGTACATGCCTACTTTTTCGGGCACGCTGAAACGGTCGGCCGCTTTCGCTGGCTTACGTTCTACGCACTAACCTGCCCGCACGCTTCCGGGCACAGCGATCCACGATACCCGGCGCCACGCCGAGGGGCAAAAGAGGGTCGAGCGGACCGCCGTTCACCACCTACGATGCGTATCAACTATCTCTCGAGCCCGTCGAGTCCGTCCATCCGGGTCACCCTCATCGCTAGCGAGCGAGGTTCAGCGTCAACTCGGCCAATTTCTTCGCCCCGGCGCACGGATCCGGATGCCCGCCCGGCCGGTAGTTGATCCACCAGCCGATGATGCCGGTATCCGCGGCCGGAGCCATCACACCGCACGAATCCGGATCACCGGGCCGCTGTACCTGCAGCGCGCGGCGGCCCTGCACGTTCACATCCGATGTGGTGTACCCGAGCCGGTCGTTGTTGGCCTTCTCGTTCGGCAGCGAACCCATCTCGTACCAGTTCAACGTGGCCATACCGCTGCCGCCGGAGGTACCCGACAGATCCCACATGCACACCGCGCCGTTGAACGAGCCCTGCGCGTCCTGCGCACCGGTCGCCTTGGCGATCTCGTCCTGCTTGACGACCTCGCATTCGCGCAGCAACTTGTCGAAGTTCATGTTGACCCCGCCGCTGCTACCGGCCGGCAACGCGGTCCCGGGCACCGTGCGCCCACATCCGCCGACGGTCACTCCCACGGCGACGGCCAGCACGGCGATCGCCGCCGCCCGCCGGCGGTGACCCCGTCCACGGGCGCGCACATCGTCTCTCATCTCAGCGGTCCTCATTTCAGGCGCTGCACGGTCAGCTCGGCCAATTTGCGGTTCTTGTCGCACGGTGTCGCCGAGATCTGCCCGAAAGCCCCTGGCTCGGTGGACCATTCGAAGAAGTCGTCACCCAGCTGCACGGCCAGGTCGCAGATCCCGTAGGTCGGATCCACCGCTTGGAAACCCTTCTTTCCGCCGACCTCGATGGTCTCGGGGTTGCGTCCTTGCGCCGTCACCCATGCCCGCTCCCGGTCGATCGGACTGCCGCGATAGGACGCGAAAGTCACCGACGGCCCTCCGATTCCGCCGCTCTGCCAATTGCAGCCGACCGAGTTCTTGAAGGGCTGGGCGGCCTGTGTCAGGCCACCGAGCGCCCGTACCTCGTCGTCGGTGACGTTCCCACACTCACCTACGAACGGACCGAGGGCGGCGACCTTCGCAGGTGGGCGCGCCGAGGGGACATCATCATCGGACTTGTCGCTCGAACACGCCGACAGCGCCAGCGCCAGGGCCATCGCAGCGATGAGGGCCGAGCAGATCCGCATACCGGTGACTCTACCGATCGGGCGGTGATTCCACAGAGGTCGACCGCCTCGCTCACAGGTTTCCCCGCGTCTGTTGCTCTCTTTCGATAGCTTGAAAGAGAGCTTTGAAATTGCCCTTTCCGAAGCCCAGGGATCCGTGGCGCTCGATCAGCTCGAAGAACACCGTGGGACGGTCGGTGAGCGGTTTGCAGAAGATCTGCAGAAGATATCCGTCTTCGTCGCGGTCAACGAGAATCCCCCGGGACCGCAGCTGCCGCACCGGAACACGGACGCGTCCGATCCGCGCACGCAGTTCGCGGTCCTCGTAATAGGTGTCGGGGGTGTCGAGGAATTCGATGCCCTCGTCGCGGAGCGCGTCGACGGTGCTCAGGATGTCGCCGGTCGCCAGCGCGATGTGCTGCACTCCCGGTCCGCGATAGAACTCCAGATACTCGTCGATCTGCGAACGCTTGCGTCCGGCGGCCGGCTCGTTCAACGGGAACTTCACCCGGTGATTGCCGTTGGCCACCACTTTGCTCATCAATGCCGAATACTCCGTGGCGATATCGTCGCCCACGAATTCCGCCATATTCGTGAATCCCATGACGCGGCGGTAGAACTCGACCCAGTGGTCCATCCGGCCGAGTTCGACATTGCCGACCACGTGATCGACGGCCTGGAACAGCCGGTGCGCTGTCCGCGGGCGATAGTCCGATCGGCGCGCGATGTACCCGGGCAGGTAGGGCCCGTGATAGCGGGACCGGTCGACCAGGGTGTGCCGGGTCTCGCCGTAGGTGGCCAGGGCGGCGGTGCGGACCGTGCCGAATTCGTCGCTCTCATCGTGCGGTTCGACCAGCACCGTGGCGCCCTGCCCGCGGGCGTGGTCGATACAGCGGTCGACATCGGGAACCTCGAGGGCGATATCCACGATGCCGTCACCGTGACGATCGTGATGGGCCACCAGCGGACTCGCCGGATCGACCGCCCCACACACCACGAATCGCGCACTCCCGCTGCGCAGGACGAAGGACTTGTGGTCGCGATTACCGGTCTCCGGACCGGAGTAGGCCTCCAGCGTCATCCCGAAGGCCTGCAGGTAGTGCGCGAACTGGGTCGCGTTGCCGACCACCCACACCAGCGCATCCCATCCGAGGACCGGGAACGGATCGCCGCCGGGATCGTGCTCGACCAGACCGACCAGCCGGCGTAGCTCCACATCGCTGGGCACTGCGGGCCGGGTGTTCCTGGCGAGGGGCTCGATTGTCATGCAGACAGATAATCTCCGCGTCGTACTGCTGGGCAATATCGATGATTTTCGGTAGACACCCTGGCGTGATCGGCCACCATCGAGGCTCGAGTGCTGGACAATTTGAATAGCTGCTCTCCCGGGTACCCGCGAGGCGGCCCGAGCCCAGGAGGCAGCGATGACGCGCACGCCCGCGAAACTCGACGAACTGGATCTGGCGATCCTCTCGGCCATGCACGAGTACCAGAAGGCCGGCATCCTCGAACTCTCGCGACGGACTCGGGTCGCCCGCGCGACCGTCCAGTCACGGATCGCGCGGATGGAGGAGGCGGGCGTCATCGCCTCCTACGATCCGCAGGTCGACGTCACCGCGGCGGGCTTCGACGTGCAGGCCTTCGTCACCCTGGAGATCGCGCAGGGAGCCCTCGACGCGGTCACCACCGATCTCGAGGCGATCCCGGGCGTCCTCGAGGCCTATGCCACCACCGGAACCAGCGATGTGCTGTGCCGGATCGGCGCGGATTCGCATTCGGGTCTGCAAACCGTCCTGTTGAGCATCGACCGCAGTGCGGCGGTCGTCCGGTCGCACAGTGTGATCGTGCTGTCCACGGTGGTGGCCCGGCGCACGCTGCCGCTGCTACGCACCCTCACTCCGGCCGGAACCAGCAAGGCTCCCGCCTACCGCCATGTGGCGCGGTGACCACCTAGGGCCTGAGATCGGCGCCGGGCGTGAGTATTTCGACCCGCGAGCGCAGCTCGGGTTCCAGGAATCGCAGCAGCGCGAACGCTTCGGCCTCGACCTCGGCGGCTTCGGTCGCGGTCCAGTCCCGGCCGGGCGCGATCCGCAGCCGAGCCGTGTCCTTGCCGGTGAACACCTTGTAGATCCCGGCGAGATATCCGTCGACCAGGATCGATGAGACCTGTGCGGCCGAATGCCGCAGCGGCGGGGGTGCGCCGCCGGGGATGATCCGGCTGCGGTCCTGATGGGACAGCAGCACATTGTCGTACCAGCCGAGCAGACGTACCGGCGCGGGCCGATCCGGATCGGCCAGTTCGGCGTCGGCGGCGTCGTGGAGAGTACGGCCCCGCTCGTCGGTATAGGTACGCACCCGGTCGCCGAGGGCGGCCAGCGCCTCCTTGACGCCGCGCAACCGCGACCACGTCTGCACATCCGTCGTCGTCGCCGGGCCGAACGCGCGCAGATAGCGAATGATCAACTCCTGCACCGGATATGTGTGATCCAGAGGTGCACCCAGCCACGGTTCGATGCGCGACCACACCGGCCTGCTGTTGTTACGCCACAACCCGCGCGGCGGGGTCTGCAGCACCGGAAGCTGGTAGATCCAGGTCTGTGTCACCGCCGAGGGATCGCGATCGGGGTATTCCGCCGCGGCCCGCTTCCGGAGCTCCGCCGCCGGCATCGGCTGCTCGCCCAGCGTTCGCTCACCCCGGGCCCGCACCTCCTCGGGGTCGAGCCCGACCATCGCGCCGTAGTTGAAGCCCTTCCGGAACGGGATCTTCTCCAGTTGCTCCTGCATATGCGGCGCCATCCGCAACGCGTCCGGCGCCGTCACCAGATGAATCGTGGCCCGCATCGACGTGATCCGGACCAGCGATCGGTCCTCGAGTCCCGCCGAGACCGTCGACGGGTCGAAATCCCTTGTCCGGCTCCACAATCCGATGAACGGCGGCGGCACGTCCTGAGCCTGCAGTCCGACCAGGTGGTCGCACAGTTGCGCCACCGTCCGATCCGACCGCTCCAGCAGGTGCTGCCGGGCCAGCAGCGTGCGGTTGAGGACCCGATTCGACAGTTCCATGATGGCCACACCCTACGGTCGCCCACCGACAGCGTCGGCGCGACCGCGCGGGCCGCGCCGACGGCGCCGCAGCGCCTGTCTCAGCGCACCGTGACGACGACTTTGCCCTTGGCCGAACGATTGTCGAGCGCCGCCACCGCGTCGGCGGTCCGCTCCAGCGGGTACAGCACCGGCTCCGGCGCGGCGATCGCACCCGATTCCAGCAGCGGAGCGACCTCGGCCCACTGCTCCTGCAGGTAGCCCGGATGGGTCATCACCCATTCACCCCAGGCCGCGCCCACGACCTCGACGTTCTTGAGCAGCAGGCGGTTGACCTTCACGGTGGGGATCTCACCCGCGGTGAATCCGACCACGAGCAACCGCCCGGCCGGAGCGAGCGAGCGAATGCTGTCGGTGAACCGATCGCCACCGACCGGATCCAGCACGATGTCCACGCCGCGCCCCCCGGTCAGTTCCTTGACCGCGGCCAGCCAGCCGTCGGTGAGGACCACATCGGACGCGCCGTTGGCCCGCGCCACCTCGGCCTTCTCCTCGGTGCTGACCACCGCGATCACCCGGCCCGCGCCCAGCGCCTTCGCCATCCGCAGCGTCGAGGTGCCGATACCGCCGGCCGCGCCGTGCACCAGGACGGTCTCCCCCGCGGCCAACCGGCCCCGGTTACGCAGGCA
Organism: Nocardia spumae; assembly: GCF_020733635.1. NCBI lineage: Bacteria > Bacillati > Actinomycetota > Actinomycetes > Mycobacteriales > Nocardiaceae > Nocardia > Nocardia spumae. The sequence continues at coordinate 982,381 of NZ_JAJFZL010000001.1, read as the reverse complement.
GAAATGAACGGTCAGATCGTTGAAGACGATCCCCGCACCCGCTTCGAGGGAGATGTTGTCCGGCAGCCGGAACACCATGTCCTTCGCGGTCACCGCGGTCTCGGCGACCGCGTTGCCGAGCATGGTCAGCGCCACCACCCGATCCCCGGCCCGGACGTGGGCATCCTCGGGCGCCGAGCGCACGATTCCGGCCACCTCACCACCGACCACGAAGGGCAGTTCGGGCTTCATCTGATATAGCCCTCGCGTCATCAGCACGTCCGGGAAGGCGATTCCCGCCGCGTGCACGTCGACCACCACACCGCCGGGAAATGCCGCCGGTTCGGCGATATCGACGACCTCGATGGATTCCGGCCCCTCGAGCTTGCTCACCTGCGCTGCACGCATGAAACGACCTCTCTGTCCACGGCTGCTTTCCAACAAGTTAACCGGTCTTCGCACACCCCTGTCCACGGGTCCGCCATTTGCTAGGCTTGGCCCGCTGACTGAGCGAAGAGGGGGAGTCTCATGGCCGGTCCCAACGATCCACCCGCGAACGCGATGAAGATCGATCCCGCGGCGCTGCGGAGTTTCGCGAAAACCTTGCACGACGAGTCCGATGCCATCGGCAAACTCGATCCCGGACTGGCCGCCGCCGCGGGGGCGCTGCCCGGCACCGGCTGGGAGGCCGCCTGCATCGGCGCCAAGACCTCGGTCGAGAACTCTCTGCAGCGAATCGGTTCTCGCGTAACGCATATCGCCGACTCCGTCGAGCAGGCCGGCAAGGTCATCATCGATACCGATCAGCAGCTGCGCGACGATTTGAACACGATCGGAATCCGGGTATGACGGCACCGGGCGGGGCACCGACGATCCCGGATGTCGAAAAGTGGGATCCCGAGGCATTGCGTACCGCCGCCGCCGCGGTCGGCAAGCTGTCCGGCGACCTCGACCGAGCCGTCCTCGCGGCGGTCGACAGCACCCGGAAGCTCGGCCAGAACCAGCAGTGGGGCGGCGGTGCGGCGCAGGCGGCCGACGGGCGCATGGAGCTGGAGAAGGGACGCGCCTCGGCGGTCAGTCAGGCGGTGCTCGGCTTGCAGACAGCCGTGGGCCAGCAGGTCGAGAACCTCGAGAATGCCAAGAAGGCGGTCCTGGACGCGCGGGACGCCGCGCTGCATCCCTCCGGCCAGGAGGAGGGGACCCCGACGGACGGCTTCGAGGTCGCCGACAACGGCACGGTCACCGCGAATACCCGCAAGAAGTACTGGCAGGACCTGCAGGGCGCCAGCGATATCGACAAGCAGAACAACTCACTGCGCGAGGACGGCTTCGCCGCCCGGCATCAGCTGGCGATAACCAACGCCCTGAAACAGGCCGAGTTGGTGGCCGAAGCCGCGATCACGGCCGTCGACGGCGCCAAGGCTCCCCTCGATCTCGCCTTCGCCGGACTCGGCGACCCGGTCACCGGCGCCGGTGCGGCACCTCCGGCGCCTCCGGCACCGACGGTTCCCGCCGCCACCGCGCCCGCGGCCACCGCGCCGGCACCGCACAACTCCGGCAGCCCGGTCTCGAACCTGACCAGCTCCCATTCGGGCGGCAACAGCTCACACAGCGGTGGCGGCTACAGCAGTGCCGCCTACAGCGGTTCGAGCAGCGGTTCGACCAGCGGACCGCCACCCACGGCTCATCCCTCCGGCGATGTGAAGGATTGGATCGCCCAGGCCAAGCAGGTCCTGATCGAGATGGGCTACCCACCGGAGTCGATCGACGAGAACGCCATCGCCCTGATCATCGAGCACGAATCGGGCGGTGACCCGAACGCGATCAACAACTGGGACAGCAACGCCGCCGCGGGGCACCCGTCGAAGGGGCTGATGCAGTGCATCGACAGCACCTTCAACGCGCACGCCGCTCCCGGCCACAACGACATCTGGAATCCGGTCGACAATATCGTCGCCGCGACGCGCTACTCGATCGACCGCTACGGCTCCCTGGACAACGTGCCGGGCGTCTCCGCGGTCTCCGGTGGCAGCGGCTACGTCGGCTACTGATCGCCGAAAGGAACCGGGCGCGTTCCGCGCCCGAATCGGCAACGGGAGCGTTTCACACCGCTCGCGGAGGTGGTTATCGAAATCGCAAGTGGCGGTGCTCTTCTCGTCGGAGCACCCTCCCTCCGGACCGAAACTGGACATTTGCTACGTGTGAGTAGAGCCATCTCGGCGTAACAGTGTGACCTGCGCCCCGTAAAGTCATGTCAAAGAAGCACCGCATGAGTACGCGGCACACCGTGCAGCGCGAGGAGCACCAGTGTCACTCGATCAGCCACTCGCCCCGCTTCCCCAGGAGGGCATGGGCTTCGCTTCGGCGTGGCCCATCCGGGCTGGCGATGTAGATCCCTACAGCCGGCTGCGGCTCGATGCCGTGGCTCGATATTTGCAAGACATCGCGTGGGAAGAATTGCACAGCAGCTTCTTCCATCGCACCGACCCGGATTGGATCGTGCGCCGCACCGTGATCGACGTGGTGCGGCCGATCGTGTGGCCGGACCGAGTGGAACTACGCCGCTGGTGTTCGGCCATGTCGACCCGCTGGACCAATATGCGGGTGCGTATCACCAGCGACAACGGCGGCTTGGTCGAGACCGAGGGTTTCTGGATCAATATCAACGAGTCGACCAATATGCCGACTCGGATCAGCGATCAGGGCCTGGCCCACCTGGCCCGGACCACCGACGAGCACCGGCTGCGCTGGCGGCCGTGGCTGAACGACGCGGTGCCCGCGGAGTCCGACACCGATCTGCCGTTCCCGGTGCGAGCGACCGACATCGACCAGTTCAACCACGTCAACAACGCCGTGTACTGGCAAGCGGTCGAGCACTATCTGGTCGACTATCCGAAGCTGGTGGCCGGCCCGCATCGCGCGGTGATCGAATATCTCGCCCCCGTACTGGCCCGCCAGCACATCAGTGTGCGCAGCCGCTACGAACCCGGTGACCGTAACGGCCAGGCGGTGCTGCGGCTGTGGTTCATGGTCGACGGCGCGATCACGACGACCGTCCGGATCGGCCCGCTGCCCGGCTGAGTTCCCGGCCGTGCGGTAGCCGTCGGTTCGCGCGGACGCCCGCGGTTCCGGACCCGCTGCGCGGACGGGTCCGGAACCCCCGGCCGTCAGCCGCGCGCGGCTTTGAGCAGGTCCTCGATGGTGGTGAATTTGACCCGCGGGCGGCCGGCGGTCTTGCCGGCGGTCTTCTCGGCCGCGTCGATGGCCTTCCAGCCCTCGCGGTTGATCGCGTCGGGTTGCCGCTGCGCGAGCAGGGCCTCCAGCGCTGCCCGATCCCCCTGTGGGGCAGTCAGTTTGCCCGTGGTGAAATCCTCGAGCAACTGTTCCACGGTCTCGGTCGCGTCGACCCGGTTGGATCCGATCACGCCGCGGGGTCCGCGCTTGATCCAGCCCGAGACATACACACCGGTCACATGCGCCGCATCGGCGACGACCCGGCCGTGCTCGTTCGGGACGACACCGCTGCGCTCGTCGAACGGCAGATCCGCGATCGCCACACCGCGGTAGCCGATGGACCGCAGCACCATCGACGCCGCCAGCGTCTCCGTGCGATCGGAGGCCCGCGCCAGGACCCGGCCGTCCTCGGCGACCAGTTCGTTGTGCACGAATTCGACCGCCTCGACCTTGCCGTCACCACTGATCTCGGTCGGCGAGGCCAGATAGCGGAACACGATGCGCTTGTTGTCCGGGTTCGGGGCCTCGGCCGCGTACTCCCGCGCCAGCTCGTACTTCAGCTTCAGCGAGGGTTCGATCTCCGGATCGTCGAGCAACGCCTGACTGTGCGGATCCAGTTCCAGCTCGGCGGGGTCGATGACCACGTCGACGCCCTTCAGATGGCCCAGCGCCAGGAATTCCGCGGAGGTGTAGGCGGCCTGCAGCGGGCCGCGCCGGCCCAGCACCACGACCTCGCGAATATTGCTCGCGCGCAGCGCGTCCAGGGCGTGGTCGGCGATATCGGTCTTGGCCAGCTCGTCGGGCGGCAGGGTCAATACCCGCGCCACGTCGAGTGCGACGTTGCCGTTACCCACGATGACGACCCGCTCACCGGACAGATCGAAGGTGCGCTCGGCGTAGTCGGGGTGGCCGTTGTACCAGGCCACGAACTCGGTCGCGGAATGGCTGCCGGGCAGGTCCTCACCGGGCACGTCCAGGCGGCGGTCGGTGGAGGCGCCGACGGCATAGATCACCGCGTGATGATGGGCGAGCAGCTCATCGTGCGAAATGTGCTTACCGACCTCGACATTGAGCCGATACTGCAGCGTCTCGCGGCGGAAAGCGCTCTCGAACATGCTCGACACCGACTTGGTGCCCGGATGATCCGGGGCGACACCGGCACGGACCAGACCCCACGGGGTCGGCAGCCGGTCGAACATCTCCACCTCGACATCGGCGCGCCGCAGCAGCTCGTCGGCCGCGTAGCAGGCCGCGGGCCCGGCGCCGACGATCGCCACCCGCAGCGTGCCCAGCTCCTTGGGCGGGCGCGCCGGGGTCACCAGCGGATCGAAGTTCGACTCCAGCGGATGCCGCTGGAAATACGAGGCGTTGATATCGCGGAAGCGAGCCAGGGAAGCCGTCAGGTCGTCCTCGGAGAAGATGGCCTCCACCGGGCAGGCATCCACACAGGCACCACAGTCGATGCATGTGTCGGGGTCGATGTACAGCTGCTCGGTCGTCGCGAACTCGGGTTGCTCCGGAGTAGGACGAATGCAATCGACCGGGCACTCGGGTACGCAGCTGGCGTCGTTGCAACAACGCTGCGTGATCACGTAGGCCATATCTCGCAGATCCTCGAAAACATCATGGGGCATCCCCATCCGGGGTCCGGACGGGGCGTGTGTCACACCGGTGCCGGTGGGCAGTTGATGTGACACCACCCTTCAGTGTGCCTCGAGAGTGAGTTAGATCTCCCAGCAGGATGGTGTCCCCTGTGACACACCCGACTGCGCCCGGGCTTACGGTATTGCCCATGGCGCGGACGCTGATCCTGATGCGGCACGGTAAGTCCGCATATCCACCGGGTGTCGACGACCACGATCGGCCATTGGCGCCCCGCGGGAAGCGGGAGGCGGCGCTGGCCGGCACCTGGCTGCGCGAGACCCAGCCGGTGGTCGACGCGGTCTGCTGCTCGGACGCGGTGCGTACCCGCGAAACGCTCGCCGCCACGGGTATCACCGCACCGGTCGCGTTCGAGCACGCGATCTACGAGGCGACCCCGCACACGTTGATCGAGCTGATCCAGCTGACCGCCGCCGAAGTGCAGACGCTGCTGCTGATCGGTCATTCCCCGGGGATGCCGTGGACGGCCTGGGAGCTGGCCGCCAACCGCGCCTCACTGCCGGCGGAGGAACTCAGCCGGAAATTCCCCACCTCGGCGCTCGCGGTGCTCGAGTTCGACCGGCCGTGGCCGGACGTGGACCCCGGCACGGGTGAACTGGTCCGATTCCACGTCCCGCGCTGACACACCCGGCGCCGGCCGCGCGAAAGTTCGTGTCAGCGCAGGAATTTGCCGCGCACCATCACCACCGCGCCGATCAGGACGAGAACGAGCAGCGCGACGAACCAGTTGGTGAGAGCCCAGACGACGCCGAGCACGACGATCACCGGGATCGCCGCGACGAGGGCGATGAACGGGCTTTCCTTGACCGTTTCCAGCGCCGACCGCGCCCGGACCCGATCGATTTCTTTGGCCATGAATCAAGGGTAGGCGCTCGCGGCCGCGGCCGCCCGGACTTGTCGGTACCCGGTGAGATGCTGCGCACATGGATTGGAAAATCGAACTCGTCGCCATCCCGGTCACCGATGTCGATCGGGCCAAGGAGTTCTACACGAGCATCGGATTCGCGGCCGATCACGATGCCAGCCCCACCGAGGAGATCCGCTTCGTGCAGCTGACCCCGCCGGGATCGGGCTGTTCCATCTGCATCGGCCGGGGCATCACCGATGCCGCGCCGGGCAGCGTCGTCGGGATGCAGATGGTGGTGGCCAGCGCCGAGGACGCGTATCGGCAGCTGGTGGCCGCGGGCGTCGAGGCCACACCGGTCAAGGACGAGGGCTGGGGCCTGTTCACCTATTTCGCCGATCCGGACGGCAACAAATGGGCCGTCCAGCAGCTGCCGGAATACCACTGAGCGACGGCCGCGGCGAGCCCGTCGGCGCGAGCTCGCCGCCCGCCGCGGCTTGTATGGAGCGCACTCCAGGTCGGTACTGTCGAAGGCAGGTTCGGCAGGAAGGCGACGGGCGATGACGACAACCACGGTGACCCCCCTCGAACAGCCCGAGGACTACGAGCGCCCGAAGTACTCGATCGGCGATGCCGCCGAGCGATCCGGTCTGACCCGCGACACCCTGCGCTGGTACGAGCGGATCGGCCTGATGGACTACATCGGCCGAGATTCCAGCGGTAAGCGCCGGTTCAGCGATCGCGATCTGAACTGGCTGCATCTGATCGGCTGTCTGCGCACCACGGGGATGTCGGTGGCCGATATGGTCCACTACGCCGAATTGGTTCGAGCCGGTGACGACACCACCCCGGAACGCCTGGATATGTTCCGCAACACCCGCGAAGGGGTGCTGGCGCAGATCGAGGACCTGCACCGGACCCTCGCCGTCCTGGACCGCAAGATCGATCTGTACGAAGGCAGAGTGACTGCCATGCAACATATCTGAGCCGCCCCGCGACCGCGTGACGTCGCATACATCCCGCGCATGGTGACGCAGCGCACGGTTAGGATGCCTGCGCTATGCAAAACCCCGCCGCGGATGCCCGCATCTGGATCGACAAACAGAGCCCCGAACCGTTTCGTGCGCTGGGCGGTGTCGCGCTGGCCGCCCGCAACGCGGCGGCGGCCGCCGGACTGGACCGCTCACTGGTCGAACTGATCAATGTCCGGGTGTCACAGCTCAACGGATGTGCGTTCTGCCTGGACCTGCATTCCCGGGCGGCGCTGACGGCCGGTGTGACCGCGCAACAACTCGAGGTGCTGCCGGCCTGGCGGCGTAGCGAGCTGTTCACCCCGTCCGAGTGTGCCGCACTCGCCCTCGCGGAGACGACCACCACGCTGCCCGATGAGGACACCCTGGCACGTGAGTACGCCCTTGCGCGGCACCATCTGTCGGATGAGCAGGTCTCGGTGGTCATCTGGGTCGCGACCACCATCGGCGCGTTCAATCGCGTGTCGATCATGAGCAGGCATCCGGTGCGGGAACGGCAGGAGCACCGATGAGGCGTCCGGCGAAGCCTGTCCTCGGTGCGACCGGGTGCGGGTGCCCCGCAGGAATACAGGAGTAGAACCGATGATCGATCAGGCCGCGACCGCCGCAGTCGTCCGCAACGAAGCGCAGCACCGCTACGAGGTGTGGTACGGAGACAAACTCGCCGGGTTCGCCGAATACCGCGAGGCCGGTGACGACACCGCCTTCATTCACACCGAGGTCGATTCGGAGTTCAGCGGCAAAGGCCTGGCCGGCACCCTGGCCCGGCATGCGATCGAGGATGCGGTGGAGCGCGGGCGTGCTGTCGTGCCGCGCTGTTCGTTCATCAAGAGCTGGCTCGACAAGCATCCGGACTACGATGCTCATGTGGTGGGCAAGGGCATTACCCGGTAGCCCAACCCGCTGGCCAGTGCCGAGCACGGAGGGTGAAAGGGGCCGATGAGCGATCTCGAGGCGAATCCCACGGAGGCACTGTGCGAATCCTCGCCGGCACCCGGCCCGCGGGCGGATTTCTATCCGGCCCGGGAGGTCCCGCTGGGCGGCGTGCGCGGAGTCACGGTGATGCGGGTTCTGCCACAGCGTGATCTGCCGACCGTGGGGGCCTGGTGCTTCCTCGATCATTTCGGCTCGACCGAAACCTCACATCGACTGCCACCGGATATCGATCCGCATCCGCACATCGGATTGCAGACCGTGACCTGGCCGTTCGACGGCCGGATCCGGCATCGCGACAGTGTCGGCTCCGATGTGGAGATCGAGCCCGGACAGTTGAATCTGATGACCTCCGGGCACGGTATCGCCCACTCGGAGTACACGGTGGCGGGTGCGCCCGCCGGGCAGGGACTCCAGTTCTGGATCGCACTGCCGGACGCGCACCGCGATATCGCGCCGCATTTCGAGCAGCATCGAGACCTGCCCGTCCTGGCTCTGCCCGGCTTGCGCGCGACGGTTCTCATCGGTTCGCTCGGCGGGCTGAGTTCGCCGGCGGTCAGCTACTCCCCGATCGTCGGCGCGGATATCACCGTGGCACCGGGCGCCGACGCCACCCTGCCGCTCACCGCGGAATTCGAGCACGCGGTACTGGTGATGTCGGGGCAGGTGCGCGTCGACGATGTGCGCGCCGAACCCGGCCCGCTGCTGTATCTGGGCAGTGATCGCGCCGCCCTGCGACTGCGCAGCGAATCCGGCGCGCGAGTGGTGCTGATCGGGGGCGCACCGTTCGGCGAGGATCTGGTGATGTGGTGGAACTTCGTCGGCCGCAACCACGACGAGATCGACGCCGCCCGCACGGCGTGGGAGAACCACGATGTGCAGCGCTTCGGAGATGTCGCGGGACATACTCCGCGGCAGCGCATTCCGGCACCGCCGCTGCCGAATCTGCGGTTGCGGCCCCGGACCCGGCGCCGGTTCCCCGAGCACTGACCGACTCAGTGTGAATCGAAGATCTCACTGCCCGAGTCGGTTTCGCCGGTCATGGACTGAGTGCCGATGACGCGCAGCAGATCCAGCCGTTCCTGGGTGTCGGTACCGGGACGTGGGTAGAAGACCAGGAGATGTTGCGCCGCATTCGGCGTCACCAGCGTTTCGCAGACCAGATCGAGTAGTCCGACCACCGGATGCTCGACGCGTTTGGCGTCACTGATCCGCACCGATACCTCGTGCGCCGACCACAGCCGTTCGAATTCGGGACTGGCCGCGCGCAGTCTCTCGACCAGTTCGGTGACATCGTCGTCCCCGGACCGCCGCGCGGCCGTCGCCCTGAGGTCCGCGACGTGCCTGCGCGTCAGCCGGTCCCAGTCCGCGAGCGGGAATTTCTCCCGTCCCGCGGGGTCGGTGAACCAGCGCCACAGCAGATACCGGTCCATCCCGGTGTAATGGGTGTGATCGCCGGACATGTTGATGTGCATGCGGTTCTGCGCCAGGATCTCGCCCAGATCGGAGACGACGCAGGCGGGGGTGTCCTCGAGTTTGTCCAGCAGATAGAGCAGTCCGGGCCCCACGTGCCGGTCGCCGCCGCCGCGGTGGGGCGCCGGATGTCCGCACAGGTGGTACAGGTGGTCACGCTCGTCGTCGCTGAGCCGCAGTGCGCGCGCCAGCGAGCTCAGCACCTGCACCGAGGGGCGCGGCCCGCGCGACTGTTCCAGCCGGGTGTAGTAGTCGGTCGACATGCCGGTGAGGAGGGCGACCTCGTCACGACGCAGCCCGGGAGTCCGGCGGCGGCTGCCGGGCAGCAGACCCACATCCGCGGGCTGCAGCTGCGCGCGACGGCGTCGCAGGAAGTCGGCCAGATCATCGCGGTCCATCTCCCCACTGTGCCCGGTTCCCGGGCGGGCAACCAGGGATCGCCGATCCCCCGATAAACGGTCTCTGCCGGATCCGGGCAGCGGCGCGCACGATTCGACTATGACAACCATCGAGACGACACAATTGGGCAGCACGGGGCCGAAGGTCGGCCGCATCGCACTGGGCGCGATGGGGATGTCGGGTGCCTACGGGCAGGCCGACGAGACGGAGTCGATCGCGACCGTCCACGCGGCGCTCGACTCCGGCGCCACCCTCGTCGACACCGGCGATTTCTACGGCGCCGGACACAACGAAGCCCTGCTCCGCCGCGCACTGACCGATCGCCGGCGCGAGGACTACCAGCTCAGCGTGAAATTCGGGGCGCTGCGCGGTCCGGACGGCAGTTTCGGCGGTGTGGATACCCGGCCGGTGGCGATGCGCAACTTCCTCCACTATTCGCTGCAGCGACTGGGCGTCGACTACATCGATATCTACCGTCCGGCGCGGCTGGACCCGGATGTGCCGATCGAGGACACCGTCGGCGCCATCGCGGAGATGGTCGAGGCCGGTTACGTGCGCCACATCGGCCTGTCGGAAGTCGGCGCGCAGACCCTGCGGCGGGCGGCGGCGGTCGCGCCGATCGCCGATCTGCAAATCGAGTACGCGTTGATCACCCGTGGCATCGAGGGTGAGATCCTGCCGACGGCACGGGCACTCGGCATCGGCATCACCGCGTATGGGGTGCTGTCGCGCGGGCTGCTGAGCGATTCACTGCGTGCGAATCAGACCTTCGCGCCCGACGATTTCCGTGCCCACAGTCCACGGTTCCAGGGCGAGAACCTCACCGCCAATCTGCGGCTGGTCGCGGCGCTGGCCGATATCGCCGCACAGCACGGCGTGAGTGTGGCGCAGCTCGCCATCGCCTGGGTGCTGACCCGCGGCGCCGATATCGTGCCGCTGATCGGCGCCCGGCGCGTCGATCGCTGGTCCGAAGCTGTCGGCGCATTGGATATTCGACTGTCGGAATCGGAGCTGGCCGCGATCGAGGCCGCCGCGCCCGCGGACGAGGTCGCCGGACAGCGCTATGCGGCCGCGCAGATGACCATGCTCGACAGCGAGCGCTGACGCCACTGGACCCGCCGCGAGCGCTCCCGGCGGCGGGATCCGTGCGAGTGCTATTTCCGGCGGGGCCGGATCACCGCGGTGAAACTCGCCGCGGCGACGGACTTTCCGGTGCTGTCGGTGATATCCACGGGCATCGCCAGCTCGATCGGCCGCTGCGCGGCGATATCGGCGCGGACCTGTTCCAACTCGGCGGCGCCGATCTCCGATGTTGCGCGGAACGGGCCCGCCTCCCCCTTGGCCCGGGCCAGGTACTCGATCCGCCCGTCGCGCGCGACGATGAACGTCTCCCCCATCAGATCGACGATGCCGGAGATGGAGGCGCCCATCGCCGCCGTCTCCGCGAGGCCGAACAGGATCGCGGCGTGTACGTCGCCGTTGTGGTTGAGATGTTCCGGCTTCGAGGCCATGCTCACCACATTGCGGCCGGGCAGATACTCCACCCCTTCCACCCCCGCGAACTGGATGAATCCCAGCTTCTGAAATCCGGCCATCACCAACTCACCCATGGCAGCGTGGTCCATCGCATCTCCCGTCGCACACTGAATTGAAACGTGTTCCACTTTTTTACTCTGTACGAGCGGAGCCTGTCCACAGCGCGCGCCCCCTCCCTCGCGCACCCTGTCCGAAAAATCCGAAAAGAAGGATGTTCAGAAACGTCGGATTTTGACTAAGCTTCAAGCCACTGCGCTGAGCACGGCAGGACAACCACCCGGGTCCGCGGACCCACGATGCACGAGGAACAGTTCATGAACGCATTTATCGCCCTGATCGACTCGCAATCGTCCAACTCGGTCTCCACCACCGCTGTCTTCAGCAACATCATGAACATGTTCATCACCGGCTCGGCGGGCTCCCAGACCAATGGTGGCGGCATCTTCGGCTGAGCCGCACCACCCAAGACCATCGGCCCGTCCCGGCCCCCCATGCGAGGGGCGGGCCGATCGGGTTCGATTCGCGTCAGTCCCGCAGCTGTCCCGGAGTGGAATGGAACCGGCGACGGAATGCCTTGGTGAAACTGCTGGCCGAACCGAAACCCAGATCCGCGGCGATATCGGCGATACTGCGATGGCGGTAGGCCGGATTGCGCAGGCGTTCGCGCGCGAGCTGCAGGCGTTGTTCCCGGATGACCTCGCTCGGCGTCGTTCCGGCGTTGCTGAATGCCAATTGCAGCTGGCGCAGTGACCAGCCGAGTGCGGCCGCGACCTGCGCGCCGGTGAGATCCGGATCGGCCGCGTGGGTACGGATGTAGCGACGAGCCGTCGCCTCCACCTGCACGAGCTGACCGGGCGAACTCGCCGGTTCGCCGAGAATCTGCATACACAGCAGATCCACCAGTTGCTCTGCGACGGTGTCGAATTGGAGATCGGTGAGGGCCGCGCGCTGGGAATACAGCGTGCCCACCACCGCACCGGCCACTCCGCCCAGCCCGGTCCGCAGATCCAGCGGTCGCGGCGGTGGCACCACTCGATTGAGACGGTGCCGGATCTCCTCGCGTGAAATGGTGACGATGAGACCGTGCGAACCATCGCTCATCGAGGCCGCGAACGGCTCGTCGGTGGACACCAGACACGCGCTACCGGGATACAACGAGCCCTGGTCGTCGTCGTTGCGGAATGTGAGCGTGCCCGTCAGTGGCACGAGGAGCCGATAGTCGGAATCCGGATCGCTGCGAATGAGCTTCGGGCTCCGGATGTAGGTGACGGCGTCGGACTCCCAGCCGACCAGTTGATAGGTATCGGTACGCCGCAACGAGGTGTGCCCGCGGAAATCGGTGGAGTCCGGAAACCGGAAACCCAGGCTGCACTGATACGACCCGATCAGATGCGTCCAGTAATCGGCCCGCTCATGCGGGTCGATCGCGCTGGTCGAGGCTGATTCGGCAATGGTCATCGGGGATATCATCGCCGGTTTTCCGATTCTGCGCATCAGAACCACGCCCCTGCGTTCCAGGACATGCGGCCTGTTCACAGGGGTCGATACGGTCCCCGGATAGCTGATGTCCGGATCGGCCTGTGCGCCAACGGATGCGGCTCACGAGGATCAGGAGGAATTCCCATGCGCAGAATCGTGGTCGGCGACGACGGCACCGGACAGGGACGGGTGCTGGCCGACGACAGTGTCGACCCGCTCACCCTGGCGTTGCTGCCCGGCGCCGAGATCCATCGGATGTGGGAACTCGACGCCTTGCCCGCACTGCCCGTCGACCGGATGCCCGCCGACGGCGGCACCAGCTATTTCCCCACCGCCGGCGGAGTGCGGTTCGGTTTCATCTCGGTGCCGCCCGGACTGAGCTACGAACCCGATCCCGGGCTGTCGGAGGAGGCGATGGCCACCGTGGTGGCCGAGGCCGAGGAGAAGCTGCCCGGCATGATGGCCGCCTTCGATCCGGAGCATCCCGGGGTGCACGCCACCGAGAGCATCGACTTCGTGGTGGTGCTGCGTGGTGAGGGCCGTATGCGTCTCGGTAACGGTGTGGATGTCGCCTTGCGCCCGGGCGACAGCGTGGTGCAGCACGGCACCCCCCACGCGTGGTTCAACGACGGCACCGAGCCGTTCGTGTTCTGCTACACCCTCTGCGGCGTCGACCGAAACGCACCGGCTGCCTCCGAGCAATGAAGATCACCGGGAGTCGCTGGCGCAGTTTCGAATACACACCGGTGGTAGCGGGGCCGTGCGCCGTCCCGCTGCCGCCCGCGGCGGTCGGCGTCCCGCAACTGTTCGTCGATTGCCTGCTGCTGCGCATCGTCGTCGAACCGGGCGACTGCCCCCTCTCCGGAGACGCGATCGAGGCGCTGCGGGATCTGTGCGCCTACGCCCGGACATCCCACGTCGTGATCGGCGCCAGCCCGCGCTACGCGACGTCGGACGGACGACTCGGCCTCGGCCCGAATCCGTCCGACGTCCTGGCGCATATCGCGGACACCCTCGACGTGCTGGCCGATATCGCACAGCGGCTGGAGGAACTCGGCGAGCGGGTGCATCTCATCCCGTTCGGCTGGAATCTGGCCTGCCGGACGAATACGGCGGTGCGGCGTCCCAGGCCGCATTGCCCGCATGCGCTCGTCTCGGCGCGTCCGAGCCGGCACCGTGCCTTCCGGCCACATCACTGACATCCACCGCCGGCACCGCCCCGTCATCGCGGTCGACTTGACCTTCGAGTTGGCCGAAGCTTCATGATGGGGCGGTGCCACATTCCGGACTGACCACGATCGGAGCGTTCGCGCGGGCCAGCGGACTGACCGCGAGCGCACTGCGCTTCTACGCCGATTCCGGGCTGTTGCCACCGTCGATCGTGGACCCGGTCTCCGGCTACCGGTACTACGCCGAGGACCAGCTCGACCGCGCACTGGCCATCCGCGGACTACGCGAGATCGGTATGCCGCTGGATACGGTCGCGCGGGTACTCGAATCCGATTCCGATACCGCCGCACGGCTCGTCGACGACCACCTGGCGGGCCTCGAACAGCGAGTACAGCGGGCCCGGGAGCGAGCGGCCGATATCAAGGCGACGCTCGGGCACCGGCACGGGCGGCCGGTCGCGACCGTCAGTGGCCCGGTCTTCGCGACGGCGGTCGAGCAGATCCTCGCCGCCACCGTCCACGAACCGGACCATCCCGTGCTGAGCGGGGTGCATCTCGAGGTCTCGGCCGAAGCGCTGACCCTCACCGCCACCGATCGCTATCGGCTCTCGACCCGCACCCTGGTACCCGATCGCGCGCATCCGGCCGAGTGGGCCGCCACCGTCGACGGCGACGACCTCCGATTGGCGATACCCGAGATCCGGCGCCACCATCGGGTGCGCCTGGAAGGCAGTGCCGGCTCCCTGCTGTTCCGGGCCGGACCCGCGCACACCCGGACCTGCCGGATCCTCCCGGACCCGTTCCCCGATCACCGGCTCCTGCTGGGCTCGCTCGATACGCCGCGCACACGGGTGGTCACACCACGCGACGCGCTGGTCCGGACGCTGGCATCCCTACGGGCGCATCATGTTCTGCTGCGTGTATCGGAGGGCGAGGTCACGGTTTCGAATCCGGAATCCGGCCCCGGCGGACCGGTCGACGCCACCGTGACCGGCCCCGATATCGAGCTCGCCTTCAGCATGACCACGCTGTATCCGGCGATCGGCACCGCCATCGGCCCCGACGTGATGATCGATATCGCCGGAGCCGCACAGCCGGTCGTGATCCGCTCCGCCGACGACGGCGATCTCACCACGGTGGCGATGCCCGTCGCCGTTTCCCACACCGATCCCGAGGAACGACGATGACCACTGCCGAACCGATCACCCCCGACCCGACGATGGCCGCGATCGGTGCCGCCGTCGAACGTGGGCGGCACGGCGATATCGACCGCGCCCGAAGCGAACTCGCCGAACTGTGGACCCGGATCGGCCCCGCCGGGGATCCACTGCACCGCTGCACCCTCGCGCACTATCTGGCCGATCTCCACCCCGATCCCGCACAGGCACTGGTCTGGGATTGCCGGGCCCTCGATGCCGCCGATGCCCTCACCGACGACCGGGTGCGACGTCATCACGAGAGTCTGCGCATCGCCGGCTTCTACCCCTCCCTCCACCTGAACCTCGCCGACAACTACCGGCTGCTGGGTTCGTTCGAACCGGCGGCGGCACATATCGATGCGGCGCGACGGCATATCGGCGCACTCCCCGACGACGGCTACGGCCGGCTCGTCCGGCGGGCGATCGACGAGGTCGACGAGATGATCACGCAGCGTTCCGCTCAGCGACGAGAATCCGCGCCGGCCACCGATCGCTGATCGAATCCCGTTGTGGCGCACCATCCTCACGGTGCCGCCGGATGCTGCCACCTGTCACGCCGAGGCGATCAGCGGCACGAGTTGCTCATCGGCGGTCCACGCGCCGTGATGGCCGATCATCGCCGACTCCAGCGGTTCCCGGCCCGGACATACGAGCACGGTGTCGCCGTGGGCGACGGCGATGAGATCCCCGATGCGGCGGCGGATCTCGGGGCCGGGCGCCGTCGCCCCGAACCAGCGCTCGTCGAGCGCCTGCTCGCGACTCACCACCCGGGCATATGCGCCCAGTGCGCCGGTCCAGTCGGCCTGCACGTCCGGCAGTGCGGCCGGCCTGTCGAGGTAGATGTGGCGCACTCGGGCTTCCCCGGCGATCAGCCGCACCTCGCGGTGCAACCGCTCGTCGGCATCCAGGTCGATCACTCGTCCCGCCCGGATCATGCCGTGATCACCGGTGACCAGCAAGGTGCAGGTATCCGGAAGAGCGGTGAGCAGATCCGCGAAGCAGGCGTCGATCCGAGCCAGTACCGCCAGCCACTCCGGCGACTCGGGTCCGTACAGGTGACCGGTGGCGTCGAGATCGGGGAAGTAGGCGTAGGCGAATCGCGACGCGGTATCGGAATGCGCCGCGACCGTGAGGATTCCGTCGCGCACCTGCCCGAGATCCGACGCCGCATGCAAGACGCCCGTGGCACGCAGGGCGGCGCGGGTCAGGCCGGAATCGCGCTGGTATTCCGGGATTACGTAATGGACCTCGACGCCGTGCGCGGCGAGATCCTGCACCCGGCTGGTACCGGACTGCACCGTTTCCGGCGGATACGCCGCGCGCGCGTCCGCACCCGTCGCGGAATCGAGCCGCCAGCGCAGCGAATTGAGCAATCGCAGACCGCCCGGATCGGGCAGGGCGAAGCTGTAGCCGATGATTCCGTGTGTCGCACAGGGCGCTCCCAGCGCCAGGGACGCGATACTCACCGCGGTGGTCGCGGGAAAACCGGCGGCCAATGTGGTGCGCGCGTGTGCGGCGAGCGTCGGCGCGACCGAGCGATGGCGCGCCAGCGGTTCCGCGCCCAGACCGTCGATCAGCAGCAGCACGACATCACGCGCGGGCGCGAGCTCCAGCGAGTTGTCCACATCCATCCCGAAGGACGCTGCGACGGCGGGCAGGACATCGGCGAGTGTGTGTGGCATCGTCGTCCATCGTGCCGGATCCGCGGCTGCGCCACGACCGGCTTTCCGCGGATATCCGCGCTCAGCCGCGGATCTCCTTGAGCACGACCCGGCCGTCGCGGGTGGTGGTGATGGCGGTGTAGGCGTGGCGCAGGAAACCACGATCGGGGCGGCGTTCGAAGACCTGGACCTCGTAGCGGTCCGGAATCGTGCCCCCGGTGACGTGCACGCAGTGCTGCGTACCCACCGGAACCTGATCGATCGCGGTCTGCAGGGCCTGCGCCGAGGGGATCGCCGTCGATTCGGCGGCCGTGTATTGTCTTGCGTCCGAACCACTTCGGGATACGTACTGCGCGTATTCGTAGGCCAGCACCGCCGCCGGCCCCGAATCGCTACCGCCGGGACCGCTGTCGTTGACCGAATCGGCGGTCCGGACGCGGTAGCACCACGGATTGGTGCCCGGCACTTCCGGATTCGGCTTCGCGGCCGGGTCGGCGGCGCCCATCGGTACCTGGGGCCACCAGCGGTCGTAGGTCTCCAACGCGGCGTGTTTGGTCCAGCTCAGGCCGACGGCGAACCGGGAACGCGCGGCGTCCTGCGGGAACAGGGTGTAGAGAACCTGCGGTCCGGTCGAATCCGGCGTCGGCAGCACCACATCCACCGGATCCCGGAAGCCGGGATGGCTCGCGAGCAGATCGCCACTGTGCGCGGTCGCAGCGTCGGCGAATTCGGCCGCGGCATCGGCATTTTCCAGATCGGTGATATCCACCCGCAGGTCACGGTCCGGATCGACGCAGGTGACGGCCGGATGCGCGCTGGAATTCGCGGCGATCGAACACCGGGTGCCGAGGCCGCCGGTACCGTCCGGGCGATCGGCGACCAGGCCGGGAAAGCTGTCCGCGATCAACCGGTACTTCGCACCCCACCCGGTATCGGTGCCCGAGCTGCCGGACATCCCCCGCACCACGACTACCCCCGCACCGACCAGGGCGGCCGCCACCACCACCGCGACCGCCACCGGCAACCACGGCCTCCGTCGTTTCGGGACGGGTGCCGGTGCGGCCGTGGACGACTGCCTCTCCGGCGCCGGTTGCGCGAACACCGACGGCTGGGACTGCCCGGGCTGTGCCGGGTGCCGCGCGGATCGCGGATCCGGCGGATCCGAGACCGGCGCCCGGTAGGCGGCGTCCGAACCACCGCGCAGGGCCTTTCGCGTTTCCTCGACGAACTCGCCGCAGCTGTCGTACCGATCGGCGGGCTGTTTGGCCATGGCCCGCGCCAGCACCACGTCCAGCGCGGGCGGCAGATCGGTCCGGACGGCGGTCAACCGCGGAATCGGTTTGGTGACGTGGCCGGCGACCACCTGCCCGGGATTGGTGCCCGCATACGGCGGCCTCCCGGACAGCAGCGTGAACAGGGTGCACGCCAGCGAGTACTGGTCGCAGCGATGATCGAGCGGTTCTCCCGACAGTTGCTCCGGGGAGGCGTAGGCCAGCGTCGCCGTGAGCGTGCCGGTGACGGTGAGTTCGGTATCGGTGTCCTGTAATCGCGCGATGCCGAAATCAGTGAGAACCGCCCGTTCGGCACGTCCGGCCTCGGGCGCTTCGACCAGGATGTTCGCGGGCTTGATATCGCGGTGCAGCACCCCTTTGCTGTGGGCGTAGTCCAGCGCGGCACCGGTTTCGGCGATGATGCGCAACACCCGTTCCACCGTCAGACTCTGCCGATCCAGCCGCGACGTATCGGTGCCGTGCACATACTGCATGGAGATCCACAGATGTCCCGCGTCCGCGCCGCGGTCGTAGACGCGCACGATGCCCGGATGTTCCAGGCGGGCCACGATATCGGCTTCCTGATCGAATCGGCGGCGGCGCTCGGAGTCGGCGGAGACCTCACGGTCGAGCACTTTCAGTGCGACACGGCGCGGTAACCGGGGATGCCGGGCGAGGTAGACCGTGCCCATACCGCCCCGGCCGAGCATTCCCTCGATGAGGTAACCGGCGAACGTCTCATCGATTCCGGGTGCGGCCACGGTCCCCCTTCAGGTCGAGCATCACCGAGGCGTCAGCAGCTTACCGGAGCAGATGCCACGGTCCTCGCCGGGCGACCGGTCCTCCGATACCGTGGATATCCTGCGGCACCTGCACTGATGAAGGGGTGAGCTCACTGTGTTCGACCCGTTGGCCGATATCGACCGGGCCCTGGCCGACCGGGCCGGATGGACGTGGTTCGACGATCACCTGCGCTACACGTGCGGTGTCCTCGATCTGCTGCGGCGCGACGAATTGGCGCAGATGCCGGTCAAATCCACGCGCATTCGCATCGATCCCGGTGAGGTGTGCATTGCCGAGGGGCCCGCGCAATGGCATTTCTGGCGCTCACCCGGTGACGGCAGCTGGACTCGCAACAATATCTACGTCGCGGGCAGCGCCTCGTTCATCGCCGCTGCCCAGCTGGGCAACGCCCTGGTCAATCAGGCACGGCGGCAACGCGCAGAGGCCGCCTCCCAGCCCCGCTGGATCCCCGATCGCCCCGGCTCGGTGATGATCTCCGATCGGCGCATCCATCTCACCAATCCCGATCACGCCTTCGCGATCCGCTGGTCGGCACTGGAGACGATCGATCTGGCCGCACCGGACCGGGTGGTCTCGCGCTACGGCGATCACAGCGGCGCCCTGCGTCAATGGCAATTGCAGAGCCCGTGGGCCGTTCTCGTATTCGTCGTCGCCGCCCATCTGCATTTCCCGAATCATCCCCTGCTGCTCTCCGGAAATTGGCTGCCCACCGGATTCGAGGACAAATGCCATCTGGCCGGCAAAACCTGTCCCAAGGTCCGGGAGCGCTGAACGCGGACAGGCATACCGGTGGCACCTGCGGAGCCCGGCAGGTGGCGGGGCCTTCCCGCATCCGGATCGAGGGCGCTGGGCAATGTCGGTGCAACATGCGACGATCGCGTAGTGAGCAGTACACCCGCCCCCGACCAGCGCCTGCGCGATCTCGCGCGGCTACGCCAGGTGCGTGACCGCATCGATCGGGAGTACGCGAAGCCGCTGGATGTCGAGGCCCTGGCTCGCGATGCGCACATGTCGGCCGGACATCTGAGCCGGCAGTTCCGCCTCGCCTACGGAGAATCGCCCTACGGATATCTGATGACCCGGCGGATCGAGCGGGCGATGGCGTTGCTGCGGCGTGGCGATATGAGCGTCACCGAGGTCTGTTTCGAGGTCGGCTGCCAGTCACTGGGCACCTTCAGCACCCGTTTCACCGAACTGGTCGGCGTACCGCCGAGCGTCTACCGCCGCGAGGCCGCCGACGCGACCCTGGGCATGCCGTCGTGTGTGGCCAAACAGGTGACCAGACCGATCAGGAATCGAGAAGCGCAGGTTACCGACTAGCAATAGCGTGATCGGCATGGACATCACCATTCACAACACCTTCCTCCCGCAGGACGATCCGGACGCCGCACTGGCCTTCTACCGGGACACCCTCGGCTTCGAGGTCCGCAACGACGTCGGCTACAAGGGCATGCACTGGATCACGGTCGGCCCGGCCGGACAGCCGGACACCTCGATCGTGCTGTACCCGCCGAGCGCGACCCCTGGCCTCACCGAAGACGAGCAGCGCACGATCGCCGAGATGATGGCCAAGGGCACCTTCGCCAGTATCAACCTGGCCACGAAGGACGTGGACGGCCTCTTCGATCGGCTGCAGGCCGGTGGCGCCGAAGTCGTGCAGGAACCGACCGATCAGCCCTACGGCGTCCGTGACTGCGCCTTCCGCGACCCGTCCGGCAATCTGCTCCGCATCCAGCAAGCGTCCTGAACCTCGATCCGGCCGGCGTACCAGGCCACCCCTTCGAAATGGAGACACGATGAGCAAGGCCCCCACGCCGGACCGGCATCTCGCCGACAGCCACGATCTGATCCGCGTACACGGTGCGCGGGTCAACAATCTGCGCGATATCAGCGTCGAGATCCCCAAGCGCCGGCTGACCGTCTTCACCGGCGTATCCGGATCGGGAAAGAGTTCGCTGGTATTCGGCACCATCGCCGCGGAATCGCAGCGGATGATCAACGAGACCTACAGCGCGTTCGTCCAGGGCTTCATGCCGACCCTCGCGCGCCCGGACGTCGACTTTCTCGACGGCCTCACCACCGCGATCTCCGTCGATCAGGAGCGGATGGGCGCCAACCCCCGTTCCACCGTCGGCACCGCCACCGATGCCAACGCCATGCTGCGCATTCTGTTCAGCCGGCTCGCGCAACCGAATATCGGCTCACCGAACGCGTATTCGTTCAATGTGCCCTCGGTGACGGCCAGTGGCGCGATCACCGTCGAACGCGGCGGTAAGACCAAGGCGGAGAAGGCGACCTTCCACCGGCTCGGCGGTATGTGCCCGCGCTGTGAGGGCATGGGGTCGGTCACCGATTTCGACCTGACCGCGTTGTTCGACGACAGCCGCTCCCTCAACGAGGGCGCGCTCACCATCCCCGGTTACAGCATGGACGGCTGGTACGGCCGCATCTACCGCGGCTGCGGACTCTTCGACCCGGACAAGCCGATCCGCAAGTACAACAAGCGCGAAATGCACGACCTGCTCTACAAGGAGCCCACCAAGATCAAGGTCGAGGGCATCAACCTGACCTACGAGGGCCTGATCCCGAAGATCCAGAAGTCGATGCTGGCCAAGGACGTCGACGCGATGCAGCCGCATATCCGCACCTTCGTCGAGCGCGCGGTGACCTTCACGACCTGCCCGGAATGCGAGGGCACCCGGCTCAGCCCGGAGGCCCGTTCCTCGAAGATCGACGGTAAGAGCATCGCCGACGCGTGCGCGATGCAGATCAGCGATCTGGCCGAATGGGTACGCGGACTCGACGAGCCGTCGGTGGCGCCCCTGCTGACCGGTCTGCGGCACCTGCTCGACTCGTTCACCGAGATCGGTCTCGGCTATCTGTCCCTGGACCGCCCGGCCGGCACGCTCTCCGGTGGCGAAGCACAGCGCACCAAGATGATTCGCCACCTCGGATCGTCGCTCACCGACGTCACCTATGTCTTCGACGAGCCCACCATCGGATTGCACCCGCACGATATCGAGCGCATGAACAATCTGCTGCTGCAACTGCGCGACAAGGGCAATACCGTGCTGGTGGTCGAGCACAAGCCGGAGGCGATCGCGATCGCCGACCACATCGTCGATCTCGGTCCCGGGGCCGGCACCGAGGGCGGCACAATCTGTTTCGAAGGCGATATCGCGGGTCTGCGGGCCAGCGACACCATCACCGGACGCCATCTCGACGATCGCGCGAAGTTGAAGGACACGCCCCGAAAGTCGTCCGGCGCGTTGGAGATTCGCGGGGCGTCCACCCACAATCTGAAGGACGTGGATGTCGACCTTCCGCTCGGGGTGCTGTGTGTCGTCACCGGCGTGGCCGGTTCCGGAAAGAGTTCACTGATCCACGGTTCGGTCGCCGACCGTGACGATGTCGTGGTCGTCGACCAGGGTGCGATCCGCGGCTCTCGGCGCAGCAATCCGGCCACCTACACCGGACTGCTGGAACCGATTCGCAAGGCGTTCGCCAAGGCCAACGGGGTGAAGCCGGCGTTGTTCAGCGCCAATTCCGAGGGCGCGTGCCCCACCTGCAACGGCGCCGGCGTCATCTATACCGATCTGGCGATGATGGCCGGTGTCGCCACCACCTGCGAGGAATGCGACGGTAAGCGCTTCCAGGCGGCGGTACTCGACTACCACCTCGGTGGCCGTGATATCAGCGAGGTGCTGGAGATGTCGGTCGCGGAGGCCGAGAAGTTCTTCGGTGCGGGCGAGGCGCGAATTCCCGCGGCGCACAAGATCGTGCAGCGTCTCGACGATGTCGGACTGGGATATCTGAAACTGGGCCAGCCGTTGACCACCCTGTCCGGCGGCGAGCGGCAGCGCATCAAACTCGCCACCCATATGGGTGAGAAGGGCGGCGTCTACGTCCTGGACGAGCCGACCACCGGCCTGCACCTGGCCGATGTGGAGAACCTGCTCGGGCTGCTCGATCGGCTGGTGGACTCCGGGAAGTCGGTGATCGTCATCGAGCACCATCAGGCCGTGATGGCCCACGCCGACTGGATCATCGACCTCGGACCGGGCGCCGGACACGACGGTGGACGGATCGTCTTCGAGGGCACGCCGGGCGATCTGGTCGCCGACCGCTCGACACTCACCGGCGAACACTTGGCCGCATACGTGGGCGGATAGTCCGCAGGGGTGCGAAAACCGCCGGCGCCGAACGTGATCGCCGCGCGACGATCCTCCGCGCGCCTGCCGGTTCCGGGGATCCGGAACCGGCAGGCCGGGTGCGCCGGCGCGGGCGGCTCAATGCTGCGCCGACGCAGTCCGAGGGGTGGCAACGGTCACGCGCTTCGGGGTCTGGTTTCGGTCATCAGCGGTCTCCCGGGTCGGTGAGGGTGCGTTCGTATGCGGCGCGGTCCGCGGAGTCGTGGGTGGCGGCGACCTGGTCGGGGACCATGCGCCGGAAGGTGAGGTCGCGCAGGCGCTGCGGGAGCAGTTCGGCGAGGCGGACCAGCGGGCCGATATAGCGCGGCACGGTGACCTCGAAGCGAGGATGTTCGATAGCCCGCAACACCGCGCGCGCCACATCGGCGGGCTGCAGCAGTTTCGCGGCGCCGCTGGCGGTGCCGACGGCGAGTTCGGTCTCGACCACGCCGGGCATGATCACCGAGATCCGTACCCCGCTGCGGCGCAGTTCCTCGCGCACGCCGGTCAGATAACCCAGTACGCCGTGCTTGGTCGCCGCGTAGGTCGATTCGCCGGGCGGGGACAGTCGGGCGGCGGCCGAGGCGATGGTGACGATATGGCCGCGGCCGCGGCGGCGCATGGCCGGCGCGGCCAGGCGCACCCCGCGGATGACACCGTGCAGATTGACCTCGAGCATCCGGGCGGTCGCGGCCTCCGGTTCCTCGTCGAACGGGCCGACCCACATCACTCCGGCATTGTTGACCAGGACATCTATCGGCCCCCAGAGGGATTCGACAGCGGTGAGGAACTCGCGGAACGACCGGGTGTCGGCGACGTTGAGGGCGAACCCGCGAACGATGCCGGGAAGCTCGGAGGCGGTGGCGACGGCCGCCGGCTCGTCGCGGTCACCGATGGCGACGCGTGCTCCGGCGCCCGCCAGCACCCGCGCGATCTCCCGGCCGATCCCGCGTGCGCCGCCGGTCACGACGACCACCTGGCCGGTCATCGGTGTGGGCATGAGCATCTCCTTAATTCTGACATGATGGCATGTCAGGAACGTGCTCTAGTGTGCCATTGACAGCAACCGAGGAACAGGGGCGATGACGCGGAAGTCGGTAGCGGGTTCGGAAAGCCCGGGAACTCGCCGTACGACTCGAGCGCCGGGCCGGAAATACCTCGGGATGAGCCCGGAGGAACGCCGGGTGCAGCGCCGGAGCGCCATCCTCGATACGGCGCTGGAGATCTTCGGCACCACCGGCTACTCGGGAAGTTCGGTCAAGCAGATCTGCCGCGCGGCCCGGCTGACCGAACGCTACTTCTACGAATCCTTCGCCGACCGCGAAAGTTGCTTATCCGCACTGTATTCCGAGCTGGTAGAGGCGACACGGACGGTGACCGTAGCGGCCATGACCGATGCCGGCGCCGATGTCGACGACCAAACCAACGCGGGGCTACGGGCTTTCATCGGCTACCTGACCGACGACCCCCGCCGAGCTCGCGTGGCCCTGATCGAGGTCGTCGGCGTCTCTCCCGTCATGGAGGAACGCCGCCACGCGGTACTGCGCGAATTCGCCGATATAGTTACCGCCGCCTGGTCCGCGGCCCGCACCGAACCTCTTACCCCCAAGCAACATTCGTCCGCGGTCGCGCTGGTGGGCGGCGTGAATCATCTCCTGGTCGATTGGCTCATGAGCGGCACCCCCGCTTCCCCCGCCCACCTGACCGAAGTCTGCACCACCCTGTTCATCGCCGCCCGCCGACACCTCGAAACCTAGACGCGCCACCACCCTCGGCCCGCGGTGCAGAATCATCACATCGATGAATTCGCCCACGACGGAGGCAGCATGGCCGACGACCCCCTGACCGACTTCACCCGCGAATCGTTCACCCACCAGAACATCACCCACCCGATTCTGCGTTCCGGAGCGGGACCGGCCGTCATCGTCATGACCGAGGTTCCGGGGATCACGCCCAAGGTCGCCGCATTCGCCCGCCGGGTTCGCGACCTCGGACTCACGGTGGTGCTGCCGGATATGTTCGGCACCGCGGGACGCGACCCCAACCCCGAGGGGCACGGACTGCTCGGCGCCGTCACCTACGGCGGCGGCGCGATGATCCGGCTCTGTATCAACCGCGAGTTCAGTCTGCTGGCGGGCCCTCGCGATTCGCCGATCACCACCTGGCTGCGCGCACTCGGCGCCGCCGAACACCAACGCTGCGGCGGACCGGGCATCGGCGCCGTCGGAATGTGCCTCACCGGCGGATTCGCCCTGGCCATGGCCGTCGACGACCGCTTGATCGCACCGGTGCTGTCCCAGCCCGCCACGCCGGTGCCGGTGACCCGGAGTCGGCGCGCCGGAATTGGTATCGACTCCGCGGATCTCGCTCGGATCAGACAGCGCTGTGCCCAGGGCCTCATCATTCTCGGTCTGCGGTTCCGCGGCGATCGACTGGTGCCGGGCGAACGGTTCGAGTTCTTGCGCGAGCAATTCGGCGCGGCGTTCGTCGCGGTGGAACTGGATCCTGCCGATGCCGCCCCGAACGCGCCGACCCCACCGCATTCGGTCCTCACCGAACATCTCGTCGATGGGCCCGGCCAGCCCACCCGCCAGGCGCTCGACCTGGTCTTGGACCACCTCCGCGACCGGTTGCTCGGTACCGGGGACGGCACCGGTCGACCTTCCCCCGACGAGCCCTAGGTAACGCGGGACTCGCCGCCGAACCGAACGCAACCCCGCGACACGCATTCGGCCCCCGCTCCGAACGGAGCGGGGGCCGAATGATGGTGCCTGTGAAGGCCTACCGGTAGTCGCTGAACCCGTAGTCGTCCAGCGGCACCGCCGCACCCGTGGTGGTGCCGAAGCCCTCGGGGCTGTAGTAGGTGTCGTCGTAGGACGGCACCGCGTACGCCGCGGCCCGAGCTTCCTCGGTCGGCTGCACCTGGATGTTGCGGTAGCGGTTGATACCGGTACCGGCCGGGATCAACTTACCGATGATGACGTTCTCCTTCAGGCCGATCAGCTTGTCGGAGCGGCAGTTGATCGCCGCATCCGTCAGCACACGAGTCGTCTCCTGGAAGGAGGCCGCCGACAGCCACGAGTCGGTGGCCAGCGACGCCTTGGTGATACCCATCAGCACCGGGCGACCCGAGGCGGGCTCGCCACCCTCGGCGACGACGCGGCGGTTGGCCGCCTCGAACTCCGAGCGCTCAACCAGCGAACCGGGCAGGAACTCCGTCGCACCCGAGTCGATGATGGTGACGCGGCGCAGCATCTGGCGAACGATGACCTCGATGTGCTTGTCGTGAATGGACACACCCTGCGACCGGTACACCTCCTGGACCTCGTGGACCAGGTGGACCTGCACCTGACGCGGACCCATCACGCGCAGCACCTCGTGCGGATCGGCCGAGCCCTCGAGCAGCTGCTGACCGACCTCGACGTGGTCGTTGTCCGCGAGCAGACGCTCGGAGCCGTCCTCGTGCTTGAACACCCGCAGACGCTGACGCTTCGACAGCTTGTCGTAGAGCACCTCGTCCGAACCGTCGTCCGGAATGATGGTGATCTTGTAGAAGCGGTCGTCGTCCTCGAGCCGCACGCGACCCGAGACCTCGGCGATCGGCGCCTTGCCCTTGGGCACGCGAGCCTCGAACAACTCCTGCACGCGAGGCAGACCACCGGTGATGTCGTCACCCGCGACACCACCCTGGTGGAAGGTACGCATGGTCAGCTGGGTACCGGGCTCACCGATGGACTGGGCGGCGACGATACCGACGGCCTCACCGATGTCGACCAGCTTGCCGGTCGCCATGGAGCGGCCGTAGCAGGTCGCGCACACGCCGGTGCCGGTGGTGCAGGTCAGCACGGAGCGAACCTTGACATCGGTGATGCCGGCGTCGAGCAGCGCCTCGATGGCCGGGTCACCGAGATCGTGCCCCTTCTCCACCACCACGTTGCCGTTCGCGTCGACCGCGTCGGCGGCCAGCGTCCGGGCGTAGGTGCTGGTCTCCACGTGCGCATCGCGGATGATCGTGCCGTCGGGCTGACGTTCCGCGATCGCGACGGTGATACCGCGCTCGGTGCCACAGTCGGTCTCGCGCACGATGACGTCCTGCGACACGTCCACCAGACGACGGGTCAGGTAACCCGAGTCGGCGGTACGAAGCGCGGTGTCGGCCAGACCCTTTCGCGCACCGTGGGTGTTGATGAAGTACTCCAGAACCGTCAGGCCCTCACGGAAGGAGGACTTGATCGGCCGCGGAATGAACTCACCCTTCGGGTTGGTCACCAGACCCTTCATGCCCGCGAGGGTACGAGTCTGGGTGAAGTTACCCGTGGCGCCCGAGTCGACGATCGTGATGATCGGGTTGTCGGCCGGGTAGTGCGCACGCAGCGCCTTACCGACCTCTTCGGTCGCTTCCTGCCAGATCTTGACCAGCGCGTTGTTGCGCTCGGCGTGGTCGAGAGCACCGCGCTGGTACTTCTTCTCGATCTGGTCGGACTGCGCCTCGTAGCGCTCCATGATGTCGGCCTTCTCCGGCGGAACCAGAACGTCCGACATGGAGACGGTGACACCCGAACGCGTGGCCCAGTAGAAGCCGGCGTCCTTGAGCTTGTCGACGGTCTGCGCGACCACGATCATCGGGTAGCGCTCGGCGAGATCGTTGATGATCGTCGCCTGCCGCTTCTTCGGCATCTGCTCGTTGATGAACGCGTAGTCCGCGGGCAGCAGCTCGTTGAAGAGGACCCGGCCCAGAGTGGTCTCGGTCAGCCAGGAATCACCGGGCTGCCAGCCCTCGGGGAACAGCTCCGCCTCGACGTCCTTGGGCGGACGCTGATCGGTCAGGCGCACCTTGATCCGCGAGCGAACCGTCAGCTCACCCCGGTCGACGGCCATCTGGGCCTCGGCCGGCGAGGCGTAGACGCCGTGCTCGGGAGCATCCTTGGAGGCCGGCTGGTACTCGCCCTTGGCGCCCTCTTCCAGGCGGGTCAGGTAGTACAGACCGGTCACCATGTCCAGACGCGGCATAGCCAGCGGGCGGCCCGACGCGGGGGACAGGATGTTGTTCGACGACAGCATCAGGATGCGAGCCTCGGCCTGCGCCTCTGCCGAGAGCGGCAGGTGCACGGCCATCTGGTCACCGTCGAAGTCGGCGTTGAAGGCTTCACAGACCAGCGGGTGCAGCTGGATCGCCTTACCCTCGACCAGCAACGGCTCGAAGGCCTGGATACCCAGCCGGTGCAGGGTGGGCGCGCGGTTCAGCATGACCGGGTGCTCGGCGATGACCTCTTCGAGGACATCCCACACCTGGGCACGCTGCCGCTCGACCATCCGCTTGGCGGACTTGATGTTCTGCGCGTGGTTCAGATCGACCAGACGCTTCATCACGAACGGCTTGAACAGCTCGAGCGCCATCAGCTTGGGCAGACCGCACTGATGCAGTTTGAGCTGCGGGCCGACGACGATGACCGAACGGCCGGAGTAGTCGACGCGCTTACCGAGCAGGTTCTGACGGAAACGACCCTGCTTGCCCTTGAGCAGATCGCTCAGGGACTTCAGCGGGCGGTTACCGGGACCGGTCACCGGGCGACCGCGACGGCCGTTGTCGAACAGCGCGTCCACGGACTCCTGCAGCATCCGCTTCTCGTTGTTGACGATGATCTCGGGAGCTCCGAGGTCGATCAGTCGCTTGAGGCGGTTGTTGCGGTTGATCACGCGGCGGTACAGGTCGTTCAGGTCCGAGGTGGCGAAGCGGCCACCGTCGAGCTGAACCATCGGGCGCAGCTCCGGCGGGATCACCGGAACGGCGTCGAGGACCA
This sequence comes from Nocardia spumae, assembly GCF_020733635.1. Classification (NCBI taxonomy): domain Bacteria; kingdom Bacillati; phylum Actinomycetota; class Actinomycetes; order Mycobacteriales; family Nocardiaceae; genus Nocardia; species Nocardia spumae. The sequence continues at coordinate 953,716 of NZ_JAJFZL010000001.1, read as the reverse complement.
TGCCCATCGGGGAGTTGCCGTTGGTCTGGAACGCCGCGACGACCTTCAGTCGCTTGAGCGCGCGCAGCTTCTTCTGGCCCTTACCGGTGCGAATGGTCTCGCGCAGGTTCTCGGCCTCGGCCTCGATGTCGAAGTTCTCCATCAGCTTCTGGATGGCTTCGGCACCCATCGAGCCGGTGAAGTACTCGCCGTAGCGGTCCTGCAGCTCGCGGTAGAGGACCTCGTCCACGATCAGCTGCTTGGGAGCCAGCTTGGTGAAGGTGGTCCAGATCTCGTCGAGCCGGTCCAGCTCACGCTGGGACCGATCGCGCAGCTGGCGCATCTCGCGCTCGCCGCCGTCCTTGACCTTGCGGCGAACGTCGGACTTGGCGCCCTCGGCCTCCAGCTCGGCCAGATCGGCTTCCAGCTTCTGCGCCCGCGCCTCGAGGTCGGCGTCACGCTGGTCGGCGATGGTCTTCTTCTCGACCTCCATCTCCGCCTCGAGCGTGGACAGCTCGTTGTGGCGCAGATCGTCGTCGACGGCGGTGATGACGTAGGCGGCGAAGTAGATGATCTTCTCGAGATCCTTCGGCGCCAGGTCCAGCAGGTAGCCGAGGCGGCTCGGCACACCCTTGAAGTACCAGATGTGAGTGACCGGCGCGGCCAGCTCGATGTGGCCCATCCGCTCACGACGCACCTTGGCGCGAGTCACCTCGACGCCACAGCGCTCACAGATGATGCCCTTGAAGCGCACGCGCTTGTACTTGCCGCAGTAGCACTCCCAGTCCCGGGTGGGACCGAAGATCTTCTCGCAGAACAAGCCGTCCTTCTCCGGCTTGAGCGTGCGGTAGTTGATGGTCTCCGGCTTCTTGACCTCACCGAAAGACCAGTTGCGAATGTCTTCGGCGGTAGCCAGGCCGATCCGGAGTTCATCGAAGAAGTTGACGTCTAGCACGTAACTTCCTTTCCCCTGTTCGGGTTCAGTATCGAGCAAAGTTCGCTAGTTCTTCCGCCGGAGCGGAGTACTGCCCCGGCGCCCAATCGGGCGCCGGGACCGATCACTCACTGCGCGAGGTCGTCGACCGTCGCAGCCTCGTTGCGGGACAGGTTGATACCGAGGTTCGCCGCGGCGCGCTCGAGGTCTTCGTCGTCACCGTCGCGCATCTCGATCGCGGCGCCGTCGGAGGACAGTACTTCGACGTTGAGGCACAGTGACTGGAGTTCCTTGAGTAGAACCTTGAACGATTCCGGGATGCCGGGCTCGGGGATGTTCTCGCCCTTGACGATCGCCTCGTAGACCTTCACCCGCCCGACCACGTCGTCGGACTTGATGGTCAGCAGTTCCTGCAGGGTGTAGGCGGCGCCGTAGGCCTGCATGGCCCAGCACTCCATCTCACCGAAACGCTGACCACCGAACTGCGCCTTACCACCGAGCGGCTGCTGGGTGATCATCGAGTACGGACCCGTCGACCGCGCGTGGATCTTGTCGTCCACCAGGTGATGCAACTTCAGGATGTACATGTAACCCACGGCCACCGGATACGGGAACGGCTCACCCGAACGACCATCGAACAGCACCGACTTGCCGTTGGCGTCGACCATGGTCTCGCCGTCGCGGTTCGGCAGGGTGGAACCCAGCAGACCGGTCAGCTCGTCCTCCTGCGCACCGTCGAACACCGGGGTGGCGATGTTGGTGTCGGCTTCCTGGCCCAGCATCTCCTCGGGCAGGCTCTTGGCCCAGTCCGGGAGGTTGCCGGATTCGGCACCGTCGACCTGCCAGCCGGCCTTGGCGATCCAGCCCAGATGGGTCTCCAGGATCTGACCGATATTCATACGACGCGGCACACCATGAGTGTTCAAGATGATGTCGACCGGAGTGCCGTCGGGCATGAACGGCATATCCTCCTTGGGCAGGATCTTGCCGATAACACCCTTGTTGCCGTGCCGACCGGCGAGCTTGTCACCGTCCTGGATCTTGCGCTTCTGCGCCACATACACACGCACCAGCTCGTTCACACCCGGAGGCAGATCGTCGTCGTCCTCACGCGAGAACACCCGAATACCGATCACCTTGCCCGACTCACCGTGCGGCACCTTCAACGAGGTATCACGAACCTCACGCGCCTTCTCACCGAAGATCGCACGCAACAGCCGCTCCTCCGGAGTCAGCTCGGTCTCACCCTTCGGAGTGACCTTGCCGACCAGGATGTCACCATCACGCACCTCGGCACCGATACGCACGATGCCACGCTCATCCAGATCAGCGAGCACCTCATCGGACACATTCGGAATATCGCGAGTGATCTCCTCGGCACCCAACTTCGTATCCCGAGCATCGATCTCGTGCTCCTCGATATGAATCGAGGTCAGCACATCATCCTCCACGAGACGCTGCGACAGAATGATCGCGTCCTCGTAGTTATGACCCTCCCACGGCATGATCGCCACCAACAGGTTCTTACCCAGCGCCATCTCACCGTTCTCGGTGCAGGGGCCGTCGGCGAGGACATGCCCCTGCTCGACGCGCTGCCCCTCGTCCACGATCGGACGCTGGTTGGCGCAGGTGCCCTGGTTGGAGCGCGCGAACTTGCGCATCCGGTAGGACTTGCGAGTGCCGTCGTCGTGCATGACGGTGATGTAGTCGGCCGAAACCTCCTCCACCACACCGGCTTTCTCGTTCACCACGACATCGCCGGCGTCCACCGCGGCGCGCAGCTCCATACCGGTACCGACCAGCGGCGACTCGGAACGGATCAGCGGCACGGCCTGACGCTGCATGTTCGCGCCCATCAGGGCGCGGTTGGCGTCGTCGTGCTCGAGGAACGGGATCATCGCGGTCGCCACCGACACCATCTGGCGCGGCGACACGTCCATGTAGTCGACCTCGGACGGTGCGACGAACTCCATCTCCTCGTTGCCGCGGCGGGCGAGCACGCGATCCTCGAGGAAGGTGCCGTCGGCGCCGACGGGCGAGTTCGCCTGGGCCCGGACGTGCCGGTCCTCTTCGTCGGCGGTCAGGTACTTGACCTCATCCGTAACGCGACCCTGCTCGACCCGTCGATATGGCGTCTCGATGAAGCCGAACGGGTTGACCCGCGCGTACACCGACAGCGAACCGATCAGGCCGATGTTCGGGCCTTCCGGGGTCTCGATCGGGCACATGCGGCCGTAGTGCGACGGGTGGACGTCACGGACCTCCAGGCCGGCGCGCTCACGTGACAGACCACCCGGGCCCAGCGCCGACAGACGACGTTTGTGGGTCAGACCCGACAGCGGGTTGTTCTGGTCCATGAACTGCGACAGCTGCGAGGTTCCGAAGAACTCCCGGATCGCCGCCGTGATCGGGCGGATGTTGATCAGGGTCTGCGGGGTGATGGCCTCGACGTCCTGGGTGGTCATGCGCTCACGCACGACACGCTCCATACGCGAGAGACCGACGCGCAGCTGGTTCTGGATCAGCTCGCCGACGGTACGCAGGCGACGGTTGCCGAAGTGGTCGATATCGTCGACGTCGACGGGGACCTCGACGCCGCCGGGCACGGTCATCGAGTTGTCGCCCTGGTGCAGACGCACCAGGTACTCGATGGTGGCGACGATGTCCTCGCGGGTCAGCGTCGAACCGGTGATCGGCTCGCCGGCGTTGACGCCCAGCTTCTTGTTGACCTTGTAGCGGCCCACACGAGCCAGGTCGTAGCGCTTCTCCTTGAAGAACAGGTTCTCCAGCAGGGTCTGCGCGGACTCCTTGGTCGGCGGCTCACCCGGACGCAGCTTGCGGTAGATGTCGAGCAGCGCCTCGTCCTGGCCGGCGGTGTTGTCCTTCTCCAGGGTCGACAGCATGATCTCGGAGAAGCCGAAACGCTCGGTGATCTCCTCGGCGGTCAGTCCCAACGCCTTCAACAACACCGTCACCGGCTGACGACGCTTACGGTCGATACGCACACCCACCGTGTCACGCTTGTCGACATCGAATTCCAGCCACGCACCACGCGACGGAATCACCCGCACACTGTGCAGAGTCTTCTCGGTACCCTTGTCGATCGACTCGTCGAAATACACACCCGGCGACCGCACCAACTGCGACACCACCACACGCTCGGTGCCGTTGATGATGAACGTCCCCTTATCGGTCATCATCGGGAAATCACCCATGAAAACCGTCTGAGACTTGATCTCACCAGTGTTGTTGTTGATGAACTCCGCGGTCACGAACAACGGCGCCGCGTAGGTCATGTCCTTGTCCTTGCACTCCTCGATGGAGGCCTTGACCTCCTCGAAACGAGGATCGGAGAAGGACAGGGACATCGAACCGGAGAAGTCCTCGATGGGCGACAGCTCCTCGAGCACCTCCTCGAGCCCACCGACCGGGCCGGCGTCGCCCCGGGCGATGGCCCGCTCACGCCAATCGGGGGAACCGACCAGCCACGCGAACGATTCGGTTTGTAGATCGAGAAGATCGGGAACCTCCAAGGGCTCACGAATCTTCGCGAAAGACACCCGCTTCGGGGCTCCGGGAATACCGGCCTTGGTCTGGGTGGAGACTGCCAAGATGCGTCCTTCCAGCACCTCACGCGCGTCGCCCGGCGCCTGTACGTACAAGACACCGAAGCGACCGTCGCTTGTCTGCTACGAGTTCTGCTGGATACAACCCGGACAAAACCCGAACAGCAAACAACGGAAGTAACACCTCAACGGTGGAACTTTCGTGATGCGATCAAGGAATGGACAGGAGGCAGCCAGCGCAAAGTCCAAACCTACACCCATAAAGAAGGGGTGTCAAAGTACCATCCGAACCGAGTTCCGGATGTTCGGCGCGCCGGACCCGCCTCCGCTGGCTGCGTTCGAGTCTCCGGCGGCGCCTCGACCTGGGTACTCGACCCTGTCACAGCTGCCGCTGTTGTGAATAGCGTGACGGTTCGGACGTAACTCGTCAAGTGGCGAGACCACCCGAATAGCAACGAGATCCACTGTGGCGCTGGCGAATCACGCCGCCCACCAGCCGATTACACGCCTCTGAGCTGGGCAAATTCCCGGAAAGGGCGGGTCGAACATACTTCCGAACCCGTTTCGGGCACTCAACGGTCGGAGATCTCGCTCGCCAGCCAGTGACCGTTCACCTTCTGCATGTGCAACACGATCGGGCCGGAGGCGCTTTCCTGCGGAGCGCCGTTCTTGGTGGCGCTGACCGTCAGGTCCACGAGCAGTTCGGCCCGATCGTCAGTGAGCAAGGTCACACCAATGGGGTCAGGGGTGGCTTGTGCGGTGGACTGCGCCTGCTGGATCGCGGAAACCGTGGTGTCGGCGAACTTGTCGAAATCGCCGAGCATCTTGCCGGTCACGACCTTGTGCACAGCGTCCTTGTAGCCACCGATGGTCTTCACGTCGTAGGAGTACACCGTCTTCAGCGCGTTGTCGGCGGCCGCGGTCACCTCCTGGGTGGCCTTGGTATCGACGAACGCCTTGTTGCCGTCGTCGACACCGGGCTTCAGCGCCGCGACGACCGCGAAGGCGGTGAGTAACACGCTGACCACGACCAATGCGACAGCCAGCCCCCAGCCGGCGACCGCCGGGCGGGGCAGCCGCCTGCCGCGCAGCGGGCGCGACAGGCGCGACGGACCGGCCTGCGCGGCGGGGCGGGCGGGCGCCGCAGCGCTCGCGCGGATGGTCTTGGTACGCGGTTTGGCGGGCGCGGATCTACCGGCCGCGGCGCCGCCGGATTTCGCGCGATCGGCGGCGCCGCGGCGCCGGACCGTGCGATCCGCGGATTCGGACTGACGCTCGCCGGGACGCAGGCGCGGGGAGACCTTGTTGACGGGTGGGCGGGATGCCATCGGTAATACCTCCTACGATCCCGGCTGCGGGGCGGGGGCCTCGGACGGATTCGCGGGCGCACTCGGCGGTGCGGCCTGATCTCCGTTCGCGGGCGGTGGCGTCGCCGCTCCGGCGGGACCGGGGGTGTCCAGCGCGACCAGTTGACCGAGCGAATTGGCCTGATCGGTCTTCCAGGTATCGCCGTCCTTCTTCATATCCAGCGTCCAGGTGGCCCGGAAGGACTGGATCGGGGTGTTGGGCGCGGTCTGGGTGAGCTTCAGCACCACGATCGCCGAGGCCTTGTCCCGTTCACTGTCCAGCGAGCTGAGCGCGGCGCCGAGCACCTTGCTGTCGATCTTGGTCTTGGACTTCTCGGCGGCATCCTTGATGCGGTCGTGGTTCTCGTTGAGCTGGGTGAGCATGTCACCGGTCATCGACGAGCGCATGGTGGTGATCGAACCCTCGACATTGTCGGGATTCATCGAGGTGAGATTGATCGCCGCCTGGCGTGCCGCGTCCAGCGCGGTATCGCGCGCATCGGCGCGGGGAGCGTCGGTGAACCACATCGCCCGCACCCATCCGGTGCCGAACCATGCCGCGAGCACCAGAGCCGCGACCAACCACACCGCCGCGACCGAGGTCACCGCGGTGCGCAGCACCGACGTGCCGCCGCCGGTATCCGCGGTCGCGAGCCGGGTGGTCTCGTCCGCGGTCAGGCGCACGGTGTCGTCCGCGGCTCCTCCGGCCCCGGTGGCGGTGTCTTCCTCGGTCGCCGGCGACGAGTCAGCTACCGGCGTTTCGACACCGTCGGCCGACTCCGGCGCAGGTTGCGAGGAGGGGTTGGGCAGATCAGAACTCACAGCGACACCCTAGCGTCGTCGGTTTTCCGGCTTCGCCGGCCTGCCCCACCCTCACCGCTTCGGGGTCACTCCGATGAGAGTGGCCAACTGGATGGCGACAGGGCTCAGGTTCAGCTTGTCCGGATCGGTCTTGGGGGTGGAGTCCCACGGTTGCGGGACACTCGGGTCGGCGTACTGCGCGCGCGCACCGCCGCGGACGTCGGTCGGACTTCCGAACGGCACGTCACACTTCGCGTCCGTGTTGAACGGGAAGTCGTCGCGAGTGTCGTCGAAATTGGGGTTCTGCGCCTTCATCTGATCGAGAATGCGCTTGGTTCCCTCGTACCCGACGGTACAGGCCGGTGGATTGTTGGTCTCCAGCACCAGGCCGAAGTGACTGGTGTTGTCACCGGGCGCGGTCGCCGAACCACCGATCGACAGCAGCGGCAGCATCTGCAGCAGCGGCTTGAGCGTGTACGTCTGTGGCGAGACCGCCTGCAACAGCAGACGCAGATTCGACAGATCGGTGGTCAGCGGCCGGCCACTCTCGTCCAGCAACTTGCCGATCTGCTCACCGGCATCCGCGCCGGTACCGATCAGGCGCCGGATATCGGGATCGTTGGCGCGCAACTGCACCGCCAGCCGATCCAATCCGTCACTGAAGGTCCGAATCGCCGGAGACTGATCGGCCTGCGTGCCGAGAACGGTCTGCGCGTCCTGGATCAGCGCAACGGTCTGCGGCAGCGACTCGACACCGGTCTGGGAGAATTTGTTGAGCGAGTCGACCAGAATGCGCAGGTTGTCGCCCTGGCCGTCGAACGCCTTACCGAGTTCGGTGACGGTCGTGCTCAGCGCCTGCAGATCGGTGGTGCTCGCGAAATGATTGACACTGGAAAGCAGATCCTCGACCCGGATCGGGGTCTCTGCACCGTCGATCACCGAACCGTCGCGCAGGTACGGGCCCTTCGCGGTCTCCGGCACCAGATCCAGGTACTGCTCACCGATCGCCGATCGATTGGCGATGACCGCCTTGGCACTGGCCGGGACCTTCGGTTTTCCGGATTCCAGCTCCAGGTAGATCATGACGCCGTCGGGGGTGATGTCCAGCGAATCGACCCGCCCGACGGGAACACCGCGGTAGGTCACCTCGGCGCCCTTGGACAGGTTCGCGGTCTCCTTGGCCTTCACCCGCACCTGATACTGGCCGAAGCCCAGCATGTGGTCCAGATGAATGTATCGCGCGCCGACGAATGCGACACCGAGCACCGCGATCACCGCGAAGGCGATGAGCTGATAGCGCACCAATCTACTCATCGCGGTTTCACTCCCAACTGATCCAGAATCGAGCCGATCGGATTACCCGGTTGCCCCACGCCCGGGACGACCACCGTCGGCGGCAGCGGCACCAGCGATACCGTCGGCCAGCCCGGCCGCGGCCCGTTGCCGTTGTAGTACGGGTTGCTCGGATTCACCGGCACCGGCGGCCCGTACTTCGGCGGGATGTAGACCGGATCCGGTTTGCCCACACCGAGATTCGACATCAGCGTGCCGATCTGCAGGTCCACCGACAGCCAAGTGTTCACCGAACCGCCGAAGGCGGATTTGATCGCCTCGTCCGGGAACGGATAGGTCGGGATCAGCGGGAAGGCGGTCACCAGATCCGGCGCCGAACGCCCCAGCTCCTGCAGGGTCGGGCGCAGGGCCTGCAGATCCCGGATCAGGTTGTCCTTGGACTTGTCCAGGACGTCGACACCGGCCTGACCGACCCGGTCGAGCTGCTTCAGCAGGCCGATCAACTGCGGCCGCTGCTCATTCAGAATCTTGATACCCGCGGGCAGCTCATCGAGGATCTTGCCGATCTGATCGGTCTGCTGGCCCACCCGGCTCGACAGAGTGCCCAGGCTGTCCAATGCGTGCTGGATGTCGGCGACTTGCTGATTGAGCCCATCGATGAGCGTGTCGGCCTGATCCAGCAGCGACCGCACTCGGTTCTCACGACCGGCCAGCGCCTTGTTCAACTCCACCACGATCGGCTGCAGCTGCGCCACACCACCACCGTTGAGCAGCAACGACAGCGCGCCGAGAACTTGCTCGATCTCCACCGAGTGCCGCGTCCGGTCCACCGGAATGATCGCGCCGTCCTTCAACGGCTGCGCCGAGGCGTCCTCCTTGGGCACGGACAGTTCGATGAACTTCTCACCCAGCAGATTGGACTGCTTGACCTCGGCATGCGCGTTGGCGGGCAGTTTCACCGAGGAGTTGAGCACGGTGTGCACACTGGCGGTCCAGCCGTCGGATGCGACATCGATCGAGTCGACCCGGCCGACCGCGACGCCGTCCACCTTCACCGCCGACTGCGGAACCAGGTCGAGGACATCGTCGAAGCGCACGTCGATACGCATCGGATGGTCACCCACATCGGCGCCACCGGGCAGCGGCACGCTGTAGATGCCGTCGGACGAGCACGACCCCACCAGCAGCGCGGTCACACCGATGACCGCGACCGCACCCAGCCCGCGGGCCGTTCTGCGGGATGCGAAGGCTGTCATCGCTGGCCACCTTCCTGCTGCGACGGCGCCTGCCGATCGGACGGCGTACCCGGGACACTGCCCGGCGCCGGGGTGTTCTGGATGTTGTCTCCGCTGAGGATGCCGAACGGCAACACCAGCGACGGAGTCTTCACACCGCTCGTGATCTGGTCGGTGATCGTCTTGCACTGATCCAGAATCGGCCGCATCTGCCGGCTGATCGCATCGAATTTCGGGTCCCCGGGCCGCAATTGGCCGAGGTCGAGCATCTTGCAGATGGTGCCGAACGGATTCTGCAGTTCGTTGAAGTTGGCGCGCATATCGAGCGTGCCGGTCTCACCGTTGTGGATGTTGATCAGGTTGCTCAGCGCCAGCGGCAGCACCGGCAGCGCATTCGCCAGATCCTGCCGCTGATCGGCCAGGGTCTGGGTCAGCTTGGTCAGCCCCTCGGCGTTCTGGGCGACCAGATCGCGGTTGTTGTCGATGAATCGGGCGACATCACCCAGTGCCACCGACAGCAGATTCAGCGCCTGCCCGAGATTCTCGCGTTCACCGGCGAGGAATCCGGCCAGATCCGCCAGCTGCGTATTGAATTCGCGTACCTGCTGATCGTTGACCGCCAGCGTGTGCACGAAAATCTGCAGATTCTTGATCGTGTCGAAGATATCGCCGCGCGCGTCGGACAGATATCGCGCCGCATGCGACAACTGGGTCAGGCTGTTGGCCAGCGCGTCACCGTTGCCGGACAGATTCGCCGCGCCGGTACGGACCAGCTCGTTGACCGCCCCGTCCTTGTTGGCGCCGTTGGGCCCCAGCGCATCCGACAATTCCTGGATGCTCTTGTAGAGCCGGTCGACCTCCACCGGGGTGGCGGTCCGATCACGCGGAATCGTGGCATTGTGCGGCATCTTCGGCCCGCCCTTGTAGACGGGCGTGAGCTGGATGTAGCGATCCGACACCACCGAGGGGGTGATCTGCGCGGCCTTGGCATCGGCCGGCACATCGTAGCCACGGTCGACATGCATGGTGACCTTGACCTGATCGCCCTGCGGCGTCACCGAATCGACCTTGCCCACCGGCACACCGAGGATGCGCACCTCGGAACCTTCGTAGATACCGATCGACTTGTCGAAGTACGCGGTGATCTTGGTGGTGCTGAGATTGTCGAACATCCACCACAGCACACCCGCGATCACCACCACCGCGACCGTTCCGAGTGTGAGGAAGATCTTGGTCCCGCGGCTGGAGTCGCGAATCCAGGTCAGCGGATCACGGCGACCCGATCCCTTACCGATGCCGGCCTGCATCAGTTGCCTCCCAGGTTGCGGATCGGCGGGCGGTTACCCGGAATCTCCGGCAGGGCCGGCGGGGTCAGATTGACCAGCACCGCGTCGAACCAGCGGCCGTTACCGAGCACATTGGAATACAGCCCGTAGAACGGCGCCGCGAGTTTCAGAGTCTTGGAGATGTTCTGCTGATTGTCGTTGAGCATGTCGATCGACTTCTTCAGATTGGTCAACGCCGGACCGATCTGTTCCTCGTTGTCGTGCACCAGCGCACTCAATTCGGCGGCAACGGTTTTCGCACCGGTCAGCAGCTGCGAAATCGCCTGCTGCCGGACGTTCAGCTCGGCCAGCAACTGACCGCCGTTAGCCAGCAGCCGCTCGAATTCCTGGTTGCGGTCGGCGAGCACCTTGGTCGTCTTGTTGGTCGCGTTGAACAGATGCTTCAGCGCCTCGTCGCGCTTGGCCAATGTCTCCGACAACCGCGCCACCCCGTCGATCGAGCCGCGGATCTCCGGCGGCGTGCCGGAGAAGGCGTCCGACAGCACCCGGAAACTGGTAGCCAGCTGACCGGTGTCGGTGTCCTGGATGCTCTTGGCCGCATCGCTGAAGGCGTCCACCACGTCGTAGGGAGAAACCGTGCGCGACAACGGGATTCGCTTATCGGGATCGGCTACACGCGACCCTTTGGGGTCCAGCGCCAGATACTTCTGGCCGAGCACGGTCTTGATCTGAATGGACGCGGTGGTGGCATCGCCGATCCAGGCGTCCTTGGTGCGGAAGACGACCAGCACCCGATCGCCGTCCAGGCTCACATCGGACACATCGCCGACCTTCACACCGGCGATACGGACCTCGTTCCCCTTCTTCAGCCCGGCGGCCTCGGAGAACTCCGCGGTGTACTTGGTGCCCGCGCCGATGATCGGCAGCTTGTTCAGAAAGAACGCCGACAACGCGATCAGCAGCACCATGAACAGGCCGAGCCCACCCATGAATGCCGGACTGCGATTGCCGAACAGAGCCCGGTCTTCCATCAGCGGCCACCCTTCCCATGACAGCGGGGCGCCGGATTCGTGTAGACCGGCTGATTCACCGTCGGCAAATCGGCCGGCAGATTCAGCTGCGGCGCATCCTTGACGCCCGGACCGGCGACGATGTCGATTCCGCAGACATAGAACTGGAACCACGAACCGTAGCTGGCCGCGCGGCCGAGCTTGTCCATCTTGATCGGCAGATTCTCCAGCGCCTGGTTCACCTCGTCCGAACGATCGTTCAGAGTGCCGGTCAACTGGTTCAGGCCCGCGATCGACCCCTGCAGCGTGGGCCGGGTCGGCACCAGCAGATCCGCGGTCGCCGAGGCCAGATTGCCCAGCGACTGCACCGCCGAACCGATCGTGCCGCGCTCGGCGTTGAGCCCGCTGACCAGCGCCTCGGTATTGACGATCAGATCGTTGAGCTGTCCGTCGCGCGCGTTCACCGAATCGAGTACGGCGTTGAGGTTCTTCACGATGTCACCGATCACGGCGTCCTTGTCGGCGATCTTGTTGGTCAGACTCGCGGTGTTGCGCACCAGATCGGTGATCGTGCCGGATTCACCCTGGAAGACCTGAATGATCTCGTAGGACAGCTTGTTCACGTCCTCGGCCGACAACGTCTGGAACAGCGGCCGGAAACCGTTGAACAGCGTGGTCAGATTCAGCGCGGGCTTGGTCCGTTCCAGCGGAATGGTCGCACCCTTGGTGATCTTGTGTCCTTGCTGGCCGGTGCCCTGCTCGAGCGCGATGTAGCGCTGGCCCACCAGGTTGCGGTAGCGAATGGTCGCGGTCGTGGAGGCCGGCAGCCAATTGCGATCGGTGAGCTCGAATTTCACCTCGGCCAGACTGCGGTCGACGACCGACACCTTGGTCACCTTGCCGACACGCACACCGGCGATACGAACCTCGTCACCGGAATTCAGCGATGTCACATCGCTGAACCGCGCCTTGAATTCGGTTCCGCCGCCGGAATAGTTCGCGATGGTGAGTGCCAGCATCACGGTCGCGAGCACCGTCACGATCACGAAGATGATCAACTTGGTCAGCGGCCCGCCCAGACCACGCAACGTCGCGCTCATCGCACACTCACCTCACTTCCGCGCATCGCGGGGGCGCCGATCCGGGTCACCCAGCCGGGAACCCGATCGGGCGAAACCCCGTTCGCCGCACCGTAGATCGCACCCAGCGTGTGCTGTTCGGACGGCGAACCCATACTCGTGGCACCCGCGCCGTACACCGAGAACTGTGCCGGGGGCAGCTGACCGATGTTCTGATCACCCGGATTCCGGCTCGGCGGCTGGTAGGAGCCGTCGTTGGCCGATCCGGTCGGGTACTGACCGGAATCCACACCGAGCGGATATTCCGGGAAACATACCGGCGGACGTTCGTCGAGCCAGCGCGGTTCGTCCTGGTTGGGCAGGTAGCGACCGCGCGGATTGACGATCGAGATCGACACCCGCGAACCCGGCAGATCGGTGCCCTTGCCGAAGATATTGTCGATACGCGGCTTGAGCTGCGCGAAATTCTTCATGGCGCAGGCATAGGACGGCGAATACGTCGCCAGCAGTTCCAGCGCCCCGCGCGAATCCGCCGCGATATCGATGATGTTGTCGTGGTTCACCGTCAGGAAATCCGCGGTCTTCGCCGATGTCGGTGTCAGCACCGAATACAGCGTGTCCAGCTGCGACCGCTTCTGCACGATCGTGGCATTGAGCGTGCGCAGGTTGTCGAAGGCGTCCACCAGCTGCGGCAACGCATCGGAATAGGTGTCGGCCACCGAGGCGAACAGATGGATATCGTCCTGCAGCTGCGGCATCACACCGTTGAGGCCGCGGAAGATATCGTCCAGCCGATCGATGGTGTGGCCCAATTCCTCGCCTTGGCCTCCGAGTGCCTGCGACAGCGCACCGAGGGTGGAGGCCAGATACTGCGGCGGAATCGCCTGCAGCAGCGGCATGATCGAATCCAGCAGCTGGCTGACCTCGATCGCGTTCCCGCTGGCGTCCTGGTACAGCGTCATACCGGCCTGCAGGTGTTTCGCGCTCGGGTCCTCCGGCCACACCAGATCGACATAGCGCTCACCGAACAGCGTCTTCGGCAGCAGCCGCGCCGTCACATTGGACGGGATCTTGGAAGCCTTGTTCGGGTCGATCGCCAGGTGCAGGGTCACCTTGCCGTTGGCGGATTCGCTCGACCGGACCTCACCTACGTTGACGCCGCGAACCTTCACATCCGCGTTACGGGTCAGCGCGTTGCCGACCGTGTCGGTGATCAGATCGACCTTGACCACCTTGACCCACACCTTGTTGTAGGCCGCGATCGTGCTCCCGAGGAACAGCGCCATCACCACGAAGAACACGATGCCCAGCGTGCGGACCCGCAGTTTCTCGGTGGAACGCCAGAACTGCACACGGTTCATCCCGCCACCCGCACTGTTGTCGTAGTACCCCAGATCGCCAGGCTCAGGAAGAAGTCGAGGATGTTGACCAGCACGATCGACGCGCGGACCGCGCGGCCCACGGCGACACCCACACCCGCCGGGCCGCCGGTGGCGTTGAAGCCGTAATAGCAGTGGATCAAGATGATCACGAAGGCGAAGACCAGCACCTTGAGGAACGAATACAGCACGTCCTCAGGCGGTAGGAACAGACCGAAATAGTGGTCGTAGGAGCCTGTCGATTGGCCGTTGAACCACACGCTGATCTGTCTGGACGCGACGAATGTGCCGAGCAGACCGACGATGTAGAGCGGAATCACCGCCACGAATCCGGCGATGACGCGAGTGGTCACCAGGAACGGCACACCCGGCACCGCCATCACCTCGAGTGCGTCGATTTCCTCGGAAATCCGCATCGCACCCAATTGGGCGGTGAAACCACATCCGACCGTCGCCGACAATGCCAGCGCGGCGACCAGCGGCGCCAATTCACGCGTATTGATGTACCCGGTCAGGAAGCCGGTGAGCACCGAACTGCCCAGGGCATCCAGGGCTTTGAAGCCCTGCAGACCGACGACCACGCCGACCGAGGCCGACATCATCACCACGACACCGATGGTGCCGCCGATGACCGCCAGGGCGCCCGAGCCGAAGGTGACCTCGGCCAGCAACCGCATGACTTCCTTGCGGAAGTGCACGAGGGTACGCGGAATCCAGGCGATCGCCTTGGAGTAGAAGAGCATCTGATCGCCGGCACGATCGACCATATTCACCGGCGACTTGAGCGCAGCACCGATTCGGCGCATCCGCTTCGAAAAGATCGGCGAACGCTGTGCAACAACCATCGTCATGAACCCTTGGCCGGGACTACCTGCAGGTACACCAACGTCAGGAGCAGATTGACGAAGAAGAGCACCAGGAAGGTGATCACCACGGATTGATTCACCGCGTCACCAACACCTTTCGGTCCCCCCTTGGGATTCAAACCTTTGTACGCGGCGATAACGCCTGCGAGCAGCCCGAAGATGAGCGCCTTGAATTCGCCGATCCAGAGGTCGGGAAGTTGCGCCAGCGCCGAGAACGACGCCAGATAGGCGCCCGGAGTCCCGCCCTGCAGCAACACATTGAAGAAATATCCGCCGCAGATACCGACCACCGAGACCAGGCCGTTGAGCAGCAACGCCACCAGCATCATGCCGAGCACCCGCGGAACCACCAGACGCTGCACCGGATCGATGCCGAGCACCTCCATCGCGTCGATTTCCTCGCGAATGGTGCGGGAACCCAGATCGGCGGCCACCGCCGAACCCGCCGCACCCGCGATGATCAACGCGGTCACGACGGGCGCAGCCTGCTGAACGGTCGCCAGCACACTGGTTGCGCCGGTAAAGGATTCAGCACCGAGCTGCTTGATAAGTGAACCGGTCTGTAACGCAACAACGGCGCCGAACGGGATTGCCACCAGGGCGGCGGGCAAGATCGAGACGCTCGCGATGAACCACGACTGCTCGATGAACTCACGCCATTGGAAAGGCCGGCGCAGTGATTTACGTGCCACGGAAATGAGCAGCGCAAATATGTTGCCGGCCTGCGCAAATCCCGACTCGACCGGAGTGCGCAGCCGTGCCAGGGGTTGATTCACGGTTGCGTATGTTACCCGTTGGTTGCGTCGTGACGCACGGTGGTGTCGTACGTGCCGCCCTGATATTGCGGAGCGTTACCCGTATAGGCCGGCAGAACTTGTGTATCGCCGTTCTGATCCAGCGATTCACGGATGGCGAGCTGCGCCTGTTGCGGCAGGGTGTGCATGATTTCCAGGACTCGGCGGCGGCGACGCTCGACGGCCTGGCGCACCGGCATACCCGGCTGCGCCTTCATCTGCGGGATGATGCCCTCGACCTCTTCGGTGCCGTTGTCGTAGTGGCCGGCGTCCGCGAGAGCCTGCTCGCGGGCCATCTGGGCCTCGTCCTTCTCCTCCGACATACCGATCGGGCCGACCATGCGGCCGTTGAGGAACTGCTTGACCACCGGCTCCTCGGAGGTCAGCAGGACCTCGCGCGGGCCGAACATGACCAACTGGCGGCGGAACAGCATGCCGATGTTGTCGGGCACGGTGCGGGCCAGGTTGATGTTGTGGGTGACGATCAGAATCGTCGCGTCGATCTGCGCGTTGATATCGATGAGCAGCTGCGACAGGTAGGTGGTGCGGACCGGGTCCAGACCGGAGTCGGGCTCGTCGACGAGGATGATCTGCGGATCCAGCACCAGCGCACGGGCCAGACCGGCACGCTTACGCATACCACCGGAGATCTCGCCGGGCAGTTTGCCTTCCGCGCCGAGCAGACCGGTGAGCTCGAGCTTCTCCATGACGATCTGCTTGATCTCGGACTCGGTCTTCTTGGTGTGCTCGCGCAGCGGGAAGGCCACGTTGTCGAACAGGTTCATCGACCCGAACAGCGCGCCGTCCTGGAACAGGACGCCGAACAGCTTGCGGATCTCGTAGAGCTCCTTGTTGGAGCAGGTGGTGATATCGGTACCGTCGATATAGATCGAGCCGCGCTCAGGCCGCAACAGGCCGATCAGCGACTTCAAGAACACCGACTTACCGGTACCGGACGGGCCGAGCAGCGCACTGACTTCCCCCGGTGGCAGGGTCAGAGTGACATCCTGCCAAATTCGCTGGGATCCGAAAGATTTTGTAACGCTTTCGGTCCTGACCTCGACGCCCACGCCAACCTCCACAATTCTTCTGACGAGCGCCCATGGCCGCGTCACCGGATATTTCCGCGCGGTGTGACGCGTCACACTGGGTGGGGCCACTGTATCGCATGCCGCTGATGCAGGACACCCTACCTGACTCGTCGGTAGAAATGTCGCTAGTAATCGCCCTGTTCACGGCATGCGCGGGATTCGCTGTGAAATATGCGAAAAGGGCGGTCCCGCAACGGGACCGCCCTTTTCGGGACACGATTACCGCAATTACTTGACGGAAACCTTCGCGCCGGCCTCTTCCAGCTTGGCCTTGGCGGCCTCGGCGGCGTCCTTGGCGACCTTCTCCAGGATCGGCTTCGGGGCACCCTCGACCAGGTCCTTGGCTTCCTTCAGGCCCAGGCCGGAGACGATCTCGCGCACGACCTTGATGACCTGGATCTTCTTGTCGCCGGCACCCTCGAGGATGACGTCGAACTCGTCCTGCTCCTCAGCGGCCTCGGCCGGAGCGGCAGCGCCACCGACAGCGGCGACGGCGACCGGAGCCGCAGCGGTGACCTCGAACTTCTCCTCGAACTTCTTGACGAAGTCCGACAGCTCCAGCAGGGTCATTCCGCCGATGGTCTCGAGCAGTTCGTCCACGTTGGCCATGGTGTTTCCTTTCGGTAGTTCATCCCGTCCGTCGTACACGCCCGAGGCGGGAAGAGAGTTTCTGGTTGTTGTGCGGCGCCGCGGGGCCTTAAGCGACCGATTCGCCGCGGGGCCTTAAGCGACCGATTCGCCGCGGGGCCTTATTCGGCGGCTTCGCCGCGGGGCCTTATTCGGCGGCTTCGCCGCCTTCGGCGCGCTTCTTGTCCTCCAACGCGGCGAACAGGCGAGCGACCTGGCCGGCCGGCGCGGCGAAGAGGCCGGCCGCCTTGGTCAGGTTGCCCTTCATGGCGCCGGCCAGCTTGGCCAGCAGCACCTCGCGCGACTCCAGGTCGGCGATGCGCTCGACCTCGGAGACCGACAGCGCGGCGCCGTCCATGTAGCCGCCCTTGATGACCAGCGCCTTGTTGTCCTTGGCGAAGGTCTTGAGGGCCTTGGCGGCGTCGACCGGCTCACCCGTGATGAAGGTGATAGCGGTCGGACCGACGAACAAGTCATCCAGGCCTTCGACGCCCGCCTCGGCGGCCGCACGCTTGACCAGGGTGTTCTTGGCGACGGAGTAGGTGGCATTGCTACCCAGCGCACGACGCAGCTGCGTCAGGTTGCCGACCGACAGACCACGGTATTCCGTGATCACGGTGGCCGTAGCGCTCTTGAACTGCTCGGTGATCTCCGCGACCGCGGTGACCTTCTCGGACTTTGCCATACTTCGCCTCCTCTCTGGATGGTCGGTTCTGCGATGAACTACCGACTCCGGAGGCAGTGCCGACTGAATCGGCACCGGAATGCATCTGGCGACAAAGCAAACGCCCCGGCCGCAGAGCGATCCCGGGGCGTACAAGAAACTCGATATGAGCGCGTGGCTCACACAGTGTCCCTGACCTCGGCTCTCCCTGCGTGGGCCGCCGGCAATATCGCCGGACCTTCGACTGCCTGACGGCAGCAACCAACGGTCTTCGGTAGAACGATTGGGGGTGATCGCCGGACAGGCCGACGAACGCAGTACAGATTAGCCGATGACCAGGCTCGATCCCAAATCGACCCGATCCGCGATGGCAAACGTTAACGTTTTGAATTGTCGGCGCCGCGCTCCGGCCGTCCGCCCCGTCCACTCGGAAGAACAATCGAATGACGAGCACAATCACGAAAGCCGCTGTCGCGGTGGCCCTTTGCGCCGCTGTCGCCGATGCCACTCAGCCTCGGCGGACGGGCATCGCGCGGAACAGGGGACAGCACCCAGCCTGATCCGCGGCCTGTCCGCCGACCGCTCTCCGGCGGCAGCGGTAGCGCGGGATAGCCGTCCCGCGCTACCCCGGACAGGCCGAAGGGCCGGCGGGAAACCCTGCCGGCCCTTCGGAGAGGCTACGAGCTCTACGCCTTACGCATCCTCTTCGGTGAGGTTGCGGGTGCGGTTCGGGTCCACCGGGATGCCCGGTCCGGTGTTCGTCGAAATCGTCACCTTCTTGACGTAACGCCCCTTGGCGGTCGACGGCTTCACACGCAGGATCTCCTCCAGCGCGGCGCCGTAGTTCTCGACCAGCTTCGCGTCGTCGAACGAGGCCTTGCCGATCACGAAGTGCAGGTTGGCCTGCTTGTCGACGCGGAAGTTGATCTTGCCGCCCTTGATGTCGTTGACGGCCTTGGTCACATCGGTGGTGACCGTGCCCGTCTTCGGGTTCGGCATCAGGCCGCGCGGGCCCAGCACGCGAGCGATACGACCGACCTTGGCCATCTGGTCCGGGGTGGCGATCGCGGCGTCGAAGTCCAGCCAGCCGCCCTGGATCCGCTCGATGAGATCCTCGGCACCGACCGCATCGGCGCCGGCCGCTTCCGCCTCGGCGGCCTTCTCACCGGCCGCGAACACGATGACGCGGGCGGTCTTACCGGTGCCGTGCGGCAGGTTGACGGTGCCGCGCACCATCTGGTCGGCCTTACGCGGGTCGACACCGAGACGGACGGCGACCTCGACGGTCGCATCGGTCTTGGTGGTCGCGGTCTCCTTGGCCAGCCGAGCGGCCGACAGCGGGGAGTACAGCTGAGTGCGGTCGACCTTGGCGGCCGCCTCGAGATAAGCCTTGCTTCGTTTTGCCATGATTCTCTGTCCTGTTCGTAAGTCAGAAGTGGTTGTCGGGACTGGCCGTCCCTCCCACACACACCCCGCCGTCACCGGCGAGGGCGGGAAACCGTCACTCGGAGACGGTGATACCCATCGAGCGAGCGGTACCCGCGATGATCTTGGCCGCCTGATCGAGATCGTTGGCGTTCAGATCTTCCTGCTTGGTCTTGGCGATCTCACGGACCTGGTCCATGGTGACCGTCGCGACCTTGTTGCGGTGCGGCTCGGCGGAGCCCTTCTGCACACCGGCGGCCTTGAGCAGCAGCTTGGCGGCGGGCGGAGTCTTCAGCTTGAAGTCGAACGAGCGGTCTTCGAAGACCGTGATCTCGACCGGGATGACGTTGCCGCGCTGCGACTCGGTCGCGGCGTTGTACGCCTTGCAGAACTCCATGATGTTGACGCCGTGCTGACCCAGCGCGGGACCCACCGGCGGGGCGGGGTTCGCCTGGCCGGCCTGGATCTGGAGCTTGATGAGCCCGGCGACCTTCTTCTTCTTGGGGGGCATCTTTCTTTCCTTGGTTTAGGTTCCTTACGGACTTCCGTAAGCCTGTCCCGGGGTGCGAGACCCCGGAAGTCTCAGATCTTCGCGACCTGCGTGAAGGCCAGCTCGACCGGAGTCTCACGGCCGAAGATCGACACCAGCACCTTGAGCTTCTGCTGCTCGGCGTTGACCTCGGAAATGCTGGCCGGCAGGGTCGCGAACGGGCCGTCCATGACGGTGACCGACTCGCCGACCTCGAAGTCGACCTCGATGGCCGGCTTGGCGACGGTCTCGGTGACGGTCTCGCTGGCTGCCGCGGCACCCGCCGCGGCGGCGGCCGGCTTCTTCTGCTGCTGCTCGGCCGGGACCAGGAACTTGACCACGTCGTTGATGGTCAGTGGCGACGGGCGCGACGTGGCGCCGACGAATCCGGTGACACCCGGGGTGTTGCGGACCGCGCCCCACGACTCGTCGTTGAGATCCATCCGGACCAGGATGTAGCCGGGCAGCACCTTGCGCTGCACGTTCTTGCGCTGGCCGTTCTTGATCTCGGTGACCTGTTCGGTCGGGACCTCGACCTGGAAGATGTAGTCCTCGAGGCCCAGATTCTGCACACGGGTCTCGAGATTGGTCTTCACCTTGTTCTCGTAACCGGCGTAGGAGTGGATCACGTACCAGTCGCCCGGGGCGCGCCGCAGCGCCGCCTTCATCTCGGCGACCGGATCGGCAGGCTCTTCCGCGGCTACCGGCTCGGCGGTCGCCTCGTCGTCGGCCGCCTCGTCGTCGGCCGCCTCGTCATCGGAGGACACGGCCTCGTCGGAGGACGTCGCGGTACCGTCCGAGACGGTCGCCTCGTCGGCGGTCGTCTCCGCCGCCTCGTCGTCGACCGGGAACTCGTCGGTTGTGCCGTTCTCCGGGGTGCTCACTGGGCACTCGCTTCCTGTGTCGTCACGTACATCCACTGCGCGCCGGAAGTGAATCCGGCGGCTGGTTCCGTCCTCGCTCGGCGGGGACGGCGCAGCACTCGTGGTCACTGCGCAGGCTCCGCTGCTGGCGCCGACGGGTCAGCTAGCCGAACAGCCAGTTGACACCCTTGATGAACGCCAGGTCCAACCCGCTGATGAACGCGACCATGAAGATCACGAACACCAGGACAACGCTTGTATAGGTGACCATCTGCTTGCGGTTGGGCCAGATCACCTTGCGCAGTTCGGCGATGACTTCCCGTAGGAACTTCACCAGGCGCTTGAAGGGATTGCCCCGACCGCTTCCGGCGGTCTTCTTCGCCGACTTGGACGCCTTACGCGATGCCGAATCCGATCCGGAGCCCTCACCACGATCGATCGTGGCCAGGGAGCCGGTGTCGCTGTCCGAGGAAGATCCGGTGCGAGCACGACGCGCCGACCGCTTACCACTCGGCCGGTTCACCGCAGCGGTGTCTTCGTCATCGGCGGCATGCGCGCCGTGGCGAATGTCCCGCTCGTCGCTCACGCCTTCTCCTCGCTCCGCTCGGCTCCGGCGTGCGCGATGCGCGCTGTGCCAATGGCTCGCTCGCTACGCTCGCTCACGCTGAATCCTCTCTCGTCGCTGGCATCCAGTGCAGGGGCGACAGGACTTGAACCTGCAACCTGCGGTTTTGGAGACCGCTGCTCTGCCAATTGAGCTACGCCCCTTCGGCTGGACTCACATCCAGCACGGTGCTATTCAGTTGTGTCGATCTGGGCCACACAACACGCGCGCCACTCCGTCGGTGTGCCGGCCCCGGCGGTCACCCGCCCGGAACCAGCCCCTCAGAGCAGCGCGCAGTGGCTGGCGACCCCAGAATCCCGAGTGTACGTTACCGCCCCGGCGGATAGCCAATCGGGCCGACGGCGACCATCATGCCAGCTGCACGGTGGCAGTCGCACGCCCGAAGATCTTGCGGCCACCGGACTTCGCGACGATCGCGACGACCGCGGTGCGGTTCTCCGGGTCCACCGACTTCACCTTGCCGGTGTACTCGACCTCGGCGGGCTGATCGCTGGGGACGTACACCGGGCTGGTGAAGCGCACGTTGTACTCCTTGACCGCGGCCGGGTCGCCCAGCCATGAGGTGACGAATCCGCCGCCCAGGCCCATGGTCAGCATGCCGTGCGCCACGGCGGTGTCCAGGCCGGCGAGTTCGACGACCTCGTCGCTCCAGTGGATCGGGTTGGCGTCGCCGGACACACCGGCGTAGTTCACCAGATCGCCGCGGGTGAGCCGCACGATGCGGGGCGGCAGTTCGTCACCGACCGCGACGTCGTCGAACGAGCGGGTGTGGATGCCGACGACGACCTCGGGGGTGGTGGTGACCGGAACCGGCGGCGGGCCGGCCGGGGCCTCGGCCCGCGCGTGGTGTTCGGGCGCCTCCCCCACGCCGTGCATGAGGATGTTGCGGACCGCGTCGGCGATATTGGGATCGACGTCACCGCCGCTGCGACCGACCAGGGTCGTGTAGGTGGTGAGGACCAGTTCGTCGTTCTGCGCGGTGACGATGTTCTTGGTGACGATGATGTCGCCGCCGAACGCCTGGCGGAACGAGTGCAGGTAGACGTCACAGGTGAGCTGGTCGCCGACCCGGATCGGGCGGTGGAACTCCAGGATCTGATCGGTCTGCATGATCTGGCTGAGGTCGTATCCGGTGACCACCTGCTCGAACAGCTTGCGCTGGGCCAGGATGCCGACCAGCGAGATGAAGGTCACGGGCGCCAGCAGGCCCTGGTGGCCGTACTCCTGCGCGGCGCTCTCGTCCCAGTGGACCGGGTGGTAGTCCTGGACGGCACGCGCGTACTCGCGCACCTTCTCACGGCCGACCTCGTAGTAGTCGTCCACGCGGTAGTGGTGACCGACCATGGCGGCGGCATGGGCCGAGGGATCGAAGGTTTCACTGTCGGAGTTCGGCGCGTCCACTGTTTCTGTTCCGGTGTTGATTGTCACGGAAAGTGAGTCCCTATCTGACTCCGCTACCGGAGTCTGCGGAGCGTGAAACTACCGCATCAACAGCAAATGCCGGAGCGGGTTGGAAAACCTGCTCCGGCATCGAGTGCTGCATGGGTCGGCATTAGGCCACGGACATCCGGGGAGGTCATCGATGTACCTCCCTCGATCCGAGCGCCGACTACGCGCGCGGCAGCGTGCACGCGGAGAAATCTAGCGAGATTCGCGGTGCGCCCGGTGGGTGCCGCAGTTCGGGCAGAACTTCTTCAGTTCCAGACGATCCGGGTCGTTGCGCCGGTTCTTCTTGGTGATGTAGTTGCGGTGCTTGCACTGCTCGCAGGCCAAGGTGATCTTTGGCCGGACATCGGTGGACTTCGCGGCCACGATATGCCTTCTTTCGGGTCAACCTGACGGGGTATCAGTTTTGTAGCGATGGCCGGACTTGAACCGGCGACACAACGATTATGAGTCGTTTGCTCTACCGACTGAGCTACACCGCCATAGGGTCGGCTTGCGATGGCGCCTGGGCCCTGGAGATGCCGTCGGTCACCACCGGCAATCCGGCGAGCCCCCTAACGGAATCGAACCGTTGACCTTTTCCTTACCATGGAAACGCTCTGCCGACTGAGCTAAGGGGGCATGGCTCCATTCGCTCCGAGCTGGAATCCTCCGCACCCGGTGCGCTGAAGCCTTGAACGAGGTTACACACTGCACGGCAAACTTACCAAACCGGCAGCTCAGCGCGGAATTTTTGGCCGTCGCTTCGCCCATCGGGAGCTCAGCGTGGGGGTGCGGGCCCGCGAATCACCCGCGAACGAGAACAGGGCCCTCTCCGAGAGGAGAGGGCCCTGAACGGGTGGCGGATGAAGGATTCGAACCTCCGAAGCTTTCGCGGCTGATTTACAGTCAGCTCCCTTTGGCCACTCGGGCAATCCGCCGAATCGCGCTGTGTCAGCGCGCAGAGCAGAATACAACGATCAGGGCGCCTGGACGCAAACCGGCTGGCCAGCGGGGTGCCGTGACCGATGCGGGGTAGCCGGGGTAGAAAGTTCCCTAACCGGAGCACCGGGTGAAACGTGAGCCGTCAGACAGGAGCGCAGCGTGGCCGATTCGTCATTCGATGTCGTCAGCAAGGTCGACCGGCAGGAGGTCGACAACGCCCTCAATCAGGCGGCCAAGGAACTTCTCACCCGCTACGACTTCCGCGGGACGGGCGCGGGTATCGAATGGTCCGGCGAGGAGAAGATCGTGCTGACAGCCGAATCCGAGGAGCGGGTGAAGGCGGCGCTCGAGGTCTTCAAGGAGAAATTGATCCGTCGCGATATCTCACTGAAGGCATTCGAGGCCGGTGAGCCGGCGGCCTCCGGGAAAACCTACAAGATCACCGGAAATTTGATTCAGGGTATTTCCACCGAGAATGCGAAGAAGATCGCCAAGAAGATCCGCGACGAGGGCCCGAAGGGCGTCAAGGCGCAGATCCAGGGCGACGAACTGCGGGTCAGCAGCAAGAAGCGCGATGATCTGCAGGCCGTGATCGCACTGCTGAAGGGCGCCGATCTCGAGGTCGCCCTCCAATTCGTGAACTACCGGTGACGGTCAGTAACTCCGCGGGCCGCCGGCCATTTGTTCGAGGCGCTGAATTCGTTCGCCCATAGGGGGATGGGTGGAGAACCAGCGGGCCATTTTGTCGCCCGCCCGGAACGGATTGGCGATCATCAGATGTGATTGCGCGGTCAGCTGGGGTTCCGGCGGCAACGGGGCGGCCTGGGTGCCGCGTTCGAGTTTGCGGAGCGCGGAAGCCAGCGCCAGCGGGTCGCCGGTGAGCTCGGCGCCGTCCTGGTCGGCCTGATATTCGCGCGAGCGCGAAACCGCGAGTTTGATCAGGGTCGCGGCGATGGGGCCGAGCAGCGAGACCAGCAGCACACCGAGGATGTTCGGGCCTTCGCCGTCCCGGCTGCCGCCACCGAACATGCTCGCGAAGAAGGCCAGGTTGGCCAGGCCGGAGATGACCGCGGCGAGGGCGCCGGCCACCGAGGAGATCAGGATGTCGCGGTTGTAGACGTGCGACAGCTCGTGGCCGAGGACGGCCCGTAGTTCCCGTTCGTCGAGGATCTGCAGGATGCCGCTGGTGCAGCAGACCGCCGCGTGGCGCGGGTTGCGACCGGTGGCGAAGGCGTTGGGCGCGGAGGTCGGGCTGATGTACAGCCGTGGCATGGGCTGGCGCGCGGTGGTCGCCAGTTCCCGCACGATCTTGTACATGACCGGCGCTTCGAGTTCGGATACCGGCTGCGCGTGCATGGCCCGCAGGGCCAGCTTGTCGCTGCTGAAATAGGCGTAGGCGTTCATGCCCACGGCCAGCAGGATCGCGATGATCAGGATTGTGGGGTTGCGGAACATCGCACCTGCGAACACGATCAGTGCCGACAGACCCACCATGAGCCCGAAGGTCTTCAAACCGTTCGCGTAACCATGCATGTCGGATCAACGATCGGCGGTGGGTTCCGGTTCCGGGGCCGATACCGGCCCCGGCCGTGCGATATCGATCACATCAGGACGAACCGGACGCGAAAGCCGGTCGGCGCGGCTCAGCCCACCCGCTCGATGGTGTAGCGGACCAGGTGTTCGAGCGCGTCGTTGGCGGGCCCCTGCGGCAGGGCCGACAGCTCGGCATGGGCGATATCGGCGTAGCCCTGCAGCTTCTGCTTCGCCAGCACCATGCCGCGCGAGCGGGACAGCAGGTCCAGCGCCTCGGCGACCTCGTCGTCGGATTCCAGCGGCCGGGCCAGCAGGGCGCGCAGGCGGTCCCCCTCGGCGCCCTCGTCACGCAGCGCGTACAGCACGGGCAGGGTGTGCACACCCTCGCGCAGATCGGTCCCGGGCGTCTTACCCGACTGCTCGGAGACCGACGAGATGTCGATGATGTCGTCGGAGATCTGGAATGCCGTACCGACCGCGTCACCGAGGCGGGCCAGCCGCTCGACATCCTCGAGGCCCGCACCGGAGAAGGTGCCGCCGAATCGGCCCGACGCCGCGATCAGCGATCCGGTCTTCTCCCACACCACGCGCAGATAGTGCTCGACGGGATCCTGGGACTGCTTGGCGCCCAAAGTCTCCCGCATCTGGCCGGTGACCAGCTCGGCGAAGGTCTCGGCGATGATGCGCACCGCGTCCGGGCCGAGAGTCGACACCAGCCGCGACGCATGCGCGAACAGGTAGTCACCCGACAGGATGGCGATGCTGTTGCCCCACCGGGAGTTCACACTCGGCGCGCCGCGGCGCATCGACGCCTCGTCCATCACGTCGTCGTGGTACAGCGTGGCCAGGTGGACCAGTTCGACCACGGTGCCGGCGGTGATCAGATCGGGGTCGGTCGGGCGGGGTCCGAGCTGGCCGGTCAGGATGGTGAACAGCGGACGGAACCGCTTCCCCCCGGCGCGAGCCAGGTGCAGGGCCGCCTCCAGGAGGAAGTCCTCCCCATCCGACAGCTCGCTGACCAGTAACTTCTCCACCTCTTCGAGCCCGTTGCGCACCGTCGCCGCGAGCTCGGGATCGCCGAGATCGACCCCGGCAACCACGGTGCTCTCATCGCTCAGAGCCGATGCACTCATGTCTTCTCCCAATGCCGCGTCCGTCCCCACACCGAAGAACCTAGCTTGTCGGCTTCGAGGCTCCCATGAACACCGTCACAGAGCCCGCTGCCTCCGCCGCGCTCCGGCGGGTATCGGGCCCCCTCCGCCTCGATTCTTCACTCTTCCGCTCCTCCGCTCCGCGCCCCGGCTCCGCCGGGCCGGAATCCGGGCGGGCCGACAACCACCACCGCGTACGTCTCGGCGTCGGTTACCTCGAACCCGCCGGAGCGAAACGGAGCGGAGAGCTCTGCCAGTATTGGGACATGGGTTCAGGTGAGGCAGGCGACTCGACGGCACCGGAGCGTGAGCACAGCGCCGTCCTGCCCGAGCACGTCCAGGTGTTGGTCGTCGGCGCGGGACCGGCCGGTTCCGCCGCGGCGGCCTGGGCGGCACGGACCGGTCGCGACGTTCTGCTCACCGATGCCGCGGTCTTTCCCCGGGACAAGACCTGTGGTGACGGGCTGACACCGCGGGCCATCGCGGAACTGGAAGCGCTGGGACTCGGCGACTGGGTTCGCTCCCATACCGTCAACCGAGGGCTGCGGATGGCCGGATTCGGCCGGGAGGCGCTACTGCCCTGGCCAGGCGGCTCGTTCCCGGCCTACGGAAGCGCCGTTCCTCGAACCGAACTCGACGACACATTGCGCGAGACCGCGGTCAAGTGGGGTGCGCGCATGATCGACGGCGTGCGGGTGGTGGATGTCGATCGCGACGGGGATCGGGTCACCGGTGTGACCGTCCGAACCGACTCCGGGACACGGGAGATCCGCTGCGACACTCTGATCGTCGCCGACGGGGTGCGATCACCGGTCGGCAAACTGCTGGGCCGGGTCTGGCACCGCCGGTTCGCCTACGGGGTCGCCGCGCGCGCCTACATTCGTTCGGCCCGCAGCGACGACGAGTGGATCACCTCGCATCTGGAATTGCGTGACGCGGAGGGCGCCCTGGTTCCGGGCTACGGCTGGGTGTTCCCACTGGGCAACGGTGAGGTGAACATCGGCGTGGGTTCCCTCGCGACCGAGCGACGGCCCTCGCACATCTCATTGAAACCTCTTCTGCAGCATTATGTTTCGTTGCGGCGGGAGGAATGGCAGTTCGACGGCGAGACCCGCGCGGTGGCCTCGGCCCTGTTGCCGATGGGCGGCGCGGTCTCCGGTGTCGCCGGGCGGAACTGGGCGCTGGTCGGCGATGCCGCCGGATGTGTGAACCCGCTCAACGGCGAGGGCATCGACTACGGACTCGAAGGCGGACATCTGCTGTCCGGACTGCTCGGCGAACCGGACCTGACCACGCTGTGGCCGGATCTGCTGCGGGCCCGCTACGGGCGGACCTTCTCGGTGGCCCGCCGGATCGCGGCGCTGGCGACCCATCCACGGATGGTGCCGGCGGGCGGGCCGCCGGTGATGCGTTCGGCGCTGCTGCAGCGCACGGCGGTACGGGTGATGGGCAATCTGGTGGACGAGCAGGACAGCGATCTCACCGCGCGGGCATGGCGCGCCGCCGGACGCGCGTCGCTGCGTTTCGACGAACGGGCGCCGTTCAGCTGATGCGCGCCCACTCGGTGCCCGAGGACCTGCTCCCCCATTTGCGGCGGGCGCGTGATCTGGCCGATCGCGAGTACGCGCGGCCGCTCGATGTGGACGAACTGGCCGCCACCGCCGGGGTGTCGAAGTATCACTTCCTGCGCTGTTTCGCCGCCACCTACGGCCGGACTCCGGCGCTGTACCTGGCGGAGCGGCGCATCGAACGCGCGCAGGATCTGTTGCGCGCCACCAACATCACGGTGACCGAGGCGTGCGTGCTGGTCGGCTATACGAGCCTGGGCTCGTTCAGTCGCAAGTTCACCGAACTGGTCGGGATGTCGCCCTCGGCCTACCAGGCAAAGTTCGCCGCCGATGGGGCGCCGCGCATTCCGGGTTGTTACGTCTTCATGCACGGGCTCTCCGATCGCCGGCCACCGCGGTGATATCGCAATTTCGGAGAAGCGGCCGGCCCGCGGCGGCTCCTAGCCTGATCTCATGACGACGATCACCAACGTTTCCCTGGTCACGGTGTACGTGACCGATCAGACCGCGGCCAAGCAGTGGTACATCGAGAAATTGGGTTTCGTGGAGATGACCGACATCTCCATGGGCGACAACGGGTTCCGCTGGGTCACCGTGGCTCAGCCGGATCATCCCGAACTCGAGGTGACGCTCATGGTGCCGGGCCCGCCGCTCGACGAGGGTATGGCCGAGGCCGTCCGCCGCTCCCTCGGCAACGGCACCATGGGTGCGCTGGGGTTGCGCACCGAGGACTGCCAGAAGGCCTACGAGGAGCTCACCGCCAAGGGGGTGGAGTTCGTGCAGCCGCCGTCGGAGCGGCCGTACGGGGTGGAGGCCGTGATGCGCGACAACTCCGGTAACTGGCTGGTCCTGGTCGAACAGCGCGCGTTCGATCCGGCCGCGGCCGACTGGTCGCAGTAGCCGGCGAGGCCGGACTCGTGCACCCGGGGACCGCGTGCACGGATCCGGCACGGCTCGTCGCGGCCGGGCGATCAGGCCTCGGACTTGGCGGCGAAGTACTTCTCGACGAATGTGCGCTCGCTGTTGACCACGCGCTGCTGCAACTGCTCGGCGAGCGGTTCGATGGCCCCGCCCACCAGCGCGACCTTGACCTTGACCGTCCCGCTGACCTCGAGTTCGGAGCCGGTGGCCGTCCCGCGGAGCAGGTATTTCCCGCTCATCTCCGAGGAGATGCCCGACGAGGTCGCGGTGAAGGTGCCCGCGGCGGTGTCGCCGTCGAGCGGGCCCCAGTCGTCGGTGCGCTCGAGTACCAGATCGTTCTTGAGGACCTTGCGCACGATCGCCGGGATCTTGTCCGGCCGCGCCGTTTCGGTCATCCGCAGGCGGATGGTGCCGGGACCGCCCGGCCGGGCCAGTTCGAAGGTCGCGGTCTCGGCACCCTCGAAGCGGGCCTGCCAGAATTCGTCGCTGGTGAGCGCCCGGTGCAATTCCTCGACCGGGACGGTGTATGACACGGTGAAGCGGAAGTTTCGGGACATGGGCGCATACGCTATCTCCAGGCATGCAATAGCCTGTTGCGGTGTCGGAAACCACCGAGTCTGCTGTCCGTGAGGATCGAGCCGAACCCGGTTCGCGTCGCCTCCGGCGGACTCGGATCACCATCGTGACCATCGCCGTCGCGGTGAGCGTATTGGCGGCGCTGCTGGTGCTGGCGGCCTGGCGCGACGATATGCTCATCAGCTCCGATAAGGGCGTGACCAGCGCGGAAGTATTGTCGGCCGGTCGGCTGCGCTCCGCGGTCACCTACGTCACGCCGGACGGGGTGACCCACAATCCCAAGGTCGGCGTGCTGTACCCCACCAAACTGACCGCCGGCGAGCGGATCAATGTCGAATACAGCCGCAGTGATCCGGAACTGGTCCGGGTCGCCGGGCGCGACGCCCGGGTGGCGATCATTCCCGCGCTGTCGGTGATCGTGGTGGTGTGGGTGGTGACGCTGCCGGTGCTGTGGCTGGTCCGGCGGTTCGCGCGACGGCAGCGTCCGGCACCGACATCCGACTAGCTGTTCGCCCGAACTTCGCACATCCGTCATCCCGGTGTGGTGTCGTGGCGTGCCCCCGGTATCGCACACTGCAGAGGTGCGTGTAGCGATCGTCTCCGAATCGTTTCTGCCGAATATGAACGGTGTCGTGAACTCCGTCCTGCAGGTCCTGGCTCATCTGGACCGCAACGGGCACGATGCCCTGGTCATCGCGCCGGATACGCCGCGCGGCCGGCCACCGGCCGCCCGCTCCCACGGCCGCTTCCCGGTGATCCGGGTGCCGGCGGTGATGGTGCCGCGGATCAGCTCGCTACCGGTGGGGCTGCCACAACCGCTGCTCACCTGCGCGATCGAGGAGTTCGACGCGGACGTGGTGCATCTGGCCTCCCCGTTCCTGCTGGGCGCCGGTGGCGCGGCGGCGGCGCTGCGCCTGGATCTGCCCGCGGTCGCGGTGTACCAGACCGATGTGGCCGGGTTCGCGGCCAGTTACGGGCTGAGCGCGACGCAGCGGGCGGCATGGGCCTGGACCCGGCGTATCCACAATCGGGCGGCGCGCACTCTGGCGCCCTCCTCCGCCGCGATGGAGGATCTGGCCCGGCACGGCATCACGCGCGTGCACCGGTGGGCCCGCGGTGTGGATACGGTGCGGTTCACGCCCTCGGCCCGGGACGAGCGCCTGCACGACGAATGGGCCGACGGGAATCGGCTGGTCGTCGGATTCGTCGGCCGGCTGGCGCCGGAGAAACATGTCGAGCGGCTGGCGGCCCTCGCCCACGATCGCGGTATCCGGCTGGTCGTGGTCGGTGACGGTCCCGAACGCACCCGGCTGCACCGGCTGCTGCCGACCGCGGTCTTCACCGGCGAACTCGGTGGCGCCGAACTGGCCCGGGCCTACGCGAGCCTGGATCTGATGGTGCACCCCGGTGAGCACGAGACCTTCTGCCAGGGTGTCCAGGAGGCGCTGGCGTGCGGTGTTCCGGTGATCGGGCCCGACGCGGGCGGCCCTCGCGATCTGATCGCCCATTGCCGCAACGGTTATCTGCTGCCGGTCGATCGCTTCGCCGAACTGCTGCCGAGTGCCGTTGCCGCCCTGCGGGATCCGGTGTCGCGCGCGCGATTCGCCCGTGCCGCGCGCACATCCGTCCTGCACCGCACCTGGCCCGCGATCTGCACCGAACTGATGGGCCACTATCACGATGTCATCGGCGGGCAGCAGCTATTGCATCGCACCGCCTGAACACACCGGCCGGCTCGAAATTCGGTCGACACCGGTGCCGCCGCGCTCTAGCGTCGACGGTATGGGAAGTCCAGGCATGAACGGGACGTGCGCGTTCGGCGCGTATTTCGTGCGGCTGCGCATGACGGCCCGGACCCCCGGTGCGCACTGAGCGCCACCCCATCTCCGATTCCGGAGCTACCTCTCCGCACCGGAGCGGCCACCTGCCGCTGAATCGACAGCGCTGTATCGGGCGACTGTCCCCGGTGCGAATTCCGCGGGATGTGGTGTGCCGCGAGCACGGGTCCGGGCGAATCACCGGTTCTGATTCGACCGCTCCGTCCGGAGGACACCATGTCCCGTTCACGTACCCGAAAAACCCTGTCCCAGAATTTCCTCATCGATCCTCGCGTGGCCCGCATGCTCGTGGCCGAATCCGCCGTCACCTCCCGGGATCTGGTGCTCGAGGTCGGCCCCGGGGCCGGCATGCTCACCCGGCAGCTGCTGACGGTGAGCCGGCGCGTGCTGGCCTACGAGAAGGATCCGCACTATGCCGCCCGGTTGCGGCGGCACTACGCCGATGACGATCGAATACGCTGCTACCACCGTGATTTTCGCGAGGTGACCGCACCCGGTGAGCCGTTCTCGGTGGTCGCGAACATACCGTTCGCGATCGGCACGGATATCGTGCGGTGGTGCCTGGCGGCTCCCCGGCTGCGATCGGCCACACTGTTGACCCAATCGGAGTTCGCCCGCAAACACTCCGGTGACTACGGCCGCTGGTCGAAACTGTCGATCACGCACTGGCCCTGGACCGAGCCCTCGCTCGGGCCGTGGGTGAGCCGCACCGCCTTTCATCCGCGCCCCGCGGTGGACGCCGCCGTGCTGCGGCTGCGACGACGGCCGGAACCGCTACTGCCCCAGCGGTTTCGAACCGAGTATCAGCAGCTGGTGGAGCTCGGTTTCTCCGGAGTCGGCGGATCGCTGGCCGCGTCGCTGCGGCGGGCGCATCCGGCCGGGGCGGTCCGCGGAGCCTGTGCGGCGGCGGGGATCTCCCGTGACCTCACCGTCGGCCTGGTTCCGCCCGGGGCTTGGCTGCGAATCTTCGACCATCTGATTCCCGAGGCCGCGCACCGAGCGCGCACCGACCCGCGTCCCCCACCGCGGCGGGCCGCGCTAGGGTCACATCCGTGGCGAAGACAGAGTCGTTTCGGGCCTCACTGGACAAGCAACCCCATGAGGTCGCGTCCATGTTCGACGGGGTCGCGAAGCGGTACGACCTGACCAACACCGTGCTCACCGGCGGCCAGGACCGCTACTGGCGGTGGGCCACACGCCGGGCGCTGGCCCTGCGCCCGGGGGAACGAGTGCTGGATCTGGCGGCCGGAACCGGTGTCTCCACCGCCGAATTCGCGAAGTCCGGCGCCTGGTGCCTGGCTCTGGACTTCTCCAAGGGCATGTTGGAGGCGGGCCGGTTCCGGCGGCTCCCGATGGTCAACGGCGACGCCACGGCACTGCCGTTCGCCGACGACTCCTTCGATGCCGTCGCCATCTCCTACGGGCTGCGCAACGTATCGGACCCCGATCAGGCGCTGCGGGAGATGCTGCGGGTCACCAAGCCCGGCGGCCGCCTGGTGGTGGCGGAGTTCTCCACTCCGGTGTTCGGCCCGTTCCGCACGGTGTACATGGAATACCTGATGCGGGTGCTGCCCAAGGTCGCGCAGGGTGTGAGCAGCAACCCCGACGCCTACGTCTACCTGGCGGAGTCGATCCGGGCCTGGCCGAATCAGCGGCAATTGGCGATGCGGCTCACCGATGCCGGCTGGTCGTCGGTGAAATGGCGCAACCTGACCGGCGGCATCGTCGCCCTGCACCGCGGTTACAAACTGGGGTGAGTTAGCTCACCGCCCGGGCGGCGGCGGCGCAGGAAACCGCCTCCGACCGGGCAGGCCGCATAGTTCTCACCACACCCCATCGGCCCTGGTGAGGACTTTCGTCATCTGCCGATAACGTTGGGTAAATCCGTCGCAACGGGCACTCGCGATCATCGGAGATGTGTCGAGCGCCGCCGAGAGTTCACCGAGCACCGTGAGGACCGCGTGCTCGTACTGCGGTGTGGGCTGCGGAATCAGCGTGCGGACCGCCCGCGACGACTCCGGCGCACCGGTCATCGCCAAGGTGAGCGGGGACACATCGCATCCGGTGAACGCCGGGCGGCTGTGCACCAAGGGCGCCACCCACCTGGAGCTGATGCGGGCTCCCGGCCGTATGACCGCTCCCCTGCACCGCCCCCGGCGTGGCCAGGAGCCGGTGGCGTTGCCGGTGGAGCAGGCCGTGCGGGATGCGGCCGAGCGGCTGCGCGCGATCGCCGACGAGCACGGCCCCGACGCGATCGCGCTCTATGTCTCAGGGCAGATGTCGCTCGAGGCGCAATATCTGGCGAACAAGCTGGCCAAGGGTTATCTGCGCACGGTCCACATCGAATCCAATTCGCGATTGTGCATGGCGAGCGCGGGTACCGGCTACAAACAGTCGCTGGGTGCCGACGGGCCACCGGGATCCTACGACGATCTCGATCGCGCGGATCTGTTCTTCGTCATCGGCTCGAATATGGCCGATTGTCATCCGATTCTGTTCCTGCGCATGGCCGATCGGCTCAAGGCCGGGGCCAGACTGATCGTGGTGGACCCGCGTCGCACCGAAACCGCCGCCCGCGCAGATCTTTTCCTGCAGATCCGTCCCGGCACCGATCTGGCGCTGCTGAACGGACTGCTGCATCTGCTCGTCGAAAACGGTGATATCGACCAGGAGTTCATCGCCGCGCACACCGAGGGCTGGGCGGCGATGCCGGATTTCCTCGCCGACTATCCGCCCGCCCGCGTCGCCGAGATCACCGGACTGGCGGAGGACGATATTCGTACCGCCGCCGCCTGGATCGGCGCGGCCGGGGAATGGACGAGTCTGTGGACGATGGGCCTCAACCAGTCCACCCACGGCACCTGGAATACCAATGCCCTGTGCAATCTGCATCTGGCCACGGGCGCGATCTGCCGGCCGGGTAGCGGCCCGTTCTCGCTGACCGGCCAGCCGAATGCCATGGGCGGCCGGGAAATGGGCTACATGGGCCCGGGACTGCCCGGTCAGCGCAGCGCGCTGGTCGCCGACGATCGCCGCTTCGTCGAAACCGAATGGGGCCTGCCGGACGGATCCATTCGCGCCGAATCCGGACGGGGCACCATCGAGATGTTCCGGTCGCTGGCCGAGGGGACCATCAAGGCGTGCTGGATCATCTGCAGTAACCCGGTGGCCTCGGTCGCGAATCGTAAAACGGTCATCGCGGGCCTGGAAGCGGCGGAGCTGGTGATCACCCAGGACGTCTATCGCGATACCGCGACCAACGCCTACGCCGATCTGTTGTTACCCGCGACGCTGTGGGCCGAATCCGACGGCGTGATGGTCAATTCCGAGCGCGATGTGACGCTGCTGCGGCATTCGGTGGATCCGGTGGGCGAGGCCATGCCGGATTGGCAGTGGATCGCGCGGATCGCGACCGCCATGGGGTTCACCGGATTCGATTACGATTCCAGCGCCGAGATCTTCGACGAGATCCGTCGCTTCGCGAATCCGAAGACCGGATACGACCTGCGCGGAATGAGTTATGCCGCGCTGCGGGAAGGCCCGATGCAGTGGCCGTGCCCCGATCCGGCACAGCGGCGCAATCCGATTCGCTATCGCACCGACGAACTGGCCTTTCCCACGGCGAGCGGGCGGGCGGTGTTCTGGCCCCGGCCGCATATGGCGCCCGCGGAGATGCCCGACGACGACTATCCGTTCATCCTCAATACCGGTCGCGTCCAACATCAATGGCACACCATGACCAAAACCGGCCGGGTCGCCAAACTCAACAAACTCAACCCGGCGCCGTTTCTCGAGATTCATCCCGAGGATGCGCGACGGCTGGAGGTGCGGCCCGGGGATCAGATCGAAATCGCCTCTCGCCGGGGGCGAGCCGTCCTGCCGGCGCAGATCACCGATCGGGTGCGGCCGGGCGCGTGTTTCGCACCCTTCCACTGGAACGACGAGCAGGGGGAATACCTGACCATCAACGCCGTCACCAACGATGCCGTCGACGCGGATTCGCTACAGCCGGAGTTCAAGGCCGCCGCGGTGACCCTGCGCCGGGTCGCGCC
The DNA here is from genome assembly GCF_020733635.1 of Nocardia spumae. Classification (NCBI taxonomy): domain Bacteria; kingdom Bacillati; phylum Actinomycetota; class Actinomycetes; order Mycobacteriales; family Nocardiaceae; genus Nocardia; species Nocardia spumae. The sequence goes on along the minus strand of NZ_JAJFZL010000001.1, from coordinate 918,315 downwards.
GGTACCGCGACCCGAACCCGCCCCGGAGCCGGCGAACACTCCGGCCGAGGCCCCGCATCCGCTCGCGGCGATGCTCGGTCTCGATACCGGACCGGCACCCACGCTCAGTGAATCCGAACGGATCTATCTGGGCGGTTATCTGGCTGCCCTGCAATCACTTCCGGTGCGGGGCCAGCCGGTGCTGCCGGAGTCGGCGCCGCTGTCCGAACGCAGCCGCTGGTGGATCGACGGACTACTGGCCGGTATGTACTCCCGGGCCTCCGAGGACGCCGCGGCGGCCCCGGAGGCGGGTCCGGCGGGCCGGCCGGTCACCGTGTTGTGGGCCTCGCAGACCGGAACCGCGGAAGAGCTGGCTGCCGCGGTCGCGGCCGCCCTCGCCGAACACGGGCATACCCCCCGGCTGGTCGAGATGAACGCGTGTGAACCGGCCGAGCTGACCGGGGACATGCTGCTGATCACCAGTACCTTCGGCGACGGTGGCCCGCCCGACAACGCCGCCGATTTCTGGGACCGGCTGCGGGAGAGCGCGTCTCGCCACACCGGAGTGCGGTACGGGGTCTTCGCGCTGGGTGATTCCTCCTACGACGACTTCTGCGGCTACGGCCGCGCCCTCGATCGGCTGCTGTCCGAACGGGGTGCGACACGTCTGCTGGAGCGGGTGGACAGCGAACCCGATCACCACGAGCTGTCCGACGCGTGGACCGCGGCGGTGCTGGCCGCCCTGGGCGCCGAGGACACCGATCCGCCGAGCGGCGGCGGACCGACCCCCGCGGCAACCGCCGGAGTCGCGGTGCTCGACCGTACCGGCCTCCGTGTCGCGCCCGCGCCCGCGAAGACCACCCGATCGGCGCCGGCGCCGTTCACCCGTCAGGCTCCGGTGCTCGCCCCGCTGGTGCGCAACGAGCTGCTGTCCGGCGCGACCTCGCCGAAGGAGGTGCGGCAGTTCGGATTCGATCTGAGCGGACTGGAGGCCGGCTACGAGGTGGGCGACAGTCTGGGGGTGTGGCCGGCCAACAGTGCGACCGCGGTGCGGAACTGGCTGGGCGCCACCGGACTCGACGGCAGCCGGTCGGTCGACGTCGACGGGCGCGATGTGCCGCTGGAATCGGCGCTGCGCAGCCATTTCGATATCACCAAGATCAGCGGTGATCTGCTGACCTTCATCGCCGGCCACAATCCCAGCCAGCAGTTGGCGAAACTGCTGCGTCGCGACAATCGCAACGAGCTGGACCGGTATCTGTGGGATCGGCACGCGGTCGACGTGCTGCGCGATTTCCCGGTGCGCGCCGATCTGGTGGAATGGCTGTCGGTGCTGAAGAAGCTGCAACCGCGACAGTATTCGATCTCGTCGAGTCCGCTGGTGAGTCCGCACGAGGTGCAGCTCACCGTGGGAGTCGTGCGATACGGCGCGGCCGAGGATCCCCGGGGCGGGGTCTGTTCCACCTATCTCGCCGATCGCGACGAGTCCGGCGGTGTGCCGGTATTCCTGCAGCGCGCACCGCATTTCCGGCCGCCGCTGGATCCCGCCACCGCGATGATCATGGTCGGCCCCGGTACCGGGATCGCACCGTTTCGCGGATTCCTGCACGAACGTCGCGCGCTGGGCTGCCGCGGCCGCAACTGGCTGTTCTTCGGCGATCAGCACGCGCGGGACAATTTCTACTACCGGGCCGAACTCGAGGATATGTTCCGCTCCGGCTTCCTCACCCGCCTCGACCTCGCCTTCTCGCGCGATCAGCGTGAGCGGATCTACGTGCAGCACCGCATGATCGAGCACGGCGCCGAACTCTGGTCGTGGCTGCGCGACGGCGCCCACCTGTATGTCTGCGGTGACGCCGCGCGCATGGCCCGCGATGTGGACGACACCCTGCTCGCCATCGCCCGGATTCACGGCAAACTCGACGAGGACGCCGCACTGGCGTTCAAGAAGCAGCTCATCGCCGAGAAACGCTATGTGCGCGATGTGTATTGATCGCTATACCAGCGGCGGGTTGAGCCGCGCGAAATCGGGCAGCCGATAGTAGGGGTAGTACGGATAGGGCGGTGTCACGGCGCTGACCTTGTCCAGGCGAGCCCGCTGCGCGGCGTCGAGCTCCCACCCCACCGCGCCCAGGTTCTGCCGCAATTGCTCCTCGTTGCGGGCGCCGACAATGACGGTCGCGACCGTCGGACGCGACAGCAGCCAGTTCAGCGCGATCTGCGGCACTGATCTTCCGGTTTCCGCGGCGATCTCGTCGAGGACGTCGACCACGTCGTAGAGCAGCTCGTCGCGCACCGGCGGACCGGCCTCGGCCGTGCGGTGCAGGCGGCTGCCCTCCGGAAGTGGTTGCCCGCGCCGAATTCTGCCCGTCAATCTGCCCCAGCCCAGCGGACTCCACACCACCGCCCCGACACCCTGATCCCGGCCGAGGGGCATCAGTTCCCATTCGTAGTCGCGCCCGACCAGCGAGTAGTACACCTGATGCGCGATATAGCGGGGGTGACCTCCGTGATCGGCCGCGGCGAGCGATTTCATCAACTGCCAGCCCGCGAAGTTGGAGGCGCCGACATAGCGAATCTTCCCGGCCCGCACCAGATCTCCGAGCGCGGCCGATACCTCCTCGACCGGCGTCGCGGCATCGAAGGCGTGCAACTGGAACAGGTCGATGTAGTCGGTGCCGAGCCGGCGCAGGGCCGCTTCGACCGCGGTGATCAACCGGGCACGTCCGGAGCCGCTGTCGGCGGGTCCCGGCCCGGTGGGCAGTGACGCTTTGGTCGACAACAGGACCCGATCGCGGCGGCCTCGAATCGCCTGGCCCAGTACCTCTTCCGAGGCACCGTCGGAGTACACGTCCGCGGTGTCGAACATCGTGACGCCCGCGTCCAGCGCCACATCGACCATCCGGCGCGCCTGCTCGGCATCGGTATCGCCCCACGCGCCGAACAGTTCTCCGCGTCCACCGAAGGTGCCCGCGCCGAAGCTGAGGGCCGGTACGAGCAGCCCCGAGGCACCCAGTCGCCGATACTCCATGATCAAACCCCTAACGGAACTGAAGTTTCATTAACACCGCAGACGATACACTGAAGGAGTCACTAATGAAACTGGAGGACCATTATGAGTTCCGAAACGGTCGCGCCCGGTTCGGTGCGGCCGGGCGGCCGCACCGCCCGCGTCCGCGAATCGGTGTTGCGAGCGGCGGGTGATCTGCTCGCCGAACGCGGTTTCGCCACCCTCGATCTGGGCGAGGTGGCCGCACGGGCGGAGGTCGGCAAGACCACCGTGTACCGGCGCTGGCGCACCCCGGCCGGATTGGTGGCCGACCTGCTCACCGAAATGGCGGAAACCTCACTGCCGCACGCCGATACCGGAACCCTGCGCGGCGATCTGATCGCCAACGCCCGGCTGGTCGCCGCGACCCTCACCGATACGCGCCAGGGGCCGCTGTTCAAAGCGCTGATCGCCGCGGCGATCAGCGATCCGGAGACCGCCGCGGCGCTGCACCGGTTCTACGACGTCCGGCTCACCGAATGGGCGCCGTGCGTCACCACCGCCATCGCACGCGGTGAACTCACCCCCGAGACCGATACCCGCGCGGTCCTCTCCGCGGTCTCGGCGCCGCTGTACTACCGGTTCCTCGCCTCCGGCGACCCCATCGACGACGCGATCGCGGTGACGGCCGCCGAGGCCGCCGCGGCGAGCGCCGCGGCCGGACTGTTGACCCGGTAGCGGGGAGCCCCCCAGACCTCGGGGCCGCCGGCGACCTCAGGGACGCCAGCCGGGATCGCGCCCCGTCAATCCGAGCAGCCGAGCCCAGTCCGGCGCGTCGGCGGGCACCTCGACCACGGGTCCGAACAGGCCCGGAACGCCCTCGCGCGGCGTATCGCGGAACTGTTCGAGCAGCACCGCCACATCGGCGTCGGCCGGGCGGTAGTCCTGTCCGGTGGCGCGGGCCAGATCCCAGCTGTGCACCACCACCTCGTCGAGGGCGAATCCCGCGATCGCGGCCGCGGGTGCGGTGACGCCGCCGACCTCGGTATCGCCCTCCCAGGCCGCCGGATCACGCCAGGCCTCGGTCAGGGCCTTCAACTGGGTGCCGATCAGTTCACTCCAGCCGTCGGGCAGCGCGCCCTCCGGGGCGGGCCGCGGCGGAGCCGAGTGGCCGACCCCCTCCTTGGTGGCGCCCTGCCGGAACGCCTCGGTGAAGTCGATCGCGTGGAACAGCAGATCGCGCACGGTCATATCCGGGCACGGAGTGGCCGCGGCCAGGTCCTCCGCACCGATACCGGCGATCACCCCGGCCATCGCATCGGTCGCGGACTCCAGATCGAATCGCGGTGTCGCCATGTGTTCCTCCTCCGAACGCGGCCTGACCGGACGCAGGCATCCACCCATGCCGACGAGGCGAACCCGCGAAAATCATCGGTGCCCCACCCACCGGCCGGGGTTGCCAGCCGGAGGCGGTCGGGGCATCCTCGACAGTGCCGGATCGGCAGATCCGGCAGGGCGGACCCTCAGCCGAAGGGAGCAGCCGATGACCGATCACACCGCCGCGAACGCCTCCGAGGACGCCGTTCCGGAGGCCGATCAACTGGATCAGAATCTCGATGTGGCACCGGAGGAATCCGAGCTGGAGCCCGCTGTCCGCACCGCCGACCGCGAGGCGGCCGAGGCGGATCTGCTCGAACAGTCCATCCCCGTACCGCTCGACGACGAGTACGAGGAGCCGGGTTCCGGCTACTGATCGATACCGGCCCGCACCGCGGCGTGCAGTTCGCGCAGGCTGGAACGCTCGGTCGCGACCTCCAGCACCCGGATCCCGTGTGCGTGCCCGGTCAGTTCCGCCGCCAGCTCGGCGGGATCGACCTGCCGGTGCGGAATCCGATAGGCGGCGCACAACGCGGCCAGGTCCATCCCGTGCGGCGTGCCGAAGACGCGCTCGAAGACGCCGGCGTACTGCGGATCGCCCTGTTCGAGTAGTTCGAAGATGCCGCCACCGTCGTCGTTGGCGACCACGATGGTCAGGTCCAGCGGGCGCGGCTCACCCGGCCCGATCAGCAGGCCCGACGCGTCGTGCAGGAAGGTCAGATCACCGATCAGCGCGAACGTCCGGCCGGGATGGCTCAGCGCCGCGCCGACGGCGGTGGACACCGTGCCGTCGATACCGGCGACACCGCGATTGGACAGCACCTTGATACCGGGTCGCGGATGGGAGACCAGTGCCGCGTCGCGCACCGGATTCGAGGCGCCGAGCAGCAGTTGATCACCGTCGCGCAGCGCGTCCATCACCACCGAGGCCACATGCAGACCGGTCGGCTTGGGGTGGCGGGCCAATTCGGTGCGCACCACGCCGCAGGCCGCGGCATCCAGGTCGCGGCAGCGTTGCAGCCACTCCGGACGCGGCGCGCCCGCGGTGACCGCCCGGGTGCCGGTGCCGACCACATTGCCGGAGACATCGGGCCAGCGCGGTCCGGTGGTCAGCGCGAAGACCGTGACATCCGGATCGGCCAGCACCTTCGACACCTGGCGATGCAGCGTCGGACGGCCGGTGATGATGGCCTGCTTCGGCTTCAGCAGCGGCAACACCAGGGGATGCAGCGCCGGCCCCGGCATCGCCGCGGTGGGCTCGGCCACCGTCGGCAGCTGCGCCAGTTCGGCGCGATAGCCGGTACCGTGCCCGGAGATGACGACGGTGTCGGGTGTCAGGTCGATATCGAGCGGCACGTCCAGGGTCGCGTACTGGGTCTCGGTCCACGGCGCGTCGCCGGCACGGCCGCCCGGAATCGGTTCCCCCACCGCGGCGTCGGGCACCAGCGGCTCACGCAGCGGAATATCGAAATGCACCGGTCCGGCATTGCCCGAGCGGGTGCCGCGCGCCGCGGCCAGGACGCGGCAGACCGCCGCTCGCCACACGCTGTTCTGGCTACGGTAGTCCGCTTCCTCCTCGGCCAGTCCCAGGCTGATCGCGGCCCGCACCTGACTACCGAACAGGCCGAACTGCTCCACGGTCTGGTTGGCGCCACTGCCCAGCATCTCGTAGGGGCGATTGGCGCTGAGCACGATCAGGGGCTGGCGGGCGTAGTTGGCCTCCAGCACGGCGGGCCCGAGATTGGCGACGGCGGTACCGGAGGTCATCACCACCGGCACGGGAGCGCCGGTGGAGATCGCCATGCCGATCGCGAGGAAGCCCGCGGTGCGCTCGTCGATCCGCATGTGCAGTCGCAGCCGCCCGGCGGCATCGGCCGCCTGCAGCGCGAAGGCCAGGGGCGCGTTGCGCGAGCCCGGGCACAGCACGACATCGCGCACACCCCCGCGCACCAGCTCGTCCACTACGACCTGGGCCTGTGCTGTCGACGGATTCACACCCTCAGACTGTCAGACCTCCGGGCCGAATGGCACGTCGGCCCGCTCACACCCGGCTCCGCTACTTAGGTTTTGCTAACCTAAGACGATGGCGAAGCGCACCAAGTACGTCAAGCCCGAGAAGCGGCGGATCCGCACCGCCGAGGTGCTGGCGAGCAAACGAATCAGCCCGAACTTCGTCCGGGTCACCGTGGGCGGCGCGGAACTCGGCGATTTCACCCCGATGGGTTTCGACCAGTGGTTCCGGCTGTTCCTGCCGCGCGACGGGGAATTGCAACTGCCCTCGGCCGCGAGCAATCTCTGGTACGCCCAGTGGCTGATGATGGGGAAAGAACACCGGCCGGTGGTGCGCAACTACACCGTGCGTGAATTCCGCCCGGCCGGCCAGGGCGAATTCGGCGAAACCGCCGAGCTGGACATCGACTTCGCCATGCACGGCGAGGACACGCCGGCCTGCGACTGGGCGGTGAACGCCACCCCCGGTACAGCGGTCGGCCTGCTCGACGAGGGCGTCATGTACCGAGCACCGCAACGCAATTCGTGGGCACTGCTGGCCGGCGACGAGAGCGCATTGCCGGCGATCGCGGGCATTCTGCGGTCGGCGCCACGCGAGCTACAGGGTGCGGTCTATGTGGAGATCACCCATCCCGACGACGCCCAGGAACTGGGTGAACCGGAAGGGGTACAGGTGAATTGGCTGGTCCGCGACGAGCCGGGGGCCGAGGTCGGCAGCCTCGCGCTGGATGCCGTGCGGACCGCCGAGATCGCCGCGAGCGGGGTGCACGCGTTCCTGGCCGGCGAGCAGAAGCTGGCGTCGGGACTGCGGCGGCACCTCGTCGAACGCGGTATCGCCAAGGCGGACATCACCTTCACGGGGTACTGGCGGTTCGGAAAATCCGCACCGGGCTGACCGGCGCGGCGACCCCCGTCGTCCGATACCCGGGATCACATCCCATCCGGATATCGGACGACGAGGTCACACAAGAGCAACTCAGCCGGCGTGCCGCTGGACCAGCTCGCCGAGCCGCGGGAGCGCCTCGGTCACATGCTTTTTCGCCGACGAACGCAGCGAGGAGTACGCCTTCTTCAGCGCGGGACGCGAAGAAGCCTCGGCACGAGCGTCGGTCACCGCGAGCAGCGACTCGGCAACCTCGTCGGAGTTGGCGACCAGCAGGTCGGCGAACGAACCGTTACCCGACGCCTGGTACTGGGCCCAGTAGGGCTCCAGCTGCTCGACGAACTTCGGCGCGAACGACTCCAGCGCGTCCGAGACGATGGTCGGGCTGACCTTCTTCACCGCGGCGTAGCCGCCCTTCACGGCCAGGCCCGACGCGCCCCCCTTATCGGACACCTCCGCATCCAGGACTTCCTGGGCATCGGCCAGGAAGGCCGGGCGTTTGGCGTCATCGAGCAGGGATTCAGACAGTGCTGCAACCACTTTCAGGTTCCTCCGGATAGTTTTTCGATGAGCGAGCGCAGGCAACTATACGCACCGGACGCAGCGGACACACTGTCCTCACCTGTCACGGCTGCCAAGGCAGCAACTGCACCATGAGCCCTTCACAATCCGCGAGCAACGTTTCGGATTCATCGCGCAGGCGCGCGGAGACGAAAGTTTTGCGTCCTTCCACCCGATCGACGGTGCCCTCGACCACCAGCGGCGTCTCCAGCGGAGTCACCTTTCGGTAGTTGACGTGCAGGAATGCCGTACGGCTGATGGGACGCCCGGCGTAGTGCACCAGGGAGCCGAACAGATCGTCGAACAGCAGCGGCAGCACGCCCCCGTGCACGGCGTTGTTGCCGCCGAGGTGATACCGGCGGAATTCGCCGTGCATCCGGACGCCGGTCGGCCCGGCCTCGGTGACGAGCCAGGGCGGCATGAGCAGACTGCCCCGGCCCGGCAGCGACGGCACCCGGCCCGCGGGACCCTGCAATTCCGGTGCGCGGTAGGGCTCGAGGAGATCGATCAGCGCGCGGGCCTGATCGAGTGCCGCACCGAACACTTCGTCGGGGCAGTCGGCGGAGACGGTCAGATCCTGCAGGGTGCGCATCGCCTCGAGGAACGGCGCGAAGTTCGCACCCGGCTCGGCCTCGACGACCTTCGGGAAGCCACCGTGCTTGTCGTACCGATCGCCGTCGATCGCACTGGTGTCGATCACCGGTTCCACTCGCTCGCTCATCCTTGCACGGTAACCCCAGTTCTTACACCGTCCAACCCGACTCGTCGGTAGCGCGCCGATACCGGGCGGAAGCGGACGAACATCACATCCTCGGCGATCGGCGGCGGCGCGGGCGCGATACCGGTGACAGGCGGGGTGCATGATGGCTCGGGTGACGTTCAATCCGAAACTCTGGGAGCCCGTCGCGGGTTTCGAGGACCTGACCGACATCACCTACCACCGGCACATCGAGCAAGGCACGGTACGTGTGGCGTTCGATCGCCCGGAGGTGCGCAACGCCTTCCGGCCGCATACGGTCGACGAGCTCTACCGCGCGCTCGAGCACGCGCGCACGAGCCCCGATGTGGGCGCGGTGCTGCTCACCGGAAACGGCCCCAGCCCCAAGGACGGCGGGTGGGCGTTCTGTTCGGGCGGCGACCAGCGCATCCGCGGGCGCAGCGGCTATCAGTACGCCGACGGGGAGACCGCCGAATCGGTCGACCGGGCCCGGGCCGGGCGGCTGCACATTCTCGAGGTGCAGCGGCTGATCCGGTTCATGCCCAAGGTGGTCATCGCACTGGTGAACGGCTGGGCCGCGGGCGGCGGACACAGTCTGCACGTGGTCTGCGATCTGACCCTGGCCAGCCGCGAGCACGCCCGATTCAAGCAGACCGACGCCGATGTCGGCAGCTTCGACGGCGGCTACGGCAGCGCCTACCTGGCGAAGATGGTGGGCCAGAAGTTCGCCCGGGAGATCTTCTTCCTCGGCCGCACCTACACCGCCGAGCAGATGCACCACATGGGCGCGGTGAACGCGGTCGTCGACCACGACCGGCTCGAGGACGAGGCCCTGGAATGGACCGCGGACATCCTCGGCAAATCCCCGCAGGCACAGCGCATGCTCAAGTACGCGTTCAACCTCACCGACGACGGCCTGGTCGGCCAGCAGTTGTTCGCCGGGGAGGCCACCCGCCTGGCCTATATGACCGACGAGGCCATCGAGGGACGCGACTCGTTCCTGGAGAAGCGCGCACCCGACTGGTCCCCCTACCCGTACTACTTCTGATTCGCCGCGTAGGCGGGGCGCCCCGCCTACGCTCACACTGTGGACATCCTCAGCAGCCGGATCATTCTGCGCCCGGTGAATTACGAACGCACACTGGCGTTCTACCGGGATGCGCTGGAGTTGGCGATCGCCCGGGAGTACCCCGGCGGAACGGTGTTCTTCGCCGGGCAATCGCTGCTCGAAGTGGCGGCGCACGGGCGCGCCGCGGATGCGCCGAGCGGATTCGCGGGCGCTGTGTGGTTGCAGGTGCGCGATGCCGGGATCGCGGCCACCGAGCTGGCTCTGCGCGGCGTGCCGATCGATCGCGCGCCCGTGCGCGAGCCGTGGGGACTGATCGAGATGTGGCTGAAGGATCCCGACGGGGTGCCTGTCGTCCTGGTGGAAGTGCCCGCCGAACATCCGCTGCGGCGTGACAGCCGCAGGCCGGCGGACTGATCGCCCGATCCACGCGAACCGCCCGAAGCCGCCTTACCATCCCGCTCGGTCGGACATGTCGGCAGCCTGGCAACGGCATTAACGGATCGATAACGCACACTGGATGCGTGACCGCCGAACTATTCGTTCTGCTCATCGTCGTCGTCACGGCTCTCGTTTTCGACTTCACCAACGGCTTCCACGACACCGCCAACGCCATGGCGACGTCGATCGCGACCGGAGCACTACGCCCACGCACCGCCGTCCTGCTCTCGGGCGGACTCAATCTGATCGGCGCGTTCCTCAGTGTGGAGGTCGCCGCCACCGTCGCCGACGGAATCGTGCGACTCGACGAGGTCGGTGGCGCGGATCTTCTCACCATCGTCTTCGCCGGGCTCGTCGGCGGCATTCTGTGGAATCTGCTGACCTGGCTGTTCGGTCTGCCGTCGAGTTCGTCGCACGCCCTGTTCGGCGGTTTGATCGGCGCCACCATCGCGGCACTCGGCTGGAGCGGGGTGATCTGGTCGGCCGGCAACAAGGGCGTGCTCACCAAGATCATCGTGCCGGCGGTGCTCGCCCCCATCGTCGCGGCGCTGGTCGCCTCGGTCGGGACCTGGCTGGTGTACCGGATCACCCGCAGCAGCGATCCGAACGTGGTCGACCGGGGATTCAAGTGGGGGCAGGTCGGTTCCGCCTCACTGGTGTCGCTGGCGCACGGCACCAACGACGCGCAGAAGACCATGGGCATCATCTTCCTGGCACTCATCGCCTACGGATCGGCCCAGCCCTCCGACGAACTGCCGCTGTGGGTGATCGTGGCCTGCGCGGTCGCCATCGCCGCGGGCACCTCACTGGGCGGTTGGCGCATCATCCGCACCCTCGGCAAGGGGCTGGTCGACATCACCCCGCCGCAGGGCCTGGCCGCCGAATCCACCAGTGCCGCGATCATTCTCACCTCGGCGCATTTCGGACTGCCGCTGTCGACCACGCAGACGGTCACCGGCGCGATCCTGGGCACCGGTATCGGCCGGCCCGGCGCCGAGGTCCGCTGGTCGGTACTCGGCCGCATGGTGGTGGCGTGGGTGTTCACCCTGCCGCTGGCCGGTCTGGTCGGCGCGATCTGCTGGGCGCTGGCACACGGTATCGGCGGCCTGCCCGGCGTGCTGGTGGTCTTCGCGATCCTGATCGTGATGGCCGGGCTGATCTATCTGCGCTCGCGCCGAACCCCCGTGCACGCGGCGAATGTCAACGAGCAGTGGACGAATCTGCCGGGGGTGGAGCGCGCCGACTCCACCGCATCCGACACCACCCCGGCCGCTCGGCCCGACGCCACCGCCCCCGCGCACCCCGGCGACCCGGGTACTGGGAGCGAGTCCCCCCGCGGCGAGGAGCCACCGTCGCCGATCGCTGAGCCCGGCCCCGAGGGGAACGATTCCGGCACTCCTCACGTCCATGCCGACGGGCAGTCCGGTCCCGCTGTGCCGACCATTCGCGACGACTCCGCGGCATCGCGTCGCACGGCGAGGAAGCTCTGATGCAGACCCTGATCGACGATCTGACCGAACTGTGGCGCGTCACCGCCGCGGCACTGCTCTTCGGCGCGGGACTGCCGGCGATCTTCGCACTGGGCGTGCGCCTGCACTCCCTCGCCGCGGATGCGCCACAGCCCGCGTCCACGCGCCGACGTGCGGCCGCGGCCTGCGCGGGGTTGTGTTATGCGGTGGTACTGCTGACCGTCATCGCCGGAGTGTTGTTCGTTGCCAAGGATTTCCTGGCCGCGCGACTCGGCATTCATCTGTTCGGTTGAGACCGAGCTGCCCGGGCGGCAGCGCCTCGACCGTCGAAAGGACATCGTGACTACCGAATCCGCATCACCACAGCAACCGGAGCCCGCCGAGACCGCGCCCTCGGTGCTGCAGAAGGTCCTGGGCTGGCTGCGCGCGGGATATCCGCAGGGTGTGCCCCAGTCGGACTATGTCGCACTGCTCGCGGTCCTGCACCGCCGGCTCACCGACTACGAGGTACATCTGGTCGTCGAGGAGCTGGTCCGCGAACGCGCCGGTGACGACGAGATCGCCCGGCACGAGATCGAGGCGGCCATCGCCCGAGTTGCCAAGGAGCTGCCGGGCGAGGACGATATCGCACGAGTGGCATCTCACCTGGCAGCTGGTGGCTGGCCACTGGCGACACCGACGTCGGACTGACCTTCTCCCCTATTCCAGTGAAGGAAGTGCGGACCCGTTCACGGGTCATCGACCTCGACATGACACCATCGCGAACGTGAGCACCACCCTGCGGACCCTCCCCATGCCTACCGGAGCCGCGGTGGGCGAGGTCCTGCCGCATCTGCGGGCGGCCTTGGAGGGCAACGGTCCGGCGTGGCTGCCGATCCCCACCGGCGATCGCCGTGAATCCCATCGCCTGTCCAGCGCGCTGCGCCCGGGTGAGGAAATCGATGACGAGGTGGCCCTGGTGGTCACGACCTCCGGCACCACCGGCGTGCCCAAGGGCGCGATGCTGAGTTCGGCCGCCCTGCGGGCCAGCGGCGACGCCACTCACGACCGCCTGGGCGGTCCCGGACAGTGGCTGCTGGCCCTGCCGACCCATCACATCGCCGGTGTGCAGGTGCTGCTGCGCAGTATTCAGGCCGGCACCGATCCGGTCGTCCTCGATGTCTCCGGCGGATTCCTGCCCGGCGGACTGGCGACCGCGGTGGCCGGGATGACGGGTCCGCGCCGCTACACCTCGCTGGTACCGACCCAGCTCATCAAGGCACTCGACGATCCGGTCGGCGTGCAGGCACTGGCCGCGCTGGACGCGGTTCTCGTGGGCGGCGCGGCCACTCCCAAGCCGGTCCTCGACCGAGCCCGCGCGGCCGGGATCAACGTGGTCCGCACCTACGGGATGAGCGAGACCTGCGGCGGCTGCGTCTACGAGGGCGTACCGCTGGCGGGTGCGAAGGTGCGAATCGAGGACGGCCGGGTGCTGCTGGGCGGCACCATGCTGGCCAAGGGCTATCGCGGTATCCCCGACCATCCCGCCTTCGCCGAGCCCGGCTGGTTCCGCACCGACGACGCCGGCACCTTCGACGACGGCGTGCTGACCATCAGCGGACGGCTGGACGAGGCGATCATGACCGGCGGCCTCCTGGTGATTCCGCAGGTGGTCGAGGCCGTACTGGCCACCCATCCGGCGATCAACGAGGCCGTGGTGCTGGGGTTGCCGGATCCCCGGCTGGGCCAGCGGGTCGCCGTGGCGGTGGTGCCCAACCCGGGAACCACCCCGACCCTCGACGAACTGCGCGCCCATGTGGTGGCCGAACTGGATCCGATCGCCGCACCGCGCGAACTCGCGGTCGTCGACGAGATCCCGATGCGCGGGCCGGGTAAACCGAACCGCGCGCTGTTGCGCGACCACCTCCTCGAGCAGGCGGCTCAGGAGCGGACCGGCTCCTAGACTTCCCCAAGAATCCGCAGGTCGCGGTAGACGCAAGGCGGTCGACAGCGCTCTTGCGTGGGCACGCAACAGCGGCGCAAGCCGGGTGCAAGACCGGCCTCGCACAGTAGTGCCATGACTTCTAACGCACCTGCTGACGCACTCGCCATCGAGGCGGACGGGCTGGTCAAGGTCTTCGGGGAGCACCGCGCCGTCGACGGCGTGAGCCTGGCGGTGCCGCAGGGCGCCGTCTACGGCGTGCTCGGCCCGAACGGGGCCGGCAAGACCACCACCATCCGCATGCTCGCCACCCTGCTGCGGCCCGACGGCGGCCGGGCCCGCATCTTCGGCCACGATGTCGTGTCCGAGCCGACCGCGGTCCGCTCGCTGATCGGCGTCACCGGGCAGTACGCCTCGGTCGACGAGAAACTCAGCGCCACCGAGAATCTCATGATCTTCTCCCGGCTGCTCGGGCTGGGCCGCGCCGAGGCCAAGCGCAAATCCGCCGAACTGCTCGAGGAATTCGGGCTCACCGAGGCCGCGAACAAGGCGCTGGAGAACTTCTCCGGCGGTATGCGGCGCCGGCTCGATCTGGCGGCCAGCCTGATCGCCACCCCGCCGCTGCTGTTCCTCGACGAGCCCACCACCGGTCTGGACCCGCGCACTCGCGCCCAGATGTGGGAGACCATCCGCCGGCTGGTCCGTGAGGGCGCCACCGTGCTGCTGACCACGCAGTATCTGGACGAGGCCGACCAGCTGGCCGATCGGATCGCGGTCATCGACCGCGGCAAGGTGATCGCCGACGGCACCTCCGACGAGCTCAAGGCCTCGGTCGGCCAGTCCGCCTTGCAGATCACCGTCGCCGATACCACGCGGATCGAACTGGCCCGCACCGTGATCGGCGAATTCCTCTCCCGCGCCGAGGGCAAGCTGGTCGACGCCAGCATCACCCCGGAGGCCGGACGGGTCACCGCACCGCTGAGCGATCCGAGCGTCACCGCCGACCTGCTGATCCGCCTGCGCGACAACGATATCCGGGTCGACGAGATCACCGTCAGCAAGCCGAGCCTCGACGAGGTGTTCTTCGCCATCACCGGCCACGGCGCCGACACCGACGCCGCCGACACCGCATCCCCCGCGGCCTGACCTCTCGCCACCCACCCACACCCGAAGGACTCATCGTGACCACCACACTTCCCGCACCCGCCGCCACCGGCCGGCACGCGGCCCGAGCCGCGATACCGGTTGTCAGCAACCACATCTCGTTGCGTCAGGCGATCGCCAATTCGCTGACCATGGCCTACCGCGGCATCCTCAAGATCAAGCACAATCCGGAACAGCTGTTCGACGTGACGATTCAGCCGATCCTGTTCACCGCGCTGTTCGCCTACATCTTCGGCGGCGCGATCGGTGGCAGTGTGCATGCCTATCTACCGGTGCTGATTCCGGGCATCCTGGTCCAGACGGTCGTGCTCACCTCCGTCGTCACCGGCACCCAGCTGCGTGAGGATATGGACAAGGGCGTTTTCGACCGCTTCAAATCCCTTCCCATCGCGAGGGTTTCGGCCCTGGCGGGCGCACTCGTCGCCGATATGGTGCGCTACGGTCTGGCCACGACGCTGACCATCGTCGTCGGCCTGATCATCGGCTACCGGCCCGCCGGCGGTGTGCTCGGTGTCGTCGCCGCCGGTCTGGTCGTCGTGTTCTGCTCGTTCGCGGTCAGCTGGATCTGGGCGCTGGTCGGCGTCACCGGTAAGAGCGCCGCGTCGGTGCAGGGCATCTCGATGATGATCATGTTCCCGCTGACCTTCATGTCGGGCGCGTTCGCACTCGTCAGCACCATGCCCGGCTGGATGCAGGCCATCAACAAGGCCAATCCCGTGTATTACATGGTGAATTCGTGCCGCGAACTGATGAACGGCAACGTCTACAGCAGCAACCTGCTCTGGTGCCTGGTCGGATCGGTGGTCGTGATCGCGATCTTCGCCCCGCTGGCCATTCGCGCCTACATGCGCCGGGCGTGAATCTCCCGAACACTGCCCGCCGGTCGCGATCGCGACCGGCGGGCAGTTGTCTGTGCCGACAGCGGCTAATCGCCGACCAGACGCTCGATCTCCGGAAGCATCGCCAGGAAGCGGGTCGCGACGGTGCGGCGGCTCATACCGGATACGGTCCGATGCCCCGACTCGATCACCTCGGACCCCACCCGCTCCCGTGCTGCCTCCAGATGGCGGCTCCACCGCATCGACGAATAGTCCTGGCGGCCTACCACTTTCTGCGAAATGGCGAGCAGTTCCGCGCCACGCCGCGGATCCTTCCCGGAGTGGATCAGATAGGACCCGAGAGCACCGGCCGCCCCGCCGACCTGCGGCACATCGATGTACTGGGTCAGCCGCTCCCGCGCCACTCGGGCCATCTGTCCGGGCAGGTGCGGCACCTCGTGGGCGGCATCGTTGAGCACATGCGCGTCCAGCACGGCACTCGCGACGATGATGTCGCCCGGCCCGGGCCCCATCGACAGGGTCGGCCAGCCGAACAGCTCCAGGCTGCGGCGGAATGCCCGCAACCCGCGCTCGATATGCCCCTCCGCCAACTCCAGTTCGGCCAGACCGGCGACGACGGCCGCCTTACGGTGGTTGGGCCGGGTCACCGGATCGTCCAAGCCCACACCGTCGTCGACGACACCGAGCGCGTATTCCAGTTCCCGGCGCGCCTGCGCCAATTGTCCGGTGCCGACCATCGATACCGCGAGGAAGCTGCGCATTTCCACGCTCTCCTCGTAGCAGCGCAGTTCCTGCATCAGTTCCGCGGCGCGGCGGTAGTAGGCCACCGCCTCCTCGTATCGTGCCGCTTGCGAGGCCATCTGCCCCAGATGCTGGCTGCACATCGCCGTGGCCCAGATATCGTTCCCCTCGACGATCGCGAGCGCCTGTGTCGCGTCACGGATCGATCCCGCGGTGAAGCTGTCGTTCTCCCGCATGTTCGCGCGCAACAGCAGGGCGAGTGCCCGAGTGACATCGTCCTCGGCCCGGGTGCCGGTCGAGAGCAACCGTACGCCCTTGGTGAGATCGACAGGTGCGCACAACAATTCACCCAGGAACCGCAGGGGCGGACGGATATCGTCGCGGGCGAGCAACCGGCGCGCCCGCATCCGGATGATCGCGATGGGCCGCAGTCCCACGTCGGCGAACGTCAGATGCATCGCGAGGAAGATATAGCTCTGCAGCTCGAGATCGGCCGCACCCGGCGGCCGCTGCCCCGTGGGCGACGGCACCGGGACCACCCGCGGCGCCCAGTTCATCAATTCCATGTGCGCGCCGCGCATCACCCACAGCACGGCGATCGGCCCGAATATCGAATAGACCGTGTGGGAATCGCCGCTGTCTATCGCATGGCGGAGGACGGCCAGCAGATTGTCCAGTTCGGCGGCCACCGAGAGCACCACGCGCACCTGCTCGGGCCCCTGGTACTCCTGCGTCGCCTCGTAGACGAATTGCCGTGCCCAGCCGCACATCCGATCCATGACCAGATCGGCCTCGCCGGCGGCGGCCAACTGTTCCTCACCGAATTCGCGCACTGTCTCCAGCATGCGATAGCGGGTGTCGATCGCGTCGTCGTCGGCCAGTACGGTCAGCAGGGACTGTCCCACCAGCCCGTCCACGGCGGCGACCGGGTCGAGCACATCCGGTCCGCCGACGACGAATTCGGCGGCGCGCAAAGTGAATCCACCGGGGAACCGGCACAGTCGCCGCAACGCCACCTGTTGTTCGGGTTCGAGCAGATTCCAGCTCCACTCGATCACCGCGTGCAGGGTGCGATGACGTTCCGGTGAGCTTCGATCGCCGGAACGCAGCAGGGCGAAGCGGTGTTCGAGCCGGGACTCGATCTCCTCCACCCGCATCGCGCGCACCCGCGCGGCGGCCAATTCGATCGCCAGCGGCAGACCGTCGAGGGTGCGGCACAGCCGCGCCACCACCTCCGGGTCCAGCCGGGCCGAGGGCCGCACCGCCCGCGCCCGGCTGACGAACAGTTCGGTCGCCGGCGAACCCTGGGCGTCGATCGCCAAGGGCGGCAGGGGATACACCGTTTCGGCGGTGATCGACAGCGGTGCCCGGCTGGTGGCCACCACGGTCAGCTGCTCACAGCTGCCCACCAGATCGGCGACCACCTCGGCGACCGCATCGATGAGGTGTTCACAGTTGTCCAGAATCAGCAGCATGGGACGCAGCGACAGCGCCTCCCGCAGCCTGCGCTTACCGTCGACGGTCTGGTTGCGGCGCAACACATTCGTCTCACGCGAATATTCGTTGACACCGAGGACCGCGCCGATCGCGGTCTCGATCTCCGCGCAGGTCCCGGCCAGCTGCTCGGCGGGCGAACCCTCGGAATCGGCGCGGATCGAGGCCAATTCGACCAGCGTCACCGGCTGCCGCTGCGACACCCGCGCTCCGAGTTCATTGGCCACCCGGGTCTTTCCGGTGCCGCCCGGCCCGAGCACGGTCGTCACCCGGAATTCCCGCACGAGTTTCTCCAGCGCCTGCAGATCGCTCTCGCGGCCGAGCAGCGGATTCGGCGCTGCCCGCAATCCGAGTGCCGTATTCGGCGGGGCCGCGGGAGATTCCGGCAGCCCGTCCGCCGACTGCGGTTCCAGCGCATGCTGCGCCGACGAAACCCGCTGCACCGCAGAGGAGGCCGGTAGGACGCGCGACTGCGCGGCGCCGGGCGCGGGCTGGTCGCCACGCAGAATCGCGGTGTTCAACGCCACCAGAGCCGGTCCTGGATCGGCACCCAGTTCCTCTCCGAGCCGGGTGCGCAACCCGGCGAAGACCTCCAGGGCCTCAGTGGCCCGGCCGTCGGAGGCGAGCAGCCGCATCAGAGTGGCGTGGGCGGGCTCGTCCAGTGGCTCGGCGGCGGCGGACCTCCGGGCCACCCGCAGTGCGCCACCGATATCCCCACCGGCCTCACGGGCGGACAGTTCCAGCGCGTCCAGACCGGACGCGCGCGCGGCCGCGAGTTCGCGGACCTCGTCGGCGACCGGACCGGGCGGCAGATCGGCGCCGGGTTCACCGCGCCACAGTCCGCGGGCTCGCAGCACCAGGTCCAGACAACCAGCCGTATCGCCCTGATCGAGCCGCTGCTGTGCTTGTCGTTCCAGGCTCCGGGCCAGACTCAGATCGACCTGTGTCTCGCCCAGCAGCAGCCGATATCCGGCCGGACCGATTTCCAGCGCACCCTCCGGTAGCGCCGAACGCAACCGGGAGACCTGCGTATGCAGCGCGTTCATGGGCGCGCGCGGAGGTTGTTCCCCCCAGATGTCGTCGATCAGCGCCTGCGCGCTGCGACTGCGGCCCGGATGCACGGCCAGCGCGGCGACCAGCAGCCGGGCTCGCGCGCCGGGTACCGCGACCAGCTCGGCCTCGCGCCGCAGCGCCACCTCCCCCAGCACTGCCACGCGGATCCCGGACAGCGTCGAATCCCGGACGCCGTCCGGTCGGGTGTGCGTTCCGGCGTCCGCGGAGCCGCTGTGATCAGAAAACATGCCTTCGCAATCGTATGTGGCCGGTCGAGTCATTTCCGGATGCGGCGGCGAGGTGAGCCGCTCCCGATACCTCGTCACCCCGAGAGCTTACTCCGATATATCGAAATAATGTTATCGACAAAGGAGCGGCGCCGCTGCCGCCTCCGGGCCAACGCTGCGCTGCCGCCCGCGGGCCACCACCATTAGGCTGCCTGACATGGCTAGTGCAGCACAATGGCTCGAAGGCGCCCGCCCGCGGACGCTGCCCAATGCGATCGCCCCGATCCTCGTCGGCACGGGCGCGGCCGCGTCGCTGGATGCCGCGGTCTGGTGGAAAGCACTACTGAGTCTGCTGGTTTCGCTGGCCCTGATCATCGGCGTGAACTACGCCAACGACTACTCCGACGGCATCCGCGGCACCGACGACGAGCGAGTGGGACCGCTGCGCCTGGTCGGTTCGGGCCTGGCGAGCCCCGCCGCCGTCCGGAACGCCGCGATCGCCTGCCTGAGCGTCGGCGCCATCTTCGGACTGGTGCTGGTGTTCACCACGGCGTGGTGGCTGTTATTGGTCGGTGCGGCCTGCCTGGCCGGCGCCTGGTTCTACACCGGCGGCAGCAAACCGTACGGCTACAGCGGTTTCGGTGAGATCGCGGTCTTCGTCTTCTTCGGTCTGGTGGCGGTGCTCGGCACCCAATTCGTCCAGGCCGAGCGGGTCGAGTGGGCCGGCTTGGTCGGCGCCATCGCGGTCGGCGCGTTCTCGAGCGCCGTGCTGGTCACCAACAACCTGCGCGATATCCCCACCGATTCGGTGACCGGGAAGACCACCCTGGCCGTGAAACTGGGCGACACCCGGACCCGCACCCTGCATCTGGTGCTCATGGTGGTGCCGTTCGTCGCCTCGCTGGCGCTGGCCGTCCGCACACCGTGGGCACTGGTCGGATTGCTGGCGATTCCGCTGGCCATCCGATCCAACGCGCCGGTGCGCGGTGGTGCGCAGGGTCCGGGACTGATCCCGTCGCTACGCGATACCGGACTCGCGATGCTGGGCTGGTCGCTACTGACCGCCCTGGCACTGAGCCTCGGCTGAGATCCGGCGCGACCGGATCAGTCGCGCCCGCCCTCGGGAACGAAGATCCCGAGCACCCAGTTCACGACTGTGACGATGATCGCGCCGCCCAGCGCCGCCCAGAATCCGTCGACCCGCAGACCGTAATCGGTGGTCTCGGTGATCTTGGCGGTCAACCACAGCATCAGGGCGTTGATCACCAGGAGGAAAAGCCCCAGCGTCACGATCACCAACGGCAGTGACAGCAGCTTCACGATCGGCTTGATCAGCGCGTTGACCAGTCCGAAGACGATCGCGACGCAGACCACGACGAGAACCTTTCCGCCGGTGCCCGAGTCGGGCGGGTCTTTGAGCTCGATCCCGCCGATCCAGGCTGCGGCGAGCCAGATCGCGAGAGCATTGATCGCCAGGCGAAGCAGAAGTGCCATGCGGCAATGCTAACGGCGGGCGTGCCTCCGGGCCCGCCCCGTCACGCGGCGCGATCGAGCAAGTCCCGGACGGAGGTCCGTAACCGGTCCGCGCCTTCGGCACCGCCGAGCAGATCGCTGGTCGTCGCGTTGGGCGAACGCAGTATTCCGAGCAGGACGTGCCCGGCTTCGATGCGGTCGTCGCCGCGGGAAACCGCCTCGCGCAGTGAGAGTTCCAGCACCTTCTTGGCATCGCGGGTGAACGGGATATGCCCGAAGGTCATACTCCCGCCCAGCCGGAACCGGCCGCGCCCCTTGTCCACCACCGGATCGGGTTCGTCGAACACGTCCTCCCCGAAGGTGGCCTGCACACTGTCGCGCACCGCCTCCAGATCGATACCGATCGACTTCAGCGCGGCGGCATCGTCGGCGCCGAGCGGTTCACTCGGACTCTGCCGGGTGAGCTTTTCCCGGACCCCCTCGACGGTTACGCCGTTGTCGTTCAGCAGCTCTCGCAGCCCGGTGTCCGGACTGCACAGGAGGCCGAGCAGCACATGCTCGACATCGATGCTGGGAGAGCGCAATTCGCGGGCCTCCTCCTGAGCGACCACGATCGCGTACCGCGGCGCCTTGGCAAATCGTTCGAACATCAGCGAATTCCGCCTCTCCGGTTGTACTTCTGGTGGACCGCCTGCCGGCTGACCTCGAGCGCATCGGCGATTGCCTGCCAGGACCAGCCATGCTTGCGGGCATTGGCCACCTGAATCGCTTCCAATCGCTCGGCCAGCCGCCGCAGTGCCAGCACCGCGCGCAGCCCGACCTGCGGGTCCGGACTGCCGGCGGCGGCCGCCAACGTTGTCGCCTCACTCATGTATGTCAATTTACGTTGACACTCGGCGCACGTCAACAAAAATTGACATATCAGGATGTTCTCCCCGAGCGAACGATGAGGACGGTGGGACTCAGCCCCGCCAGATACCGGTCGCGGTGAACTCCGCCAGAACGGCGGCCGGATCGGTCAGATCCAATCCTTGCCCCGCGACCCATTCGTCATTGAAATACGTTCCGGCGTAACGATCTCCGCCGTCACACAGCAGTGTCACCACACTGCCCTCCCGGCCGGCGGCGATCATCTCCGCGATGACCGCGAAGGCACCCCAGAGATTGGTTCCGGTGGAACCGCCCACGCGCCGCCCGAGCACCGCACTGGCATGACGGCAGGCCGCGATCGACCCGGCATCGGGCACCTCGATCATGCGATCGACCACCTGACCGATGAACGACGGCTCGACCCGCGGCCGGCCGATCCCCTCGATCCGCGAGGGCATTCCGGTCTGATAGCCCGCATCGCCGACCTCGTACCCGCCGTAGAACGCCGAATTCTCCGGATCGACCACGGCCAGCCGGGTCTCGTGGCGGCGGTAACGGATATAGCGGCCGATGGTGGCGCTGGTACCGCCGGTCCCCGCGCCGACGACGATCCACGCCGGCACCGGATGCGATTCCAGCACCATCTGCTGATAGATGGATTCGGCGATGTTGTTGTTACCCCGCCAGTCGGTGGCCCGCTCGGCGTAGGTGAACTGGTCCATATAATGGCCGTCGCATTCGGCCGCCAGGCGCGTCGCCTCGGCATAGATATCGGGCGCGCGCTCAACGAAGTGACAGCGACCGCCCTGCGCCTCGATCAGCGCGATCTTCTCCGGCGAGGTCTTGGCCGGAACCACCGACACGAAATCCAGGCCGAGCAGCTTCGCGAAATACGCCTCACTGATCGCCGTCGACCCCGACGACGCCTCGACGATCGTCGTCCCCTCGCCGACCCAGCCGTTGCAGATCGCGTAGAGAAACAGAGACCGTGCCAGTCGATGCTTCAGACTGCCGGTCGGATGAGTGGACTCATCCTTGAGATACAGCCGCACACCCCACTCGGGCGGCAGCGGATAGCGCAGCAGATGGGTATCGGCGCTGCGCTGGGCATCGGCCTCGATCAGCCGCACCGCGTTGTCGACCCACTCCCGCGAAGTACTGCGATCGCAGGACTTCACAGCGTCCCACGCCGGTCGGGCCGATGAGCCGCTGCGCGATTGTCGCTCACTTGCCCTCCTGCGTCCTGCGGGACACCCGCACCCGGTCGGGCCGATGAGCCGCTGCGCGATTGTCGCTCACCTGCCCTCCTGCGTCCTGCGGGACACCCGCACCCGGTCGGGCCGATGAGCCGCTGCGCGATTGTCGCTCACCTGCCCTCCTGGTCCCCACGCATCCTGGCGCGCAGATTCGCCTTGTCGTTGCGGCGCTTCTCGTCGACGGCGGCGATGTCCTCGTTCACCCGCACGCGCAGCTTCTTGAACAAGACCAGCGACAGCGGCATCGCGACGATCAGCGCGAACAGCAGCGACACGATCAGCGGAATATCCACATCCACCAGGTTGGCCACCAGCAGGATGATCGCGGCGATGACCGCGACCAGCGCCAATCGCGCCAGGGTGTACAGCGCCAGATTGGTCGCGAGCCGGCGCCCCGCCGAGGCCGGGGCCCGGTCGCCGGCAGCGGCGTCGGGTCGGGATGCATCACTCACATCGACCAGGGTAGGCGACGTCCGGATACCGGTTCCGACCTGCCCTGTCTCCTCCCGGGCCGGTCGCTCCCGGTTCGCTCACCCAATTACTTCCAGTCGAACGTATATCCGTTTTGTCTATTACTTCCCCTTTACCAACGTTAGATCGTTCGAGTACCTGGGGGTCCGGGTGTAACTATGTCGCTATCTGATGAGGGATCTGTCGATTACGGAAAGGTTTGCGAATGACTGCGATCACCGCGGCGAGCCGCACGTTGGGTTCCGTCAACGGCCAGGAGGCCCTCCTGACCCCGGGCCAGGTGGCGGCGCTGTTCCACGTCGATCCGAAAACAGTCACCCGCTGGGCACATGCCGGGCGACTGGGCTCGCTGCGCACCCCTGGCGGACATCGCCGTTTCCGTGAGTCCGAGGTGATGCAACTGCTGAAATCGCTGACCACCGAGGCCACGCGCCCCTGAGTACGCAGGGCCGGTGAGCGGCGATCGCGAAGCGCTTGCCGGCCCGATCGGGTACGGGTGTCCCGCGTGATACCGGCCCATTCTCGCGGTCACCGTGCCGCAGGTACGCACACGGGATTACCCTCGATGTCAGGAGGTGAGCGACGTGGCGTACCTGTTGGCACTCATCGCGGTCGTGGCTGTCGCGGTGTTGTGCTGGAAAGCATTCGGACCGGAGCATATGCCCAGGATCGGCACCGGACGAGCCCCCGATAAGAGTCGCCGGGCCATCGGCCCCGACGACGACCCCGAATTCCTGTGGCGGATCTCCCGCCAGCACCGGGACGGCGATCCCGGCACCGACCGCTGACTCACCGGTGAGCGGTCCGGACGGCGTCGTACATCACGTCGAGTGCGGCCAGCGCCGCCGCCGTGGATTCGTCGCCGGCAGGTAGCAACGGCAGGCGTACCGCCGCGCTCGGAATTCGTCCCCGCGCGGCCAGTACGCCTTTGACCACTACCGGATTGGGTTCCGCGAACAACGCCCGCGCCACATCGACCAGGGCGTTCCCGTATCGCCGCGCCACATCGATGCGGCCCTCGCGCCATGCCGCGACCAGTTCCGCATAAGCATTCGGCGCCACATTCGCGCAGGTGAGAATGGCTCCCCGCGCGCCCAGCGCCAGTTGCGGCGCGGCATAGAGATCATCACCGCACAGCACCGCCGTCCGGTCCGCGACCGCGGCGAGCAGGCCGATGGTGGCCTCGTCGACAGCGCCCACCGCATGTTTGAATCCCGCCACGTTCGGAATGTCCGCGAGCTGGCACAGCGTCCGCGCCGCCAGCGGCCGCCCGGTGCGCTGCGGGACGTTGTAGATGATCAGCGGAACCGGGCTGGCCGCGGCCAGCCGCCGGAAATGCTCGATCACCCCCGCTTCCGAGGGCCTGGTGTAGTACGGGACCACCGTCAGCGCTCCCGCGATCCGTGGATCCAAGGCGACCAGCTCCCGTTCGGAATCCGCGGTCGCGTTGGTTCCCGTGCCGACGATCAGCGGAGCCCCGCGCTCCAGGCACACCTGCGTACACACGGTGACGACCTCCCGGCGCTCGGCCACGGTGAGAGTCGCGGGCTCGGCCGTGGTGCCGAGCGCCACGATGCCGGTCGCACCCGCATCGAGGACCTCGTTCGCAAGCTTCGCCAACACGTCGTAGGCGGGCCGGCCGTCCTCGGTGAACGGTGTGATCAGTGGAACGAAGAGGCCGCTGAAATTCATACCCCTCAGCCTGGCCGAAGCGATTCTTCAGGTCTATTACATATATCTTCACTCGAGCATAAGCTGATGTGATGCTCGATGTGCGGCGTTTACGACTCCTGCGAGAGCTGGCTCATCGGGGCACGATCGCGGCCGTCGCCGAGGCGATGTCCTACACCCCGTCGGCGGTATCGCAGCAGCTGAGCGCGCTCGAACGCGAGGCCGGTGTCCCCCTGCTCGAACGCACCGGCCGCCGCGTCGAACTCACCACCGCGGCACGGCGTCTCGTCGAGCACACCGAGGCCGTCCTGTCGATTCTCGAGCAGGCCGAGGCCGAATTGGCCACGGCCACCACACGTCTCACCGGCGCCCTCTACATCGGCGCCTTCCCCACCGCCGTCCAGCGCATCCTGCCCGCCGCGCTGGTCACCCTGAGTCGCGCGCATCCGCTGTTGGAACTGCATGTCACGGAACTGGATCCGGCGGAGGTGCCCGCCGCGCTGCGCGCCGGAACCCTCGATATCGCGCTGATCCAGGAATACGACTACGTGCCACTGCCGAGCGAACCCGGCCTGGACACCGAACCGTTCCTGGAGGAGCCGGTATATCTGGCGGCCCGCGCGGCCGAACCCCTGATCGCGCATCGGGATTCGGCCTGGATCGCCGGCACTCCCGGAACGCTGTGCCACACGATGACCGTGCGGGCTTGCGAGGCAGCCGGTTTCATTCCCCGCATCCGCCACAACTCGGACGACTTCGGCACCGTCCTCGCACTGGTCGATGCCGGGCAGGGCGTCGCCTTCATCCCGGAACTCGCCATCCCGCCCGAGTCCGAAATCGGCACCACCGCGGTCGAACTGACCGGTCTGTCGATCCGCCGCCGCACCCGCATCGCCTATCGCTCGGGCACTCGCGAGCATCCCGCGATCGCCGCCGCTCGCACGGCCCTGCACGCCACCCTGGGCACCATCCCGCCGGTCGACAGCCTCGGCTGAGTTTCGCGGCCCTCGACCCCGCCCGTCAGCGGGCGAGTTCGGCCTGAACCCGCTTCACCAGTTCCTCGTACTCCTCGTCCAGCGCGCCCTGCCGCTCGTCGTCCGCCTCGTGATCGATCCCGTGCTTGCGCAGGAATGCGTAATTTCCCACGTAACTCAGCTCTTCCCAGGACAGGTCCTCGTCGTCGTCGACGCCCTGCGTGTCGACGCCGGGCAGAGCCGACACCGCGGCGGGATTGCCCACCACCCGAGTGAAGGCGCCTCGCCCCGAGCCGATGATCCACATCTTGAAATCGTTGAAGACATCGTCGTGCAGGAGGCCGCCGTGGATCTGCTGCGCGAGCTCGACGAGTTCGGCGCTGTCCAATTCGTTGCAGGCGTTCGACAGCAGAATGTCGAAATGGGCGATCTGCTCGACAGGCAGCGTCGCGAGACTGTCACGCAGGTATCGGGTTCGTTCCTCGTAATCGGGCGAATGCTCCAGGCTCGTTTCGATCAGAGACCAGAACGCGTCGGTATTCATGCCTTCGCATCTTGCCAAGCCGCACGCGCGCTGTCTTCCCATCGCGGAAACGAGCCACGTCATCGCGGTGGCGGCGCCATCGGTTGCCAACGCGGTCGAATTG
The DNA here is from genome assembly GCF_020733635.1 of Nocardia spumae. Taxonomy (NCBI): domain Bacteria; kingdom Bacillati; phylum Actinomycetota; class Actinomycetes; order Mycobacteriales; family Nocardiaceae; genus Nocardia; species Nocardia spumae. The sequence goes on along the minus strand of NZ_JAJFZL010000001.1, from coordinate 892,021 downwards.
CCGTGCGCAACAAGGCATGTGAATGATATTCGGCATGGCGCGCGGGTGCGGCTCCGCGCACCGGCACGACCCGGTGTCGGCGATGAGTTCGACGACCGGATGTCGTCTACTTCGATATGGCCGTGAATACGCGAAAGTTCGTGCTGATCCCCGGCGCCGGCGGCGCCGCGTGGTACTGGAGCCGGGTGGTGGCCGGTCTGAGCGCCGCGGGGCACCGCGCGGTGGCGGTCGACCTGCCCGCTGACGACGACAGCGCCGGCATCGAGCGCTACCGCGACCTGGTGCTCGAGCACACCGAACCCGGTGACGTGGTGGTGGCCCAGTCCCTCGGCGGCTTCACCGCCGGTGCGGTCTGCGCGCGGTTCGTTCCCTCGGCGCTGATCTTCGTGAACGCGATGATTCCGGCGCCCGGCGAGACAGCGGGGCAGTGGTGGGGCGCTGTCGATTCCGCCGCGGCCCGCGAGGCCGCCGCCGAAGCACACGGCTACAGCCGCGAATTCGACATGGATACGTACTTCTTCCACGATGTCGCGCCGGAGATCGTGGCCGAGAGTGAACGATACGAACGTTCCCAGTCCGATCGGATCATGGCCGAGCCGTGCCCGTTCACCGCGTGGCCGCGGATCCCGATCCACGTCCTGGCCGGCGCCGACGACCGCTTCTTCCCGCCGGCACTGCAGCAACGGGTCGCCCGTGAGCGTCTCGGAGTCGACGCCGACGTGATACCCGGAGGTCACCTGGCCGCCCTGTCGAATCCGAGCGGCGTCGTGGACTATCTGCTCGGTCGTTGAGCCGGAGCCCGCGAATTCGGGCATATCAGAAAACTCGGGCGCCCAGGTCGGCCAGGGCGCGGCGGCGGGCATCGATCGCACTCGGAAGGCCGCCGAGATCGGCGTCCGATGGCTATGCTCGGTTCGACTGTGGCGCCGGCGGTTCTCGGGGCGGTCGCCGACACCGCGATTCCGCGAGTTGTCGAGGAGCACTGATGACCGTCATCCACGATTTGCCCGCCCACGTGCTGTTCGTGCATGTCATCGTGGTCCTGGTGCCGTTGACCGCGGTCCTGGAGATCGTGTGCGCCGTGTGGCCGGTCGCACGGCGCGGCCATCTGGTGTGGCTGACGCTGATTCTGGCGGTGATCGTCATGGTGCTGACACCGATCACCATTCATGCCGGGCAGTGGCTGTACGACCTGCGCGAGAATCCGGACGCGATCCTGCGCGAGCACGCCGAGCGCGGCGAGACGATGCTGTATTTCGCTATCGCTCTGCTCGTCGTCGCCGTGGCGCTGACCGCGCTGCACATCGCGGAGCGGCGCGGCACCGATCTGCACGTGATCGTCACGGTGGCTGTCGCCGTCCTCGCTGTCGCGGTCGGTATCGCATCGATCGTGCAGACCTACCGGGTCGGCGACGCCGGCTCGCAATCGGTGTGGGGCAACGAGATCGCGCACCTGCAGCATCCTCGCGGCAGCTGACGCTCCTGGGACAGGCCGGACTTGTCCGGTGGGGCTCGCCCGGCAGCACGCCACGGGTCGTGATCGCATGGGCTGATACGGGACCGGAAACGGCGGTCCGGAACGGATCCGGGCGCAGCGGCCGAGTCACGGCCGTCGCTTCGCGCGCCAACGGACTTGACCCTGACATCGTGACAAGGTTTCGAATGGTGGGCGAAGGAGGTGGTTCCCGTGATTACCACCAACCATAATGAGCCCGATGCTCATCTCGTCGCCGCCCTGGCCGCGGCCGACTCGTCGACTCGGCTGCGCGCGGCGCTGTCGGCCGGCACCCAGGGAGATGCCCGGCTCGCGGAAACACTCGTCGCCCGCTGTGCCGTCGAGCCGGACTTCTTCGTCAGAGACATGCTGACCTGGGCGCTGTGCCGGCTGCCGGCCGAGATCACGGTGCCGCGGCTGCTCGCCGAACTCGGTTCCGAGATCCCGCAGGCACGCAGCCAGGCATTGCACACCCTGTCCAAGATCGGGGACCGTACCGCCTGGCCCGCGGTGTCGGCGCTGCTGCACGACGCGCACGACGATGTCGCGTTGAGCGCGTGGCGGGCGGCCGCGGTACTCGTACCTCCCGGCGAGGAGTCCGGCCTCGCGGTCGATCTGGCGAAGGCGCTGGGGCGGGGCGATCACGCCGTGCAGCGCGGGCTGAGCCGTGCGCTGGCGTCGCTCGACGTGGCCGCGGTGCCGGTGTTGGAGGCCGCCGCCACGGCCCGCGATCCTCGGGTGCGCGCCCACGCCGAGGCGACCGAGCGCCTGCGCCTGGACCCCGACAGCGGATTTACGCTGTCGCTGGAGTTGGCCAAGCGGGTGGCGGCGACGGGTCCGGACGCCTAGAGAGGAGACGACGAGATGTTGATCGGTGAGGTCGCCCGCCGTTCCGGTGTCAGTACCCGCATGCTGCGCCATTACGACCGGCTGGGACTGGTCCAGCCCACGGACCGCACCACCGGCGGATACCGCGAGTACTCCGCCGCCGACATCCGTCGTCTCTTCCACGTCGAAAGCCTTCGGACACTGGGGCTTTCGCTGAACGACACCAAACGGGCGCTGGATGAGGCGGATTTCGCGCCGATCACGCTGGTGAGTGAGCTCATCCGGCACACCCGAGCGCGGATCGCCGCCGAGACGGAACTGCTCGACAAGCTCGAGCGAGTCGAATCGGCCGCGCCCGAGCAGTGGGAGGACGTTCTGCGCATCGTCACACTGCTGCGCGCACTCGAATCGGAATCGGGAGCGCACCGGCAGCAGGCGGTGCTGGCCCAGCACGAAGGCGCGGCACTGCCGATCCGGGCGCTGGCCGGCGCCGCGCTCGTCGAGGACGATTTGAATGTCGCGGGCGCACTGCGGTGGTCGCTGGCGCGGGCGGGCACCGCGGGATTGGCGGAGCTGGCCGCCGGTCTCGACGCGGAGGCCCCCGGTGTCCGCCGGCGCGCGACGATCGCCATCGCCGCGGTGCCCGTAGCCGAGGCGACCGCACTGCTCAGACGAGCCCTGACCGACCGCGACGCGTCGGTGCGCGACCCGGCCGCGCTGGCCCTGGGGTCCCGGCTCGATATCGACGCCGCCGCCGCGCTGCTCGAGATGGTCGTCGCGGGTCGCTCGGATATCGAGGCCGCCGAAGCTCTGGGCCTGCTGGGCGTGCTGCCCGGCACCGGCGACGAGATCGTACGGGCCATCCGGGATCGTCTCGATTCCGCGTCCGAACCACCGATACGCTCGCGGCTCACCCAGGCGTTGGCCGAAATCCCCGGCACCGCGGCACGGGAGACCCTGATCGATTTGACCGGCGACGCCGATCGGACCGTCGCCGCGACCGCTGCGGCGATCCTGCGCCTGCGCGACTGAGTCAAGCCTGCGCGTGTACCAGGGTGTGCAGATCCTCCACCGGCCAATGACCTTGTACACCAGGTCTTTCCGAGAGATATCGGACGATGGCGTCCGAACTCCACCCGTGCGATTCGCGCAGTCCGGCGGACAGCATGTGCAGATAGCGCGCCGACGGCTTGGTCAGTTCGGCGGTGTGCGGTTCCGAGGGGGAACTGAAGGTCAGCACCGGATAGCCGTCCAGATCGTCCACATGCCACAGGGTTTCGTAGCGCCCGTCTCCCAGGCTCAGGACACCGTGGCGCACCACCTCGGCCGGATCGAATTCCGCGACCTCGCCGGGGTCGCGATGCATCTCCTGCGCCATGAGATCGGTGAATTGCCCGACCGTCAGCAGATAGCCCCGTGCGGCGGCCCCGGCCGGCCAACCTGACGGCGGCCGGTGCGCGTAGAACGCGACACCACCCGACCACACCGGACTCTCCCCGGCGAAGTAGATGCAGCCGGACAAGGTCAGCGGCCTGCTGTCCGGTGGCGGAGTGGCATCCCGGAACCCCGGGTAGATGCGTGGTGTGCCCGGCGGATTTCCCCCGGCGCGGTAATAGGTGAAGCGCCGTTCGAACAGGTTGGACCCGTACGCGGCGTACCAGACGTACTCCGCGCTCACGACACTTCGATCCACGCCGGAACAGGTGCGCGCACCACCCGACCATACGGGAATGCGGTGGCGGGGCCCGTCGCGCCGCGGCGCGCACCGCTCATACCCGCAGTTCCTCGATGCGCCGGCGCAGATGGTCGAGCAACTTCTCCGGATCGTCGAATCCCGTCGGGTCGATGGGAGCGCCGAAGTGGATCGTCACCTCCTGGCGCCGATCGAAAGCCGGCCCGCTACCCCGGTTGCGTCGCATCGGCAGCACCAGATCGGTGCCGGTGGTGCCGACCGGAATGATCGGAACCCCACTCGCCAGGGCGAGTTTCGCCACCCCCGGCTTGTACGGTTCGCTCTCCCCCGCCGCGACCAGCCGCCCCTCGGGATAGATGATCAGCACCCCGCCGTGGCGCAGAATCTGTTCGGCCTGCGCCATCGCGGATTGCCCGGATCCGTTGTCGCGCCGCACCACCGGTATATGGCCCAGGCGGCGCACCAGCCACCCGACCACCGGCCACGTCCACAGCTCGGCCATGGCGAGGGCAATCGCCCTGCGCCGCAACGCACCCCACAGGAACACCGCATCCAGCATCGAGATGTGATTACTCGCCACGATGACGGGTCCGGACGCCGGCACCCGTTCCCGGCCGATGACCGTGACGTGGACGAAGTTCGACCACGCCAGGGTGCGCAGGATGCGCCGCACGAATTGCGTGGTGAGCCACGCGCGTTTGCCCAGCCCCTTGGGCCGCCGATCCGCTCGCTCGTTCATTCCTACCCCCCGCGATCTGTTCGGAACGGGTCCCATTCTCGCATCCGGCACCGACAAGTCGGCCGTCGAACAGGTCGCCGCACACCTGCGATGAATTCCGTGCGGGCACGCCGTCCTACTCGTAGAGCGTCGTACCCGCGAAAGGACAACCATGCCCGCACACGAAGTCGGCACCCGGGAACAGTGGCGAAGGGCGTACGAGGATCTGCGCGCCCAGGAGAAGGCATTGACCAGGCGCAACGACGAGCTCGCGCGGGACCGCCGAGCCCTGCCGTGGGTGCCGGTCACCAAGGAGTACCGCTTCGACACCAATGCCGGCGTCAAAACCCTCGCCGAACTGTTCGACGGCCGCTCGCAGCTGATCATCCGGCACTTCATGCACGGCCCCAAGACGCCACAGGGCTGCCCCGGCTGCACCTTCGAAACGGACAACCTGGTGGGCGCGGTGCCGCATCTGGCCCACCGCGATGTCACCTTCCTCCTGGCGTCCCGATCACCGCTGGAGACTCTGAACGACTACAAGCGCCGCTTCGGCTGGGATATCGAATGGGTGTCCATGGGCGACAACGGTTTCAACGACGATTTCTACGAGGTCATGCGGATCCCGACCCCCAATCGGCCGGCGGGCGACATGCTCGATGTCATGGAATTGATGGCGCTGAGCAGTTTCGCACTGGCCGACGGCGTCGTCTATCACACCTACTCGACCTACGACCGCGGCACCGACGCCCTCAACGCCACCTGGCAACTGCTCGACCGCGCACCGAACGGCCGCGGCGACACCTTCGACACGTGGCCCCGCAAACGCGACGAGTACTGACCGCCCTGCGGCCGTACCGGTGACACCCGGCCCCGGCGCGGGCCGGGTGTCACTAGGGTGACCTGGTGAGCTTCAGCGGCAACGACGACCCGGCCGGTATGAGCGCGCGCGATCGGCGACGAGCCGAACTGCGCGAATATCTGCGCAGTCGCCGCGAGCGCTTGACACCGGCGGCGGTCGGACTTCCCGAAGCCGGACGGCGACGCACGCCGGGCCTGCGCCGGGAGGAGGTCGCCGTACTCGCCGGTGTGGGCGTTTCCTGGTACACGTGGCTCGAACAGGGCCGCGACATCAAGGTGTCCGGCGGTATTCTCGACGCGGTCGCGCGGGCGCTGCTGCTCGACGAGGTCGAGCGGGCGCATCTGTATCGCCTCGCCGGGCTCAACCCGCCACAGCGCGCGGCGGCGCCGTCGGTCCCGATCTCGCCCCAGATGCAGCGGCTGCTCGACGCCTGGGCGCCGCGGCCCGGCTACATCCGGGACAGGCACTGGAATTTCACGGCCGTCAACGAGGCGGCGCGCCGGGTGTTCGGCTACGGCGATACCGACCACAACTGCCTGATCTCGTACTTCACCAATGCCCGCTACCGCGTGCTGCACCAGCATTGGGAGGAGAACGCCCCGGCCGTGGCGGCGGGCTTCCGCGCCGACTCCGCTCACTACCCCGACGATCCCGAATTCGACCGGATCGCGAGCGACCTCGCCCAGGTCAGCCCGGAATTCGCGGATCTGTGGGCCCGCCACGACGCGGCCGAGCACACCACGGCGGTCAAGGCCGTCGAACATCCGCAGGCGGGTCTGCTGGTCTTCGACGCCACCCTGTTCCCGGTTCCCGAACATCCCGGCCATCACCTGATCCTGCACAATCCGCGGCCCGGCACCGATACCGCCGAACGCCTCGAGCGGTTGCTCCAGCCTGGTGTTGCCACACCCACCATGAACTGACACTGCCTCCGCGCGCACGCGGCGAACAGGATCGTTGTCATGAGCAGCGCACAGATGACAGCCATCACCATCCCCGAGTTCGGTCCCGCGGAGGTCCTGCGTCCGGATACGGTCGACCTCCCCGAGCCGGGTCCCGGCCGGGTCGCCATCGATGTCTCCTACGCCGGTGCCAATTTCGCCGAGGTTCTCTACCGGCGGGGTGTCGTGGACGTCCCGCTGCCCTTCGTACCCGGTATCGAGGTATCGGGCCGCATCCGCGCCCTGGGCCCGGAGGTGACGGGTCTGTCGGTCGGCCAGCCCGTCACCGCCCTCACCATCGTCGACGGCGGCGGATACGCCGAGGTCGTCGTCACCGACGCGGACTTGGTCGCACCGCTCGACGGTCTGGACCTGAGCCTGGAGACCGCGGCCGCCCTGCCGTCCAACAGCACCACCGCATTCCTGGTCCTGGATCGGGTGGCGCGGATCGAGCCGGGTGAGAGTGTGCTCGTGCACGCCGCGGCCGGGGGTGTCGGCAGCCAGCTCGGCCAGGCCGCGCACCTGCTGGGCGCGGGCCGCGTCGTGGGTACGGTCGGCAGCCCCGCCAAGATCGAGGCCGCCCGGTCGTTCGGCTACGACGAGGTGATCCTGCGGGAAAATCTCTCCGACGCCGGAGAATTCGACATCGTCGTGGATATGGTCGGTGGTCCTGCTCGCCGCGCGAGCCTGGACCTGCTGACTCCCATGGGCCGGATGGTGGTGATGGGCAATGCCTCCGGCGCCGAGGATGTCGGCATGTCGGCGAACGAACTGTGGTTCACCAACAAGACCGTCTCGGGATTCAACCTGGCCGCCTTCGCCGCCGCCTACCCGGCCGACGCCGGAGCGGCCCTGCGGCGCGCGGTCGACGCCGCCGCCCGTGGCGCCCTGCGCGTGCGGGTCGAAACGCTGCCGCTGGCACAGGTGGTCGCGGCCCACCGCCGCATCGAATCCGGCTCCACGACAGGAAAATTGGTGCTCGCCCTGTGACCGCGGATCGGATCCGGCCGGCTGCCCGAATTTCCGCACCGCACACAGAATCCGGCACGAATACCCGATTTTTCGCGATACGGCTCATTCTCCACGCGGAAGTTCTCGATCATCATGAATGTCCATAACTTCCCACCACAGGGAAATCTCATTACATACCGCATGGACTGTTTACGTTATTCTCGAACGCGCCCCGGGAGGTAGAAGCCACAAGAAGTGAGATACCCCATGGCCAACGGAACATTTTCCTATCCCGACGCGGACGGAAACACACAACGAATTGTCGATCCGTCCGACTATCACGACTACAACATCACCATCGGCGTCGGCGATATCGATAACGCCACCGACTCGACGGCAAATATGTACACCCAGCACAACAGCAGCGGACGGGTGGATTCGATATACCCCGGCGGACGAAAATACTCGGATGCCGTATACCTCTGTTGCCGATTCACCAGTTGAATTCGAGCAACGATTCCATACCGGCTGAATCCGAACGAAAGCCTCGAGAAATACAGATGGATCTCCCACTCGTCCCGCGCACCGAAAAGACCCCAGCGACATCCCATCTCGGTCGGCGGACTCGCCGCAGGCCGCGCACCGACCGTAACGATCACAGAGGCGATCAACTGACCGCTGCCGACTGGAATTCCATCGCCGGATGGTTGAATCCGAGCGGGCATCACCGCGTCGGGCAGATCGGCGCGGAATAACTCGACTGCCGGATGCGGGCCCTGCCGCCGGGTCCCGCGCCGATCGACACGGCGAAACCCGGCAGTGCCTCCGGCAGCGGACAACAGCGCTCGCCGTAGGACTCTCGGCCTTACCTCGCAGGTAATCGACTCGGCGCAGCGGCGACGGCAGTATTTCCTGCGTGAGCGATACACCGAGCACCACCCGCGCCATTGTCGAGGAGTTGCTGTCCCGGATCGGTGCGGGCGCCCCGGACAGGATCGCCGAACTCTACGACCCGGCCTGCGACTGGAAACTGAATTGGCCGGAGGCCGAACACGGCCGAGCGGCGACACCATGGATCCGGCACCGGCCGACTGCCGCCGATCACTATCGCCGGATTGCCCACCATCACGTCCCCGAAGAATCCGGCACCGTGGTCGAAGGCATTCTCGTCGACGGACCGAATGCGGTGGTACTCGGCGAGATCCGCCACACCGCGCAACCGACCGGCCGTGCCTATCGAGCCCGCTTCGCTCTGCACCTCACTGTCGAGCACGGCCTGATCACCCGCCACCATGTCTACGAGGACAGCCTGGCCGTAGCGCAGGCGTTCGAGGACCGCCCCGCCGGCGCCGGACCGGTCTGATCCGATCCGCTGGCCAGTGCGGCCGCGCGAGTGCGGGTTCCTGCTCGTGGCGAGGCCGGAAGTTCGGTGGTGCGCGACGATGGACAGATGTTTGTCGTACTGCTCACCTACACCGCCGACCTGGACACCATCGACTCGCTGATCCCCGAACACGCGGCCTGGCTCGACGCCAACTACGCCGCGGGCGTTTTCGTGGCATCGGGGCCCCGGGTGCCGCGAACGGGCGGGGTGATCGTGGCGGACATCGAGACGCGGGCACAGCTCGACGCGGTCTTGACGCAGGATCCGTTCGGCGCGACCGGCGCGGCCACCTATGAGGTAATCGAGTTCGTCCCGACCAAGACAGCTCCCGCACTGTCCTACCTCGTTGCGGAAAATACCTGAACGACAACGACTCCCAGACCTCGCCCGGCCCCGGCGGGCGAACCGCCACCGGCGGCGGACCTCGACGCCGAAATTGTCGGGCCCTACATCCGCTCCATGCTCGTTCTGTGCGCGCCTCGTGCGAGGATGGGCCCCGTACCTCTTCGGAAGGAACTGTGCTGCTGTGAATATGGGAATGGTTGTGGGCGACCGCCGCTCTCGCGCTTCGGCTCGGGAGCACGCTGTCCTGCCTTCTGCATGATCAGCGGGTAGCGCGCCTGCTCCCCCTCGAAGCGTCGTCGGCCGATAGCATCCTTCGACCTTCACGGGAGCATCCCCATGTCCACCGTCAGCTGGACCGAGAACGGAACGACACGAACCGCCCGATGGCACTCGGAGAACGGCACTCCGGCACCGACTCGGATCGTCGTCGCCGACGATCGCATGTCCGCGGATACGGCCCTTCACCACGCCCGCGCGGGCGCGAATCTGCTGTGGCGAGGTGACTTCCACAACGCCCGCCACCTCATGCGCGCCATGAACCGCCGGCTCTCGAAACGACCGAGCCGAGCGGCCGACCTCGGCGGCCTCTTTCGTGCACACCGGCGGGACCGCGCGGAACGCGCGGCACTCCTCGGGCGCCTGTCGATCGAGCTGGAGCACGATCATTCGATCCGGTTACGCCGGGCACCCGATGCGCGTGCTGCCTGTGATCACGCGTACGGGAAGCCGGCGAGTGAGCCGGGCGATATCTCCGGCGGGCCGACACTGGTCTCGCTTCCCGAACTTCTCGGCGTCATCGGCGCGTACCAGTGGCACCGCGAGGGTATCGATATCGCCGCGCTCGGCGCCCGGCTCCATCCCGCCTACGGCGTCTTCTCTCCCACTCGCAACGAGTACATCGACCTCGTCGCCCAGGCTCCGTTCCCGGAGGGCGTCGATCATCCCGTCGCCTTCGACATCGGCACCGGATCCGGAGTGCTCGCCGCCGTGCTCGCCCGGCGTGGCGCGCGAGAGGTACTGGCGACCGACATCAACTCGCGCGCAGTGCGATGCGCGCGCGAGAACATGTGGCGGCTCGGCCTTGCCGACCGTGTGCGAGTCACCGCGGCGGATCTGTGGCCGGATACCCGTGCACGAGCCGATCTGATCGTCTGCAATCCGCCCTGGTTACCCGGAAACCCCACCTCGGCATTGGAACTCGGAATCTACGACCCCGCATCGCGGGTGGTCAATCGCTTCCTCGCCGATCTGGCGGATCATCTGACGCCGCACGGAGAAGGGTGGCTGATCCTGTCGGATCTCGCCGAACACCTCGGCCTGCGGACTCGCGACGAGTTGCTCGTACGCATCGCCGACGCCGGACTCACGGTCACCGGCAGACAGGAGACAGTTCCACGCCACGCCCGCATCGCCGACCGCACCGACCCCCTTCGCGCGGTCCGAGCGCGCGAGCGAATCGTGCTCTGGCAACTGGCTTCACGTCCCCCGCACATGTCGTAGGCCGAGGCGAGCCCGAGTGCGGGAGGATGCCACACCAGCCTCGCCGCGCCCATCAGATCCCCGCGCCGATCCACGAAGCGAACCCCAGCAACCCCTCCGACTGCCGACGCTGCGCCGCCGCGATCCCGTACACCGTCTCCCGCACCGAAGGATGCAACCGCGTCTGCTGCGGCGCCGCCGCACGCGCCTTGTTCAACGCCGCCAACGACCGGTCCGGCTTACCCGACATCAACCACGCCCGCGCATTGTCCTGCCAGTGGTAGCCCGCGCGCGGAGCGGCTAGGTCGGCGGGTATGCGAAGTTCGGAACCGTCGCGTGCGGCCTTGCCCGGATCGCCTGCTTCCAATTCGACCGCACAGGAATGTATCTCCACATTGCCCGGACCGAAATCGGTGGTGTACAAAGCGCTCTCACCGATCATCGGTCGGGCGATGTCCCGCGCGGCCGTGATGTGGTCGCGGGCCAGTTCCAAGCGGCGCCCCCGGGCCGCGACAATGGCAGCACGCAGGTGCGAGTATCCCCGCAGCACCCGCTCCCCCTCACTGGCGCCGGGAACAAGCGCCAGCCCTCGATCCACCAAAGACATTGCCACATCCGTCGATCCGTGCGTCATGAGCAGCCGCGACCGCTTCATCAGGCTCCGCACCGCGTAACCGGGGTCGTCCGATCGCGCGGCCACGACATCGAGTCGATCGAGCACCAGGGCCGTCAACGACGAGTACCCAAGTCGGCAGCAAGCCCCTTCGGCAGCGATATAGGCCGCGCACAGCATGTCGTAGGCCCGCGCACGCTCCGCCGTATCGCCGGCAGTCTCGGCCGCACCGTGCAATCGGCGAATCAGATTGGGCAGCAGAGCGAGAGCACGACGGGTCCGGTCGTTGCGCAATGCCGATTCGACCGCATCCAGCTCCGCGCGCAACTCGGCGCCGGTCGACGGCTCGAGAGCACGGACATACGTCCCCTCGGCAAGTACAGCACGCAGTTCGGGCAATCCCTCCAGCGGACCGTCCTCCTCTAGCGTGTCCAGATACGGCGTGCCCTGCAACCGATCCGGGTCGACACCCAGCGCCTTGGACACCGCCGCGACGAATCCGGGCGAGGCGACCTCCCGCCCCTGCTCCACCGCCTTCACCATCGACAACGAATAATTCGCACGCGCGGCCAACTGCCGCTGCCCCAAACCCGCGATCTTGCGCTCCGACGCGATCCGCCGCCCCACGTGTTCGCCCATACACCGAGCGTAGATCGATACCGCGCCGCTGTCCCCTGTCCCTCAACTGTTCCTAGACGCCCTCACCTGCGACGAATCTGGATTACACAGACAGGAGGGGTCACCATGAGGGCACATCCGACGGCCTTGGCTTGGATCGATCCGGAGCTCAGCACCGCGCCGAGCTGGGATGCGGCACAGCTGAAGCGGCTGGCCAGACAGCTGGGCTACGCACTCGTGTGGCCCGTGACGAATCGGACAGTCCCCGTGATCGACCAGATTCGCACGGCCGATGTCGATGCGGTCGTGATGCCCGCACCGGCCCATCTGGACGCCCTCACCCTCGATCGCGTTATGCACCTTGTCGATATCGAAACCGTGTGCCCGCGAATGTCTTTCGCGCGGTGGACCGCGATAGGGGCGAATGCGTGAGCCGGCACGGTCGACGGCGACTCGGGCCACGCGGTCGAAGCGCGGTATGCGGGCGATGATCGGTCTGACAATCGCTGCCGGACTGCCACTTTCGGTACTGCTGTGGGCCGTCTGCTGGCCCGACCGCAGCTCCGGCGCCGACGACGAACGCGACGACGAACGGTAGCGACGCGGGTGTGACACCCCGGAGCGGCATGTCGTTCGCCATGCGAGCCGATGTGAGCTTGTATGGAAGGTATGCGCACCCAGTACCACGAGAATCTGCGGCAGCTCGCCGATCTCCTGCACGCCATGTGCGCGCAGGGCAGCGCCGCGATCGAGGCCGCGACGGACGCGGTGGTCAGCGCGGATATCGAGCAGGCCGAGGCCGCCATCGATATCGCCGGCCGGGTGGAGACCATGCAGCTGTACGCCGAACACGAGGCGATGCGCCTGCTGGCACTGCAATCACCGGTCGCCGGTGAGCTGCGGCAGGTGGTGACCGCGATCCAGCTGATCGGAAACCTGCAGCGCATGGGCGCTCTCGCCGGTCACGTCGCGACCAGTGCGCGCCGGCGCCACCCCGACCCCGTGGTCATGGAGTCGGTGCGGCCACTGGTCGAGCGCATGGGTGGCGCCGCGGTCGCGGTCGCCACCGGCGCGGCCGACGTTCTCGCCTCCGGCGACCCCACGGCCGCGGCCTGCTTGGACACCCAGGACGACATCATGGACCGCCTGCACGAGCAGTTACTCGAGACCGTCCTGGATCCGGGCTGGGACTTCGGAATCACCGCCGCCGTGGATCTGACCCTGCTCGGCCGCTATTACGAACGCTTCGCCGACAACGCCGTCGAGGTCGGCCGCCGCACCATCTTCCTGGCCACCGGTGAAACCGCCGAAACCTGGACCGCCGACTGCTGATCCCCTGGTCAAAGGCCGCCATAGGCGGTGTCGTGGGAGCCGCCCTCGTGCACGTCATCACCACGGTCAGCGTGTCGGTCCTGCGCCGCACCGCGATCCTCGTCGGTGAGTCGGCACTGCAGTACATACGCCTCGATGCCGTCGAGGATCCTTGCGAGGCCGAATTCGAAGCCGTCGAGCGGTGGCTCGTCGGTGAGGTACGCCGGGTCTTCGAGGACCTCCGCGACCGCGTTCAGGTTTCGAGCGCGGAGCTGCTCGTCCAGGAATAGATGGATCGCGCGGATCACCCGCTGTTGACCGGGATTCGCACGGCGCAACGCTGCCGGGGTTGGAGTGTTGCGCTGTAAATTGGCGCCGTACCGCGCGTGGCTGTCGAGGAGATACGCACAGTTCAGCATCTGTTGTGTGCCCATGCCGGTCGGTTTGAGGACGGTGATGAGAGTATCCAGCCAGGCCGCGTTGCGCGGTGTCAGCGGGATGGTCGTCGGTACGTCCAGCAGCCATGGGCGCGACAAGAAGCGGCGGAAGAGCTGGCGCGACCACAGCGCAGCTCCTTCTCGCCAATCGACGTCCTGCACCGCCGGCGGGTCTCCCCAGGCGTGGTCGGCCACGAGCGTGATGAGTTCGTCTTTCGAGCTGACATAGCGGTACAACGCGTTGGTGGTCACTCCGACACGACCGGCCACCTTCGACAGCGAAGTCGCGGCGATGCCCTCGTCGTCGGCCAGCCGCATCGCGACCGTGACGATCTCCTCGACCGTGTGCGCCGGCTTGGGACCGCGCTGCCCTCCGGTGTCGAGGACACCCCAGGCCGCGGCCAGACCGGGCGGTAGCGCCTCGAGGGCGGTGTCGGCGGGCTCGCCCCGCAGTGCGGCATCGCCACCCGCTGCCGCACCTCGGGAGTTCTTGGGTGGGTTCATAACTGGAATCCTCCCAGAGGCGCAGACAAAACAGTAGACGGCATGCACAGTTACAATTACTGTGTACGCCATGAACACTTCATTGCATACACAGATTCACTTTCCGACCTCCGCTCGTCGCTGGGTCGGGGTCGCCGCGATCCTCGGCGCCGGCTTCGCGATGGCCGAACTTCCGCTCTACTTCATCGTGCCGTCGTGCGACCCCCCGAGATGCAGCGTCGACACCGGCAGCCTCATGCCGACCGGGCTGATCCTCGTCCGCACGCTGTTCAACTTTCTCGCTCTCACGCTGTTCCTGGTCTTCATGACCGGCATCCGGCCACTGATCACGCGCGCGGACGCTCGCTACGAATGGTTCGGCGCGCTCGCCGGGACGGCCGGCGTGGCCTGGACGATCGTCGATATGGTCGCCAAGGGCCTGGAGGGCAGCACCGCGATCAAGTCCCCCGTCCGGATCGACCCGACTCGAACCGTTCCCACCTATCTGCTCTACGGCACCATCAGTCATCTGATGCTGCTCGTCTTCGGTCTGGCGTTCGGGTATGCGGTTCTGCGCAGTCGCGCTCTTCCGCGCTGGATCGGCTGGTCCTCGTTCGCGATCGCAGCCCTGCATCTGGCGGGTGTGCCGTCGATGTTCTTCGGCTACAACTCGTCGCAGTTCTACGCCTCCAACGGTTGGGGCGCGGTCGCGATGTTCAACGGCTACGCCGCAATCTGGCTTGCGATCGTCGGTATCGCGATCCTGCGGGAGAAGAAGCCCTCGAGCGTCGAACGTCCTCTCACCGCTCGCGTGTGAGGCAGAAACCGATCAGTTCAAACCCGCGTAGCTGTGCAACCCGCTCACCACGATGTTGATGATGAACAGGTTGAACAGCATCGCCACGAAACCGGCGACGTTGATCCATGCCGCCTTGGTCTCACGCCAGCCGGAGGTCGCGCGGGCGTGCAGGTAGGCCGCGTAGATGACCCAGGCGATGAAGGAGACGGTTTCCTTCGGGTCCCAGCCCCAGAAGCGGCCCCAGGCGGATTCGGCCCAGATGGCGCCCAGGATGATGCCGGTGCCGAAGAGCGGGAAGGCCACCACCGTGGTGCGGTAGGCCAGCCGGTCGAGGGTGCGGGCATCGGGGAGGCGGCGGGCGAGGGCGCCCAGCGGATTGCCGGCCTCCTGCCCCTCCGGCTGGTACATGCGCAGCAGGAACAACAGGCTGGCCACACCCGAGAGCATGAAGATGCCACTGCCGACGCTGACGATGGTGACGTGGATCGGCAGCCAGTACGACTTCAGCGCCGGCACCACGGGCGCCGCGTCGGCGTAGAGCACCTGCCCGGCCAGGAACATCAGGATCAGCACCGGGACCAGCAGGAACACCCACATCGACCGATAGCGGCGATCGTGGATGAAGACCAGTCCGGTGACCATCGCCGCCGCCGTCGCCATGGTGATGAACTCGTACATGTTGCCGAGTGGGAAGCGGTGGGTCGCGAAGCCGCGCAAGACGATCGAGGCCAGATGCAGACCGACCCCCACGAAGACGACCGCGAACGCCATATTGCCGAGCCGTTCGGCCAGCGCGGGTTTCGCGGCGGGTTCGAGTTTGCCGGGCGCGGCCGGACGATCACCGGAGCCGGGCCGGTCCGTCGCGCCCGAGGCGCCGACGCCGACCAGTTCGCGCTCACGTTCCTGCGCGCTGGTGATCTTCTTCTTCGCGGAGGCGTACTGCACGATCAGCATCGCCAGTACGAGCAGATAGACGACGAAGGCCGTCTTGAAGGCGAGATTGCTGTAACCGGCGAGTGTTTCGTCGATCGGCATGTTCACTCTCCCGTGCTCTCGGTCCGGGCGACCGGGCGCTGATCCGTGGGGCCGCCCTGGCGATCGGAGCCCAGCAGCCGCATCCGCAAGCGGTCGAACTCGCCGCCCCAACCCGCCTGGTCGGTGCGTGCGAGCCCACCCATTTCTACTACAGTACGTCGTTCTTCGGAACCGCTGTCGTCCGGCCCTTCCGGATAGGCGCGCACCCAGATCCGGCGCCGCTTCACTACCAGCGAGACCAGCAGGCCCGCCATCATCGTCACCGCGCACACCAGCACCCAGTCCTGCGCGGGATCGTGCGAGACCTGCAGATTCGCGTACTGCTGAGCGCCGTCGAAGGTGACCTTGGTGCCGTCGGACAGCGTCGCCGACTCACCGGGACGCAGGTTGACCCGCTGCTGTTTGGCCAGCCGGCCCTGCTTGATCATCTCCGGATCCAGCGAGAACAGCGACTGCGCGCGGCCGGTATCCAGCCCGGTCTCACCGCGATAGATGTCGATCGCCACCGCCGGATCGTTCATGGCCGGATACGACGAGGTCAGCAGGCTGCCGTGCATCAGCGCGGTCGGTGCGAACAGGCCCTCGATCGCGATCTGGTTCTTGCGCCGCTCGTCCTCGCTGCCGTACATACCGCCGGGCGGGTCGAAGCGCATGACACCGCTGGACAGGAAGGTGGAACCGTCGTCGGGACGCCACTGGATGGTCTCGGTGCGCGTCGTGCCGTTCGGATAGGTGACGGTGAACGTCGGCGCGTAACCGTGCCCCTGCAGGTAGACCCGGTCACCGGCGACTCGCAGCGGATGGTTGACCTGGACGGTCGTATCGCGCCAGGTGTCGGTCGCCAGATCGTCACCGGTCTGGTACGAGATGTTCGCGGTGAACATTTCCGCCTGCCCGTTGGGCAGATAGTCGGCGTTGAAATCCTTGACCCGCACGCAGATCGGCGTCAGCCCGGTGCCGTCGTTCACCCGGCCGGCCTTGAAGGAGTCGAACACCGCGGGTGAGGTGGTGCAGAATCCGGGCCCGCCGTCGGCGACGACGATGACATTGCCCTCGTATCCGAACAACTTGCCCACCGCGATCGCGACCAGCAGGCCGACCAGCGCCAGATGGAAGACCAGATTGCCGAGTTCGCGCAGATAGCCCTTCTCGGCCGACAGCGTCACCTCGCCGGGACGGCCGTTGCGGACCTCGGATTCGTCGCGGACCACGACCCGCCAGCCGCGCAGCCCGCGCCGCGCCCGCTCGATCGTCTCGGCCGGCGTTTCGGTGGCCGTCGTCGACGCGTGATGCGGCAGCCGGGTCAGATTGCGCGGCACCATGACCGGCGGTGTGCGCAGTGCCTTGTAGTGATCGAAGACGCGCGGAACGATGCAGCCCACCAGCGAGATGAACAGCAACGCGTACACCGCGGTGAACCAGAAGCTGGAGAAGACGTCGAACAGCTGCAGCCGATCCATCCACGGGCCGAGTACGCCACGATCGGCGATGTACTTGTCGACCTTCTGCGCGTTGAGGCTGCGCTGCGGCAGCAACGCCCCCGGAATCGCGGCCAGCGCCAGCAGGAACAGCAGCATCAGCGCGGTGCGCATACTGGTCAGCCCGCGCCAGGCGTTGCGCAGCAACGCGAGCGCGCGACGGGGCAGCGATTGGCGCGGAGGTTTCGCGGCGGCGGAGGGGGGCGTCATCGTGGTAGTCATCGGGCAGCTCAGATCGGCAGGGTTACCTGGGAGACGAATACGTTGCGGATCCATCCGACGAACTGATCCCACATTCCGGTGACCAGGGCGATTCCGACGGCGATCAGCAGGATGCCGCCGATGATCTGGATGGTTCGCGAATTACGGCGCAGCCAGCCCACCCCGCGCAGTGCGGTGGCGGAACCGAAGGCGAGGATCACGAAAGGCAGCCCCAGTCCGAGGCAGTAGGCCACGATCAACGCGACACCGCGTGCCGCGGTCGCGCCCTCGGTGCCCGCGGAGACCGCCATCACGCCCGACAGCGTCGGGCCCAGACACGGTGTCCAGCCGAGGGCGAAGACCGCGCCCAGCAGCGGTGCGCCGACAATGCCGGTGAGCTGACGCGGATGCATCCTGGTGTCGCGCTGCAACATCGGGACCAGGCCGACGAACACCAGACCCATCAGGATCGTCACGACACCACCGATGCGCTGCAGCAGTTCACGATTGACGTTCAAGGTCTGGATGACACCGAATACGGTCACCGAGGCCAGAACGAACACGATGGTGAATCCGGCAACGAACAGTCCGGCCGCACCGGCGACCCGCATCCGTCCGGTGCGCAGGGCCACCGCCGCACCGCTGCCGCGCACCTCCCCGACGGTCACCGGCGGCGCCTCGGCCCCGACCAGACCGGCGAGATATGAGAGATATCCGGGAACCAGCGGCACCACGCACGGCGAGGCGAACGACACCAGTCCGGCGAGCAGACACGCGCCCAGGGCCAGCAGCAACGGCCCGGTGGCCGCGGTCTGCTGGAACGAATCACCCACCGAGGCGAGAGCGGGCGCGGCGAGTCCGGTCACTACCGATCCTCCGCGGCGATCTTGTCGACGACCGGTTGCAGATCCTCGGCCAGCAGCGACCGCAGGAATACCGCGGCCACGCGATGCTGCCGATCCAGAATCAGCGTGGTGGGGATGACGCTGGTGGGGAATTTCCCGCCGAGCGCCAGCAGGCTGCGCATCTCCGGGTCGTAGAGCGAGGGGTAGCCGACGTGATTGTCGGTGACGAAATCGCGCGCCTTGTCCTGTTGCGCGTCACGCACATTGATCCCCAGGAAGGCGACGCCCTTGTTCTCGGACCGCTCGTAGACTTGTTCCAGCGCGGGCGCCTCGGCCCGGCACGGACCACACCACTGACCCCACAGATTGACGACGACGACCTGATTCGGGAAGTCGTCGACGGAGAGGGGCTTGCCGGTCATCAGATTCGGCCCCGACAGATGGCCGATGGTGCCGCGGGTAGCCGGCGGATCGTAGAGGATATCGGTCTTACCGCCGGGTGAGACGAAATCGAAGGTGCCACCCTGGGCCACCGCGTCGTTACCGGACGAGCAGCCGGCCAGCGCGGCGACCACCGCCACGCAGGCCGCCAGCATCGGCAGCAGGCGCCGCAGGACCCCGTTCACGCTCCGGTCACCCGGGGATCCGATCCGCCGGACGGCTCGGAATAGACGATGTCGATCAGCGTATCGCCCTGATACACAAGGGAAGTCAGTGATGCGAGCGAGCATTGCCGCTGCCGCGGATCGTGCCAGAGGCGCTTCCCCTCGAGGAACCGCCGCAGCGTCCACACGGGCAGCTGATGGGAGACCACGACGGCTTCGTGCCCGGCCGCCTCCACTCGCGCCTTGTTGACCGCGGCGAGCATCCGATGCGCGATCTGCAGATACGGCTCACCCCACGACGGAGTGAACGGATCGCGCAGCTTCCACCAGTGCCGCGGCTTACGCAGCGCGCCGTCGCCGACCGAGACCCGCAGGCCCTCGAAGGTGTTACCGGCCTCGATCAGGTTGTCGTCGGTACGCACGATCAGGTCGTGCCGCGCGGCGATCGGCGCGGCGGTCTCCTGGGCACGCTGCAGCGGCGAAGCCACCACCAGCGAGATGTCGTGATCGGCGAGAGTCCGCGCGACGGTCGCGGCCTGCGACCGGCCGCCCACCGACAGGCTGAATCCGGGCAGCCGCCCGTAGAGGATGCCCTTCGGGTTGTGCACCTCGCCGTGACGCATCACGTGCACGATGGTCTCGGTGTCGGAGGCGACATCACCGGGCAGGACCGGCACCTTGCCGGAATCCGCGCCCGAGTCCGGAGTCGGTGCGGATTGTGTTGTCGCAGTGGCGGATTCGAGCTGATCAGAGTCGCTCACGCGCGGGATCCTTCGGGTGTGGCGGCCGCGGCCGCCGCGGCGGCGGCGGGCAGGGCGGCGGCGATGCGGTCGAATGCGTCGTCATCGAGTGCGGCGGAGACGAACCATGCCTCGAACGGGCTCGGCGGTCCGTAGACACCACGCTCCAGCAGGGCGTGGAAGAAACCCGGGAAGCGCCAGGTGGCACTGGCCTTGGCAGCGGCGTAGTCGGTGACCGGATCCTCGGCGAAGAACACGTTCACCATATTGCCCGCGAATTGGACCGTATGCGCCACCCCGGCGGCGCTCAGAGCCTCGGTGATCAGCGCGCCGAGGCGTTCGGCGTTGCGATCGAGTGCGGCGTAGACCTCCGCGTCGGCGGCCCGCAGCGTGGCCAGTCCGGCAGCCACCGCCACCGGATTCCCCGATAGCGTTCCGGCCTGGTACACCGGCCCGATCGGTGCCAGATGATTCATGACCTCGGCGCGGCCACCGAACGCGGCGGCGGGCAGTCCGCCGCTCATCACCTTGCCGAAGGTGTAGAGATCGCCCGCGACCGGATCGCGGCCGTACCAGCCCGCCGCACTCACCCGGAAGCCGGTCATCACCTCGTCCATGATCAGCAGTGCGCCGTATTCGCTGGTCAGCCGACGCAGGCCCGCATTGAATCCGGGTAGCGGCGGGACCACGCCCATATTTCCGGCGGCCGCCTCGGTGATCACGCACGCGATCTGGTCCGGATATTCGGCGAAGGCGGCGGCCACGGCGTCGAGGTCGTTGTACGGCAGCACGATCGTGTCGGCGGCCTGCGCCCCGGTCACCCCCGGCGAGGTCGGCAGGCCCAGGGTCGCGACACCGGACCCGGCATCGGCCAGCAGGGCGTCGACATGTCCGTGATAGCAGCCGGAGAACTTGATGATCTTGCTGCGGCCGGTGAAACCGCGGGCCAGCCGGACCGCGCTCATGGTGGCCTCGGTACCGGAATTCACCAGCCGCACCCGCTGCACCGGATCGACCCGGGCGGCGATCGCCTCGGCCAGCTCGATTTCCGCCTCGGTGGGCGCACCGAAGGACAGACCACCGGTGGCCGCCCGCTGCACGGCGTCGACAACGGCCGGATGGGCGTGCCCGAGGATCATCGGCCCCCAGGAACACACCAGGTCGACATAGTCGTTACCGTCGGCGTCGGTCAGGGTGTAGCCACGGGCCGAGGCGATGAATCTCGGGGTGCCGCCGACCGAATTGAAGGCCCGCACAGGCGAGTTCACACCACCGGGAATGGTCGCGGCGGCGCGTTCGAAGAGTTGGGCGGAGACCGGCACGTTCACCTGGGTCGCGCGCGGAGAAGAACTCACGACAACCAGTGTCGCAGCCCCCGCCACAGCGGTCGACGACAGGGTGTAGTGGGGTGAGCCAACCCACAGACGAATTCGGACATTGTACTCCCCTCGCCCCGAGTGAGGTTTGCCGAGAATTTCCTATGGACTGCCCCACCGGACCGGAACCACAACACGCCGCATGAATTTCCCGGCATAACTGGAGCGGTCCGGTTGCTCGTGCGTAACCTCGAACCATAACCACGCTCACAGCCGGGAGGGTTCATGCGTAAAGCAGTATTCGGGGCAGCCCTGTTGACAACCCTCGCCGGTGGGCTCGCGGCCGCCTCCCAGGCCTCCGCGGCGACGCCGGTCCTCCAGCCGGATCAGGGACGCGCCGGAGTGATTCTCGACCACAACGAGACCGGGGCCGTCGCCGACGGTCCGCTGCCGGCGCTGGTGACCATGGTGGTGCCGATGAATCGGATCGGCGCGGGACTCAAACCCGACACCCAGCTCTATCACGACGAGAACGGCAATGTGCACGCCTCACTGCGGCAGGTGGTGCAGGAGGCGGCCAGTCATCCCGACGGCAGCATCGTGGTGCTGCTGAACGCGCCCGGATCGCACGGTAGCCGCATTATGGACGTCTTCCAGCAGTGGCACTGATCTAGCGGGGCCGCACCGCGCACCGCACCACCAGATCGATGGCCGCGAGACCGGCGGCCGCGACGAGGACCGCGGCCAGCGCCAGCCACGGGCCGAGGTAGCGAGTGGATTCGAAGGCGGGCTGATCACCGATCGCCGCGAACCAGGTGGTGCGGATTCCGTGTTTCCAGGTCGGCACGGCCGCGACCGCGCACACCACGACCAGCACCAGATCGAGCAGGATCCACACTCGGCGCATCACGCCACGTCCTCCTTGCCCTCGCTAGACGCGTCCCCGGCAGGTTCGCTGTTCGCCACGGCGGCGATGTCCGATGCCTCCCCGGCATCGGCGCTGTTCTCGGCCCGGGCCTCGATCGCGGCGGTCAACTGCGCACGCAGGCCACGATGGTCGCGGGCCCACGCCTGGACCATGCCGCCGTCGCGCAGCTTCAGGCCGATCCCGGTGCGCCGGCGCGGTACCCCGGTGAGCTCGCCCAGGGCGCGGGCCGACTGCCACGGATCATCGTCCCAGGATTCCTCGTCGTGTTCCGGGAAGACCCGCGCGATGGAATCCAGCGATACGGTTTCGGTCCCCTCGCGCAGCCGGGATTCGGTGAGTTCGACACTGACGTGCCGTTTACCGGCCACGACCTGCAAGGTCACGAACCCGGCGAGCAGGACCGCGCAGAAGACGAGGCCGAACCAGTGCACCGGACCGCGCCGCAGCACCAGTTCGAGAATCAGGACCACCAGACAGAGCAGCGGACCGTAGGCCACCGAGCGCCAGCGCGCACCGGGCTCACTGAACAACACCGAATCCGGACGGACCGCGGTGGTGGGGTGGGCGTCGTTCACGCAGGACCTCCGAATGCGACGCACGTGCTCATCCGAGCGGGTGGCGGCGAAGTCAGCCGACCTTCCCCGGGAGCAGCAGGACTACGAGGGTGAGCAGTGCGAACAGCAGCAGCAAACCCATCACTACCACATCGCGTCGAATGCTCTGCCGCTGTTGAATCACCACGCGCATCGATGTCTCCGATCCACCGAAGCCATCCACGCCGGGTTCCCATCGCGGCCGTCGATCGATGTGACCATCGACCGAAAGAGCCCATCCGAAGAACAACGCACGACCAACGACTTTCAGTTCCCGAGCTATCTGTGACAACCCTCACCATACATCCCGGTCGGCGCGTGACAAATTCGCGATGCCGTCTCAGCGGCCGTTGGCACGGAAATAGGCACCGGATTCGGCTCTGCGGCAGAGGAATACGGCGCCGCAGGCCAGCACCGCCTGCAAGATCACCGCGGCTCCGATGAGCACCGCCATGGCGCCGTTCTCGGTACCGAGGCCGAACAACGATCCGATCGCGCCGAGAACGAGCACCACGGTCGCCACTTCGCCGATCGCGCGTGCCCACAGGCGCCCGAGCCCGAGTTGATACACGACGGCCACGGCGCCGGTGGCCAGGGCCAGACCGTAGGTCAGGATCAGCACCTCGAGGATCGAGACCGCGAACTCCATCTGCGACAGACTGAACTCGGTCCGCTCGTTGCGGAGCTGGTCGTAGAAGTTCTGGGCGATATCGTGCCGGTTCCCGAGGCCGTCGACCGCGCCCAGGATCAGGCGCACGATGCCGAGTCCGATGACCCCCCACCACAGTTGGCAGGCGGTGCGCACATCCTCGGGTCTGGTTTGCGTACCGGGCTCGGCCGGCAGAGTGGTCGGGTTCACGACAGCCAGTGCGCGGCCTCGGTGGCCCAGTAGGTGAGCACGATGTCCGCACCCGCCCGGCGAATGCCGACGAGGGATTCCAGGATGGCGCCGCGGCGATCGATCCAGCCCCGTTCGGCGGCGGCGGTGATCATCGCGTACTCACCGGAGATCTGATAGGCCGCCACCGGGACGGTCGAATGATCGGCGACATCGCGGAGGATGTCCAGATACGACATGGCGGGTTTGACCATCACGATATCGGCGCCCTCGGCCAGATCCAGCTCCAGCTCACGCAGCGATTCCCGACGATTGGCCGCATCCTGCTGATAGGTGCGGCGATCACCCTGCAGCGACGAACCGACGGCCTCGCGGAACGGGCCGTAGAACGCCGAGGCGTATTTGGCCGCGTAGGCCAGGATGCCGGTATCGGCGTACCCCGCGGCGTCGAGACCCGCGCGGATCGCGCCGACCTGACCGTCCATCATGCCGCTGGTACCCAGCAGATCGGCGCCGGTCTCGGCCTGGGCCAGCGCCATCTCGACGTACCGCCGCACGGTCGCGTCGTTGTCGACCGCGCCGTCGGCGGCCAGCACACCGCAGTGGCCGTGATCGGTGAACTCGTCGAGGCAGGTGTCGGCCATGACGACCGTATCGCCGCCCACTTCCTCGACGAGCGCGCGGAGTCCGCGGTTGAGGATGCCCTCCGGCGCACTCGCCTGGGTGCCCGCCGCATCCTTGTCCTCGGGGCGCGGTACCCCGAACAGCATGAGGCCACCGACCCCGGCCCCGACCGCCTCGGCGGCGGCCTTCCGCAGCGAATCCATCGAATGCTGGTGCACACCCGGCATCGAGCTGATCTCGCGCGGTTCGTCCAGCCCGTCGGCGACGAACATCGGCAGCACCAATTGTCTTGGCTGCAGGGTGGTTTCGGCAACTAGGCGACGCATCGCGGGGGTACGACGCAACCGCCGTGGGCGGTCCATTCCGGTCATAACCGCACGATACGCCCCGCGGTGGCTACCGGCGCAGCCGCCTGTGCGGGACAGCAACGTAGGTCACATCGGCGCTCACCGGCGCTCGAAAACCCTTGTGAGCCGCGGTTTTTGTCGGTGGGTTCGGGTAGAATCGAAGATGTGTTCGAGGGGAGGATTTCATGTCTCGAGTGTCCACCGCACCTGTCGTCATCGATCCCTATGTCCCGCTGGTGAAGCATCGCCTGCCCGCCGGCCGCCCGCGGTCGTGGTATGTCATGCACAATCGCCGGCTCAAGGCCATGCGGCTGGCCATCGCCCTGCTGGATTCCGGCGTCTACCGCGCCAATCTGGCCGATAACCACACCATTCGCCGCACCGCCGACGCCATCGGCATCCGTCCACCGTCCGATAAGACCTGCCGGCTGGTCCGCGACTTCATGCGGGTGCGCCGAGCCTGAGCCGCCTTCGCGGCCGCGGCGTCGAGCCGGGTGCCAGCGCGCGACAGGGCAGCATTCGCACAGATTCCCGAGGCCGAACACGCTGTCGGCCAAGGGAATTCGCACCGAGGCTACTCGCCGCGCGCTCACCATCGGCCCGCGCGCGTCGATCGTGCGCGGGCTCGGCGGGGCGCTGCCGGCCGCCGGCTCCCCGCCGCGACCGGGCGCAACCAGGTGATCGAATGGCCGGTCCCGCACCGGCGGGTACGACTAGCGGCTGCGGCGGCTCTTCTTACGCGGCGGGGGCAGCAGGCCCTCGGCGCGCAGATGTGCGGCATGTTCGGCCAGGGCATCGACCAGCGGTCCGACCTGGGCCGTCTCCGGCTGCACATCGACGCGCAGGCCGAATTCGATTGCCGTCTCGGCGGTTTTCGGGCCGATGCACGCGACGATGGTGCGCGCGTGCGGCTTTCCGGCGATACCCACCAGATTCCGGACCGTCGACGACGAGGTGAACAGCACGGCGTCGAATCCGCCGGTCTTGATCATCTCGCGGGTCTCGGCCGGCGGCGGCGAGGCACGCACAGTCCGGTATGCGGTCACATCGTCGATCTCCCAGCCACGGTCACGCAGGCCTTCGGCGAGAGTCTCGGTGGCGATATCCGCGCGCGGCAGCAGCACCCGGTTCACCGGATCGAAAACATCGTCGTAGGGCGGGAAGTCGGCCAGCAGGCCCTCCGAGGACTGTTCACCACTGGGCACCAGTTCGGGGTTGATGCCGAACGAGCGCACCCTTTCGGCGGTCGCCTCACCGACACAGGCGATCTTCACACCGGAGAAGGCCCGCGCGTCCAGACCGAATTCGCCGAACTTCTCCCACACCGCGCGCACCGCGTTCGTGGAGGTGAACACCACCCACTGGTAGCGGCCGTCGACCAGACCCTTGACCGCCCGCTCCATCTGAGCGGGGCTGCGCGGCGGTTCGACCGCGATGGTGGGTACTTCCATCGGGATGGCGCCGTGCATGACGAGCTTCTCGCTCATCTCACCGGCCTGCTCCTTGGTGCGCGGCACCAGCACGGTCCAGCCGTACAGGGCCCGCGACTCCCACCACGACATCTTGGTGCGCTTCTCGACCTCCTTGCCGACCGTGACCACGAGCGGTCCGACCAGTTCGGAGGCGGCGGAGTTCAGAGTGGCCAGCGTCGCCTCGATGGTGCGCTGCTGGCGGCTGGTGCCACGGACGGTCACCGCGACCGGGGTCTGCGGTGCGAGCCCGTTCTCGACCAGCGCACTCGCGGTCTCGGCCAGATGCCCGGAGGTGGCGTGCAGGACCAGTGGGCCGGGGGCGGCGGCGACGGAGGCCCAATCGACCTCGCCGCGGACATCGACCTCGGTATGCGAGGAGCCCAGCGCGATCCCCGCGTACGCGGGCACCGTGGTCGCCGAGGGCAGGCCGGGCAGCACCTCGAAAGTCATATGCGACCGGGTGACCGCGTTGACCTCGGCGATCACCGAATCGGTGGTCATCGGGTCACCGGAGACCAGACGTACGACATCGTGTCCGGCACGGGCCTCGTGGACCAGCGTCTTGGCGACCTCGGCGGGTTCGCCCAGCGCGGGGCGGACGTCGACCTCGGACTCACCGTCGGGCCCGGGCTCGACGGCGGTGCCGATCATGGCCAGCACACCCTTGTCGACATCCGGATCGGTGAACGCCAGTCGGGCTCGCCCCAGCACCTCGCGGGCGCGGACGGTGAGCAGCGCCGGGTCGCCCGGACCCGACCCGACGAACAGA
The DNA here is from genome assembly GCF_020733635.1 of Nocardia spumae. Lineage (NCBI taxonomy): Bacteria > Bacillati > Actinomycetota > Actinomycetes > Mycobacteriales > Nocardiaceae > Nocardia > Nocardia spumae. Next base: position 865,273 of record NZ_JAJFZL010000001.1, on the reverse strand, counting down.
ATCCGACCGGGATGCTTCTTGGTGGCTCGGCTGCGCTCGCTCATGGTTGGTTCTCCATCGGGCTGGAATTGGTGAAGTCGGACACGGCCGGAGCACCGGCCAGCAGGTCGCGCGCCCCCAGCTCCAGGAGCTCGCGCGCCAGCTCGCGGCCAAGCTGCTCGGCATCCGCGAGCGAGCCCACCGCAGAGGCCCGGATGACATCCGAGCCGTCGATTGCCGCCGCACCCGCGCGCAACGACAATTCCTCCACCACACGGCCGCCGTCGTCGAGCGATTCGACGACTTCGGCCAGCGCACCGATCGGTGCCGTGCAACCGGCCTCGAGCTCGGCCAGCAACGCACGTTCGGCGACGACCGTGGCTCTGGTGGCCGGATCGTCGAGGGTGGACAGGATGGTGACGAGATCGCCTTCCTCGCTGCGGCATTCGACCGCGAGCGCGCCCTGGGCGGGGGCAGGCAGTACCTGTACCGGCTCCAGGGTTTCGGTGATCGTGCCGAGGCGATCGGTGCGGGACAGCCCGGCCCGCGCGATCACGATGGCATCGAGTTCGCCGTCGGCGACCTTACGAAGTCTGGTGTCGATATTTCCGCGCAACGGCAGAATCTCGAGTCCGAGCCCGAGGGCTCGCAATTGAGCGGCACGCCGTGGGGCGGAGGTGCCGATCCGGGATCCGGCGGGCAGTTCGCCCAGCACCATTCCGTCGCGCGCCACCAGCGCGTCACGCGGGTCCTCCCGCGGCGGTATCGCGGCGATGGTGAAGCGCGGGTCCGGCGCGGTGGGCAGGTCCTTGTAGGAGTGCACCGCGATGTCCACGGACCCGGCCGCCAGTTCCTCACGCAGGGCCGCGGTGAACACACCGACGCCGATCTTCTCGACCGGATCGGAGGATTTGTCACCCGCGGTCTTCACGATGACCAGTTCGGCGTGCTGTCCGGCAGCGATCAGCGCATCGCGGACGGTGCCGGCCTGGGTGAGCGCCAGCACGCTGCCGCGCGTACCGATCCGCCACGGTGTGTCCGGCGTCCCGCGTCGCGTCATATCGTGCTCCTGCTCGTCTGCCTCGGTAGCGGTACCCATGGCGACAGCCATATCTACGCCGGCGACAGCCATATCTACGCCGGCGACAGCCATATCTGCGCTCACTGCGGATGCCCCTGTTCGTCTCCGAGATGGCTCGTGGTGAAGTCGTCGGCCAATTCGCCGCCGAGCGTGGCGATTTCCATCGGTGCCGCCACCGCTTGTGCCGCACCGGGTTTCAGTTCGAACAACTCGCGCAGCGCCTCGGCGTAACTGCCGCCGCCGGGAACCGCGGCCAATTGTTTGACCCGAACCGTGGGCGCGTGCAGCAGCTTGTCGACCACCCGGCGCACCGTGCGGGCCACCTCTTCCCGCTGCGGATCGCCCAGATCGGGGAGTTTGGATTCCAGCCGCATCAGCTCGGCCTCGACCACCTCGGCCGCGCGCTGTCGCAGCGCGGCGACGGTCGGCGTCACCTCGGCCATCCGCTGGCCGGACAGATACTTGGCGAGTTCCTCGGCGACCAGCGCCCGCGCGGCACTGGTGTCGTCGGCGGCCGCGCCGGCGGCCGGATCGCGCTGAAGGGTCTCCATGTCGATGACGGTCACATCGGGCAGACCGGCCACGGCGGGATCCACATCGCGCGGCAGGCCCAGATCGCAGATCACCATCTGATGTCCGGACTTCGAGACGTTCAGAGCTCGATGGGCATCGGCCAGGCTGACCACGGATCCGACCGCACCGGTGCTGGTGATCACGATATCGGCGTCGGACATGGCCTCGACCAGGTTCGACAGCTCCATCGCCGCCGCCGACGCGCCGTGCATGGTGGATGCGGTGTGGGCCAGCCGCTGGGCGCGCTCGAGCGTGCGGTTGACCACGATGATCCGGCCGATTCCGGCGCGCGCCAGATGTGCCACCGACAGGCCGCCCATCGCACCGGCCCCGACCACGACCGCGGTCCGGCCGGCGAGATCGCCGAGCACCATGGAGGCGCGATCCAGCGCCACCGACACCACCGAGGCGCCGGCCCGGTCGATACCGGTCTCCGAATGCACCCGCTTACCGACCCGCAGTGCGTGCTGCGCCAGTTCGTGGAGGGTGCGCCCGGCCGCCTGCTGGGTATCGGCGGCGGCATAGGCGGACCGGATCTGGCTGAGCACCTGCTGCTCACCGACGACCATCGAATCCAGCCCGCTGGCCACCGCGAACAGATGCTCCGCGGCCGCCTCGGAATACCGCACGTAGGCGTGCTTGGTCAGTTCCGGCAGGGAGAGATCGGCGTGCTTGGCCAGCAGATCGCCGACCTCGGCCAGACCGCCGTGGAAGGCGTCGACCACGGCGTAGACCTCGACCCGATTGCAGGTGGAGACGATCATCGCCTCGGAAATGTGCTGAGAGGCCAGCATGCGGTCGGTGAGCTTGGGCCGGTCCTCCTCGGTGACCGCGACCTTCTCGAGCACCGCAACAGGTGCGCTGCGATGCGATATTCCGACGAGAAGCACACTCATGGTGCGACCACCGATCCCTTGCTGGTTGGCTCCGTTGCCGAATGCGAGGTTGTCTTGTGGGGGTTGGCCTGGTGCGCGGCGCGCCCGGCCATCCGGCGGCCGATCGGCGTGGACACCGCGTGCACGGTCTCCCCCGCCGCGACCCGATCGGTGGCTTCGGCGGCGGCCTCGAGTTCAGCGCTGCGGGCCCGTTCGAAGGACAGCATCTGCAGTTCGACAGCGAGGTCGACGCGGCGCACCTCGACCGAGGCCGGCACGGCCAGGTTCACCGGCGAGAAGCTCAGAATGCACTGCACACCGGCGGCAACGAGTTCATCGCAGACACTCTGGGCCGCGGCGTCGGGAACGGTGACGACGGCGATGGTGGGCGCGAGTTCGGCGACCGCGGCGCGCAGCACCGCCGTATCCCGCACGCGCAGGCCGCTGACCGGGGTGCCGATCACCGCCGGATCGCTGTCGAAGATGCCGACCGTGGTGAATCCGCGTCGGGAGAAGCCGCCGTAACCGGCCAGTGCCCGGCCCAGATTTCCGGCGCCCACCAGGATCACCCGGTGCCCGTTCGCCAGCCCGAGCACATCCTCGATGCGATGGCGCAATTTCGCGACGTCGTACCCGACACCGCGAACTCCGTTGGGGCCCAGGAAGGACAGATCCTTGCGAAGCTTGGCCGAACCGACACCCGCCGCGACAGCCAGTTCTTCACTCGATACGATGAGCACACCCTCGTCGGCCAGGACGGCCAGCACTCGAAGGTAGGTGGCCAGGCGGGTCACCGTGGCCTGCGGGATGTCCTTGTTGATGGATTTGCCGGAAACGCTGTTCAGAGCTCTGCCGGAGACGCCACCGGGCGTCTCATGCTGCTCTGTCACGTCGTTCGGCTCCTCGTCCGGCCGGGGGTAGGGTCCGGGGTTTCGCTTGTCCACTACCGACACCGGGGGACTGACATCGGTATCGGATCGGTGTTGGTACACGGGTGCGTGTGCGTCCGCCGCCAGAAGCAGGCGGGTCGCGTGTCACCACCGTAACTGCTTGTGAAGCCCTGCACAAAGTCGGTGAATTCAGTCACTCTCCGCTAGTCGGCTCGGCGAATGGCTGCTCACATTCAACCGCCGCGCGCCACCGGCTGACACGCAGGCGCGCCGGACCGGCGTTTTCGGTGCCCGTATCCGGAGATTCGGGACGAACTCCCCGCACGCGTTCACCGTGGCCGCGGGTAATGGCCGCCGTGTCGGCGTGGTGGCATTTAATGACGGCATGAGTACTGCCACACATTCGGTGACTTTGCTGACCCGCGCCGGTTGCGGTATGTGCGCCATCGCACTGACCCAGCTACGTGGCATCTGCGCCGACTTCGGACTGGAACCGGGGACCGTGGACGTCGACGAGGCCGCGGCGACCGATCCGTCGTTGCGCGCCGAGTTCGGCGACCGGCTGCCGGTGGTATTGCTCGACGGCCGGGAACACAGTTACTTCGACGTCGACGAACCCCGGTTGCGCGCCGATTTGAGTCGCTGAGCACACATTGCTCAGCAGCCGTCGGGGCATCGCTTCGCTCGGCTAATGTTGGAGTGTTCGCGCGGAACAGGCGGAGGTACTGGTGCCGGAACGATCGAAAGATGCGAGGACGGGTTTCATCGCGGGTAGGTTCGGCGAATTCCCGGCGCGTTGGGGGCAGGGTCTGTCGGACCAGCTCACACGGATCGCGCGCAGTCCGTTCGGACCCAGCGAGGAAGAGGTTCGTGCCAATCTGGCCGGTGAGGCCAGTGCGGATGCGGCCTTGGCTCTGCACGATGCGGAATTGGCGGAATCCGATGCGGCCGAATCCGATTCCGAATATCCGTCGCATGCGCGCCCGCCCAGGGATCTGACCGCGGCGGCATTCTTCGACGTGGACAACACGATGGTGCAGGGCGCATCGATCGTGCACTTCGCGCGGGGGCTGGCGGCCCGGAAATATTTCAAGACCTCGGACCTGGTCGATATGGCCTGGAAGCAGGTGAAATTCCGGGTCACCGGCAAGGAGAGCCAGGGCGATATGGCCAGCGGAAAGGAAAAGGCGCTGTCATTCATCGCCGGCCGTTCCACCGCCGAACTGGCCGCGCTCGGCGAGGAAATCTACGACGAAATCATCGCCGACAAGATCTGGCCCGGTACGCGGGCGCTGGCGCAAATGCATCTCGACGCCGGGCAGCAGGTCTGGCTCGTCACCGCGACACCGGTCGAACTCGCCCAGGTCATCGCGAAACGACTGGGCTTGACCGGTGCGCTGGGCACGGTCGCCGAAAGTGTGGACGGTGTGTTCACCGGGCGACTGGTCGGCGATATTCTGCACGGCCTCGGCAAAGCACACGCCGTGCGCACGCTCGCGATTCGCGAGGGACTCAATCTCAAGCGCTGCACGGCCTATTCCGACAGCCACAACGATGTGCCGATGCTGTCCTTGGCCGGAACCGCGGTGGCGATCAACCCGGATTCGGATCTGCGTGAGGTCGCCAAGAATCGTGGCTGGGAGATTCGTGATTTCCGTACCGGCCGCAAGGCCGCCAAGATCGGCGTGCCGACCGCATTGGCCCTGGGTGCCGCCGGTGGCGCCGCGGCCGCCGTACTCACCCGCAAACGCGAACAGCACGCCTGAGCGGAACCGCCGGTCACCGATGAGGTGACCGGCGGCGGCTTCGCATCAGCCGGTGAACGGATTGCGCCGCTTGGTCAGCAATTTGTACAGCGTCTGCTGAATTGTTTCGCGAACCTGATCGGTGACCTCGAACATGGTCATCGGATCGTCGGCCGCCTCGGCCGGAAAGTTGTCGGTGGAGATGGGCGCACCGAATTCGATCGTCCACTTCGAGGGCAGCGGGACGGTGCCCAGCAGACCCAGATGCGGGAATGTCGGCGTCACCGGGAAATAGGGCAGCCCGAGCAGGCGCGCCAGCGGCTTGATATCGGCGAGTTTCGGGTAGATCTCCTCGGACCCGACGATGGAGCACGGAATGATCGGCACCCCGGTCTTGACCGCCGCCGACACGAAGCCGCCCCGGCCGAAGCGCTGCAACTTGTAGCGCTCGGAATACGGCTTGCCGACGCCCTTGAAACCCTCGGGGAACACCCCGGCGACCTCACCCGACCGCAGCAGCCGCTCGGCGTCGGCGGGGCAGGCGAGGGTATGGCCGGCCTTGCGGGCCAGCCCGCCGACGACCGGAAGTTCGAACACCAGATCGGCGGCCAGCAGCCGCAGCGCACGATGATCGGGATGCCGGTCGTGCACCGCCAGCTGCACCATCAGCGCGTCCAGCGGCACCACGCCGGCGTGGTTGGAGACCACCAGCGCGCCGCCGGAGGCGGGAATGTTCTCGATCCCGTTGACCTCCACCCGGAACCACAGATCCGACAACGGTCGCAGCGCGGGCAGGATGACCGACTCGAGCAGATGCTGGTCCAGACCGAACTCGTCGACCTGGTAGTCACCGGTGAGCCGCCGGCGGGCGAAATCGGCGGCGCCGCGGATACCGCCGGCGACCGTGCCTCGGACCAGGTCGCCCAGTGAGCGCGGCGGTGCGGATTCGGCCAGCCGTTCGGTCAGCGAGGTGACCGGCTCCAGCACCGGCTGCCCCGCCCAACGGCGCGCCGCCGGACGTTGTCGGGACTCGAAATCCGTCTCGTGCAGGTGAATGACCTTGGCAACGTCGTTCATCGATGTGCTCCCGTCCCGGCCCCGACGAGGCCGAGGAGTCTGGTTTCTGCAGCGTCGATCCATCGCGGATCTATGACGGGCCGCAACGCTGCGCCCCCGATGAAGTCGTCGAACGCCTGCACCGTTGTCCAGCGCGGTGCGAAGCCGAGTTCGGTACGCATTCTCGTTGTGTCCAATCCACAGCCGTAGTGGAAATAGTCGATCTGCTCGCTGGTGAACTCCCGCATCACGGGGCCCATGAACGATCGGCCGACAGTCTGGAACACGCTCATCGGCACAGGTAATTCGACGCGACCCGCGCGGCGGATGGCCTGGGACAACGCCAGCGCCCCGTCCCCGGCGACATTGAAAGTCCCGCCGGGCGCGGACTGCGCGGCATGGGCCAGCGCCGCAATCGCGTCCTCTTCGTGCAACAACTGCATGCGAGGGTCACGGCCGAAGATCGTCGGCGTGATCGGGGAACGGAAATATTGCACTCCCCGGCTCGCCAGCCGCGGCCCCACAATCGGTGGAAATCGAAGAATTACTACGGCGACATCCGGGCGCCGACGCGCCAGACCACGAGCAAAACCCTCGACTTCGATCATATCGCGCGCGAACCAGCCGTGCGGTGGCGTGCGCGCACTCATTTCCTCGGTGAATTTCGCCGGATCCTTCGGCCCGCACCCGTACACCGCGGACGAGGAGCGGACCACTACGCGGCGCACGCTGGGAGCCTTCTGGCATACCGCCATCAGCTGCATGGCGCCGAAGACGTTGTAATCCTTCATCGCGGCGCGACCACCGCCGGCCGGCGGGCGGGACAATGCCGCCGGATGCACCACCGTATCGACCTGGTTGCCGTCGATCACCTTACGGATCAACGGGTTTCGAATATCGGCGCGAACGAATTCCGCCCGCCCCATCCGGCGCAGCAGATCGCGGCTGGGCATCCGGGCATCCACCGCGATGACTCGTTCCACGGCCGGATCGGCCACCAGTCGCGTGACGACATTGCCGCCGAAGAAGCGGCTCGCACCGGTGACCAGGACGACCTTGGGCGACTGGTCGTCGCGGCCGGCCGTATGGCCATCACGCATATCAGAACCCACGCCGAATCCCACCTGTGCACCCCTGCTTTGGCTTGTTCCGCGTTCCAGAGTAGCGGCTGTGACGAAGGTCGCCGAGAGTATTTACCAGGATCTAACGATGACTTCAGTCACCGGAAACACGGGGCTCGAAAACTCGCGGATAACAAACCGGAAGCCCGTCATCGAACTCGATGACGGGCTTCCGGCTAACGTTCAGCGCGTAGGCTTACTTGCCGAGTTTGCGACGCTGCACACGGGTACGGCGAAGCAGCTTGCGGTGCTTCTTCTTCGACATCCGCTTACGGCGCTTCTTGATCACAGAACCCATAGGGTTGTTCCTCGCGTTCTCTCTCTACCCTCGGCACGCACGCCGGTTACGTACGCCCATCTTCCGGTTCGCTCGGCGGCCGCCTGGCAACCAGTGTTCAGCTGGCGACCTGACCCCAGATCGACAGCGGGTAACACAACGGTGGTTCATCGTACCGGGCCAACCCACGGCGAACGAAACGGGCACCTCCGGCGCCCGACCCGTCGATACCCCGGATCGGCTGTACCGACCCGTTCCGACCCCGGCCGCTCACACGTTTCTACCCGGCGTCGAAGTACGACGTCTGCAGGTAGTCGTGCACCGCCTTGGCGTGCACCCGGAACGATCGGCCGACTCTCACCGCGGGTAGTTCTCCCGAATGAACCAGCCGATACACCGTCATCTTGGAAACCCGCATCAGATTCGCCACCTCGGCAACGGTGAGGAACTGGGTTCCTCCTCCGCCGATGACAGGACCGGGACTCGCAGAGCTGTTTCCAGACATCATTGGACCACTGACCTCCGGCACGTCCGCGCCGCCGGCTTCCCCACCGGCGGAACAGACACGCACGTGCTCCCCTGAGCTTAGCGGGACCAGTGGGATTGCTGCGACGGGTGGGAGAAATAGCAGTGTCACCGGCCGATGTCATGCCACACGCCGGACGACATCCGACTGCCATGCGACGGTTACTCGCCAGTCGCCCCCTGTTCGACCGAACGGCGCTTGGCGGCGTGCAGCGCCTCCCAGAACGCCGAGCGCACGCCGCCGCGCTCGAGTTCGCGCACGGCCGCGGCCGTGGTGCCCGCCGGGGAGGTCACCGCCGCGCGCAGTTCCGCGGCATCCTGTCCGGACTCCTCGAGCAGGGCCGCCGAGCCCAGCATGGTCTGGACCACCAGGCCGGTGGCCACATCACGGGTGAGGCCGAGGCCGACGCCCGCCTCCACCATCGCCTCGACCACGAGGAAGAAATACGCCGGTCCCGAACCGGAGACCGCGGTGACCGCATCCATCTGGCCCTCGGATACCGTGACGACCTTGCCTACCGCGCCGAGCAGTTCCGCGACCGTGTTCAGCGCGGCGGACTTGGCGTAGCGGCCCGGCGCGATCGCGCTCATGCCCTGGCCGACCAGCATCGGGGTGTTCGGCATCACCCGCACGACGGGGAATCCGGCGGGCAGTTTGGATTCCACCCGGGCCGTGGTGACACCGGCGGCCAGCGACACCAGGATCTGATCGCGATCGTTGTCGAGTTCGAGTTTGCCCAGTTCGGTCAGTACGGCGTCGACATCGTGCGGCTTCACCGCGACCACCAGGACGTCGGTGCCCGTCGCCGCCTCGGCCAGGCTGTCGGTAACCCGGATGCCGAACCGCTCCCGCAGCACCTGCGCACGGGCCTCGACCGACTCGACAACAACCAAGTCCTTACCCGGGCGCCCGGCCTCGAGCAGCCCGGCGATCAACGCCTCGCCGATCCGTCCGCCACCGATCACCGCAATTCTCGTCATGGCGTCCAAGGCTATCGGTGCCGTCCGGTTCCCGGAGGGCAGGGGCGATCAGCGGGCACTCAGCGCGACAACGGAATCAGCGCGAGCTGACGCGTCTGCGCGACCACGGCGCCGGTGCTGTCGAGCACCAGCTGATCCTCGTCGAACATGCGCTCACCGATCTCCTGGGCGGTCGCGATCACGCGCAGCCAGCCCGGGGCCGGGCGGCGCCGCAGGTAGGTGGTGAGCTGGACCGTGGGGGCCCAGCCGAAACGCCCCATGTTCATCGGCACCGGCGGACTCATATCGCCGGCCATCATGGCGAAATACGCGGCGACATCGAGGTCGCGGCCGTCGGCGGCACGCGGCCGGATCCACAGCCGCAGGCGCGGCTCCCCCTGTTCGCCGGACAGGAAACGCGCCCATCCCGGATCGATCGCCACCGACGCCCCCTGGGAGACGTGCACCAGGCGGCCCATGGTCGAATCCGGTTCGTAGCCGAGGGCGTCGGCGGGCGGCTCGGGTGGCATATCGGTGACCGCCGCACGGCGGTAGGCCGGCTTGGCATCGTCGAGGTGGCCGAAGGTGAATGCCGAATGCACCATGGTGCGCCCGCCCTGCACCAGATCGGTGTCGACCGAACAGATCTGGCGGCCCGTCTTGCGGATCCGCACCCGGTATTCGACCTCGCCCGGATCCGGGGCGCCGAGGAAGTCGGTGCTGGCCGCGATCGGGAGCATCTCGGCGAGGCCCGGATGCGCGGTACGCAGACGGGCGGTCGCGGCGGCGGCCGAAGCGGCCACCATGGTCCCGCCGTGCAGTTTCTTACCGATGGTCCACACCGGGTCGATGACGCCGCCGTAGCGAGCGAACTCGGTACCGACTTCCAGTTCGGTGACCGCGCAGACCCGGCTGAACGGTGCGTCGTCCAGATCCGTCCGCGCCGTCTCGATCGTCAGCTCCGTCACCCGCCGCTCCTCTATCGATCCCGGCCGGAAGTCCCGCCCCCGGCCTCGTACAGCGTATAAGTGTGCCCGAACAACGGAACATTCCCCACCGAGTGTGAGACAACCCGCAACCCGGCGCCGCCGCCACCGGACCCGAGGCAACGCCTACGAGACCGTTACACCAGGGAAGTTCGAGGCCGCGGGGCCGAGAACCCGCCGGAGCGGAGGCCGACAACGCGGCTACCGCGCGCCGGTGGGCTCCGGGTCGGGGGCGGGTCGCAGGTTGTTCAGATGGGTTCGCGCGAAGTGCAGCGATCGCGCCAGCATGGCGGCGCGGTCACTGGTGGTGCGGGCGTTCTGGGTGTTCACCTCGATGACCGCGTGGCCCTGGAAACCGTTGCGCACCAATGATTCACACACTTCCACACAGGGCTGCGCACCCTCGCCGGGGACGAGGTGTTCGTCATGTGCCGCGCCACGGCCGTCGGCGAGATGAAGATGCGCCAGGCCGCTGCCCATCCGTCCGGCCAGCAGCAGCGGGTCCATCCCGGCGGTGGCGGTATGGGACAGGTCCAGAGTGTAGTGCCGGAATCCGGTATCGGTCGGATCGTAGGACGGACTGAACGCGGTCACCGAAAGTCCGGGTCCGCCACGGCGTTCCAGGCGGCGCACCGAACCCGTCGTGCGCCCGAACAGCGAATCGGCGCGCATCGGGAACATGTTCTCGACCGCGACCACGACCGGACTGTGCTCCTCGAGTTCTCCGACCTGCTGAGCGAATCCCTCGGCGTAGCGACGCTGCCAGCGAAACGGCGGATGCACCACTACGGTGGCCGCGCCCAGCGACTCGGCGGTCCGCACGCTGCGTTCGAGTTTGGCCACCGGATCGGCGCCCCATACCCGCTGGGAGATCAACAGGCAGGGTGCGTGCACGGCCAGCACCGGCACCGAGTAGCGGCGCACATACTCTTGGACGGTGGAGATGTTCTGGCTGGCCGGTTCGGCCCAGACCATCAGTTCCACACCGTCGTAGCCCAATTCGGCGGCGTACCGGAAGGCCGCCTCGGTATTTTCCGGGTAGACCGACGCCGTCGACAACCCCACCTGAACGGTGGTCCCCGCCTGACCGCTGTGCCCCACTGTTGCTCCCTGCTCAGTTCGTGCTGAGAAGAAAGGCTAGCGGCCCGAGCGTCACGAAGATGCCCACAACGACGGCGATCACCGTGCTGAGAATGTCGTCGGTGCGGCGCAGCACCCGGACCAGCGCCACCAGGCCGAGGATCACGACCATCGCGAGGATCAGGGCGACGAACGGCATGATGTCCCACATCTGCTCGAAGCCCTTGAACAGCAACATTCCCGCGACCGACGCTCCGATGGCCTGTCCGGCGAGGATCATCCACTGGCGGCGGTTGACGTCCTCGGTCGATCCGCGGAATGCGAACGAGGGGACGGCCGGCATCCGCAGTTTGGCGGGCCGCTTCCATCGCGAGGGCTGTTCCTGTTCCTCGTCGTCGAGCAGCTCGTCGTCGAGATCCTCGTCGAATTCGTCCTCGGGTTCGACCGGCGCGTAGAACTCGGTGGCGGCCTCCGCCGGATCGAGCAGATCGATGACCCCGCGGCGCGGACCACGACCACGTCGCTTCTCTCCGCCGCGTGCATTGGCATCACGCAGCAGATCTCCGGCAACGGTCTGTCCGGACAGCAGTTGCGGATCGCGCCCGGACAGTGACCATCCGGCGGAGCGGTCCTCGACCGGACCGGCATCGCGATGATCGGCGTGCTCGTCGAATTCGGGCTGGTTGAAATCAGGCTCGGCGAAATCCGAACGGGCGAAATCGGGTTCGTGGAAATCTTGCGGCGGGGGCGCGGGAGCCGGCGCGGGGGCGCCCGGCCGCCGTCGGGCCGACCAGGCCGGCAGGCCCCGCGGAGCCTCGGCCCCGTTCCACCCCGGCGCACCGTTGCGACCCGGCGGCGGGAAGTCCGGCGCACCGAACTCCCGGGGTTCCGGTGCACCGAATTCACGGTGCCCGCGTTCGGGTGCGCGCTGCGGCGCCCAGGTCGTCGGCCCGGCCTCCGGCTGCGGCGCGAAGGGCGGCACGACCATCGTGTTCTGCTCGTTGGGCTCCGGCCGGTGCCGGCGGCCGGGCCGACCCGAATCCACCGGTTCCTCGGATGCCGCGAACGAGTCGGCGGCTTCACGCTCGGCCAGTGCCTCACGCAGTTCCCGGCGTGCGCGCCGGCCGGAAGGCGCGGGGGCGGGGTCCGCGCCGAACGGACTCGGTGCGCTTTCCGGCGCCGCCTGCCAGCTGGGCGCGGGGGCCGCGCCGTAGGGATCGGATACCGGCGCCGAGCCGTAACCGCCGAAGCTCGGTTCCGGCCGGTATCCGCCTGCGTCCGGCGCGGAGTCGAATGAACTGGGCTGGAACGAATTCGGTTGTTCCCAGGAGGGTGTCCCCGGCGCCTCGGTTCCGGCCGCGAGCGGGTCGTAGAAGCTGATCGGCCCGGACAGCGGCGACTCGGATTCGTAGCCGGGTGTCGCGAGCTGGAAGTCCGGCAGCTGTTCCGGCTCTTCCTCGGGCGCGGCATGCGACGAGGAGCCCGGGCGGACCTCGGGCAGATCGCCGGTCAGATCGGTGACCGCGATGCCACGTCCGCCACGCCGCCGGCGCCCACCACCCGAAGCCGGAACTCCCTGGCCGTTGCGCGCCAGCAGCTCGGCGACCGACAGCTGTGTCGAATCCTCACTCATGCTGGATCCTTTCCGACATGACCGATACCCGCATCCGTCATCGCGAAACGGTTTCGGTCGGGCCCGGCACACCGATGGACCGAGTAGTACCCGCACCCGGATCGATATCCAGGTCGGTATCCAGTTTGCGCAGAATCAGTCCCTCGCGCAGCGCCCATGGGCAGATCTCGAGCGTATCCAGCGACAACGCCCGCATACTCGCCTCCGCTACCAGTGCGCCGGCCACCAATTGTTGCGACCTGTCGGAACTGACGCCTTCCAACTCCGCGCGGTCGGCGGCGGTCATCCGGGAGATGAAAGCGATCAGCTGCCGCAGACCGGAACTGGTGAGACTACGCCGCGCGCGGGGGCCCGCGGCCGAAGGGGCGGCGCCGGTCAGCCGGGCCAGTGAGCGGAACGTCTTGGACGTTCCCACGGCGAGGTCCGGGCGCCCGACCTCGAGTAGTTGCTTGGCCGGAATCACCAATTCGGCATCGAGCCAGTCCCGCAGCACGGCGACTCGCCGCTTCCCGGGTGGATCGTCGTGCAGCCAGTCCCTGGTGAGACGTCCGGCGCCCAATTGCATCGACAGCGCCGCATCGGGCGCCTCGTCGCACCCGTTGCTCATCTCGAGCGAGCCGCCGCCGATATCGAGATTGAGGATGCGCCCGGCGCTCCAGCCGTACCAGCGCCGCACGGCGAGGAAGGTCAGCCGCGCTTCGTCGACGCCGGACAGCACGCGCAGCTCGACTCCGGTGCGCGCGCGGATCTCGGCCAGCACGGCATCGGAGTTGGCCGCCTCGCGCAGCGCCGAGGTGGCGAACGGCATCAGCTCCACACAGCCGGAAGTCTTTGCGATACTGGCGAACTCGGCGATCGTCCGGGTGAGCTTGGCCGCCCCGTCGGGGGTGATGCAGCCCGCGTCGTCCATGTTCTCCGACAGCCTCAGGGTGGCCTTCGTCGAGCTCATCGGCATCGGGTGCCCACCCCGATGCGCGTCCACCACGAGCAGGTGGACGGTATTGCTTCCCACATCAAGGACACCGAGCCGCACATGAACACGGTACCGGGGCCGGTACCCGGTCCGAAGGACGAACCGGAACATGCGTGCTGGACGGGCCGGAGGAAGCGGCGCGACGGCACCCCACCGAGCTCGTCATCGGGGTGGTCACCGCGCGACCCGAGCGGCCCGGGACTGGGGCCGGAGCAGGGAAGCTGTTAGCGTCTGGCGATGTGACCGCAGGAGCATCCGCGCACGCCCCGACCTCGCCGGACCAGAGGACCGACGGGTCGCGACCAGCTGCGAAGATCGATCCGACGCCCGAGGTCGATCTCGACTTCCCACGGGAGTGGATCGAATTCGTCGATCCCGACAACGACGAGCATCTGATCGCGGCCGACCTCACCTGGCTGCTGTCGCGCTGGACCTGCGTCTTCGGCACACCCGCGTGCCAGGGCATCATCGAGGGCCGCCAGGACGACGGCTGCTGTTCGCACGGCGCCTTCCTGTGCGACGACGACGATCGCAAGAAGCTGCAGAAGGCTGTGAAAATGCTCACGCCGCAGGATTGGCAGCTGATCGACGAGGCGCGCGACGACCAGGGCAAGGTCCGCAAGAAGCTCTATCTGGAGGAAGACGACCTCGACGGCGAACCGGCGATCCGCACCCGCCGCCACGAGGGCGCCTGCATCTTCCTCAACCGCCCGGGATTCGCCGGTGGCATCGGATGCGCGCTACACACCATGGCCCTGCGGCAGGGCGTCGAACCGCTGACGGTGAAGCCCGAGGTCTGCTGGCAGCTGCCGATCCGGCGCACCCAGGACTGGATCGATCGCCCCGACGGTGAGCAGATCCTGCGCACCACCATCACCGAATACGACCGCCGCGGCTGGGGGCCGGGCGGGCTGGATCTGCACTGGTACTGCTCGGGTTCGCCGGACGCCCATGTCGGCAGCCGTCCGGTCTGGCAGTCCTACGCCCCCGAACTGATCGAGTTGATCGGCGAACCGGCGTACCGCGAACTGGCCCGGCATTGCGAACGCCGCGCGGGCCTCGGCCTGATCGCGGTCCATCCGGCGACGGCTGCGGCCGAGAACAAGGGGGCCGAGAACAAGGCGGCCGAGAAGTAGGCGGCCGAGCGCTCCCGATTCCGGAATACCCCGCCCCGCGGTGTGCTTGAAGCCATTGTGGGCCTTCATATTCTGCTGATTTCCGGAAGTACGCGCGCGGGCTCGACCAATACCGCCGCATTACGCACCATCGCCGATATCGCACCGCCGGATATCACGACGGAATTGTTCGACGGGTTGATCGATATCCCGGCATTCGTGCCCGGTGATCAACCGTCCCCGCCCGCCGTGGCCCGGCTGCGAGCGCGCCTCGCCGCGGCGGACGCGGTGCTGTTCTGCACACCCGAGTACGCGGGACTGTTGCCGGGCAGCCTGAAGAATCTGCTGGAATGGACGGTCGGCACCGCGGACCTGCACGAGAAACCGGTGGCCTGGGTTTCGGTCGCGGCACCGGGTCGCGGCGAGGGGGCGGTGACTTCCCTGCGCACGGTTCTGGGCTATGTCGGCGCGGTCGAGGTGGAATCGGCCTGCCGCCGGATCACCGTGCTCAGCGCGATGGTCGGAGCCGACGGAATGGTCGCCGATGCGGCGGCGCGGCACGAACTCGGGGAATCCGTGACCGCGCTGGCGGCGCATTTCGCACTGAACTGAACATCCGATCAATGTGAAGCACAGCTGTACGGTCACCACCTCGCCATGCACGCTTCACATACCCGTGATAGGTGTAAGTCATGATGAGGAAATTCGTGGCTACCGCGATGCTCGCCGCTGGTGCGGCCCTGACGCTGGCGCCCGGCGCACACGCCGATCCCACTGTCGACCCCGCCCACTACTCGCTGCAGAACGACGCCTTCGTCACCTACACCGACCCCGCGGCCCTGCAGGCGCAGCAGAACGGCAAGCAGGTCATCGTGAGCCCGTACGGCACCTCCCGGCCGATCGCGTGCCGGGACAACACCGCACCGCTGGACGACTGCTGGCAGCGTGACGACTTCGGCTGGTTCCAGCTGCAGAGGCAGGAGCTGCCGCAGATCGGCACCGCCTGGGTGCACGTCGTATAAGCCGGACCACAGACGTCGAACAGCGAAAAGCCGCGAGGCCGGGCCGGCCTCGCGGCTTTCTCGTGCCCGAATTCCTCAGGCTTCGAGTTTGTATCCCAGTCCGCGCACGGTGACCAAGTGCTCCGGCTTGGCCGGATCCGCCTCGATCTTGGACCGCAGCCGCTTGACGTGCACGTCGAGAGTTTTGGTGTCACCGACGTAATCGGCACCCCAGACCCGGTCGATCAACTGCCCACGGGTCAGTACCCGACCGGAATTGCGCAGCAGATATTCGAGCAGATCGAATTCCTTCAGCGGCAGGGTCACTCCTTTTCCGTTGACCTGCACGGTGTGGCGATCCACATCCATACGCACCGGCCCGGCCTCGAGCACACCGCTCTCACCGGAACCGTCCATTTCCTCACCCGCGCCGCGCCGCAGCACGGCGCGAATGCGAGCGATCAGCTCACGCGAGGAGTACGGCTTGGTGACGTAGTCGTCGGCGCCCAGCTCCAGGCCGACCACCTTGTCGATCTCACTGTCGCGGGCGGTCACCATGATCACCGGCACACTGCTGCGGGTGCGCAGCTGCTTGCACACGTCGGTGCCGCTCATCCCGGGCAGCATCAGGTCCAGCAGGACGATATCGGCGCCGGAGCGATCGAATTCCGACAGCGCGGATGGCCCGTCGCCCACGACCGTGACCTCGAAGCCCTCCTTGCGCAGCAGGAACGCGAGCGGATCGGCCAGCGACTCCTCGTCCTCGACGATCAACACACTGGTCATCGGGTTGCCTCCACACCGTTTTGTCCGGTCCGCCTGCGCGCACCGTCGTCGTTCTTGCCCACCCCGTTCGTGGTGGGGCTCTTCCACTCCGCCTGATCGGCGGAATTCTGGTTGCCTATCGAGACCGCGGGAATGCGCAGGGTGAATGTGGAGCCGGTACCCAATTTGCTCCACAGTGTGATTTCACCGTTGTGGTTGGCGGCCACGTGTTTGACGATAGCCAGCCCGAGTCCGGTTCCACCGGTGGCGCGCGATCGCGCCTTGTCCGCGCGGAAGAAGCGTTCGAAGACCCGTTCCTGATCTTCTTTCGCGATACCGATCCCGCGGTCGGTGACGGCGATATTGACATGGCCGTTGCGCAGTGACCGGCTCACCGAGACGTGCGAACCCTTCGGCGAATAGTTGATCGCGTTCTCGACCAGATTGGACAGCGCGGTCACCAGCAGCGTTTCGTCACCGAGAATCTCGAGGCCGCTGTTGGCATCGGTACTGACGGTGATTCCGGCGGCCTCGGCGGCGGTGCGGGACCGCTCGAGCGCGGCGTGCACCACGGTGTCGACGTCGACCGCCTCCAGCTGCGGAAGTTTCTCTGCCCCCTGCAGGCGCGACAGCGCGATCAGCTCGGTGACCATCTTGCCCATGCGATCGGATTCGGTCACCAGCCGCTGCCCGAAATGACGCACCGAATCGGGGTCGTCGGCCGATTCCAGCATCGCCTCGGCCAGCAGGCTCATCGCACCGACCGGAGTCTTGAGTTCGTGACTGACATTGGCCACGAAATCGCGGCGGGTGGCCTCCATACGGGCTTGTTCGGAATCGTCGTCCGCGAACAGCACCACGAAATTGGAATCCCCGCGCGACAGCGGGCGGGCCACGCCGCGGACCGCGATCCGGCTGCGGCCGGGCAGCGGATTCTTCAGCGTCTGATCGAAGTCGACGTCCTCACCGGTGGCGATGACCTTCTCCACCGCCGCCCACGCGCGTTCGTCCAGCAACCGATTGCGGACCAGGCCGAGTTCCTCGGCCCGTGGGTTGACCAGCACCACATCGCGGTATTCGTCGACGACCGCGATGCCGCTCTCGGAGGCCAGCACGATCAGATCCAGCACCTGCGACATCGTCATTCCCGATTCGGCGGCGCGCCGCTCGGCTTGGCGGGCGTTCACATACGGAATGACCAAGCCGCCGACGGCCAGACCGACTACGGCCGCGAGTACTGCCAGCAGCACGGCCTGGGGAACGCTCACATAGGGAATCGTACGGTCGCGCACACGTACGCCAAACCCGGGATGGCGAAGTTTCGCGCAGGTCACGGGTGATTCCGCGGTAGTTGGCCAGGTGTTCACACAAAGTTGGCCGGGCGGCGGATCAGCTCTGAACGGCGGATTTCGGCCGTCGAGCGGGCAGCCCGCACACCCCTCTCGTTGCGCCGCCGCATATCTGGTTCCGCGCGTGTCATGCAGCGATCCGCTCGGCGTGTCGATCTGTCGCGATCGTCGCCGCATCCGCCGGGCGCGATTGTGAGGTGCGCCTCAGTGTCGCGCGTCGCGGATCCGCCGGAAGAGATACGCCACCGCCGCGGTGCCCACATAGGCCAGGCACAGGGCGATCACCACGATGAACAATCCGGTGCAGAACGCCTGGACCGCGCCATAGGAATCCCAGCCGGCCATCGTGGTTCCCAGCAGCGCCCAGAACCAGCCCTGGGCCGACAACGACGTGAACACGACGGCGCGCGGAATATCGGAGAATCTGTCGGCGGCGACCGAATCGCGCCGCGGACCGTTCATATCCGGCTCGACCCGGCCGATCAGCACCAGTACCCAGTAGATCAGCACGCCGGCCAATCCCAGCGTGAACAGCACGGTCGGGAAAGACAGTGTGGCCCGGACGAATTCACCCACCCGAATCAGCTCCCCTCCCTGCGGATGCCCGGGCCACTCTATCGCCCAGGCCGTGAGCCGGACATTCCCGGCAACGAAAAGTCCCGGGCACGCACGCCGTTGTGCGTACCCGGGACAGTCGGTGAGCCTTACCGGTTCACCAGCCCGATTCCCCCTTGACCGGAATGTTCACGAAGCTCGGGGCATTCGGATCCAGCTGCAGATGCTCCGGCTTCAGGCCGGTGTCCACGAGCATCGGCGCGATCGGCAATCCCTTGGGGAAGTTGCCGGCGTAGACGTCGACCCGCAGCCGATGGCCCGGCGCCAGCACCGCCTGGGTGGCGGGCAGGGCGATATTCAGTTCGGTGGCCTCACCCGGCACCGTCGGCTGTCGCTTGTCCAGTGAGGTATAGGCCCGCGGATCGGTGTAATCACCGTTGTCCGAACGGCTGCTGTGCTCCTCGTCGACCTCGCGCAGTGAGGCCATCAACTGCCCGGAGGACAGCACGGTCGACTGGCCGTCGGGTGCGACATCGTTGACCGTCACCGTCCAGTAGCCGTCGGCGGCATCCTGAACGGTGTTGAGCCGCACCGCGATCGGTCCGGAGATGGTGGTCTCCCCGGCGACCGGCGCACTGGTGAAGGTGAGCGCGTTGGTCTCGGCGACGCGGGAATCCTTACCGCACCCGTCGATCACCGCCAGCACGCCCGCGGTGGCCTGTGCGGCGTCGTTGGAACACACCGTGGTCAGCCCCGGCGCGATCGTCAAACGAGCAGGGGCTCCGGTGAACTCACCGGTCAGCGAACCGTCGTAGACACTGCCCGGCAGACCGCTAGGTTCACCCGACAGATACATCCGCCGATACCGCGCCGCCTCCTCGGCCGGAGCCGAGGGGCCGAAACCGCCCTGGGTGATCCAGCCACCGCCCTGCTGTCGCAACGTCACCGGACCGTAGGTGTCGATTCCGTTGTCGATTCCCTTGAGCCACTTGTCGAACCAGGCCCGCTGCAGCACGTCCAGCCGCGGCGGCAGGCCCGGCTTGCCGTACTCGTTACCCGAGTTCAGATGGTAGGTGTTGCCCATGAACAGCTGCTTCTGGCCGGGCGGCAACGGAATCTCGTTGTAGATCTTGGATTCCGAGTAGGTGAACAGATCGTGCCAGCCGCCGGTGACGAAGGTGGGCACCTGGATCCGGCTCGGATCGCCGAGCCACCCCTGACGCTCCGAGGACATATCCGTCAGCATGTTCTTCACCCGCGGATCGAGGGTGTTCATATCGGTATTGGTGTAGGCGTTCAGCAGCACATCCATATAGGTGTACGGATCGCTGATCCGGTCACTGAGCCAGGTGTTGTCGAATTTCCCGGTCAGGATCGATTGCACATCCGGCACCCATTTCAGGCTGTTGATCGCGGTCAACCACAGCGGGATGAAATTGAAGCCGAATCCACCGCCGGGTGCGAGCACATCGTCGACCAGATCGCTGCCCGGTACCACCGGGAAGATCGCTTTCAGCGCCGGCGGCGCCTTCTCCGCGACCTGCACCTGGTTGATTCCCGAATAGGAAATGCCGTTCATCCCGACTTTGCCGTCGGACCATGCCTGCCGCGAAGCCCAGTCGATCACCTCGACCGTGTCCTGCTGTTCGCGCTGGCGCAACATATCCCATTCACCCTGGGAGAATCCGGTGCCGCGGACATCCACCACGACCTGGGTGTAACCGCTCTTGATCAACTGCCGGTCGACGGCGAAGTTGCGGAGTTCACCACCGCCGAACGCCTTGGTCAGATCCGTGACACCCGACAGCGGAGTGCCGCCGAGGTCGATCTGGCGGAACAGATTCAGCAGCGCATCCGACAGTCCCGGAACGGAATTGGCGTGGTCGGCCAGATTCGACACCAGCTTGGTGTACGGGGTCATGTTCACGACCACCGGCGTCCGGGTGTCGATGGGGTGACTGGCGGCATCCGCGGGCCGGTACACATTGCCCTTCAGCACGGTGCCGTCACTCATGGTGATCGGCACATCCCAGTCGATGTGGATATTCGGGTACTGCTGCGGGCCGTCCTCGGCGGCGGTCCAGGCCGCCCCGGCGGCGCCACCGTCCGGCCCGGTCGCGACGGGCCCGGCCTGGGCGGGAGTAGCGAAGAATGGAACGGCCACCGCGGCCGCGACAGCCGCGACTGTGGCGCGTAACGCGTACTTCATCGGACGTGACCCGCCTCTCGAGATGGTCGAACGTCCGAGAGTGTATCTACCGCCGAGTAAGTTGCAAACCAGCGGTTACAACTTATGCAAGGAAATGTTCTCAACTTCTCAGCCTCTCGCCCCGAATCCGCGACCAGCGAAAAATCCACCGATTCCCCGACCGAAAGTTATCCACACCACTCCCCACCGGCCCGAACGGGACTACCGCCGCGAGCGCCCCGAGTGGCGACCACCGCGATAGCAATTCGATAGCTACAGAAGTCCGGGAGAGATGGGGATCACAAACTGTGGAGTATTGCATATCCGATGTGCCACAACGCCTGAATATTCCACACGGCCGATCCCGATCTCATCGGTATCGTGAGTCGGCATGACATCCACGCCGGGTGCGATGGAGCTCGAGGCGCTGCGGATTCCGCTCACCGGATATTGCTACCGGATGCTCGGCGGTTCATCGGAGACCGAGGACGCGGTACAAGAGACCCTGCTGCGCGCGTTCCGCCGGCTCGACACCTTCGATCCGGCCCGCGCGCGACTCACCACCTGGGCGCATCGCATCGCGCACAACGTATGCGTCGACCTGCTGCGGGCATCGGGTCGGCGCGCATCCCCGATGGACATCAGTGAGCTGGGCGAACCCGGTGAGTTCGGGGAACCCGCGGCGCCGGGAACCTATGTGGAACCGATGCCGGGCTCGCGCCTGACCACGGCGACCGACCCCGCCCAGCGAATCGTCGAACGGGAGTCGATTCGTCTCGCGTTCGTCGCCGCCCTCCAGCTTCTGACGCCGCCGCAGCGAGCCGCGCTGATCCTGCGGGATGTGCTGTCGTTCTCGGCGGCGGAGACGGCCGAGATCATGGACAGCAGCGCGGCAGCGGTAGACAGCGCACTCCACCGGGCGCGGGCCACCCTCGCCGGTCACGGCCCCGCCCCGACCTCGGAGGCGATCGCACACGAGCTCGCCGAACGCTATGTGCGAGCGTTCGAGACCCACGACGTGGACGCGCTGGTCGCCGTACTGCACACCGATGTGACCACGTCGATGCCGCCGGTGCGCTGGTGGATGCGCGGCGCGGCGACAGTGGCGTCGCTGGTCGCGGCGAGCGACGCCTGCGCCGCCGACCGGCTGCTCGTCACCGATATCAACGGGCAGCTGGGGTTCGGCCAGTACCGGCCCGACGACACCGGCGTGTTGAAACCGTTCGCGCTGGTCGCACTGGAGTTCCGGGACGAGCGCATCGGCCATACGACGACTTTTCTCGGCACCGCAGAGCGGTTCGCGGAGTTCGGACTGCCTACCCGGCTCTGATACCGCGACGAGTTTCGCGGGCCTCGTTCGTACAAGTGATGTCGACGCCGCTCGGGTCGACACCACCGCCTCCGAGGAGACCGAAATATGACCGCGACCGAAACGATGCTCCGGGCCGAAACCTTCGCCGAACGTCGACGCCTCGCCGACCTGCTGACCGAATTGACGCCCGCGCAATGGGAGACGCCCTCGCTGTGCGCGGGCTGGCAGGTCCGGCAGGTGGTCGCCCACATCACCCTCGCCTACCGGCATTCGGCGCTGCGGGTGATCGCCGGAATCATCGCCGCGGGCGGCAACTTCAACCGATTCAGCGACCGCATCGCGCATCGCGACACCGCCCGGTTGTCCGACGCCGAGTTGCTGACATCGCTGCGGACCAATATCGAACACCCCTGGCGCCCGCCGAGGGGCGGGCAGCGGGGAGCGCTGGCCCACGATGTCTTCCACGGTCTCGACATCACCGAACCACTCGGTCTGACCGGTCCGGCCCCCGACCGGATCGCCCTGGCCATCGGCGATCCGGACCGGCGGGCTCTCGCCTATTTCGGTGTGCACCTCGACGGTATCGCGCTCGAAGCCACCGATACCGATCTCCGCATCGGCGACGGAACACCGATTCCGCTGGCCGCCAAGGATATTGCGCTGATCGTCGGCGGCCGGCGACCGGTGCCGGCCATCGATGACGGCAGGGGGTGAAACGGGGGTGCCCCGCCGCGGCGGCTACTTCCCGCCCTGGCCGGCGACGGCGGCCGCACCCGCGGCCGCGGCCTCCGGGTCCAGGTATTCGGCGGGGCCGACCGGGCGCAGGTTCTCGTCCAGTTCGTAGCGCAGCGGAATACCGGTGGGGATGTTCAGGCCGGCGATGTCCTCGTCGGAGATGCCGTCCAGGTGCTTCACCAGCGCACGTAGCGAATTACCGTGCGCGGCGACCAGGACCGTCTTACCGGCCACCAGTTCCGCGGAGATCGTGGACTCCCAGTACGGCACCATCCGGGCCACCACGTCCTGCAGGCATTCGGTGGCCGGGACCTCGATACCGGCGTAGCGAGGATCGCCGTCCTGGCTGTATTCACTGTCGGCCTCGATCGGCGGCGGCGGGGTGTCGTAGCTACGCCGCCACATCATGAACTGATCATCGCCGTACTGATCGCGGATCTGCGCCTTGTTCTTCCCCTGCAGCGCACCGTAGTGACGCTCGTTGAGACGCCAGTCCCGAACCACCGGAATCCAGTGCCGGTCCGCGGCGTCGAGGGCGATGTTCGCGGTGCTGATCGCGCGGCGCAGCAGCGAGGTGTACACGATATCGGGCAGGATGCCGTGCTCGGCCAGCAACTCACCCGCGCGCTTGCCTTCGGCGACACCCTTGTCGGTCAGGTGCACATCCACCCAGCCGGTGAACAGATTGAGAGCATTCCATTCGCTTTCGCCGTGGCGCAGCAACACGAGGGTGTACGTCATGGGGGTCATGCTATCGGTGCGGGCTCCCGGTAGCGCCGCCACCTCGGCGGAGTCCGAAACGGATAGATGCCGACCCGTACCGGGCATCGATCACGAACCGATCACCGGCCCGATTTCTCGGCGCGAGCCGGGTCCGATCGACACCGGTGATCCGACGGCCGCGCCGCGGCTGCGACCGGGCACGAGGTCCGCCGATGATCGCAGGCTCGTCCGGCGGACGTCCGGGCTCGAATCTCGCTGATTTCATTACTTTCCCGCCGCGGCGGCGGACCTCATGATGACGGCTGATCGTGGGAGTGCATCGCGATCGGCCGTATGAGGGAGTCGGCAATGAGTGAAACATCGGTGTCCGCGGAGGAGTCGGGGCCACCGTTGGGCCTGGTGTTGTTCACCTCGCGGGTCCTGCACTGGGGCGTGGTCGACTGACGAACTCGCCCGTGGAGCCCTAGATCGTTTCACCCTCACTGTTGAGCGGTGAGCCGTCGAGCGCGGTGACGGTCGGCTGCATCGTCAACTTCGCGATGATCCCCGGTCCCTCCAGAACCCGGGGCGCTCTGCGGAATTCGAACAGGATGAAGCCGCTGCGCTTGTGGCCGCGCACCATATGACTCGGCGGGCGGGTGTCGGCTCCGTCCAGCAGCCATTCGTACAGCGGGCCCAGATCGTCCTCACGCCAGCCGTCGAGATTCGCGGCGTGCGCTCCCAGGGCGAGCTTCTCGGCCAGGTAGACAGGATCGAGAACCGTGCAGCGGATCTCGATGTCCAGCGCTTGGAATTCGTGCCGCGGGCCGAACGACCAATAGCCGTGAACACTGGTGACGGCCTGGGCGATCGGCCTGGCTTCGAGTAGCCACGAGTACTCGGCCAGGAAGGGCGCGTGCCGCTGTAGCCAGTCCCCCTCGTCGCCGGGCGCAACCGACCAGGGGCGCGGAATATCAGGGAAATCCGGCCATTCGACCTCGGGGCAGTCCCAGTCGACCGTCCAGGACCTGACCCGCTCCCGGTTCGCCGTGAATCTGGATCTGAGCTCATCCGCCCCGTGCGGCCGCGATCGTCGGAACATCTCGATCCCCCTCGGTACGTCGCGCTGAGGCCTTGTCGTGCAAACCTCCACCAGCATGCGGGAAAATCCCGAAAATCGGCGAGGTTCGCACGATCAATGCGACCGTCACGCGGGTGCGGGTGTCCGCGGGAACCTCAGTCCCGGCGACGCGCGGCGAGGGCGCGGACGAATCGTGTGATCTCGGCGGGCTTTTCCTCCGCCATGAAATGCCCGGCATCGATCGGCTCGTAGGTCAGGTCGGACGCCCAGGCCCGCCAGAGCGCGGAGGCGTCGAATCCCAATTGCGCGCCCCAGTCCTGGGAGATCACACCGACGGGCATCCCGAGTGTCGCTCCGGCCTCGCGATCCGCGCGATCCATCTCCAGATCGACCCCCGCGGTGGCGCGATAGTCGGCGACGATGGAGTCCACCGCTCGCACCGAACTGTCGATGTAGTGCTGCCGGACCTCCGAAGGGAAGGTGGCCCCGGTGGGGTCCCACGCGTCGAGGAACGAGGCGAAGAACTCCGGCGCCACCGCCCGGATCATCTTCTCCGGCAGGCCGGCCGGCTGCGCCATCAGGTACAGATGCCATGCGACCTTCGCGTCGACACCGTGCAGTACCTCCCAGGTGTCGAGCGTGGGCAGCACGTCGAGGATGCCGAGATACCGCACCGTCTCCGGGTGATCGAGGGCCGCGCGGACCCCCACCAGGGCGCCGCGATCGTGACCCACCAACCCGAACCGATCATGCCCGAGCGCACCGGCCACCCGCACGACGTCGGCGGCCATGGTCCGCTTGGAGTAGGTATCGGGCCCTTGTTCCCGCGGCTTGCCGCTGGCACCGTATCCACGCAGGTCCATCGCGATGACCGTATGCCCGTCGGCGAGCTCCCGAGCGACATCGCGCCACATGTAGTGGGTCTGCGGAAAGCCGTGCAGCAGAACGACGGCCGGCCCGCCACCGCCGACAGCGACATTCAGTTCGACACCGCCCTCCCCTGGCAGCGTGCTGTAGCGAAATCCATCGATGGCCGGTGAGTTCACTGTTCTCCTTCACAGATCGGTTGTCGATTGCGGCGACGGACATCCGGAGAAGATGCCCGCGGGCAAGGCTGTCGAGCCGGGTGCGGCCCGCAGGGCGGGAATGACGATCGAATCGACCAGCGCCTCGAGGTAGGCGTCTCCGGTCTCGAGCCCGTTGAGGCGGCGTAGCAGCAGCACCGATCCGACCACCTCGTCGAAGGGGAAGGGATCGACGCCGGCCGACAACTCGCCGCGCCGGATCGCGGCGTCCAGGACCGCGACCGGCAGACGAGCTCCCGTGGGACCCACGGACCGCTCGATCTCCGCGCAGAGTTCCGGATCCTCGATTCCCGATTGGAGCAGTATCAACGCGGTCCGGCCGTCGGTCGAACGCAAGGTGCTGATCAGTCGCCGGCACAGCGCCAGCAGGTCACCACGGAGGCTGCCGGTGTCGATGACGTCTGACCCCGCCGCGCGCGCGGGACCGGATTTCAGCGCGGCGACGACCATGTCCCGCTTGGATTTCCATCGCCGATAGAGGGTGGCCTTGGACGCACCGGCGCGGCGCGCGACCTCCTCGAAAGTGATGTCGTTGTATCCGCGTTCGGCCAGCAGCGAGTTCACCACGTCGAGGATTTCGCGCTCGCGCGCGTCGTCGCGCGGACGGCCTCCGCGACGCGTCACCCGGTCGGAGTCATCGAGCCTGTTTGGATACGACACGTTTCGTATCCTAACCAGATCGCCTCGCGTCCGCCACGTCGACCACCGCTCGCATCTGTGAGGCGCGTTACATTTCCGTACGGATGAGTTCCGGCGGCCGACACCGTCCAACGATCATGAGCACACAGCAGAGCAACGGTGAGAACCAGGTGAAGGGACCCGCGTCCTACTTCCCGTCGATCGAGAAGAAGTACGGGCGACCGGTGGCGGAATGGTTCGACGTCATTCGCGGATCCGGGCTGACCAAGCACATGGAACTGGTCGCGTGGCTCAAGAGTCAGCACGGCCTCGGCCACGGTCACGCCAACGCACTGGTCGCCCACGTGCGCAGCGTCGACGGCAACTGAGCGGATCCGGCCACGCTGCCGCGGTCACCGCCGCCGGACAGCCGGCCGCCGGTCACCGTCCATCGCCCGGCGACGCCGCGGTCCCGGATGTGGCCAGTGCGGCCGCGCCCACCAGAGTCGCACCGTCGGTGATCTCCGACTTCAGCACCCGCAACTCGCGGAGGAAACGCAGGCGCGCATGTTTCGCGACCGCCGCCCGCAGCGGATCCCACAGCGGCGCACCGGATTCCGCGAAACCCCCGCCGACCACCACCCGATCGATATCCAAAGTCGCGGCCGCGGAGGAAATGGCCTGACCCAATGCCGTTCCGGCGCGAGACAGGGCGGCGAGGGCGATCCGGTCACCGGCGAGCGCCGACCGCGCGAGCTCCCTTCCGGTTCCACCGGACCATCCCTGTGCGCGCGCCCACCGCGCCGCGGACATCCCGCTCGCCACCGCCTCCACACAGCCGACACCGCCACACGCGCACGGCACATCCCAACCGGGCACCACGATATGGCCCACATGACCGGCATTTCCGGTGCGGCCCAGCAATACTCGCCCATCACCGATGATGCCGCCACCGATGCCGGAGGACACGGTCATCGCCAGCCCGGCACGCACACCCCGCAGACCGCCGATCCGATACTCGGCCATCGCGAGCGCCGCGCCGTCGACGGCGAAGTGGATCTCGGCGCGCGGAAACAACTCGCGCACCGCGGCGACGACGGGAAACCCGTCCCGCCACTGTGGGATGTTGAGTGGTGCGGTACTACCCGCATCGATATCCACCGGGCCGGCAGCCGCGATTCCGACCGCGGTCACCTCGACTTCCGCACCACGGTCATCGCCGGCGGCACGGACCACCCGCGTCAGGAGTTCCCGACAGGCATCCCACACCCCGGTCGGCGGCACCTCGACCCGCCGGATATGCCGCAGGGTCAGCGGGTCGTCCGACACCGCAACGGCTGCCGCGAATTTCGTCGCTCCGATATCCAGAGCCAGCACAGCCAACCGCCACCGCCTCCTCCGCGCACTCGGTGGGAGGAACGCTACCGCCTCGGCACGCCGAGCCGGCCCTCAGGATTCCTCGGACTCCACCAGATGTTCGAAGGCGCGCAGATTCTTCAACGACTCACCGCGCGACACGCGCCATTTCCATTCGCGCCGAATGGACTCCGCGAAACCCAGCTCCAGCAGCACATTGAAATCGCCGTCGACCGCCTCCAGGATCTGGCCGAAGACGCGGTCGAGTTCGTCCGCGGTGACGGCGTGGGTGGCGATGCGGCCCACCAGATAGATGTCGCCCACCCGGTCCAGGGTGTAGGCCACGCCGTACAACCGGCGATTGCGGCGCAGCAGGTACTTGTAGACGCCCTCGAAATTCTCGTCGGGCTTGCGGCAGACGAAGCATTCGAACCGGACACCGTGCTTGCCGACCGTCAACATGATGGTCGTCTTCAGCTTGCGCTCGCCCGGCAACACCACGACGAACGTGTCGACGCCCTCGCGGGTGTACTCGATCTCCCGCTCACGGACGGTGTCCTCGATCAGCTGTGCGGTGTGCTCGATGGTGTCACTCACCGGCGTACCACTCCCATCCGGCGCCGCCACAGCGCCCGCGACCTGGCCTGATTGCTGTCCATCAGCAACGTACCCGGCAACCGCGAACGCACGGCCCGATGCCCGGCCAACGCCTCGGCGTAACAGTCCAGCAGGCCCTCGGCGGTGTGTTCCCAGGAGAAGCCCGCCGCATGGTCCACCGCGGCCGCGCCCATCCGCCGCAGGCCGGCCGGATCGTCGAGCAATCCGCGCAGTGCCGACGCCCACTCGTCGGCCCGATGGCCGGATACCAATGTGCCCGACACACCATCACGCACCGCGGTACTCAACCCGCCGACATCGGCGGCCAGCACCGGCGTACCGCTGGCCTGGGCCTCGATCGCGACCAGGCCGAACGACTCGTTGTAACTCGGCACCGCCACCACGTCCGCGGCCCGATACACCTGCACCAGACGATGCGGCGGCTGCGGCGGCAGGAAGGTCACCCGATCCGAGATGCCCAGCGTCGCCGCCAGCTCGATCAAGGCGTCGGGGCGGTCCAGACCCGTGCCCGACGGCCCGCCCACGATCAGGATCCGCAGCGCGCGATTCGGCTCGGCGCGCAGCACCTCCGCCGCCGCGAACACCAGCACATCCGGCGCCTTCAACGGCTGAATGCGACCGACGAAGGCCACCACCTGCTCATCGTCGGCGATGCCGAACTCGGCGCGGGCGGCCGCCCGATCGCCCGGCCGGTAGCGGGACAGATCCGCACCCGGCGGCACCACATCGATCCGCTCCGACTCCGCGCCGTACAGCTCCACGAGCTGGCGGGCCTCCTCCGCGGTATTGGCGACCAGCCGATCCGATTCGGCGATGATCTGCTTCTCCCCCACCACCCGCGACAGCGGCTCCGGCGTATCGCCCTCCGCCAGGAAAGCGTTCTTCACCGCCGCCAGCGTGTGCGCGGTATGGATCAGCGGCACCCGCCAGCGATCCCGCGCCAGCCAGCCGACCTGCCCCGACAGCCAGTAGTGCGAATGGATCAGGTCGTAGTAGCCGGGCAGCTGACGTGCTTCCTGCCGCAGCACCTCCGCCGCGAACGGGCACAGCTGAGTCGGCAGATCGTGCTTGTCCAAGCCCTCGAACGGACCGGCCACCACATGCCGGACCAGCACCCCGGGCGCGGCCTCGACCACCGGTTCGTCATTCGACGACGTGGCCCGGGTGAAGATCTCCACCTCCACGCCCCGGCGCGCCAGCTGAACCGCCGACTGCAGCACATAGACGTTCATCCCGCCCGCATCGCCGGTACCCGGCTGCGCGAGCGGAGAGGTGTGCACCGACAACACCGCGATCCGATGCGGACGTTGATCAGGCCGATAACTCACACACTCCAGTGTGCACGCCCGCGCCGCGAGGACGTCATGCGCTTGCGGCCTAAGTGAGAGCCGTCACAGCGTTGCCGGTCACCGCAAGGTTTCGATGAACTCCGTCACTTCCGTGGCGAAACGGTCGGGGTCCTCGACGAACAGGCCGTGCTGGGCATCGTCCCAATACGAGGCACGGGCGTCGGGGGTGTGCTCGGCGATGTAGCGGCCGTTCTCCACGGGTACCACCGGGTCCGCGGTGCCGTGCATGACGAAGACCGGGATATCGAGGTTCTTCAGGGTCTCGATGTTGTCGACCGTGCGGTAGAACAGCGCCTTGCGGACCCGGGGCGGGGTCGCGAGGCTGCCGCCGAACAGGCGCTGCGCATCCTCGCCCTTATCGCGTCCCGGACCGGTGTTGGCGTTGCCGAAAGCGGCGAATCCGCGCATCGCGCGACCGGCGCTCTCCTCGAACACATCGGGAATCGCCTGCTGCATCGCGGGACCCGGCTGCGCGCCCTCGACGCCTCGTCCGACACCGGCCTGCGAACCGCAGTACACGATGCCGGCGAGCGCGCCGGTGCCGTGGGCGGTCAGATAGTCGCTGAGCACGATGCCGCCGTAGGACCAGCCCAGCAGCACCGCGCCGGTGGTGACGCCCTCACCGGCCAGCACCGCGGCCACATCGGCGGCCCAGTTCGCCGGATCGTCGTAACCGCTGTCCGGAGCATCCGAATAGCCGTGTCCGCGCAGGTCCACGGCGATCACCCGGAAACGTCGCGCCAACTTCTCCGCCGCCGCGCCCCAGCAGCGCAGCGTGCCCGCCCAGCCGTGCAACAACACCAGCGGACGCGCCTGTTCGGGTCCGGAGACCTGATACACGATCGTCGTACCGTCCGCGCTGACCACTTCCCGAATCGCCATACCGGCCAGGCTAACGCCAGTTAACTTTCGCGGAAGACGTGACCGCTAGGCTCGGATCCATGAGCCCTCGTCACGCAGTCGTCACCGGAGCCAGCTCGGGCATTGGCGAAGCCACCGCCCGGGAGCTGGCGAAACAGGGCTACCACGTGTACGTGGGGGCGCGGCGGCTGGATCGGCTGCAGCGACTGGCCGACGAAATCGGTGGTACCGCACTCGAATTGGATGTCACCGACGAGGATTCGGTGCACCGTTTCACCGATGCGGTCGAGCGGGCCGAGGTGCTGGTCAACAATGCCGGCGGCGCGAAGGGGCTGGCCACCGTCGCCGAGGCCGATCTCGACGATTGGCGCTGGATGTGGGAAACCAACGTCCTCGGCACCCTGCGCCTGACCAAGGCACTGCTCCCGAAGCTCATCGACTCCGGTGACGGCCTCATCGTCACCATCACCTCGGTGGCCGCCTTCCACGCCTACGACAACGGCTCGGGGTACACCTCCGCCAAGCACGCGCAGGCGGTCCTGCACCGGACACTGCGCGGCGAATTGCTGGGTAAACCGGTGCGCCTCACCGAGATCGCCCCGGGTGCGGTCGAAACCGAATTCTCCCTGGTCCGCTTCGACGGTGACGCCGACCGCGCGGCCAAGGTGTACGAGGGCATCGACCCGCTGCTGGCGACCGATATCGCCGAGATCGTCGGATTCGTCGCGAGCCGCCCGCCGCACGTCAACCTCGACACCATCATCGTCAAACCGCGCGACCAGGCCGACCCGGGCCGATTCGCTCGCCGCGGCTGAGATTTCGTTCTAGCTCCCGCCGCGGACCGGTCCGGGCGTGACCGGTGCCGCGGACACCACCGGGGCGGGTTCGCCCTTGATGGCCGACATGGTCTTCCAGGTATCCCAGTCGATGGTCCAGTCGTAGAGATCGCCGTCGGCGGCCGACAGCGCGATCGAGGTGCCGGTGACCTCGACCGGGTCGCCGTACATGGCGGTCGGGAAGAAGGTCTGGGCGTCACTGGTGCTCAGGTTGATGCAGCCGTTGGTGACGTTGGTATTTCCCTGTGCCGAGGCCGATTCCGGGTTGGCGTGAATGAATTCGCCGTTGTTGGAGATGCGTACGGCCCAGCGTTCCCGGACGTTGGTGTAGAACGGCGGATTCGACATGAGGAAATCTTCGTATTTCTCTGTCACCACGTGGATACCCGAGCGGGTGACATTTCGCGCCTCGTTGCCCTCACCGTAGCTGCAGGCGAAATCGAACAGGGTCGATCCGTCGCGGATCACCTGCACGCGATGGCTGGGCGCGTATCCCTTGACGATCTGACTGCGACCGATGGAGAAATGCGAGGACAGATCGGAATTGCCGTAGGCGCCGTCGCCGAGTTCCAGGCCGTACAGCTTGGCGGTGAAGGCCACCGTGGTGCCGGGGGTCCAGTAGTTGCGCGGACGCCAATGCGCACGGGAGCCGCCGTTGTCATCGGGCAGCCAGGCCCAGCCGCCCTCGGTTTCCGGTGTGGTCGTGACGGTGAACGCCTTCTCGGCGGCCTCTTTGTTCTCGATGTGCTTCTTGAACTGCAGAATGATCGGCGCCGCGATGCCGACCTCTTGGCCGTCGCCGATATTGACGGTGGCCGACACCGTCGCCTTGGGGGCCAGGGTAGTGAACTTCGCGCTGATCGGGACCGGCTTGCCGTCGGTACCGACCGCATTGCCCGACCAGGTGTAGGTGACGCCGTAACCGAGCGGCTCGGTGACCTTGAAACTGCTCCTGTCGGGCGACAACTCGCCGGTGACCTGCTTACCGTCGGGATTCGTCAGCGTCACCTGGTCGATGCGGCCCGAGGTCACCGATACCGACACCGGTGCGACCGGGCTGATGTCCGATGCGCCGCTGCCGGGCTCGAAATTCACCTTCGCCACCGGACCGGATTCCTTCGGCGCGGCCGAACCACTGCCACCGCCGCTGGAACATCCGGCCACTACTGCCGCGACCGCGAGCTGACCGGCGCCGACCAGAACGGCACGGCGGCCGGTAAGTCCTCGAATGTTCACTTCCGCGAATCTACCGCGAGCCTCCGACACGACCACCCGATCGCGGGGGTGGCGCCCGCCACGTACTACAGGTCCACGCCGACGGTCACCGGCTCCGGTTCCAGCCGGATCCCGAAGCGCTGCTGCACTCCCGCGCGCACGGTGCGCGCCAGCCCCACCAGATCCGCGGCGGTGGCCGCACCCCTGTTGGTCAGGGCGAGAGTATGTTTCGTGGACAACCGGACCGCAGACTCCGGACCAGGGAAACCCTTGGCGAAACCCGCGCGCTCGATGAGCCAGCCCGCGGAGAATTTCACGCCGTCCTCCGCCGGATAGGTCGGGATAGTGATATCTCCCACATCGGCCCGGATCGTGTCCAGCACGCGCGCCGCGCGATCGTGCGCGACGACCGGATTGGTGAAGAAGGATCCGGCGCTCCAGGTGTCGTGATCGGCGGCGTCGAGGACCATGCCCTTACCCGCGCGCAACCGCAGCACCGCCTCCCGGACCGCGGCCGCCGGGCGGGTCTCGCCCTCGGCGGCGTCGAGGGTGCGCGCCAATTCGCCGTAGCGCAGCGGTGCGCTGGCGCCGTCCGGATTCACCGCGAATTCCACCGCCAGCACGACCGCGCGATCGGAATGTTTGAGTACCGAGGTGCGGTACCCGAAACCGAGTTCGGCCGGTGCGGCCCAGCGGATTTCACCGGTGGCCCGGTCCAGCAGCCGGACGCGGCGCAGCAGCTGCGCCACCTCCACGCCGTAGGCACCGACGTTCTGCACCGGAGTCGCACCGGCCGAGCCGGGGATACCGGACAGGCACTCCAGACCACCGAGCCCGGCGGCGACCGCCGCCGCGACCACGCCGTCCCAGTCCGCACCGGCCTCGGCGAGGACCAGATCCGGGCCGATCTCCACCGCGGTGGTGGCGATACGCACGACGACACCGTCGAAACCGCCGTCGGCGATCAGCAGATTGGACCCGCCCGCGACCAGTAGCACCGGAATCCCGGCGGAGTCGAGGGTGCGCACGGTCGCGACGAGCGCCTCGGTGGTGGCGCATTCGGCGACGGTCGCCGGTCCGCCGACCCGCAGCGTGGTCAGTGCCGCGAGCGGCACCGATGCGCGAACCCGCGCGCCGGTCGCGCTCAGTAACTCGCGCACGTTGTCGAATGCCACCACTCGAGAAGTCTGCACATCGAAAGACGGTAGCGTGTCCCACCATGGCGACACCCTTGGCGTACACAGCGCACTACGCGCACCCGGCCCCCGTGGTGCGTGCTGCGCTCGCCGATGAGCAGTACTGGAAGGACCGCATCGCGGAGGTCGGTGGCCCCGGTGCGCGGCTGGACTCCTTCGCCGCCGACGGCGATCGGCTGCGGGTGGAGATGGTGCAGACCATCCCGGCCTCGGAACTGCCCGCCGCGATCACCTCGGTGCGTCCCGGCGATCTGATCATTCCGCGTACCGAAACCTACGAGGGCCTGTCGGGCATCTTCGAAGCGCACGTCGAGGGCGCGCCCGCGAAGGTGCGTGGCACGGTCACCATGACCGGTGACAACAGCAACTCCCAGGCCGTCGTCGACGGCTCGGTGGAGGTCGCGGTCCCTTTGTTCGGCAAGAAGATCGAGGCCGTCGTCGCCGAGAAGCTGCTCGAGCTGCTGGCCTCGGAAACCGAATTCACCAATGCGTGGATCGCGAATCGCTGACCCGCGCGTGACCGCCCTGCCCGGCCGGCGGCGGCCGGGCATCCGTATCGCCGCAGCCGGGGACCAGTAACCTAGCCCTCTATGGCCCGCCGACTCGACTACTCAGCTCGCTATCCGCTGCACACCACCAAAGAGGTGTACGCCGCGCTGTCCGACCGCGCCTACTGGGACGCCCGGATGGAGGAGATGCGCAAGCACTCCCCGAACGAAGTGGTCCACCTGCAGGCCGACGACAACGGCATCGAACTCGAGGTGCGCCACATTCTGCCGCGCGACATGCTGCCCGAGATCGCGCAGACGGTGATGCGCAAGGACATGGTCATCACCCGCAAGGAGAGCTACGGCCCGTTCGGCCCCGAGGTCTCCGGTGAGTTCAGCGCCGCGATCCCGGCCGGGCCCGGCACCCTCACCGGCACCATGCGGCTGTTCCCCACCGACACCGGCTGCACCCTGCGCACGTCGCCGGTGGCGAAGGTGTTCATCCCCATGCTCGGCCCCAAACTCGAGCAGATGATGCTGATCAATCTCGTGGACCTGTTCCGCGCCGAGGCGGAATTCACCCAGCAGTGGCTGGAAGAGCAGCACCCGACGGCCTGAACCGGCCGACCGGCGGGCCGCAATCGCGCGGTGCGAAACCCCTGGGCGCCATCACCCGGGGAACGACCGGCATCAACCGGCTGCGCCGTAGCGACCGCTGGCTGGCCCACGAACCACTGGTGATCGAACGACTGCGTGCGGCCGCCGATCCGCTGGTGGTCGATCTCGGCTACGGTGCGAGTCCGGTGACCACCTTGGAACTGGCCGCTCGGCTGCGCCGGGTGCGAGCCGATATCCGGGTCGTCGGACTCGAGATCGACCCC
The DNA here is from genome assembly GCF_020733635.1 of Nocardia spumae. Classification (NCBI taxonomy): domain Bacteria; kingdom Bacillati; phylum Actinomycetota; class Actinomycetes; order Mycobacteriales; family Nocardiaceae; genus Nocardia; species Nocardia spumae. Next base: position 830,213 of record NZ_JAJFZL010000001.1, on the reverse strand, counting down.
GACCGGGTGGTTCCCGACCGGGACGGGGTGCGATTCGCCCGCGGTGGATTCGAACTGGCCGGCCTGCGCCCGGTGCTGGTGCGAGCCTTCAACGTCCTGCGCCAATACGACGAGGAGCAGGTCGCGTCGGCCTGGACGACGATCCTGGCGGGTCTGGCGCCCGAGGGCCTGCTGCTCGAGGGCACCTGCGACGAATTGGGCCGCCGCTGCGCCTGGATCCTGCTGGATCGCGACGGCCCGATCTCGTTGACCCTGGCCTGGGACCCCTTCACCGTCGACAAGCCGTCCGATATCGCCGAACGGCTGCCGAAGGCGTTGATCCACCGCAATATTCGCGGCGAACGCATTCACGCGCTGCTCACCGCGGCCGATCGAGCGTGGGCCCATGCCGCGCCGATGGCGGTGTACGGGCCGCGGGTGCGCTGGCGGGCGGCGGCGGAACTGCTGCGGGAGCAGGGTTTTCCGCTGCGGAACTACCGGCGGCGGATGCGCGACTGTGTACTGACGGTGCCGTGGGAGTGCGTCCGACCGGCGTGATCCGGTAGCGGGGTCACACCGCCGCCAGCGCGCGCCGGATCCGCGCGGCGGCGCGCGGCGGCAGATGTCTGCTCGCCGAACCGATTTCGGCGGGGATGCATCGATCGATCGCCACCGCGTCGGCGACCACCTCGTCCAGCGCCCCCTGCCCGATACCGGTTTCGGCGAGATCGAGGACGGTCCGCACCGGTGTGGTCACCAGGAATGTCCCGGCCGATTCCACATCGCCGCGATGCAGATCGCGGCGCAGCACCACCAGCCGTGGCGCGACGGGCGGACGGCCCGCGCTCGCGGACAGATGGAGGAATCGCGGCCGCAGCCGGCCCAGCCCGTGCAATTCGGCCGCGCTCTGATGAGAGACCGCCGCGGCGCCGTCGAACCACGCCGACCACATCGCGTATTCGTCGAGCGGGCCGTCGGGCCAGTCGGCCATGCGCAGGATGCCGAGCCCCGCGCGGACCACCGACCCGTCGGCCAGGGCGCCGCGGACCCGGCGCTCACATCCGGCACGCAGCGCTATCCGCGTCGTGAAGTATCCGGCGTGCCGATCGGCCAACTGCCGCAGTACCCACCATCCCTGCTCGGATTCATCGGGCCCTGCCTCTTCGGGATCCCCTGTTGCTCCGGGACCCTCTGCGCCGTGCGCGGACATGGACCCAGGTTACGCCGGAGCTCTGTGCCATATGTCACAATCAGCTCCGCCTCTGCATGACAAGCCTCACCAGCTCCACAGAGCGGGCTCAGAAAGCTCGGGAAGAATCGGTGCCATGAGTACGAATCCTCCAGACACCGCGGCCCCCGCGCCTGCTCCGGCGGGTGCTCCGAAACGCCGCCACGGGCGACGGATCGCCTTGATCGTCGGACTCGTCGTCGTGCTCGCGCTGGTCGGTACCGCGGCCGGCGCCGAAACCTATATCCGGCACAAGAACGAGCAGTGCATCGCGTCGCAGATGGAGAAGGAACTCGGCTCCAAGGTGGATGTCGGTTTCGGACCGAAACCGTTGCTGCTCACGGCCGTCGACCACAAGGTCCAATACGTCACCGTCGACAGCGACGATTCGAAATTCGGTCCCGCGGTGGATATGAAGGTCCACGCCCGGGTCAACGACATCCAGATGATCGACAACGGCCGAGGCGGCGCGAAGATCGGCAGCAGCTCCGCCGACGCGACCTGGAGCAACGAAGGTATCGCGCAGACCCTGACCGGTCTGGTGTCCGGGGTGGAATCCGATCCCGGCAGCGGCACCCTCGATGTGAAGGTGCTGGGCGGCCTGGCCGATCTGAAGGTGCAGCCGCACATCGTGGACAACCGCATCGAGGTCAGCACCCAGTCCGCCCAGCTGTTCGGCTTGGGCCTGCCCACCGACCTGGTCGACAGCATCGTGCAGTCGATGACCCAGAGCCTGCAGAACTACCCGATGGGGATGCAGCCCACCCAGGTGAAGGTCACCGACAACGGCATCGCGGTCGCACTGCGCGGCGGTGCCACCACTCTGCAGGCCGGCGGCGACGACGTCCGGTGCTGATCCGCTAGTCCGGGAAGCCCGCGAGCACGTCGGCCGAACGGGACAGGCCCAGCCGGGTCGCGCCCGCGGCGATCAGTTCGGCCGCCGCCTCGGCGGTCCGGATACCACCGCTGGCCTTGATGCCGAGCCGGCCACCGACGGTGTCGGCCATCAAGCGCACCGCTCGCGCCTCGGCGCCGCCCGCCGGGTGAAATCCGGTGGAGGTCTTCACGAAATCGGCGCCCGCGCGTTCGGCGACCCGGCACACCTCGACGATCGCGGCATCGGACAGCGCGGCGGATTCGATGATCACCTTGAGCACCGCATGATCCTCGACGGCCTCGCGGACGGTGACGATATCGGCCAGCACCGCGTTGTAGTCACCGGCGATCGCCGCGCCGATATCGATGACCATATCGACCTCGGCGGCGCCCTGCTCCACCGCGAATCTGGCCTCGGTGCCCTTCACCAGCGAGTGGTGCTTTCCGGACGGGAAGCCCGCGACGGTCGCCACCACCAGCCCCGGCGCCTCCACCGGCAGCATCGACGGCGACAGGCAGACCGCGTACACCCCGAGTTCCCGGGCCGTCTCGACGGTGGCCGCGACATCGCCGGGCGTGGCCTCCGGAGCGAGCAGGGTGTGGTCGATCATCGACGCGACCTGGGCACGGGTGAGCGATGCGGGGGCAGCCATGAGCACACAGTCTGGCACAGCCCGCGAATTCGACCAGGCCGGACCGGATTACGGCACGAGGGCCCGGGTGGCGCCGCCGAACGGGGAACGACCTGCGAGGATCGTCGCCATGAATGGCACTGCGTCCGCCGATGACCGTCGTTTCGTCCTGAGCCTGGGCTGTCCCGACCGGCCGGGCATCATCGCCCGCATCACCTCGTTCATCGCCGATCTCGGCGGCTCGATCGTGGAGGCCGGGTATCACTCGGACACCGATTCCGGCTGGTTCTTCACCCGCCAGGCCGTCGCGGCCTCGACCGTGCCCTTCGAGCTCGAGGAACTGCGTGAACGCTTCACCGTCCTGGCCGGCGAACTGGGACCGCAGACCGAATGGCAGCTGCTGGATTCCGGTCGGCGCCGCCGGGCCGTGATCCTGGTCAGCCGGGACGGGCACTGCCTGCACGATCTGCTGGGCCGCGCGGCCAGCGGCGAGCTGCCCGCGACCATCGAGGCGGTGATCGGCAATCATCCCGATCTGGGCGAGATGACCCGGGCGCACGGCATCGCCTTCCATCACGTGCCCTTCCCCGCCGATCCGGCCGAACGCGGCCCGGCCTTCGAACGGGTCCGGGAGCTGACCGACTCCTTCGATCCGCATGCGGTGGTGCTGGCCCGGTTCATGCAGGTGCTACCGGCCGAACTGTGTGAGCACTGGGCCGGGCGCGCACTGAACATCCATCACAGCTTCCTGCCCTCGTTCGTGGGTGCCCGTCCCTATCATCAGGCCTATGCGCGCGGAGTGAAGCTGATCGGCGCCACCTGCCACTATGTGACGCCGGAGCTGGATGCCGGGCCGATCATCGAACAGGACGTCACCCGTATCGACCATGCCGATACCGCGCGCGATCTGGTCCGGCAGGGCCGCGATATCGAGCGGGTGGTACTCGCGCGCGGACTGCGCTGGCATCTGGAAGGGCGGGTACTGGTCCACGGACGCCGCACCGTCGTCTTCTCCTAGCCGTGGGATGCGGCGGGCCAAGACCGGGCGCCCTTGACCGGCCTTGGCGGACAACACGATTCAGCATCGTGTTGCCGTCTGTACCGCGCGGCAGCCGACCGTGCGGCTCCGCGGCGACAAAATCCGTGGCGACTCCCCGTTCCGACCGTGGGTCATCAGGATGCACCCGCGACGCGAGTACGTCCAGTCCCGGCCACCGGGCCGCCGTCGTGCCGTCAGCCGGCGACGGCGTGGCGACCGCGCCGGCCGGCCTCCATCAGTCTGCGAAGTTCGGCGTTGAATTCGGCGGCGGCCTCGATATTCGCCAGATGTCCGGTGGCGAGCACCGAATAGCGATCCAGGTTCCCGGCCGCCGCGAGTTCCTCGGCGATCTTGCGGGACATGTTCTCCGGCAGCAGGTTGTCGTAGGCGCCGGCGACCACACTGGTCGGCACGCGCAGACTCGCCGCGGCGCCGTGGATTTCGAGTTCGATCAGCGCCAGCGCGAATTTCGCCCGCACCAGCGGCCGGCAGGAGCGCACGATCGACAGCCCGAAGTCGACCTGATCGGCGGTGGCGTACCGATTCATGATGCGCGCCTTGAAGATCCCACGCACCGGCGAACCGGCGGGGAAGGGCACCGGCTGGCCGAACAGCGCGCGGCCCAGCCAGGCGGGCGCCGGGATGATGTCGTTGAAGATCGGCAGCACGCGGGTCTCGGCCGCGATATCTCCGGCGGTCGTGGTCAGCAGCAGGGCTGCGCTCGCCCGCCGCGCTACCTGATCCGGGTGGAATTTCGCCCACGCCTGAATGGTGATGCCGCCCATGCTGTGCCCGACCAGTACGGCCTTACGTCCCGCCGGGAGCACCGCGTCCAGGACATCGGACAGATCGTCGGCCAGCTGCTCGGCGTCGAACGGGCGCGCTCCCAGCGTGCTCGCACCGTGCCCGCGCTGATCGAAGGCGATGACGCGATGATCGCGGGCGAAGGCGTTGAGCTGTGGATTCCAGTACTCCAGGCAGCAGGACCAGCCGTGGATGAACACGATCACATCGCCGTCGGCCGGACCGTAGGAGTGGACCCGCAGCCGGGCCCCGTCGGCGGTGGTGACGGTGACGACCTCGGGATCGGGTACGGAATTCAGGTCGGCAGTGCGATAGCGACGAGAACGCAGTTTCGCACGAAAACCGCCGGTCAGAGCCCCTGCGCCGGTCCACAGATCGGCAACGTTCTCGGGCAGGTTCACCAGCATGAGCACTCCTTTGTGTCCCATCGCACATTACCTTGCTAGCAAGGGTGCTTGCTAGTGCAAGCAGTGACCGAATACGCCTCCGCCCGCGTTCTCGCGACGGTTCCCGCTCCCACACCCGCTAGTCGAATACCCATTACGCTCAACCACATTCACGATCGCGAGCGAAAATCGCATTCTCCCGGTTGTCGTCGCGGCGCCGCCGAGCGCCACCGGGCGACGCTCAGGCCGTGGCCTCACGCGCGTAGCCCGACGAATAGGTCTCGGCGAGGACCTCGGCGAGTTCGTCGTTGAACGCCTCGTGCGCCTCGACGGTGCCGAGATGACCGGTGGGCAGCACCACCATCCGGCGCAGCGCGCCCACGGAGCGCAGCGCCTCGGCGATCCGCTCGGAGTGCACCGGCGGCGTCATATCGTCGGCCGAGCCGGCGATCACCGTCGTCGGGACCGTCACGCAGCCGGGACAGCTCTGCAGTGCCAGTTCGGCCAGCAGAAAACCGAAGCGGGAGCGGACCATCGCCGGGCAGGACCGCACGATCGCCAAGCCGAAATCGGCGACGTCACCGGTCGTGGCCAGACTCATGATCTGGCGGCGGAAGATCCACTTCACCGGCTCGATCGGCGGCAGTATCAGCGGCAGCCCGAGGCCGAGGCGGCCGATCGGGAACGGCAGCGCCAGCGGGCCGCGGTTGAACCGCGGCACCACGGTGGTCTCGGCGATGAGGTCACCGGAAGCGGTATTGGCCAGCACCACCGCATCCGCGCGCCGGGCGACCTGTTCGGGATAGCGCCCCGCCCACGCCTGGATGGTCATGCCGCCCAGGCTGTGGCCGACCAGGACCGCGCGCTGCCCGGGACGCAGCGTCGCGTCGAGGACGGCGGCCAGATCGTCGGCCAGCAGATCGGTGGTCAGGTCGGCGGAGCCGGATTCGCTCTCCCCGTGGCCGCGCACGTCGTAGGCGATGACGCGGTAATCGTCGGCGAAGGCGTTGATCTGCGGATTCCAGTACTCGAGGCAGCAGGTCCAGCCGTGCACCAGCACGATCGCCTCACCCTCGGCGGACCCGTAGCTGTGCACCCGCAGCCGGGCGCCGTCACTCGCGGTCACCGAGCTCACCGCACAGGGCGCGGCAGGCGGGTTCAGCGCGGGCAGGCCGTAGGACCGCGTGCGCAGATCGGCGCGGTGAGCGCTGAACAGCCCACGGATCCGCTCCATGATTGCCGCCAGCAAGGGGGGCAACGTTGCCTGCATGACAACACTCCTTTGTGTGTTACTGATCGATACAGTAACCCGAAGGAGTGGATGCTTGCTAGTGCAAGCGGGCGGCGTGCCCGCCTACCAGCGCGGACCTCGCTGGATTTCGTCGACCTTGGGCCGCACATCGGCCAGATAGATACCGGTGGCGATCACCGCCGCGATACCCAGCAATCCGACCGGAGTTCGGGCCAGGAGCAGAAACCCCAGCGCGACGGCGAGAATCGATACCCAGATGGGCTTGGTGAGTTTGTCGACGGCGGTGAAGGCGTCGGAACGCTGGCGAATCGCGTGGACCAGCGCGAAGATGGTCGCCGCCATCGCGGCGAGCCACAGCAGCCACAGGATCGCACTAGTCAGCTGATACACAGCACCCATGATAGGAGCAACGCCCGCATACGGCAGGCGCATGCGGGCGTTGCGGTCTCCGGTGCACCCGGTTCCGTGGATCGGATCCGGATTACCCCTCGGCCGGTTTTCTTCTGCGGCCGAGTTACTTCTTGGCCGGAGTGGTCTTCTTGGCGGCGGGAGCCTTGGCCGGGGCCTTCTTGGCGGGAGCCTTCTTGGCCGGGGCCTTCTTCGCCGGGGCGACCGACTCCTCCGCGACCGGATCGGCGGTGGCCTCGCTGGTCACCGCGACGACCTCGGCGTCGACGACCGCGGCGGCCTCCTCGACCTCCTCGGTGGCCTTGCCCAGCAGGCCGCGGGCCTGATCGGACACCTTGTTCAGCACGTCCTCGGCACGGGTCACGACATCGCTGTAGATGCCCTCGACCTTGTCGAAGCGCTCGTCGAAGCCCGGGTTCGAACGCAGCCGGTCGACGGTCTCCTCACCGCGCACGGCCAGATCCGAATACAGATCCACGAGCTGGCGGTAGTACTGGTCGACCAGCTTGCGCAGCTCCTCCGAGGTGAAGCGCTCACGCAGCTCGGCCAGGTCGTCCGGCAGTTCGGACGGCAGGCCGGAGAGGCGGCCGCGCAGCGTCTCGATCTGATCCTGCACATCGGCGGGAAGATTCGACAGGCGCTCGCGCGCCTCCTCGACGCGGGTGTTCACATCGACGGTGGCGGCGCGATCGCGGACGCGGTCGACGATGTCGTTGACCGCCGCGTAGAGCGCGTCACCGGCTCCGACGGTCGCGTAGATCGGCTTGGTCACAGTGACGTTGGGCTGGGTCATATTTGTTCGTTCTCCTGGCGTGGCGGAACTTCGGTAGTGCTGCCATCGGTGGCATGGTGCGGAACCTCTTTGTCCCTCGAACTCGAGTCCTCGGGCCCACTGGGCCCGACAGGGGACTCGGGCTCGGAGACGCTGCCCCTCTCGGGAACACCGCCCCTGCTCCCCCCGGGAACGCCCCCCTCGGATTCCCCCTGCACGGACTCCGAGACGTCCCCTCCGATGTCGTTCCCCGCGTTTTCCCGGTGGAACGATTCGTAGATATCCAGGAGCACCTGCTTCTGCCGCTCCGTAATTCCGGTATCGGCCAGCAGAGCGTCCCGGACCGGGCTGTGCGCCCTCTGTTCGAGGTAACCGGCCCGGACGTACAAGACCTCCGAGGAGACCCGCAGACCCTTGGCGATCTGCGTGAGAACCTCGGCGGACGGGTTGCGCAATCCGCGCTCGATCTGACTCAAGTACGGATTACTCACCCCCGCCAGCTGCGCGAGCTGACGCAGCGAGACCTGAGCGGCCTCCCGCTGCGCCCGGATGAAGCCTCCGATGTCGTGCGCCGCGTTGGCTACGCGGCCCACCCGGTCTCCGGGAACCCCAGACGTCTCTGCGGATTCCCCGGTGTTCCGGTCGGAAACCTCTGGTTCCTGTGCCATCACACTGCTCACCTTCCGGCGGTTGTACGGTCGATTCTAAGTGAGGGTGCTAACTCTTGCAAGCACCCCTGCTAGCACTATTTCGGCAAACGTTCAGCACCAGGCGCTAGAAGCCCGGGAAGAGTAAATGCGATACGGCGTAAATCGCCAGTCCGGCAAGCGATCCGACGACCGTTCCATTGATGCGGATGAATTGCAGATCGCGTCCCGCCTGCAATTCGATCTTGCGACTCGCCTCATCGGCGTCCCAGCGGGCAACCGTGTCGCTGATCAGGGCCGCGATCTCGGAACCGTAGTTGGCGACGAGATATCTCACACCGCGTTCAACCCAAGCGTCCACTTGTTTTCTCAGATCCGGTTCATCGACGAGCCGCTGTCCGAGCTGCTGCACATTCTCGGAGACCTTCCGGCGCAATGTAGAGCCCGGATCATCGGCCGATTCCAGAATCATCCGTTTGGCCACCCGCCAGGTGGCCTGCGCCATTCCGGTTATTTCCTCGCGGCCCATGATCTCCGTCTTCACCCGTTCGGCCTTCGCGATCATGGCGTCGTCGTACTGCAGATCCCGGGCGAAATCCTCGAGAAAACGGTTGGCCGCCAGCCGCACCTCGTGATCGGGCTGCGAGCGAATCTTCCAGGTGAATTCCACCAATTCCCGATAGATCTTCTCCGACAGCAGGATGTTGGCGAATTTCGGCGCCCACGACGGCGCATCGCGCATCACGATCCGGTCGAGGGTCTCCTGACTGGCCAGCGCCCACTGGTGGGCCCGCTCGGCCAGCAGATCGAGCAACGGCTCCTGCCGGTTCTCGGCGAGCAGTTCGGTCAGCACCCGCCCGATCGGCGGCCCCCACTGCGGTTCGGCGATCCGCTTGACGATGGTCTGATCGATGACCTGCTCGACATCGGCGTCCCGCAGCGCGCCGATCACCGCGCGCAGGATGGTCGAGGACTCCTCCGACACCCGCGCGGCATGGTCCGGATCGGCCATCCAGGTCCCCAGCCGCAACGAGATCTGCGCCGATTGGACCTTCGTCGCGACGGTGTCGGGCGACAGGAAGTTGGTGCGCACGAAATCGCCCAGGCTGGTGCCCAGCTGATCCTTCTTCTTCCGGATGATCGCGGTATGCGGAATCGGCAGGCCCAGCGGATGCCGGAACAGCGCCGTCACCGCGAACCAGTCCGCCAGCGCGCCCACCATGCCGGCCTCCGACGCCGCGCGCACATAGCCGATCCAGTCGCCGCCGACGCCGCGGGAACCGAGCCAGCAGCAGATCAGGTAGACGATGGTGGCGGCCACCAGGAATCCGGTCGCGACCATTTTCATCTTGCGCAGGTCGCGCCGCTTTCCGGCTTCGTCCATCAGATCGGCGAACGACGACGGTGACGCGGGCGTACCCCGGGCCGGTGCGCGTGTGGCATTTCCCACTTCCGGCCCGGTTTCGGGGTTCGCGTTCGCGTCCGCCAGGGCGGGGGCGCTGCCGGCAGATTGCTCCATGATTTCCATTCTGGTCTGGAATATCGTGTCGGCCACCGTGCCCCTGCTCACCGCGGCCCGCCGTCGCACCCGCCCAGGGGCCGCCGCCGAGCGCCCGCACCGGCTCGGCGAACCGGGAACATCACCTCCGCGAAGGACTTAAGCTGGGGGTGTCCCCAACCCCCGTAACCAGGAGTCCACTCGAGCATGACCACACATCGTGCCGCGAGCGCCGCCGTCGACACCACCGCGGTGCGCCCCGGCCGGGTGGACGGTCGCAAGCGGCGCTGGCATCAGCACAAGATCGATCGCAGGGAAGAACTCGTCGACGGCACCCTCGCCGCCATTCGCAACCGCGGCGGCGATGTCGGAATGGATGAGATCGCCGCGGAGATCGGCGTCTCCAAAACCGTCCTCTACCGGTATTTCTCGGATAAATCCGATTTGACGCGCGCCACCATGGAGCGATTCATCGAGACCACGCTGATGCCGCGCATCTACGAGGCCATCAGCGACGACGCCGACGAATACCAGCTGGTCCGAAACACACTCGCCGCCTACGTGCACACCGTCGACGCCGATATCGACGTCTACCGGTTCATCATGGGCAATCCCTCGACGACCGATAAATCCAGCCTCGCCGATTTCGAGAAGCTGTTCGCCGACGTGGTGTCGGTGGTCGTGCAGACCAAGGCCTTCGACCGCGGCGTCGATACCGAGGGTGTGCTGCTGTACTCGTACGTCATCGTCGGCGGCGTCCAGCTGGCCACCGACTGGTGGATCAGCAACCGCTCGATGTCGGCCGATCGCATGCTCGACCATCTGTCGATGATGGTCTGGAGTGCGATCGAGGGCATGGTGCGCGCCGGTGGTTCACCGGAGAAGTTCAACGCCGTACCGCATCAGCTTCCCGAGGCCGACCTGGGCTGATCCTCCCGCGGGCGGATCCGGATCCACCTCCGGGCGGATCTTCGATCACGCATCTGTGCCGTCGGGCCGCACTTCGTTACGCTGAGGACCGGCCGTGCGGGGAGGCGCCCGCGCCTGCCGTGTGTGCCGGCACCAACGGAGGTCATCAATGGCGAAAGAGCTGCCGACGTCACGGCTGGCGCGGGGGACGAAACTGGGCGTGGCGGTCGCCGGCAACGTCCTGCGTTCCCAGAAGACGCGGCGCTCCATGCGCGGACGCTCGGAAGCGGTCCGCGCGCGCATGGCCGAGGAATCGATGATTCGCGCCACCGAGCAGATGGTCATGGTGCTCGGCACCATGAAGGGCGTGGCCATGAAGCTCGGCCAGATGCTCTCGGTGCTGGACCTGGACCTGGTGCCGCCCGAACATCGCGAACGCTTCCAACGCCGCCTGGCCGTGCTGCGCGACAGCGCACCGCAGGTCTCCTTCGACACCATGCGCGAGGTCATCGAAAAGGACTTCGGCCGATCCCTCGACGAACTGTTCGCGGAATTCGAATCGGAACCGATCGCGGCGGCCTCCATCGGCCAGGTCTATCGAGGCACACTGCACGACGGGCGTCAGGTCGCGGTGAAGGTGCAGTACCCGGGAATCGACACCGCCGTGCGCGCCGATCTGAAGAATCTGGCGATGTTCCGCCGGGTGCTGCAGTCGGCGATGCCGTGGGTGACGCCCGCGGTCCTGGACGAGCTGCGCCTCAATCTGGAGAGTGAACTCGACTACGTCGCAGAGGCACAGACCCAGCTCGCCATGGCGGAGTTGTTCGCCGACCACCCGTTCATCGTGGTACCGGCCACCATGCCCGAGCTGTCGAGTACACACGTGCTGGTCAGCGAGTACTTCCCGGGACGTGGGTTCGAGGAGATCCGGCAGTTGCCCGGGGCCGAACGCGACCGGGTCGGCGAGATCATCTACCGCTTCTACGTCGGCTCCCTGTTCACCTTCAACGAATTCTGCGGCGATCCGCATCCGGGCAATCTGCTGCTGGGCGCGGACGGGCGCGTCGCCTTCCTCGACTTCGGCCTGTTCAACCGGATGGATCCCGAGCATGTGCGGTTCGAGGCGACCTGTATCCGGGCAGCCGCCGAGGAGCGCGCCGACGATCTGCGTCAGTTGATGATCGACCACGGCATCATCGAGTCCCCGGAGGAGATCACCCCCGAGGACTGCCTGGAATATGTGCTGGCCGCCTGCGAGTGGGCCCTCATCGATCAGGACCTGACGATCACCCCCGAACTGGCCAGCGGCGCCTTCGTCCTCGCGGTCGATCCGCGCGCCGGCGAGTACGCCGGGATGAAGCAGCAGAATCTGCCGCCGGAACATCTGTTCTCCCGGCGCGCGGATTTCCTCACCTTCGGGGTACTCGGGCAGCTGGAGGCCACCGCCAACTGGCATCGGATCGCCCGGGAATGGCTCTACGGCGATGCCCCGGTCACCGACCTGGGCAAGGAGCATCATGCCTGGCTGGCACGGCGCGGGTTGCCGGATACCCCCGCCGCGCGCACCACCGCCCGAAAACGCAAGACCACCGGGAAACGTTCCGGCACCAGGTAATTCGTCCGCACAGAATGGGATTGACATGACGGACAGGGAATTCGACCTCGTACTGTTCGGCGCGACGGGGTTCGTCGGCAGGCTCACCGCGCAGTATCTGGCCGAGGCCGCCCCCGCCGGTGCCCGGATCGCACTCGCGGGCCGGTCCCCCGAGCGGCTCACCGCGGTCCGCGACGAACTCGGCGGCGCCGCGGCGATCTGGCCGCTGCTGGTCGCCGACTCCTCCGACCAGGTCGCCCTCGACGCCCTCGCGGCCCGCACCAAGGTCGTGGTCACCACGGTCGGTCCGTATCTGCGCTACGGCCTGCCGCTCGCGCAGGCCTGCGCGAACGCCGGCACCCACTACGCGGATCTGACCGGTGAACCGCTCTACATCCGGGAATGTATGGACCGGTTCGGCGAGCGAGCCGCCGAAACCGGAGCCAAAATCGTGAACTCCTGTGGCTACGACTCGATTCCGTCGGATCTGAGCGTGTACCGGCTCTACCGCCGCTCGGTCGAGGACAACACCGGCGAGCTCACCGACACCACACTGGTGGCCTGGCTGTCGGGCGGTGTCAGCGGCGGCACCATCGATTCCGGCCGCGCCATGATGGAAGCCATCGCCGCCGATCCGGCCAAGGGATCGGTACTGTCGCATCCGTATTCGCTGAGTCCGGACCAGGCGATGGAGCCCGATGTCGGCCGCCAGACCGATCAGGCGCTCTCGCGGGCCTCCGCGATCGACCCGAGTCTCGACGGCTGGGTGGCGACCTTCGTGATGGCCGCGCACAACACCAAGATCGTACGGCGCAGCAACGGCCTGCTCGGCTGGGTCTACGGCAAGAACTTCCGGTACCGCGAGGTGATGAGCGCCGGCTCCTCGGCCGCGTCACCGCTGGTCGCCGCCGGTATGGCCGGTGGCATCGTCGCGACCATGACCGCCGGAGCGCTGCTGTCGCGGGTCTCGGCCGGTCGCCGGCTGCTCGATCGGGTCCTGCCCAAGCCGGGTACCGGTCCCAGCGCCGAGACCCGGCACAAGGGCTGGTTCCGGATGAAGACCTTCGCCGACACCACATCCGGGGCGAAGTACGTCTGCACCTTCTCGGGAAAGGGCGACCCCGGCTACCAGGCCACCGCGGTCATGCTCGGCGAAGCGGGACTGTGCCTGGCATTCGACGAATTACCGGATCTGGCGGGCATTCTCACCCCGGCCTCGGCCATGGGCGATCCGCTCACCGATCGGCTCCGCCGGGCCGGACTGACGATCGAGGTCGAACGGGCGGGATGATCCGGTGAATCTCGCGCGACGCACCATGAACAATCCGGTCTTCGCCCTGCTCTACGAACGCGCGTGGCGGCCGACCAGTTTTCTGCTGGCCACCGGGCGCACCATGCGGGCGGATCGGCACGACGCGGTCCGGACACTGCGCCTGGGCCCGGGCGACCGGGTGCTCGACATCGCCTGCGGGCCGGGCAATTTCACGCACTACCTGAGCGAACATGTCGGCGACGGCTTCGCGGTGGGCGTCGACTACTCGGTGCCGATGCTACGCCAGGCGGTAGCCGACAACGCCGGGGTCAAGGCCGGCTATGTACGCGCCGACGCCCGTCGGCTTCCCTTTCCCGACAACAGTTTCGACGCCGTGTGCTGTTTCGGCGCGCTGTACCTGATTCCCGATCCGCTGGTCGCCGCGGCCGAGATGATCCGCGTCCTGGCGCCCGGCGGCCGGATCGCCATCAGCACCAGCCATCGCCCGCACGGATGGGTGGGTCAGGTGTCGAACATCGTCGGCGGGGCGGGCGGCCTCCGGGTCTTCGATATCGATACCTTCCCCCGGCTGTTCGCCGCGGCCGGGCTGGTCGAGATCGAGCAGGAAGTGCACGGCCTGCTGCAGTACGTCAGCGCCCGTGCCGGCGCCGACGACGACTGAAAATGGCCGCGACACAGTAAATTACAACTATTCACTCACGGCCGATGTGGGTAGTCACAACGCCTCGCCCGGCTCGCGCGCGCCCGGTTCCGCTAAGGTCGTCGACGGGGAATCACTCGGGCGGAAGGGGAGCACGGACGTGCCGATTCCGGAGACCGGCCAGCGGGCGGCTCGCGAATTGTATGCGGCGGCAACGGGTTCCGGAGGCTCCGGATCCGGAACGTTCGAGATCGCCGAGGACACCGCCCGCAATCTGGCGGCGGCCTGTGACCGGCTGGTGGAGGATCTGCAGGCGGCCCGCACCGGTTCCGCCTCACTGACATCGGTGCGCGGATTCGGCGACCTCACCTCCGGGCGGGCCCTGGCGCGCGGATTCTCCGCCAAGGGTGGCGAATTCCTCGATACCGTCACCGCGTTCCAGCAGACCGCATTGCTGATGAAGGCCGCGTACCTGGCCGCGGGCAAGCATTTCGACGAGGCCGAGGCGGCCAATCGAGCGGCGCTGGCACTGATCCGTCCGGACTCGGGGGCCACTCGTGGCGGATGAGTCGAGCGTCGATCCGCCCTTCGTCACCGATCGGGAGGTCTACGGCGGCTACAGCCACGACCAGCTGTGGGATCTGGTGCACGAGGCACTGGACCCCGCCGCACTCGGCGAGGTGGCACAGGGCTGGCAGCAACAGGCGGACACGGTCGGAGCGGCCTTCCGCACCTTCGCGGACGCGACGCGCGGCGAATTCGAGCGCTGGTCCGGCCGGGCCCGCGCTGCGGCCGAACCGGCCACCGACGCGTTCGTCGCCCAGGGCACCGCCGTGGCCGCCGTCTGTACCCGGATCCACCGGTTGATGGAATCCAATGCCGAAGCCGCGCAATCGATCCGGGACGCACTGCCGGCGCCGCGAACCTATCTGCCGCTGGCCGACCCGATCGCCGAGGCGGTGCACGGCGGCATCCGCCGGATGGCGCACGATATCGCCGCCGCGGCGGCCCTGGCCGATGCCCGCGACATCATGACCTTCCGCTACAACCACACCCTGGTCGCCTCCGGCGATCGGGTGCCACGATTCACGCCTGCGCCACAACCGGATCCGGGTGGGGGTCACCCGTAGTGAAGTGGGTGCTGACCCCCGACGAGTTCGCCCACGTCTGGGCCACCGAAACCGATCTCGACCGCAGGCCCTATCCGGTGAACATGATTCCGGAATCCACCGTGCGCTCCGAATCCGAATACGCCGCACTGGGTTTGCGCACCCGCTACCTGCGCAATACCGATCCCGACCTCACCGCCGCGCTGGTGCTGTGCACCCGCCCGGACGCCACCACCGTCACCGTCTCCGGACAGCGCTCACATCCCGCCGAGAATCAGGAGCGGATCCTCGCCTTCGCCGCGGTGGTCCATCGGCATGCCGCCGTGCTGATCGCGCGGCCCGAGGCCGTCACCGTGCTGGTGTGCCATGCCCGCGGTCTGGGCGAACGGCTGGTCGCCGCGATCGGCTCTGCACCGGCCGGACAGTCCGGGCCGATGCGCGAACCACAGCAGGCGGTTCTGGACGCCGCCGCCGACGTGCGGCCGGGCGGAGACATCACCGCACCACCGGCTCCGGGCGCCGCGCGATTCCGGCGGAAGCTGCGCGCGCCGGTCGATTCGCGCGGCTTCATCACCGTCACGGTCGCGCCGGACAACCCGATGTCGCCACCGACCCGGCACCGGACCTGGCTCGATATCAGCGGGGACGGCCGATATCTGCTCACCACCGCCGCCGAACTGGTGCTGACTCCGGTCGACGACGCGGAATTCGCCGCCCAGTTGACCCGGCTGGCCGGAATCGGCTGACACGCTGTGCGATCGCCGCCGGGGAACGGGGCCGCCGACCATACTCGACTGTTATGGCGAAATCTCCGTGGACCGAATCTGCCTCCACCGCATTGCGAGCCACCGGGGTGCGGCTCGACTCCTATGATCCGGCCGGCACCCCGGGATTCACCGCGGACAAGAAGGTCGGCGAGGAGTTGCTGGCCGAACGCGGCCGGGTGCTCTCCGATCTGCAGGAGTTGCTGTTCGCCAACGGCCGCTCCGGCGACCGGCGCAATCTGCTGCTGATACTGCAAGGCATGGACACCGCGGGGAAGGGCGGCGTGGTGCGCCATGTCATCGGCGCGGTCGATCCGCAGGGCGTGCGGCACGCCGCCTTCGGCGTGCCGACCGAGGAGGAGCGCGCACACCACTATCTGTGGCGAATCCGGCGGCAGTTGCCCGGTGGCGGCCAGATCGGCGTCTTCGATCGCTCCCACTACGAGGACGTGCTGGTGGTCCGAGTCCACAACCTGATCGAGCGAGCGGAGTGCGAGCAACGCTACGAGGAGATCAACGAGTTCGAACGCGAACTCGTCGAGGGCGGCACCACCATCGTGAAGGTCGCGATGTTCGTCTCCCTGGACGAACAGAAACGGCGGCTCACCCAGCGACTCGAACGTCCCGACAAATACTGGAAGTTCGATCCGAACGATATCGGTGAGCGGGCCAAGTGGCCGGAATATCAGCAGGCCTACCAGGACATGCTGGATCGCACCGATACCGATTACGCGCCGTGGTACGTGATCCCCGCCGACCGCAAATGGTTCTCGCGCCTCGCGATCACCGAACTGCTCATTCAGGCGCTGGAGGGCCTGGAACTGAGCTGGCCGAAACCGCACTTCGACGTCGAGGCCGAATTGACCCGGCTCGCGGCGAGCTGACCGGGGACATTCGCGCGATTCGTATGGTCCGCGCCACGGCCGCACTGCGACCGAGGTCACCCCGAACGGGGTATTCGCCGCGAATCTGGGCGATCTCTCAGGTTCACCGGGAATCATGTGGGCCGAGTGTGCCGTGTGCTGCGCCGTGCGGCGGACGCCGCCGACACGGCGGCACCGCGACGGCTCGGCGGGCGGCCCGTACGATCGCAGGCGGCAGCCGGCCGCACAACACCGATGTCGCTCGTCCACACGAAACACAGGAAAGGCGTGGTGAACTCCGAGGTGAGCAAGAATCCGCGTGGGAAGAACTCGCTGACGGCGGTGCGAGGCGGAGACCGCACGCGCACGATCCTGATTCAGGTGGGCGTCGCAGCCGTGCTGATCGCGCTCATCGCGGCCATCGGCATCAGTATCGCCGTCAAGCAGTCGAACAAGTCGAAGCAGGAAGCGATCGACACCGTACCGTCGATCTCGGCCAAGCCGTCCTCGCCCGACGCGGTTACCGGATCCATCACCGACAAGGGTGAGATCAAGATCGGCAAGCCGGGCGCCAAGGTCGATATCCGCGTCATCGCCGACCTGCAGTGCCCGGCCTGCAAGATGTTCGAGACCGCCAACTCCAAGGCCATCGAGGACGCCGTCAACGCGGGCACCGCGAGCGTGAGGTACAACATCATCGCGTTCCTGGACCAGTCCTCCGGCGGCACCCGCTACTCCTCGCGCGCGTCCAACGCCGCCTACTGCGTCGCCGAATCCGATCCGACCAAGTTCCTGCCCTGGCTGACCACCATGTACGAGCAGCAGCCGCCGGAGGGCGGCACCGGCCTGCCCGACGACAAGCTGGTCCAGATCGCCCAGGCCGCCGGATACACCGATCCGGCCGTCGCCCAGTGCATCACCTCCGACAAGTACGACAAGTACGTGCAGAAGGTCACCAAGGACGTGCTCAACAGCGGCATCAAGTCCACGCCGACCGTCTACGTCGACGGTAAGCAGATCACCAGTTCGCAGCAGCTGATGCAGCCCGATGGCCTGCGGCCGGTGATCGAGGCCGCGGCCAAGTGATCACCGCACGGCCTCGCGCCGCATGGCTGCTGCTGGCCGCGACCCTGCTGGGCTGGCTGGCGGCGGTCACGCTGACGATCGACGACTTCAAGCTGCTGAAGGATCCGTCCTACCGGCCGTCCTGCAGTATCAATCCGATCCTGTCCTGCGGTTCGGTGATGGCCACCCACCAGGCGTCGATCTTCGGATTCCCGAATCCGATCATGGGCGTGGTGGGCTTCTCGGTGGCGGTCACCATCGCGGTGCTGGCCGTCGCCGGTGTCGGGATGCCGCGCTGGTTCTGGGGCGGGCTGTGGTTCGGTCTGCTCGTCGGGATGGGCTTCATCTTCTGGCTGATCTTTCAGAGCCTCTACCGCATCAACGCGCTGTGTCCGTACTGCATGGTCGTGTGGGCCTTCACGCCGGTATGTCTGGCGGTGGTCACCGATCAGCTGTGGGGCGGCGCGCGCGGCATCCTGGGGATCATCGCGCAGTGGCGCTGGACGTTCGTGGTCGTCTACTACGCGATCGTGCTGCTGCTGGTGTTCCTGCGCTTCCAGGACTACTGGCTGTCGCTGGTCTGAATCAGTTGGGCGGGCCCGCGGCCAGCGTCACCGACAGCGTGCGGTGGGTGCCGTCGGGCTCGACCAGTTCCAGCACGACACTGTCGGCGGGGTGGCGCACGTTCAACGCGGACTTCAGCATCTGCGCCGAACCGACCGGCCGGCCGTCGACGGCGACGATCACCTCCCCGGAGTTCATCCCGGCCGCGAATGCCGGCAGGCCGTAGATCGCCACATCGACGCGGGCACCCGCGGGTGTGGCATCGGAAGTGAGCACACCGAGCGTCGCGGTCGGGCCGATGTGGACGGTATCGGTGGGGACGCCGGTGCGGATCTGGCGCACCACCGTCAGCGCCCGATCTATCGGGACCGCGTAGCCGCTGGCCTTCCCTTCGGAGCGGGCGAGCTCACCGGAGGCCGCGGTCACCACCCCGATCACCGCACCGGACCGGTCGGCCAGTGCGCCACCGGACTGACCGGAGACCACGGGGGCGGCCACCTCGATCATTCCGATCAGCGCCTTACGCGACAGGTCGGCGGCATCGCGGGCCACGATCGAGGAATCCAGCGCGGTGACCGTGCCCGGTGTCGCGGTCGGCCGCCCGGTACCGCCCGCATTACCGATGGCCACCACCTGATCGCCGACCCGCACGCCGGCCGAGCTTCCGATCCGGGCCACCGGCAGCGCACCGGCGCCGGTCAGCGACAACAGGGCGATGTCCTCTTCGGAGTCGTAGCCGAGCACGGTGGCCGGATAGTGCGCGCCGTTGCCGATATCGCCGACACTGATCGTCTCCGCCCCCTTCACCACGTGATGACTGGTCAGGATCTCGCCGTCGGGGCTGAGCACGATGCCCGATCCGGCCGCGCCCATTCCGCTCGGGCGGATCGCGACATTGATATTCACCAGCTCCGGTTCCACCGCGGCGGCTACGACGGCGGGGTCCATCGGTGGCAGCGGCGGCCCGAACAGCGTCGAGGAGGTGTAACCCGACGGGACCGCCCAGCGCGGCAGGTCACCGCGATAACCCAGGAAGACGGTCCCGACCAGCGCCATGACGATGGCGAACGCAACCACCGACGGCCATCCGCCGCGAGCCGGACGGGGAGCGGGTCCCTGCTGCTGTTCGTCCATCGCCACTCCCGATTGTGCATGCCCGGAGGGCTGGCGGAGTTTGTGCTTTCATGTGTACCAAATCCGGGGCGGGATGTGCCCGGCATCAGTCCTGTAATGCCGCCACCGCGAACATCGCCGCCGTTCCGGCGATCGTGCAGACAAGCACCGTGCGCGAGGGTCTCCCCGAATGCGCTTCCGGCAGAATGTCACTCGTAGCCAAGTACAGCAGGAATCCGGCGAAATATCCCAGATACAGCCCAGCCACATGCGCGGGCACCCGGATCACCGTGCCGATGATCGCACCCGCCACCGGCGCCAGGGCGTCGAGGACCAGCAGCGTCAGCGCCCGGCGGCGGGCATTGCCGTAGAGGGTGGGGATGGTGAACGCGTTGAATCCGTCGGCGAAATCGTGCGAGATCACCGCGATCGCGACCGAGACGCCGAGGGCGGAACCGGCCTGGAAGCCGACGCCGATACTCAATCCGTCGAGCATGCTGTGGAAGATCAGGCCGGCGGTGGCGACCAGTCCGACCGCTTGGAAATCGTGGGTGTGGCGGCCGAAGTCCTGCTCGTGGCCGATGTGGATGGCCATCTCACGTTCGATGATGTGGATGGTGAAGAAACCGATCACCGCGGCCACCAGGACCCCGGGAACACCGGCGACGACCTGATCGGATTCGGCCAGGGCGTCCGGAATCAGGTCGAAGGCGACCACGCCGAGCATGATCCCGGCGGCCAGGCCGAGGATCAGCCGCTTGCGCTCACCGATATGCGCGGCGGCCAGCCCGCCGACCAGCGTCGAGCACATCGATATCAACGCCAGCAGGATCGCCACCGGATCAGCATCCGATATCGGCGCGAGCCCATCGAGCACATCCGATCGGCGAGTCACCCCGGCGCGTCGCTCCGGTCGCGTCGCTCCGACCGTGTCTTCTGCGGCCTCCGCGGCTCCCTCCGTGGTAACGCACACTGCCGCCTCCGGTCGCGTCGCTCCGACCGTGTCTTCTGCGGCCTCCGCGGCTCCCTCCGTGGTAACGCGCACTGCCGCCTCCGGTCGCGTCGCTCCGACCGTATGGTTTGCGCGCGCATTCATGCGGGAGTAGGCATGGACGCATGACCACAGCTGCCGCGTATTCCGTATCCGCGCCCGACGGCGGATTCGCCAAGACCACCATCGAACGCCGCGAACTCGGACCGCACGACGTACTGATCGACATCAAGTACGCCGGCATCTGCCACTCCGATATCCACACCGCGCGCAACGAATGGCACGGCACCAAGTACCCGTGCGTGCCCGGCCACGAGATCGCCGGCCTGGTGGCCGCCGTGGGCTCGGAGGTGACCCGGCATCGGGTCGGCGATCGGGTCGGCGTCGGATGCATGGTGGATTCCTGCGGACAGTGCGAACCCTGTTTGGCCGGTGAGCAGCAGTACTGCACCCGCGGCGCCACCATGACCTACAACGGCGCCGTCACCGAGCAACAGCAGGCCGGTGGCTACACCCTCGGCGGATACTCCACGCAGATCGTGGTGACCGAGGGCTTCGTGGTCACCATTCCGGAGGGCATCGGCCTCGACGAGGCCGCCCCGCTGCTGTGCGCGGGTATCACGCTGTACTCACCGTTGCGGCACTGGGACGCCGGTCCCGGTAAGCAGGTGGCGATCATCGGAATGGGCGGTCTCGGACATGTCGGGGTCAAGATCGCGGCCGCCATGGGCGCCGAGGTGACGGTACTGAGCCATTCGCTGAGCAAGCAGGACGACGGCCGCCGCTTCGGCGCTCATCACTACTACGCCACCGACGACCGCCAGATCTTTCGCGATCTGCGCAACCGGTTCGACCTGATCATCAACACCGTCTCCGCGGATCTGCCGATCGATACCTACATGCGACTGCTGAAGCTCGACGGCACCATGGTGATCCTCGGTCTGCCGGACAACCCGCTGGCGGTGCGGCCGTTCACCCTCACCGGTAACCGGCGTTCTCTGGCCGGTTCCAATATCGGCGGTATCCCGCAGACCCAGGAGATGCTGAACTTCTGCGCCGAACACGGTATCGGCGCCGAGATCGAGGTCGTCTCCGCCGACCGCATCGACGAGGCCTACGAGCGTGTGGTGGCCAGCGATGTGCGGTACCGCTTCGTCATCGACGCCGCCACCATGTGAACTTCTCGGCCGGTAGCACGCTCTCGGATGCGCTGCGGTGCAACAACTCCGACAGCGTGCGCCGCACCCGGCCCATCTGGGTGCGACTGTGATCGTTGGTGTCGTACTCGACCTGGACGGTCAGCCGGTCCCCGAGGGTGAACGCGGTCAGTTTGGGCGGCATCCCCGGCCCCATGGCCAGGATGTTGTCACGGATCAGCCGGATACCCTCGGGGACCACATGTTCGGGGACCCGTCCGATGTTCGACAGCGCGATACTGGGCTGGTCCGCGAGCATGGCGGCGGTGGCCTCGTCCCGGATATGGCTGCCCGCCAAGGCCATTCGGGCGGGGTCACGGCGGGCCACCGCGGCGCGCACATCGTCGTGCACCACGCGGCCCAGCTCGAGGGGATCGGCCGACTCGCCCACCATCAGCAGCGTCCCCCAGCCGGAGGCGCAGTTGAGGACGGTCTCGTCCGGTAGCCACGGGTCCAGGGACGAGCGCATATCCGCGGCGTATCCGCACACCATCGGCAGCGCGCCGGCGCCGCCGAGCTCGGCGCGCACCGCCACCAGCGCACATCCGCTCAGCAATCCGTTCACGCCGATCCCGGCCGTCCGCGCGGCCGCGACGAAGGCCGCGGTCGCCGCGGGATCCAGCTCGATCCGCTCCGCGGCGAAGAGCCCACGCCCCGGACCCGCGGTGCCGTCGCGGGGCAGCCGGGCCGGGGGTTCACCCATGATGGTGCGCATCGCGCCGAGCAGTTCGGCGATCTCCGCGTCGGAGATGATCTCGGCGAGGCGTTCGTCGATCGCCGGTGGCAGTTCGCTTTTCGCCAGCACGGGCAGTGGCGCACCGCGCAGATGCGCCGTGTAGCGGCGCCACATTCGATCCAGCAGCGCGAAAGCCGAACGGCCGTCGGAGATTCCGTGATGGATGATCAGGACGACGCGACTCTCGGTGCCGTCGCGGAACAGGTGCGCGAAGAACAGTCCCGCACTCCAGTCCTGTGGGCGATTGACGAGGTCCACGTATTCGATCTCACCGCCCTGGCTTTCGGTGAGAACGGGCCGGTACCCCTCGACATGCCGCAGCGTCGGCACCCCCGCATCCTCGACATCGTGACTGCTGAGCAGCGGATTCTCCGCGGCCAGTTCACCGAGCACGGTCCGCAGGAGATCGGCGTCGAGTTCCCCCTCGACCGTCGATCCGACGAACAGCGCCATGCCGCCCACCGGGACCGAGCCGAAGCCGCCGTGCGCGCGGAAGTAGCCGGATTCGAAGGGGGATACAAGGCGTTGCGTGACCATCTGGCACCTCTCGGACGATTCGGGATCTCCTTCAGACCATACATATGTTTCAAACGCTTGTCACAAACATCTGTTTGAAACACATGTCAGCGCCGACTTGCTACCCTGCCGACGTGGGAACGCGTGAAGATCTCCTGGCCGCCGCCAAGCACTGCCTGGCCGAGCGCGGCTATGCCCGGACCACGGTGCGCGATATCGTCGCGGCCTCCGGCAGCAACCTGGCGGCGATCAACTACCACTTCGGTACCCGCGACGCCCTGCTGAGTCAGGCCATGGTCGAGTCGACCACCGACGCGGTACAGCAGATCCTCGTGGCCCTCGCCGACAGCAGCGAACAACAACCCGCCGCCCGGCTGCACACCTTCCTGCGCCGGTTGATCGCCACCTTCACCGAGGATCGCGCCCTGTGGGCCGCCAATATCGAAAGCCTCGCGCAGGCACTGCATTCCGGTGACGTCCGCACCGATGTCGCCGGCAAACAGCGCGATGCCCGGGCCTCCCTGGCCCGGATGTTGTTGCCCGACAGCGAGGAATCCGACGACACCGAGATCGGCGCGCTGCTGCTGACGCTGCTGGACGGCCTGCTCGTCCAATGGCTGCTGGATCCGAAGGCGGCCCCCTCGGCCGAGCAGATCATCGGCGGTCTGCGCACCATCGCCCGAACGCTGTAGGCACGGTGGGCACGGCGTACCGACCGGCCCGCCGAGCTCGATTCAGGCCGGTGCGAGGCGAATTCGGAGCACGCTCCCGGTCACGGTACTCACCAGCAGGGCCCGATCGTCGCCGGGAACCGTCGTCACGGAGGTCACCGGGGTACCGAGATCGGCCACGGTGCACACCCCGGAGCGGCCGGTCGGGTCGACGCGAACCAATCGTCCGAGAGTGGTCGCGTCGTAGAGCATGCCGTCCGAGCCGGCGGTGAGATCGTCGGGCAGCGCGGTGAGCGGTACCGCGCCCACGGTCACCTCGGCGACGGTGGTCTGCGCCTGCGGCGCATCGATCGGAATCCGGACGATCTGCCCGTCAGGACTCCGGTAGAGGGTTACGTAGACCGAATCACCCTGCACCACGATGCCATTGGGGCCGGGTACCGCGGCGCGTGCGGACCATTCCCGATCGATCGATCCGTCGGGCCGGACCCGGATCACACCGCGCGCGGTGTCGGCGACATAGAGATCGCCCGCGGCGTCGAAGGCCGCACCGTTGGCCATCCCCGAGCCGGAGACGAACGGCCGCGGCACCGGATGGTCGGCAGCGGGATCGAAGCGAACGACGCCGCTGCCGTGCGCACCCGGCAGGAGGCCCGCCGAGGAATCGCCGTACACCACGTACAGCGCGCCGTCGGGGCCCGATCGGATCGCGCCGGGCGCGTCCACCGGCACCTCGGCGGTCACCCGGCCACCGGAGTCATAGCGCTGCACCACATTCCGGAACACCCGAGACACCCAGAGATCGCCGTGGGCGTCATAACCGAGGTTCTCCGCGAAGTCCAGCAGCGGCGCGGGCGCGGGGAGCAGTTGCTCCACCGAGGCCGCGGGGCACGGCGCCTGCGCACCGGCGGGAGCGAACGCCGCCGGAACCACCGCCGAGACACCGGCCCACAGGGCCGTCAGGGCGCCGGCGACCACCGTCCGGCCGACCCGCGCTTTCCGATCCGACCCGCACCGGTTCGACATTCCCACCACGGCCTCCGCCTCCGTTCGTCATTCCTGTCCGAACAACCGCCGATACCGGCCGTCGTGTTACCGCGAGCAAGCCGGACCTGGGCGAATACTACGATCCGCGGACCGCGCGCGGGCGTGATCGACGCTCGGTCCGGCTCGTCGGCGGCACGGCCCGAACACGGCTCCCGCGGGCCTCGCACGGCGTAAGGTCGACCCTGGAGCCGGGCCCGGGACGAACCGCACGCACACCACCGCGGGTCGGCGCGGCCGGATCCGAGTCGGTATTCGGCAACCACGCTGGAGGTCTCGGTGCCCGACCGTGAATCGTTCGACTACATCGTGATCGGGGCGGGCAGCGCGGGCTGCGTACTCGCTCATCGTCTCACCGAGGATCCACAGGTCTCGGTCCTGCTGCTCGAGGCCGGTCCCGAGGATACGGCCGATGAGATCAAGATCCCCGCGGCGTGGGGCAAACTCCTTCGTACCGAATGGGATTGGCGTTACGAAACCACACCGCAGAAACATCTGGGCGGGCAGCGGGCCTACTGGCCGCGCATGAAGGCACTGGGCGGCTGCTCGTCGATGAACGCGATGATCTTCATCCGCGGCAACCACGCCGACTACGACGGCTGGCGGCGCGACTTCGGCGCGGTCGGCTGGAGTTATGAGGATGTACTGCCGTACTTCGTCCGCTCGGAGACCAATACCGGGCTCCGTTCGCCGTACCACGGCACCGACGGCCCCCTGCACGTGGAGCAGCGTCGCTTCACCCACGAGCTCACCGATGCCTGGATCGCCGCGGCGGCGGCCGCGGGCCTGCCCCGCAACGACGATTTCAACGGCGCCGTCCAAGAGGGCGTCGGCCGCTACCAGGTGACCCATCGCAACGGGCGCCGCTGGTCGACCGCCGACGGCTACCTCCGGCCGATCACGGACCGGCCGAATCTGACGGTCCGGACCGAGGCGCACGCGACCGCGCTGCGATTCGACGGCACCCAGGCGGTCGGTGTCACCTACCGGCGGCACGGCAGCGAACACACCGTGTACGCCGAGGCCGAGATACTGCTGTCGGGCGGTGCGATCAACTCCCCGCAGTTGCTCATGCTCTCAGGGGTCGGACCGGCCGCTCATTTGCGCGAATTCGGCATCGACGTGGTCGCCGACCTACCGGGGGTCGGTGAGAATCTGCACGACCACCCGGTGACCCCCATCCTGTGGCGCACCCGCGGAATCTCCGATCTCGCCGACTTCGAGACACCGCTGCGGCTGGCCCAATGGCAGGCGCTCGGCCGAGGCCCGCTGACCTCGAATGTCGGTGAGGGAGGCGGCTTCGTGCACAGCCGGGAGGGCCTGGAGGGCCCCGACATCCAATACCACGTCGCACCGACCGCGTTCTACGACAACGGCTTTCACGAGCACATCGCCCCGATGTTCACCGCGGGCCCGACCCTGGTCGATGTGCACAGCCGCGGCCGGCTGCGGTTGCGGTCGGCCGATCCGATGTGGAAGCCGGAACTGGACCCGGGCTATTTCACCGATCCGCGCGATCTCGACGCACTGCTCGCGAGCTGCCGGCAGCTCATCGATATCGCGAACCGGCAGCCGCTGGCGAAATACCTGGACCGGCCGCATCTGCCCGAACGCGCCGACCGGCTCGACGAGGACGGGTGGCGCGCCCATATCGAGCGCTGGACCCAGACCCTGTTCCACCCGGTCGGCACCTGCGCCATGGGCACCGGCGAGTCCGCGGTGGTCGACCCCGAACTGCGCGTGCGGGGGGTCAGCGGGCTGCGCGTCGTCGACGCCTCGATCATGCCGCGCATTGTGCGCGGCAATACCAACGCCCCCACCGTCATGATCGGTGAGAAGGCAGCCGACCTGATCCGCGGCCGCCTCGCATCATCCACATCCGCCACCGCCGCGAAGGAGGCCACCCGATGACGACCCTGAACGAGATCGGCGAGGTCGGCACCCACGCCACCTTCGACGTGCACGATCCCGGTACCGGCGACGTGGTGGGCACCTACCCGATCCACACCGCGGCCGATATCGCCGAGACGGTGACGCGAGCGCGCGCGGCCTTCGAGTGGTGGTCGCGTCTGGACTACGCCGAACGAGCCCGGCGCCTGGCCGGTTTCGCGGGCCTGCTGGCCCGTCGCATGCGGCAGCTGGCCGCGGTGATGCACGACGAAACCGGTAAGCCGTATTCCGATGCCGCACTCGAGGTGTCGCTCGCGCTGGACCACCTGAGGTGGGCCGGAAAGAACGCACCGAAAGTGCTGGGGCGCAAGTCCGCTCGGGTAGGACTGCTCACCGTGAATCAAGCCGCCTCGGTCGAGTACAAACCGCTCGGCGTGATCGGTGTGATCGGCCCGTGGAACTATCCGGTGTTCACCCCGCTCGGCTCGATCGTGTACGCGCTGGCGGCGGGCAACGCGGTAGTGTTCAAACCGAGTGAGTACTCCCCCGGCGTCGGCCGCTGGCTGGTCGATATGTTCGCCGAGGTCGTTCCGGAACATCCTGTGCTGCAACTGATCACCGGCGACGGGAGCACCGGTGCGGCCCTGTGCGAATCGGGTGTGGACAAGGTCGCGTTCACCGGATCCACGGCGACCGCCAAGAAGGTGATGGCGGCCTGCGCCCGAACCCTCACCCCGATCGTGGCCGAATGCGGCGGTAAGGATGTGCTGATCGTCGACGCCGACGCCGATCTGGATGCCGCCGTGAACGCGGCGCTGTGGGCCGGGATGGCCAATGCCGGGCAATCCTGTATCGGCACCGAACGGGTCTACGTCCACGAGCGGATCTACGACGCGTTCACCGACAAACTGGTGGCGAAGGCGAAAGAGCTGCGTGCGGGCACCGATGCGGGCGCGAAGATCGGCCCGATCACCATGCCGAAACAACTCGACGTCATCCGCCGGCACATCGAGGATGCGATCGCGCGCGGCGGCCGGGCGCTGACCGGCGGCGCCGCGACCATCACCGGACAGCTGGTGCAGCCGACGGTGCTGGTGGATGTGCCCGAGGATGCGCCCGCGGTGACCGAGGAGACGTTCGGTCCCACGCTGACCGTCGCGAAGGTTCCGGATATGGACACCGCGATCGCCCGTGCCAACGACAGCCGCTACGGTCTGTCGGCGGCCGTGTTCGCCAAGGCCCGCGGTCGCGAGCTGGCCGACCGGCTGCGCACCGGAATGGTCAGTGTCAACGCGGTTTTCACCTTCCCGCAGATCCCGTCGCTCCCGTTCGGCGGCGTCGGCGATTCGGGGTTCGGCCGGATTCACGGCCCCGACGGTCTGCGCGAATTCACCTATGCCCACGCCGTCGCGCGGCAGCGGTTCCCGTCCCCGATGGCGTTGACGACGTTCGATCGCACCCGCAAGACCGATGACACCGTCGCGACGCTGATGGCATTGCTGTTCGGCCGCCACTGACTCCGGAAACGCGAAAGGCCGGGTTCACCGAGACGGCGAATCCGGCCTTTCGCGGTGGGGACCTATTTCTTGTCGGTCTGCTCGTGCAGCGCCTTCTTCGCGGCCTGTTGCGCGGCGTCGACCTGCTTCTCGAACTTGCCGCCGGTCTGCTTGTCGACCAGGTCGCCCACCTTGTCGATCATCGGGTCGAGTTTGTCGGCGTTCTTGGCCGCCAGATCGGCCGCCTTGCCGGCAACATCCTTGAACTGGTCGAACATTCCCATGAGCGGTTCTCCTGATCTCGAAACAGTACTCGTAGGCTAACGCACCCGGACCCGGCGAATCCTCGGCAACAGCTGTGAATTCGGCCCCTCGCCAACCGGAAACCGGCGCGGACACACCCGTCGCCCGGGTGGCGGACCACCCGGGCGACGGGGATTGCTCAGCGCGCGCGCATCATCCGGCCGAACGGCTCATTCCGACGGTGTGGCCCGGCGCCGCACGCGGCGCGCGGCGGCGACCATATTGCGCAGCGACGGATCCAGCTGCCAGTAGTGCCGAGTCTTCAGACCACCGTCGGGATTGGCCCACAGTCGCTCCGGGGTGACGGCCGCGGCTGCGGCGGTGAGCAATTCGTCGATCTCGTCGATATCCGGAATACGCGCCGAACGGCTCTCGTAGACACCGGGACCGACGCCGTGGCTCAGGCCGTGCCCCTCCTCGACGTCCTCGGCCAGCGCGTTGAGCACCCACTCCAGCGAGCGGGTGGCGACGATCGCGGTGACGTCGGCGTCGAGTTCCTCGATGGCACGGACGATTTCGGCACGGCCGGAGTAGGCGATATGGGTGTGGATCTGGGTGTCGGGCCGCACCCCGGAGGTCGCGAGCCGGAAGGCGTTGACCGCCCAGCGCAGATATTCGGTACGTCCGTCGGGACGCAACGGCAGCAGTTCTCGCACGGCCGGCTCGTCGACCTGGATGATCGCCACTCCGGCCTTCTCCAGATCGGCCAGTTCGTCGCGGATCGCCAGCGCCACCTGATCGGCGGTCTCGTACAGCGGCTGGTCCTGCCGCACGAAGGACCGCGCGACCATCGTGACCGGGCCGGTCACAATGCCTTTCACCGGTTTGTCGGTCAGCGACTGGGCGTAGGCGATCCACTCCACCGACATCGGCTTCGGCCGCGAGACGTCGCCGTAGATGATCGGCGGCCGCACACAGCGCGAACCGTAAACCTGCACCCACCCGAAATGCGTGGTGGCGAATCCGTCCAGTAGTTCGGCGAAGTACTGGATCATGTCGTTGCGCTCATGCTCACCGTGCACGAACACGTCCAGGCCGATGTCCTCCTGCAACCGGATGGTGGCCTCGATCTCGGACTCGATCCGCTTGCGGTACTCCTCGTAGGACAACCGGCCCTCGCCGAGCTCGTAGCGGGCCTGCCGGACGGCGTCGGTCTGCGGGAAGGAGCCCAGGGTGGTCGCCGGAACCAGCGGGAGGTTCAGCCGTTCGCGCTGCGCCTCGGCGCGCACCGCATAGGGCTCGCGCTCCCGCATCTGCGGCGTGACCGCGTAAACCCGTTGCCGCACAGCGTGTTTCTGCTTGAAATGGACCGCGGTCGGCCGTTTCGCCCACCGTTCGGACGGCCCCTCGGTGAGCGCCTTCGCCAGCGAAACCACCTCGAGCACCTTCTGTTTCGCGAAGGCCAGGCGATCGGCGACGTTACCGTCGATGTCGTATTCGACCAGCAGGTCGTAGGGCACGTGCAGCAGAGTGGTGCCGGTCGACACCACCAGATCCGGGCACACCTTCGACAGCGCGTTCAGGTACTCGAGGGTGACGTGGCGATCGGCCCGCCACACGTTGGTACCGCCGATCACACCCGCGTACAGGCGTTTGCGTGCGATTCCCGGGATCGCGGCCAGTTCCTCGGGGCGCACCCGGTGACTGGCCAGGTCCAGGCCGATCGCCTCGACGTGGGTACGGGCGAGAATCCGGGTGGCCTCGCCGAAATCACCGTACTGGCCGGTGACGAGGATGCGCGGGCGCAGCGCGGCGGTCGAAAGCTGTTGGTAGGCACGTTCGAACGCAGCCAGTTCTTCCGGAGTGCGCTCACTGGTGAAGCAGGGTTCGTCGAACTGCACACAGGTCGAACCGCGCTTGGCGAGGATCTCGAGCAGCTGCTCGTAGACGGGCAGCAGCTTGTCCAGCAGGGTCAGCTTGTCGAACTCGGTCTCACCCGGGACGTGCCCGGCCTTCGACAGCAGCAGCAGCGACAGCGGTCCCAGCACCACCGGCCGCAGCTCGATGTCGCGCGCGATGGCCCGGTCCCATTCCTCGAGCAGGGCCTCGGGGTGCAGGGAGAATTCGGTGTCGGCGTCGAGTTCGGGCTGGCGGTAGTGGTAGTTGGTGCCGAAGAAGCGCACCAGCTCCAGCGGCGGCAGGTCGGGCCGGCCGCGCGCCATCAGGAAGTAGAAGTCGAGCGGATCCAGTTCCTCCCGATAGGACTCGAATCGCTTGGGCACCGCCCCGAACAGCAGCGCGTTGTCGAGGATGTGGTCGTAGAAGGAGAAGGTGTTACCGGGTACCTGGGTCAGTCCCGTCGCGGCCAGCTCGGCGAACTGGGTGTCCTGGATGTCACGCCCGACCGCGAGCAGTTCCTCGCGGGACAGGGTGCCGTGCCAGTAGGACTCCAGTGCGCGCTTGAGCTCTCGGTGCGGACCGATCCGCGGGTAACCCAGGATGCTCGATCCGAAACCGTCGGTGACGTTGACCATGAGCGGGACTCCCTTTCGAGCTGCGGTCGAAGACCTGTGTGCAGCCTATGCCTGTGGTTTGTCTGGCCTCGCTCCGCTCGGCGGGTTCGCTCGTAGGACCCGCTCCATCGTGGTCCGGGGAGCCGGCCGGCGCGGCTTCTGCGACGGTGTAGCGATTCGGCGGGATGGGTTGAATCGTCCGTGCAGGGCGTTCGGTGGTGGCGTGGGGGTTGTCTGTCCCCGGTGTTCTATCCCCGGCTGTACTGGTAGAAACCGGCTCCGGTCTTCTTGCCCAGCAACCCCGCCTCGACCATGCGCATCAGCAGCGGCGGCGCCGAGTACAGCGGCTCCTTGAATTCGGTGTACATCGAGTCCGCGATGGACTTCACCGTGTCCAGGCCGACGAGATCGGTGAGTGCGAGCGGACCCATGGGGTGGGCGCAGCCGAGCACCATGGCCTTGTCGACGTCTTCCTTGGTGGCGAAACCGGATTCGACCATCCGGATGGCCGACAGCAGGTACGGCACGAGCAGGGCGTTGACGACGAAGCCGGAGCGGTCGGCGGAGCGCACGACCTGCTTGCCCAGGACCTCACCGGCGAAGGCTTCGGCCCGCGCGGAGACGGCTTCGCTGGTCTTGAGGGTGGTGACCAGTTCGACCAGCGGGAGCACCGGAACCGGGTTGAAGAAGTGCATGCCCACGACCCGCTCGGGATTGTTGGTGGCCACGGCGATCTTCATGATCGGGATGGAGGAGGTGTTCGACGCCAATACAGCGGCCGGATCCGTCACGACCTTGTCGAGTTCGCTGAAGATCGCGGTCTTGACGTCCTCGTTCTCCACGACGGCCTCGACGACCAGCTGCCGGTCGGCGAAGTCGCCCAGATCGGAGGTGAACCGCAACCGCCAGGCGGTCTGCTCGCGCTCACGCTCGGTGATCTTGCCGCTGCTCACACCGCGATCCAGCGACCGCAGAATGCGGGCGCGACCGGCGGCGGCCAGTTCCCGGGTCTGTTCGAACACGAGCACATCGACATGCGCCCGAGCACAGACCTCGGCGATTCCGGCGCCCATCTGTCCCGCGCCGATGATCCCGACGCGCTGAATCTTCTCGCTCACTGCGGTTCCGCCTCTCCGAGTTTTTTGCGGACTGTTCCGCCTCCCCGCGTCTTTTGCGGGCGGCTCGAGTGCCGTTGTCGGTCGTGCATCCGTTTGTGGCGCCGGGTGCCGAACCGGTTCTGGGGGGTTGCCCCAGGAGTTACCCATGTTCTTACGAAACCAATTGTCTCGTATCGAATTTTGGGGGTACGTCGTCGAACTGTTGGTGTTCTAAGGGAAAAGCCCTCCCCGCCGGGGCTGTTCGACGGGAAGGGCTGAGGGCGCTCGTTGCAGGAGTGCCCGTGTCAGGTGGTTGAGACCCCGTGCTCGCGAAACCGGATAACTGATTTCGCGAGCACATGGGTAACTCACCGGGCACGACCAGAACTCCAGGTCGTACCCCACCGCCGGCCGCCATCGCGACCGGCGCGGCTCCTGGTCTGGCCAAGAGTCCTGGGGAGGCGGTTCAGTGGAACTGGCCCTCTTCGGTGGAGCCCTTCAGCGCGGCGGTCGAGGTGTTGGGGTCGACCGTGGTGGCGATGGTGTCGAAGTAGCCGGCACCGACCTCACGCTGGTGCTTGACGGCGGTGAAGCCACGCTCGGCGGCGGCCTTGAACTCGCGCTCCTGCAGGTCGACGAAGGCGGTCATGCCCTCGCGGGCGTAGCCGTAGGCCAGGTCGAAGGCCGCGTAGTTGAGCGAGTGGAAGCCGGCCAGGGTGATGAACTGGAACTTGAAGCCCATCGCCGCCAGCTCGCGCTGGAACTTCGCGATGGTGGCGTCGTCCAGGTGCGCCTTCCAGTTGAACGACGGCGAGCAGTTGTAGGCCAGCAGCTGGTCCGGGAACTCGGACTTGACGCCCTCGGCGAACTTCCGGGCGACCTCGAGGTCCGGGATACCGGTCTCCATCCAGATCAGGTCGGAGTAGGGGGCGTATGCCTTGGCACGCGCGATGCTGGGCTCGATGCCGTTCTTGACGTGGTAGAAGCCCTCGGAGGTGCGCTCACCGGTGATGAACGGACGGTCGCGCTCGTCGACGTCCGAGGTGATCAGGGTGGCGGCCTCGGCGTCGGTGCGGGCGATGACGACGGTCGGGGTGTCCGCGACGTCGGCCGCGAGGCGGGCCGAGGTCAGGGTGCGGATGTGCTGCTGGGTGGGGATCAGCACCTTGCCGCCGAGGTGGCCGCACTTCTTCTCCGACGCCAGCTGGTCCTCCCAGTGGGTACCGGCGGCACCCGCGGCGATCATGGCCTTCTGCAGCTCGTAGACGTTCAGGGCGCCACCGAAACCGGCCTCACCGTCGGCGACGATCGGCACGACCCAGTTGTCGACCGAGGTGTCGCCCTCGACCTTGGCGATCTCGTCGGCGCGCAGCAGCGCGTTGTTGATGCGGCGCACGACCGACGGCACCGAGTTGGCCGGGTACAGCGACTGGTCGGGGTAGGTGTGCCCGGACAGGTTCGCGTCACCGGCGACCTGCCAGCCGGACAGGTAGATGGCACGCAGGCCGGCACGCACGGCCTGGACGGCCTGGTTACCGGTCAGAGCGCCGAGCGAGTGGATGTAGTCACCCTCGGTGTTGACGCCCTCCCAGAGCAGCTCGGCGCCACGGCGCGCGAGGGTGTGCTCCTCGACGACAGAACCCTGCAGCTTCACGACCTGATCGGCCGAGTAGTCGCGGGTGATGCCTTTCCAGCGGGGGTTGGTGTCCCAGTCCTTCTGGATCTCCGCAGCGGTCTTCGGGGTGCCGGTCTTCGACATCTGATGACTCCACTTCTTCGTTCGGTCGGGCCCCATGCTCGGACTTGCGCGCTCGACTCCTGGCTGGTGGCGAGCCGGTCGGTGTCCGAACTCTGCTGGAGCGGCAATTCGCAGGGTTGCTATGCCCATCGGGTGTACTTCCACACGATGGCACAACTGAAAATCGCCGTCTACCTGTTGCAAGTGTGAATCTGCGCTAGCTTTGCGGGACGCTTTGCTAAGTCTGCAAAATTAGCCTGTTAATTGCGCGGGCTTCTTCTACTGGCGGGTAGGTCTGACATGCGGTTTTACGTAACGCCCGTACTGTTTCAGTGAGCCTTACCACTGCCGCGTTTCCGGGGCACGTATCGAGGACTGTGATGACCTTCACAACTCGAGGCGGTCGCCCTCTCTGTGGGCCGCACCACTCGCCAGACCGACGGGCATGTCTCCCCTCGGGCATCGCGGGCTCCGTACGATTCGCCTCATCCCGGCGGCTCGACCATCGGCTGCCACACTGTTCGCCGTGCCCCGCGAGACAGTCCCCGCGAGATCGGCACCGGCGCCCGAAAGGAACACGATGCGCACACTCTGGACCGCGATATCGGGGGCGGCCTGTTCCCTGGCACTGGTCGCGACGGCCGGCCTGTTCTCCGCGCCGAGCGCGAGCGCCGACATCCCGGCCGTGCGGTCGGCGCAGCCACTGTCGGCCGCGGCGACGCTGCCCGGTTCGGTCGATTCCGAGCGCATCCTCTACACGACCACCACGGCCCGCGATCAACCGGCGGTGGCCAGTGCCGCGGTCTACTTCCCACCCGGCCCGGCACCGGCCGGCGGCTGGCCCGTCGTCGCCTGGGCGCACGGCACCGTCGGCCTCGGTGACAGCTGCGCCTACAGCGTGGCCGGGCCCGCCGATGTGGACCGCGACTGGGCCTATCTGGGGACCTGGCTGAAACAGGGCTACGCGATCGTGGCCGCCGACTATGCCGGCCTGGGCACCCCCGGTAACCATCCGTATCTCAACGGCGTGGTCGAGGCGCACAATGTCGTCGACGCCGTGCGCGCGGCCGTCGACCACTACTCGCGGCTGTCGCGCGCATGGGTCGTGATCGGCCAGTCCCAGGGTGGCGGCGCGGCGGTATCCACCGCCCGGTACGCGACCGAATTCGGCGGGCCGGATCTGGACTACCGCGGTGCGGTCGGCACCGGCGTCCCGGCCTATATCGAGGACATCCTGATGCCGTTGGGCCCGGGTATGCCACCGCTGAAGCTCAGCCCGCACACCACCGGATATGTGCTCTACATCCTCAACGGGTTGCGCACCACCTTCCCCGAACTCGATATCGCCTCGTTCCTCAACGACTCCGGCCGCTACTGGCTCGACCGCGCCCAGGACGAGTGCCTGATGCCGCTCGGTGACGATCTGGCCGCCGCGAACGTGGTGATCGGCGATCTGTTCACCCGGCCGCTGGCCGATATTCCGAACCTGCACGGTTTGCTGGCCGGCTACCTCGGATTGCCCGAATCCGGTTTCGACAAGCCACTTTTCATGGGCCAGGGGCTGCGCGACACCGATGTGATCACACCGGAGACATTGCGTTACGCCGGGGTGCTGACCGCCAACCGGCAGCCGTTGACGTTCAGGGCCTATCCGACCGACCACAGCGGCACTGTCAACGCCTCGCTGGTGGATTCGTTGCCGTTCGTTCGCGGCCTGTTCTCCTGACAGTACGACCCGGTCGGTTATTCGCTTGTGCTATGTCACAGCCGTTTCCGCACCGGACTCGGTGCCGTTCGTCGAAATTCTCGCGCCGGCACGACTGCGGGCCGTCCAGCGGTTATCGTGGCCCTCACGTGTGACGATCTGGCGACGGGACGCGACGACCGACGGGCCCGCCCACTCGCGCACGCTGATCGGGAGCATGTGATGCGTGACATCGTCGAGGACCTGATGCGGGTCTGGCACAGCGGCCGCACGGGTGGCCTGGCAACTCTGGTCCGCGCGTTCGGAGCCTCCCCCTTACCGGTGGGCTCGGCGATGCTCATCGATCCCGACGGCGGTGTGCACGGGTCGGTCTCCGACGGCTGTTACGAGGCGGCGGTCTACGAGGCCGCGGTGGACGCCGCCCGGACCGGCCGCCGGGAACTACAGCGCTTCGACACCACCTCCGGATTCGATGTCAGCGCCGACTGCGGCACCATCGACGTCTTCGTGGAACCGTTCTCCCGCAACCACTTTCCCGAATTCGCGGCGGTGGCGGGCGACATCGCGCGGCACAAGCCGGTCACGGTGTTCACGGTGGTGTGGCACGACGATCCGGAGGTCATCGGCCAGCATCTGGTGACCGATCGCCGGCACAACACCGAACTGGTGTCCCTGCCGGAATCGGATGTCTTCGTCTGCTCGCATACGGCGCCGCCGCGGCTCATCATCTTCGGCGCGAATTCCTTCGCGGCCGCGCTGACCACGCAGGCCCGGCTGCTCGGCTACCGGGTGACGATCTGCGATCCCCGCGAGGCCTTCGCCGCGTCGGCGTCGTTTCCCGGCGCGGAGGTCGTGGTGGACTGGCCGCATCGCTACCTCAACGCGCAGGCCGCGGCGGGGGCCATCGACGCGACCACCGCGATCGTCGCGGCCACCCAGGACCCGAAGTTCGAGATCCCCCTGCTGACGGTCGCGCTGCGGCTACCGGCGCTGGGCTATCTGGGCGCGCTCGGCTCACATTCCGCGCACGGCCATCGCCTGGAGGCCCTGCAGGCCGGCGGCTTCGATGCCCGGACCCTGTCTCGTCTGCACTCACCGGCCGGTTTCGATATCGGCGCCCGCACGCCGATGGAGACCGCGATCGCGATCGCGGCGGAACTGCTCGCGGTACGCGCGGAGGCGGCGGATCGCTTCGCGGCCCGCGCCGCGGCCGTGTCCTGACCACCCGGCATCTCCTGACCACCCGGCGGCGCATCGAGCCTCAGGGTTCGAACCACTCGCGGGCCGAACGCCGCAGCAGCAATCCGATCACCAGCACCGAGACGACCGGCCCGACCCATCCCGGCGGACGCCCCACGAGGATCGAGGGCACCGTCCACAGCGCGTTGAGCACCGCCAGCAGGACCGCGGTGATCCGGATACCGCCGCCCTCCGCCCCGAAGGCCAGCGCGACCACACCCAGCAACCAGCTCGCCACGAAGGACGCCCCGGTGATCATCGCCGCATGCGGTCCCGACAACCACCAGGACGTGGCGGCGCAACCGGCCCCGACCACGGCCAATCCCACCGCCAGTACCTGAGCCGCCCGCACCGCGAACGGCATCCGATATCCCTGGTGGTCGGCGGCGGGGGATCCGCCGGAGTCGGCGGGGGCGGATGTGGGACCGCCGTCCCGCGCGGCGTCGCCGGAGAGGGCGCTCTCGGCGTCGGAACCGTCGGAAACGGCGTCGTCGGGCACGGATTCGCGGTCGGACATCAGCTCACCTCTTCCGGGAACCGGTGCGCCGATGACCATCCGCGGCGCGGACGACAACGAGAATGCGGACAACGACAAGCCTGCGTTCGAAATGTACCGTGTCGCCCGTCCGGCGCCGCCGCTCGCGCGCGGCGTGCCGGGAAACATCACGCCCGGGCGGCCCCGCCCTCTTCGAGCAGCAGTTCCTCGATCCGCACCTCCGCACCCAGACGCTGCCGCAGCGACAGGTCGACCTCACCGGCCACCGCCATCACCACCGCCGCGGCCGAGGTGGCGACCGCCTCGGTGAGAATCGCGGGCCAATCCGGATCGACGGCCGCGGCCAGGGCCGCGATCACCGAGGCGGCCGCGGCATCACCGGCACCGGTCGGATTACCCGCGATCGGCTCCGGCAGCGATGCCGACCAGGCGCCCGCGGCGGTGACCGCGACCATCCCGTCGGCGCCGCGCGTCACGACCACGGCGCCCGCGCCACCCTCGACGAGTGTCCGGGCCACATCGACCACATCACCGGTGGTCTGCGGCGAGATGCCGGCTACGTACTCGAGCTCCCGGATATTGGGCATCAGGACGACACCGGGCACCCGCGCCGCCTCGGCCAGGGCGCGGCCGTCGACATCGCAGACCACCGGTACCCCGGCGTCGAGGGCCAGCCGTGCCAATTCCGCGGGAATCGAATCGCGGACCCCGCCGGGCAGCGATCCCGAGATCACGATCCCGCTGCTGTCCACGAGCAGTCCGGCCACCCGCACCAGCAGCTGATCGACCGCATCGGGTGTGGTGATGTGCGGGCCGGGTTCGCGCAGCGCGGTCGCGGTGCCGTCACTGCATTCGCTGATCACCACGGTGCGGCGGACCCACGGCAGGGCATGCACGAAATCCACGGGCAGTTCCCGCTCCGCGACCGCGGAGAACGGATGATCGGCGAAACCCGTTGCCCGAGAATACTTCCCGATCTGATTGAGCACCCGGGTGACATTGATCCCCGGCCCGCCTACGCGTTGTTCCACGGCCGTGACGCGATGCGCCCGGCCTGGTTCCAAGTTCTGGACGCGATAGGTCATGTCGTAGGCCGGATTCAGCGTCACGGTGAGGATCACGCCACCCACTGTCCCCGACGCAGCACCGCGCGCAACTCGAGATCCGAATCCACGACGAGCAGGTCGGCTCGCAGCCCCGGCCGCAGCTCACCGACATCGGTCGCCCCGATAGCGGCCGCGGGGGTGGTGGCGGCGGCGCGCACCGCGTCGACCAGGCCGAGACCACAGTCGACGACCGCCCAGCGCAGACAGTGCAGCAGGGTCGCGGTGCCACCGGCCAGTGCCCCACTCGGCACCCGGGCCACGCCGCCGATCACCCGGACCGGTTGCGGTCCCAGCCGGTACTCCCCGTCGGGCAGCCCCGCGGCCTGCATCGCGTCGGTGATCAATACGACCCGATGGCGGGCGGCGGCGAACACCAGGGCGCCGAAGCCGGCATCGACATGCACTCCGTCGCCGATCAATTCGACGAAGACATCGCCCGCGGCAGCACTCACCAGCGCCGCCGCCATCGGGCCCGGATCGCGGTGATGCAGCGGCGGCATACAGTTGGCGAAGTGGGTGACCAGGGTGCCGGTGCCGCCGGGCGCCAGTGCGCGACGGAAGGTCTCGTGGTCGGCGTCGGTATGACCCAGCGCGACCACCACGCCCGATGCGGTGAGCCGCTGTGCGGCGGAATCGAATCCGGCTCGCTCCGGAGCGAGCGTCATCATCCGCAAGCAGCCGTCGGCGGCGGTCAGCAGCCGGTCGATCAACCGCGGGTCCGGATCGATCAGGTATCTCGGATCCTGTGCGCCGCAACGCTTCCCGGACAGGAATGGCCCCTCGATGTGGATACCCGCGATATCGCCCGTCGCGGCCACGTCACGGAGCGCGGCGGTCTGCGCGACCATGGTGTCGGGCGCCGCGGTCACGATACTGCCCAGCAGGGTCGTGGTCCCGTGGCGATGGTGATATCGCGCCGCCGCGCGCGCCCGCTCCGGATCGGTCTCGTCGAACCGATGGCCGAAACCGCCGTGGTTGTGAATATCGACCAGGCCCGGCAACAGCGTTCCCCGATACGGGGGTGCGGCTCCGGCCTGCCGCTCGGGCTCGAACGGATACACCGCCCGAATGCGGTCACCCGCCACCTCGACCACCGCATCGTCGATGATCTCGTGCGAGGTGACCACCCGGCCGCGCACCGAGAACCGGTTCGCGGCCCTCATTCGAGTACCCCGAGGCGGGCGTAACCGGCCGCTCCCACCAATCCGGCGCGCGCGCCGAAAGCGCCCGCCACCACCCGCGGGACCGGTACCACCCGCACCAGCGCGGTGAGCCGCTCGCGCAGTCCGTCCACCAGGATCGGACCGGCATCGGCGAGGCCGCCGGCGAGCACGATCAGTTCCGGGCAGGAGGCGTGCAGCACCCCGAGCAGGCCCTCGGCCAGCGCGTCGACCGCGTCCTCGACCACCGCGCGCGCGTGCGGATCGTCGGCCAGGACGGCGAAAACCTCCGGTGCGCCTGATATTTCGCGCCCGGTTCGTTCGGTGTAGGCACGCGCGATGGACGGTCCGGACGCGACGGTCTCCACACATCCGACGTTCCCGCACGGACAGCGCCGCCCACCGCGACGCCGAACCGGAATGTGGCCGTACTCCCCCACCTGACCGGCGCCGCCGCGCACCAAGCGCCCCGCCACCGAGAGCGTCCCGCTGATACCGGTGCCGAGCATCAGCACCACGACGTCGTCACAGCCCTGTCCGGCGCCGTAGCGCCATTCCGCCCAACCGGCGACGACGACATCGTGCTCGATCAGCACCGGGAAAGCCCAGCGATCGTCGAACCGGTTGCCCAGCTTCACATCCCGCCAGCCGATATTGCTGCTGAACACCGCCAGCGACCGCGCTGGATCGACGATGCCCGGCATCACGATCGCCGCGCGTCGCACCGCGCGCGGCACCCGCGCCAGCAGCCGGTCACCCAGCGCGGCGACCGCGTCGAAGGCCTGTGCGCCGCGCGGCGTGGGCACGGTCTCGGCCGCCAGGATCCGCCCGCTCGCATCGGAGATCTCGGCTTTGATCGTGGTGCCGCCGATGTCCACGGCCAGAACCGGATCGGCCGGCTCACCGGCCTTCCCGGTCATCGTGGTATCACCGGATGCCACCGGATACAGGTACGGCCGCCGGGGACGCTCCGGACAGAGGTCGGCACGTCCTCAGAATCATCGGCGCGATCGATCATGTCAACATCCTCGGCGAAGGGGCGCGCACACGGCGATTCTGCGATTAGATTCGGTCCGTCCGCATCGGCGCCACAACCGGCATCACCGCGACGGGTGGGCAGATCGAGAGGGTTCGTTCGTGACGGGTGCACCACGCGGCGTCTGCGCCGTGCTCGCGTTGCTGACCGCGGTGACCCTGCTGGTGGCCGGCTGCGGATTCCGCGGGCGCAGCAGCGACGATTCGAATCCGAACGCGCTGTCACTGCTCGTCCCCGCCTACAGTGACAGCACCCGGGCCGAGTGGATGTCGATCATCGCGAGGTTTCGCGAACAGAATCCGGCGATCACCATCGATCTGCAGGTGGAATCCTGGGATGCGATCAACGAGGTGGTCCGCACCGACCTGCAATCGGTCGGCACCACTCCCGACATCCTCAATATCGACGCCTACGCCGGCTTCGCCGCGGACGACCTGCTGTATCCGGTCGGCGATATCGTCGACCGCTCCGTCCTGAACGACCTCGTACCGGCATTCGCCCGGAATGCCTCGATCGACGGAACGCAGTGGGCGCTGCCGATTTTCGCCTCGACGCGCACGTTGTTCTACAACACCGACCTGTTCGCCCGGGCCGGCGTCACGGCCGCACCGCGCACCTGGTCGGAACTGACCGATGCCGCTCGCCGCGTACAAGCCCTCGGTGGAGGTATCTCCGGATACGGTCTGCCGCTGGGTAGTGAGGAAGCCCAGGGCGAAACCTCCATCTGGACCTTCGGCGCCGGCGGCAGCTGGTCCGGCGACCACGGCGTCACGGTCGCCACCGCACCCAATCTCGAAGGAGTCGAGGCCATGCGGTCTCTCGCCGATGCCGGTGTGACCCAACCGAATCCGGGTTCGACCGATCGTAAGGACGTCATCAATGCCTTCATCCAGGGCCGGATCGGCATGATCGAGGGTCTGCCGCCGGTATTGGAGACGATCGCGCGGCAGAATCCGGGCCTGCGGCTGGGCACCGCGCCGTCACCGACGAAAACCGGTGCACCCGTGACTCTCGGCGTCGCCGATCATCTGCTGGCCTTCCGTAAGCACGGGAACAAGCGGGACGCGATCCGGCAATTCCTGGACTATTTCTATTCGCCCGCGGTGTATTCGAGTTTCGTCGGCGCCGAGCATTTCATTCCGATCACCGCGAGCGGCACCCGCGCACTGGCCGACGATCCGGTCACCCGGGCCTTCGCTCCCACGGTGGCGGCCGCGCGGTTCTATCCGTCCGGTGATCCCGCCTGGGCCGCGGTCCAGGGCGCCGTGCGCCAGCAGATCGGCACCGTCACCCAGGGCGCCGATCCCCGGCAGGTCCTCGATCGGATCGCGCGGGCGGCGCGATGACCGGATCCACCCGCGCGGGCGCCGCGGTCCGTGCCCTGCCCTGGCTCGGGCCGGTA
This sequence comes from Nocardia spumae, assembly GCF_020733635.1. NCBI lineage: Bacteria > Bacillati > Actinomycetota > Actinomycetes > Mycobacteriales > Nocardiaceae > Nocardia > Nocardia spumae. The sequence goes on along the minus strand of NZ_JAJFZL010000001.1, from coordinate 788,523 downwards.
CTGATTCTGATCGCCGCGGTTGTCGCCTTCCCGGCCGGATACATGATCTGGACCAGCACCCGCGATCTGAGCCCGTACGGCCGCGACCGCGGGTTCGCCGGGCAGGCCAACTTCCGCCGGCTGTTCGACATCCAGGAACTCGGCAGCATCGTCGCGCACACCGCGGTCTGGGTGGTCGCGGTCGTGGGGATCACCCTCGTGCTGTCCGCGGCGCTGGCGCAGTTCCTCGCCAAGGATTTCCCGGGACGGACCCTGGTCCGGCTGGCTGTGCTCGTGCCGTGGGCGGCCTCGGTGGTGATGACGACGACCGTCTTCGCCTATCTCCTGGATCCCGAGGTCGGACTGGTCAACCGCCTGCTGGTCGATATCGGCGTACTGGACCGGGGATTCGGATTCACCAAACAGCCCCTGCCGGCCTTCACGGTGGCGATCGCGGTGGCGGTCTTCGTCTCGACCCCGTTCACCACGTACACGATTCTGGCCGGCCTGCAATCGATTCCGGCCGAACTGGTGGAGGCCGGGCGGATCGACGGCGCCTCGGCCTGGCAGCGCTATCGTCACCTCATCCTGCCCCAGTTGCGACCGGCGATCGCGGTCGCCACCGTCATCAACATCATCAACGTGTTCAACTCGCTGCCGATTCTGCAGGTACTCACCGGCAGCATCCCCGGCTTCGCCGCCGACACCACGACCACGCTGACGTTCAAGCTGATTCGGCAGAATCAACAGCTCGACACCGCGGCCGCGCTGAGCGTGCTGAATTTCGCCCTGATCGCGATCATCATCGCCGGGTATCTCACCGTCATCCGCCCGGACCGGGAGCAGCGGTCGTGACCACGACGCGCATCCGGCGCCGCCGCTGGGATCTGACCTCGATCGGGATCGTGATCGCAGCTCTGTTCCTCATCCCCTATCTCACGATGGTGCTGGGGTCGCTCAAACCCCGATCCGAGATCTCGCGGATACCGCCGGCATATCTGCCGCGGGACTGGCGACCCGGCAACTACGTCGATATGTGGCACACCCCGGAGACGCCACTGCCGTTCAATATCGTCAGCACACTGGCCATTTCGATCCTGGCCACGCTGCTGGTCCTCGCCGCCGCGGTGCCCGCCGCCTATCACACGGCACGGCGACGGTTTCCGGGCCGCGCGGTATTCCTGGCGCTGGTCCTGATCACCCAGATGCTGCAGCCCACGATCCTGGTGACGGGTCTGGTCCGCGAGTTCTTCGCCCTGGGAGCCAACGACACCTGGTTCGCGATGATCCTGGTGAACGCGGCCTTCAACCTGTCTTTCGCGGTGTGGATTCTGCACAGTTTCTTCGCCGCGATTCCGCCGGAGCTCGAAGAGGCCGCGCAGCTGGACGGACTGAGCCGAATCCAGATTCTGGTGCGGGTCGAGCTGCCGCTGATCTGGCCGGGCCTGATCACCGCGACGATTTTCGCATTCGTCTCGGCTTGGAATGAATACGCGGCGAGCCTGGTCGTTCTGACCACGCCGGAGAATCAGCCGCTGTCGGTGGCGCTGACGAAATTCGTCGGACAGTACGACACTGCCTGGCAGTACGTCTTCGCGATCTCCACCCTCGGCATCGTCCCGGTGGTCGTGCTGTTCGCCGTCATCGAGAAACGCCTGGTCGCCGGGCTCACCGCGGGCAGCGTGAAATGACTTGCGGCACACCCGCCCACCGCGGCGCCGAACTACTTGACACGCGGCATATTCGGATGACATTATCGAAATGGGAAGACGCCATAATTCAGGCGTTTATTTTCTTGTTCTCTCGACATCTGTCGAATTCCGGTGTAATTTGAGACCTCCCGCCAGGGTGCGTGCTGTCCGACTCTCGAAAATACGAATCAACCGTGGAATGCGGCGCTGTCTGCCTGCCGCCTTCCTCCCGTGGTGACCGAGGCAGGTCCGATCAGCGTCCGGCGGCGTGACATCGCCAATACAGCCCACAGGACAAGCAGATATCGCAGCGGCCGCACCGAGAGTGCGGGCGTTACGAGGTGCTGGAAGGACGCGTCTTGACAGTCTCCGATCCGAGCCGAGTCGAAGCCGTAACCCCCACTGATGCCCCGACACCCCCGCGACGCGTATCGTTCGCCAAACTCCGTGAACCGCTGGAGGTTCCGGGACTACTGGAAATCCAGACCGAATCCTTCGCCCGGCTACTCGGCACGCCGGCCTGGCAGGAGCGCGCCGTCCGCCGCGGCGAATCCGATCTCGGTGGACTGGCGGAAATCCTCGCGGAGGTCAGCCCGATCGAGGACTTCGCCGAATCCATGTCGCTCACCCTGTCGGATCCTCGTTTCGAGGAGGTCAAGGCCTCCGTCGAGGAGTGCAAGGACAAGGACATGACCTACGCGGCGCCGTTGTTCGTGACCGCGGAGTTCATCAACAACAACACTGGTGAGATCAAGTCTCAGACGGTTTTCATGGGTGATTTCCCGATGATGACCGATAAGGGGACGTTCATCATCAACGGCACCGAGCGTGTGGTGGTGTCGCAGTTGGTGCGGTCGCCGGGTGTGTATTTCGACGAGTCGATCGACAAGGGTACCGAGAAGACTCTGCACAGTGTGCGGGTGATTCCGTCGCGTGGTGCGTGGCTGGAATTCGATGTCGACAAGCGTGACACGGTGGGTGTGCGTATCGACCGTAAGCGTCGTCAGCCGGTGACGGTGTTGTTGAAGGCGTTGGGACTGACCGCCGAGGAGATCACCGAGCGTTTCGGCTTCTCCGAGATCATGAAAACCTCACTGGCCAAGGACAATACAGCTGGCACCGATGAGGCGCTGCTCGATATCCATCGCAAGCTGCGTCCGGGTGAGCCGCCGACCAAGGAGTCCGCGCAGGCGCTGCTGGAGAACCTGTTCTTCGCGGAGAAGCGCTACGACCTCGGCCGGGTCGGCCGCTACAAGATCGACCGGAAACTCGGGCTGAATCCGGGCGGCGAGCGGGTGCTGACCCGCGACGACATCCTCACCATCATCGAGTATCTGCTGCATCTGCACACCGGCACCACGATGATGACCGCGCCCGGCGGCGTCGAGGTGCCGGTGGAGGCCGACGACATCGACCACTTCGGCAACCGGCGGGTGCGCACCGTCGGTGAACTGCTTCAGAATCAGATCCGGCTGGGCCTGTCGCGGATGGAGCGGGTGGTCCGGGAGCGGATGACGACGCAGGATGTCGAGGCGATCACCCCGCAATCGCTGATGAATATTCGTCCCGTCGTCGCCGGACTGCGCGAATTCTTCGGTTCGTCGCAGCTGTCGCAGTTCCTGGACGAACGCAATCCGCTCGCGAGCCTCACGAACAAGAGGCGGCTGTCCGCACTCGGACCGGGTGGCCTTACTCGTGAACGCGCGGGACTCGAGGTGCGCGATGTGCACTACAGCCATTACGGGCGCATGTGCCCGATCGAGACACCCGAGGGACCGAGTATCGGACTGATCGGATATCTGTCGGTCTATGCCCGGGTCAATCCGTTCGGATTTCTCGAGACGCCGTATCGGCGAGTGGTCGACGGCGTGGTCACCGACGAGGTCGACTATCTGACCGCCGATCAGGAGGATCGGCATATCGTTGCCCAGGCCAATGAACCGCTCGACCCCGACGGGAGATTCACTGGCGCGCGAATCGCCGTGCGCCGCAAGAACTCCGAGGTCGAACTGGTCGACTCGGCGACGGTCGACTACATGGACGTGTCGCCGCGCCAGATGGTGTCGGTGGCGACCGCGATGATCCCGTTCCTCGAGCACGACGACGCCAACCGCGCCCTGATGGGCGCGAACATGCAGAAGCAGGCGGTCCCGTTGCTGCGCACGGAGTCGCCGCTGGTGGGCACGGGAATGGAACGACGGGCGGCGATCGATGCCGGCGATCTGATCGTGAACGAGAAAGCCGGTGTGGTGGAGGAGGTTTCGGCCGACTACATCACCGTCGTCCACGACGACGGCACTCGCCGCAGTTATCGGCTCCGCAAATTCTCCCGTTCCAACCAGGGCACCTGCGTGAATCAACGCCCCGTCGTGGACGAGGGGCAGCGCGTCGAACGCGGTCACGTGCTCGCCGACGGCCCGGCCACCGAGAACGGTGAGATGGCGCTGGGTAAGAACCTGTTGGTGGCGATCATGCCGTGGGAGGGTCATAACTACGAGGACGCGATCATTCTGTCGCAGCGTCTCGTGGAGGATGATGTGCTGACCTCGATTCATATCGAGGAGCACGAGATCGATGCTCGGGATACGAAGTTGGGTGCCGAGGAGATCACTCGCGATATTCCGAATGTGTCCGATGAGGTGCTCGCTGATCTGGATGAGCGTGGCATCGTGCGTATCGGTGCCGAGGTGCGTGATGGTGACATCCTGGTCGGCAAGGTCACTCCGAAGGGTGAGACCGAGCTGACTCCGGAGGAGCGGCTGTTGCGTGCGATCTTCGGTGAGAAGGCGCGTGAGGTTCGTGATACCTCGTTGAAGGTGCCGCACGGTGAGTCGGGCAAGGTGATCGGTATTCGGGTGTTCTCGCGTGAGGACGACGACGATCTGCCTCCGGGTGTGAACGAGCTGGTGCGTGTGTATGTGGCGCAGAAGCGCAAGATCCAGGACGGTGACAAGCTCGCCGGTCGGCACGGCAACAAGGGTGTTATCGGCAAGATCCTGCCCAAGGAGGATATGCCGTTCATGCCCGACGGCACTCCGGTCGACATCATCTTGAACACTCATGGTGTGCCGCGTCGTATGAATATCGGTCAGATCCTGGAGACCCATCTGGGCTGGATCGCCAAGACCGGCTGGAACATCCGGCTCACCGGCGATGCGCGCCCGGACTGGGCGCGTCGGCTGCCCGCGGAACTACTGTCGGCACAACCGGATACGAAGCTCGCGACACCGGTGTTCGACGGAGCCGACGAGAAGGAACTCGCCGGACTGCTGACCTCCACGCTGCCCGATCGAGACGGCGAGGTCCTGGTCGGCGCGGACGGCAAGTCGGTGCTGTTCGATGGTCGTTCGGGTGAGCCGTTCCCGTATCCGGTGGCCGTGGGTTACATGTACATCCTGAAGTTGCATCACCTGGTGGACGACAAGATCCACGCGCGGTCGACGGGTCCGTACTCGATGATCACCCAGCAGCCGCTCGGTGGTAAGGCGCAGTTCGGTGGTCAGCGTTTCGGTGAGATGGAGTGCTGGGCCATGCAGGCCTACGGCGCCGCCTACACCCTGCAGGAACTGCTGACCATCAAGTCCGACGACGTGGTCGGGCGGGTGAAGGTCTACGAGGCGATCGTCAAGGGCGAGAACATCCCCGAGCCCGGCATCCCGGAATCGTTCAAGGTTCTGCTCAAGGAACTCCAGTCACTGTGCCTCAACGTCGAAGTACTGTCCGCCGGATCGGCGATCGAACTGCAGCACGGCGACGAGGAGATCGACCGCACCGCCGCGAATCTCGGAATCACGCTGTCCCGCAATGAATCCGCGGAGGAGCTGGGCTGAACGAGTGCGCCGCGCACCATCCGGGTGCGCGGCGGCACAGCCGGCAGAACCGAACCTCGCCGGTATCAACCACGCGTTCGGCCGAATCCGCGACGGTCGGCCACCGCCGTGACGACCACGGCCGAGAGCGTCGATACGCAGGCGAGCGATACTGTCGCGGCCCAGCCGAACCAGTCGACCGCTGCCGCGCCGAAGGCGGTGCCGAGGCTGCCGCCGAGGAAGTAGACCACCATGTAGGCGCTGTTGAACCGGGCGGGGGCGGCCGGATCGATCGCCAGGACGGTGCTCTGGTTGGCCACCTGGGCGGCGAACAATCCGGCGTCGAAGAGCCCGAGGCATATCAGCGTGATCGCGGTATTCGACAGGGAGACAGTGAGTGTCGCGGTGCTGAGAATGGCCGGTACCAGCCCGATCAGGATCACGCGCCGCGCGCCGACGCGATCGGTCCACGTTCCGGAAATCCGAGTGGCGACGATGCCGAGCAGCCCCGCGAGGGCATACAGGCCGATCCGCTCGGGCGTAAAGGAGAACGGCGGTTGTGACAGTGCCGCCGCGAGCCCGGCCCAGACAGTGCAGAAGGCGAAGAACCAGAGAGCGCCCCGGCCGCCGGCGAGCCGCAGAGCGGGATGCCGGGCATACAAACCCGGCATTCGGCGCAGGGTCTCGAGGTAACTCGCGGTGGCCGCCCCCGGAGCCGCGGGGAGCGCGAATCGGGCCGCGGCGGCCACGACCACACACCCCACCGCGAAGACGAGCAGCATCGCCCGCCAGCCCATGGTGTCCGTCAGCCATCCACCCACGATGCGACCGGCCAGGACTCCCGCCGAGATGCCCGCGGTCACAATCCCGAGCACGGTCGCCCGCCGCGCCGGAGGCGCGAATCTGCCTGCCACCGAACTCAATTGCGCGCCGACCGAGGCTCCCGCCCCGACCAGTCCGACCGCCGCGCCGAGCACCCCCGCCGAACCCGCCGCCGCGCAACCGGTCAAAGCTACTGCGAGAACGGCGAATTGGGCCGACACCACGGTACGCGACACGAACCTGTCCACCATCGGCACGAGCAGCGCCAACCCCAGCAGATACCCGACCGGCCCACACGCCAGCGCCGTACCGACCGCCGCCACCGAGGTGTGTAATGCCCCGGCCACCTCGGCGATGGCCGGTTGCAGCGGATAGATACTCGCCGTACCGAGCGCTGCGGCCAGCGCCATGAACCACACCACAGGCGTTCTGAGCACGGTCACCGGAGTATCCGCAACAACGTCGAGTTTCATGAATCCGACGGTAGGAACTCCCGGTTCACCGATCCGGCGGAAAACAGACGACATAGTCCCCGGGTGGCCGGACGAAACATCGCCGTTCGAGCGCCCGTGGTGACACCGAACTTCTCACGCCGGGTCCGCCGCCGGGCGGCGGGAATCTACGACCGGGGGGTCGCCGGGTGCGAATGCGCCGGCCCGCGCCGCGAGCACGGCCATCGCCGCCGCCCGCTCCGGATCGGCTTCGGTGCGCAGCAGTACCACCTGGTGGTACACCGGCGCTGTCGCCGCGACAAGCAGCGCGCGCGCATCGGTTTCGGGTGGAATCTCACCGCGCTCGACCGCGCGATCGACGACGATCTCACATTGCGAGTAGCGGTCCTCCCACAGCTGCCGTAGCGCTCGCGCCGCATCCTCGGAGCGGAACGAGACCGCGATCAGCGCCATCGCGATCGAGGATTCCTCGGTGAAGGAATCGCGGATCTCGCGGTTGAGTTCCGCGAGATCGTCGCGCAGCGAGCCGGTGTCGCGGGGGTGCCAGTCCAGATCGCTCGCGGCGGCGAACACATCGGCGATCAATCCGCCCACATCGCGCCAGCGCCGATACACGGTGGTGCGATGAACGCCGGCGCGGGCGGCCACCGCATCGACGGTCAAGGCGTCGTAGCCGTTTTCGGTCAGTTCGGCCTGGACCGCGGCGAGGACTTGGTCACGAATTCGGGCGGTGCGGCCGCCCGGACGCGCTCGCGGCCCGTCGCATCCTGGCGAACTCTCTCTGCGCAGGTCAGAACTCACTATCTCCATCCGCTTGCTCGCCGGGAACTGATGTGCGATCATCTTAACGCAACATTCGTCGCACTAGTGAGGTCGCCCATGCTCATTCGAAGTATTCACCAGGCTCAGCGGTCGCCGCAGACCGTGTCGTCCTCGAATGCTTCGGAGGTAGTTCGTGCCCACTCAGATCACCGCACTCGCGGTCAGCAAATCCTTCAACGGCCGCACGGTTCTCGATGCGGTTACCTGCTCGCTCGGCGCGGGTGAGCGCACCGGAATCATCGGAGAGAACGGGTCCGGCAAGAGCACACTGCTGCGCCTGTTCGCCGGGGACGAGCAGCCCGATCAGGGTGAGATCGTCGTGCACGCCGAGGGCGGCGTCGGCTATCTCGCACAGGACGAACAGCTCCCCGCGCACCTGAGCGTCCAGCAGATCATCGATCGTTCGTTGCGTGAACTGCGCCGAATCGAAGATCGCATGCGCCGGCTCGAAGTCGAGATGGCCGCCGGCAAGCAATCCCATCTGGACGAATATGCCGAACTGGCATCGATTTTCGAGCTGCGCGGCGGCTATGACGCCGATGCCCGGGTGGAGCGAGCCCTGCACGGCCTCGGGCTGGGAGTGGTTCCGCGTGACCGTGCGGTCGGCGGACTCTCCGGCGGTGAACAGGTCCGCCTGCGCCTGGCGGCCCTCCTGGCCGCGGCGCCCGAGGTGCTGCTGCTGGACGAGCCGACCAATCATCTCGACGACGACGCGCTGACCTGGCTGGAAGACCATCTGCGGACCCGGCGCGGCACCACGGTCACGGTCTCGCACGACCGCACCTTCCTCGAACGGATCGCGACCACACTGCTCGAGGTGGATTCCGATCGCCGGTGCGTGGTGCGCCACGGCAACGGGTACGGCGGCTACCTGGCCGAGCGCGAGGCCGCGCGGGAACGCTGGGCTCAGGCCCACCTGCGCTGGCAGGACGAGGCCGACCGGCTGCGCGAGACCATCGCCACCACCGCGCGACGGGTCGCACCGGGACGGGCGATGAAGGACAACAACAAGATGGCCTACGACCGGGCCGGTGGCCGCGTGCAGCAGTCGCTGGCGGGCCGGGTCCGCAACGCCGAGGAACGACTGCGGCGGCTCCTGGCCGATCCGGTACCCCCGCCACCGGAACCATTGCGGTTCAAGGCAGTTCCCGCTGCCGGGCGTGCGCGCGGCATCATCCTGGATGCCACCGATATCGCGGTGGACGGCAGGCTCTCGCCCACGAGTGTTCGGCTGTCCGCGGGCGAGCGACTGTTGATCACCGGCCCGAACGGCGCCGGAAAGTCGACTCTGCTGCGGGTGCTGGCAGACGATCTCACGCCCGACGGCGGCACGGTGGCGCGACGCGGTCGAGTCGGCTACCTCGCCCAGGAACCCCGCCCCGCGGTGCCCGGGCAGACGCTGTTGTCCGCCTTCGCCCAGGGGCGACCGGGGCAGCCCGGCGATCACACCGAACGCCTGCTGTCGCTGGGACTGTTCACCCGCGCCCAGCTCACGAACCGGGTGGAGAATCTGTCCACCGGGCAGCGGCAACGGCTCGAACTGGCACGCCTGATCAGCGAGCCGTCGGAACTCCTGCTGCTGGACGAGCCCACCAATCACCTGTCGCCCGGACTCGTCGAGGAGTTGGAGAGCGCCCTGGCCGACTACCGGGGTGCGCTCGTGGTGGTCAGCCACGACCGCCGGCTGCGAGCTCGCTGGCGTGGCGCCCGGCTCGATCTGCGCGCACTGGCCTCGGCCTGACCCGATTCTCCGATCACCCACTTGCAGAAGGGATTCCCCATGCCCGAACCGCTCGCCGTCACCGACCCCGCCACGCTGCATCCGATGCCCGGGCAGCCGCGCGTGGTGCTGCTCAAACCCCTGGTCACCTCGCCGCTGATCGAGGTCGGCGACTACTCCTACTACGACGACCCGGACGATCCCACCACCTTCGAAACCCGCAACGTCCTGTACCACTACGGACCGGAAAAGCTGATCATCGGCAAGTTCTGTGCCCTCGCCACGGGTGTCCGATTCATCATGAACGGCGCCAATCACCGCATGGACGGCCCGTCGACCTTCCCGTTCTCCACCATGGGCGGCGCGTGGTCTCACCATGTCGATCTGCTCATGGATCTGCCCAATCGCGGTGACACCGTGGTCGGCAACGACGTCTGGATCGGATACGGCGTCACGGTGATGCCCGGTGTACGGATCGGCCACGGCGCGATCGTGGCCGCCGGTTCCGTGGTGACCTCCGATGTTCCGGATTACGGCGTCGTCGGCGGCAATCCGGCCCGCCTGATCCGCACCCGTTACCGCGCCGCCGACATCGACCGCCTGCTGGCCCTGTCCTGGTGGGACTGGCCGATCGAGCACATCGACGAGCACGTTCGCACGATCATGGCCGGCGGCATCGACGACCTGGAGAGGGCGAGGCCGGCATAGGCGAGCTGTCATCCCTCGTGGCCGCGCTCCCGCACCCGCCGACCGGAATCGAGTGAATGCATGTCCGAAGCATCCGGCCCCACCACACTTGCCGAGTGGCTCCGCGGCCATGCGGTACCTCTGACGCGTCTCGACCCCGACGGCCCGCTCGACGACCTGGAACCGCTGGGCGAGATCATCGGCGGGGCCCGTGTCGTCGCGATCGGCGAGAGCTCCCACTTCATCACCGAGTTCGAGCGGATGCGGCGGCGCATTCTGCGCTTCCTGGTCGAACGCTGCGGCTTCACCGTCGAACCGACGCCGCTACAGCGGCCCGAGCAAGGAAGTATCGAAGCCTCGTTCACCGACGCCGGCCTCGGACCCGGCCTCGCCGATCTTCGCCACGCGCGCCGCGAAGTCACCAGCGGTCCCGACCGCACGCGCCTGCAGAGCGCCTACCTCCACATTCCCGTCCTCGACGCCTTCGATGCCATGCTCAACACCGCGAGCTCCAGCGTGGCCGATGACGGCGGACGATAACCAGCCGCACTCCCACGCCCTCGGGCGTCTCGAACGACATGATCGGAACACCATATGAAGCAACATGATTCGCTGGAATCCACAGCACCCGGCGACGGGGTCATCGTCGGGGCGGGTCCGGCGGGGCTCATGCCGGCCGCTGAACTGCGACTGGCCGGTATTCGGCCGGTGGTGCTGGAGCGGAAGTCGCAACGGCGCGGCACACCGAACGAGGTACCGGTGCGGTAAGGCTCCGAATCCGCTCGGGCTCAGCCGCTTTGCCCGTCCAATCGCTGATGGAGGGCTGCGGCGCGGCGGGTGAGGTGATTGCGCTCGGCGAGATTGTCCGCGCGGGCGGCGGCATCCACATAGAGCCGCGCCGCCGTGCCGAGGTCCCCGGCCCGCTCGTGCAGATACGCCGCGGACGCGGTGTAGCGCGGGAGTTCGGGATCCAGTTCGGCGAGGGCGGCCAGCCCGGCCCGCGGTCCGTCGGCCTCACCGACGGCGACCGCGCGATTGAGTCGCACGATCGGGCTGCCGGTGAGCCGAACCAGCTCGTCGTACCACTCGACGATCTGCACCCAGTCGGTCTCCGCGGCGGTCTGCGCGTCGGCATGCAGCGCCGCGACCGCGGCCTGGGCCTGATACTCCCCCAGCCGATCGCGAGCCAGTGCGGCCTGCAACACCGCCACCCCCTCGGCGATCAGGTCGCGCCGCCACCGGCCGCGGTCCTGGTCCGCGAGCGGGACGAGACTGCCGTCGGCACGGGTGCGGGCCGGGCGCCGGGCGTGGTGCAGCAGGAACAGGGCGAGCAGCCCGGCCACCTCGGGATCGTCGGTGGTCGCGGCCAGCTGGCGAGCCAGCCGGATCGCCTCCGCCGCGAGATCCACATCTCCGCTGTAGCCCTCATTGAACACCAGATACAGCACCCGCAACACCGTGTGCACCTCACCGTGACGGTCCAGCCGGACCGTACTCACGGTGCGCTTGGCCCGGCTGATCCGCTGCGCCATCGTCGCCTCGGGAACGAGATAGGCCTGCGCGATCTGCCGGGTGGTCAGACCGCCGACGGCCCGCAGCGTCAGTGCGACGGCCGAAGCCGGGGTGAGACTCGGATGCGCACACAGGAAGTAGAGCTGCAGTGTTTCGTCGACCGAGGCCGCCGGCCCGGGCGGCGGCTCGTCGAAGACCCGCTCTTCGCGGCGGCGCCGCGCGTCCTCGGATCGTGCGAGATCGACGAAACACCGCCACGCCGTGGTGATCAACCAGCCCTTGGGATCCTCGGGCGGCCTCGCCGGCCAGGTCTGCACGGCCCGGATCAGGGCCTCCTGGACGGCGTCCTCGGCGGTCGCGAAATCGGCGCCGCGGTGCACGAGCGCGGCCAGGACACCGGGAATCAGCTCGCGGATCCGGGCCTCGTCCACCGGGTCCGCGGCCGTCATTCGGTGACGCAGGGCGCGGTGGCCATCAGCGGCCGCAACTCGAGCCACTCGCAGACGGGTTCACCACCGGCACCGGGCGCCGCGGACAGCTCACCGGCCAGCGCCAGCGCGCGTTCGTAGGTGTCGACATCGATGATCATCCAGCCCGCGATCACATCCTTGGTCTCCGCGAACGGCCCGTCGGTCACGGGCGGACGCCCCTCACCACCGGATCGGACCCAGGTGCCCTCCGGTGTGAGGGCCTGGCTGTCGACGAATTCGCCGGTGTCGCGCAGCCGGGCCGCGAAATCGTCCATATACCGGAGATGAGTCTCGATCTCGGCGGGCGTCCACCGATCCATCGGCACATCGTTGACGGCCGCCGGAGCGCCGCGATAGTGCTTGAGAAGCAGGTACTTGGCCATGGCATTTCCCTTCCTGTGCCGGCGACCCTAGTCGGTCGCACACCCCTGGGACGGAACCGTGACACCGTTCTCGACATCTTCCGCCGAATTTTCCGAACTTTCTTCCGCCACTCGCGCGGCCCGCTCCGGTCGTTGCCGAAACAACCTGGGCCGCAATACCTCCCCGATCGACGCGGCCGGATCCCAGCGGCGGGCAGCGATGCCAATCAGAAACATTTGCAGTGGAGGATGATCGGCGTGGAATCGCTCCCACCCAAACACCTCCTGCTGGAGGCCTGCCGGGGCCTGACCGACGACGGTCACCCCGTGTTGAAGTGCGCGTGCCGCCTCAGCGAACTGCACGAGCAGAGACTGAGCGCCGTGCCCGGAGCGACGCTGGACATCGATCGTGATCGAGCCCAATTGGTTTCCGATATCGACCGCTGGGTCGCCGGTGAACTCCCCCGCGCCCACAGTGCCGCACGCATGCATACCGAAACGGTCGGCACGGTGATCGACCGGCTCGCGCAGTTCTCCGCACTGGCCTATCTCACCTTGACCAACGAACCGGAATGGATGATCCACGACGCCTGGCGGCGGCTGTCCGAACTGGCGGTCGCCTACGACGATCTGGCCGGTGAGGTGACCGCTGGACTGTGCCGGCTGCCGGATCTGAGTGGACATCACGAATACGAATGACCCCGGCGCCCGGATCCGGCGCCGTCCCGAGCAACAGCGGCGCGGGCGAGGGCGCCGACGCCGCCGATGTGAAACGGCTGGTCAGCCCCCCTTTCCCGGGTAGGCCTCATGCTGTGGCGCCCGCCATCAGCGCGCGCACCGCATCGATGGTGTCGGCTTGGGCCGGCTCCTTGTCCGGCCGGTACCGCACCACCCGCGCGAAGCGCAATGCGACACCACCCGGATAGCGTGAACTGGTCTGCACTCCGTCCAGTGCGATCTCGACCACCAGTTCCGGCCACAGGTACACGGTGTGTTCGTCGCGGGAGCGTTCGTGGCGCGGGAATTCCGCTGTCTGCCAGCGCAACAGCGCATCGGTCAGCCCCTTGAACGTCTTACCGACCATCACCGGGTCGCCCCCGTGCGGATCACGCGCACCCAGATGCAGATTGGACAGGTAACCGGTGCGGCGGCCATACCCCCATTCCGCCCCGAGCACGACCAGATCCAGCGTGTGCGCGGGTTTGATCTTGCGCCAGGCCCGCCCACGCCGGCCCGCCGCATACGGCGCCGACAGCGATTTGATCATGATGCCCTCGTGTCCGGCGGCCAGCGCACCGTCGAAGTATTCCGCCACCGTCTCCGGATCGGGGTCGATCAGTGCCGGAATGCTGTGCTCGCCCGCCACCGCCGACAATGCCTTCCGGCGTTCCCGCAGCGGCGCGTCGAGCAGATCGACCCCGTCCAGATGCAGGCAGTCGAAGAAATAGGGATGCAGCAGTAGTTCCCGGGTGGAATTCACCGTCAGGCGCGGCTCCTCCGAACCGGGATCGGCGGCGAAGCGGCTCATCGTCTCCTGGAACGGGCGCGGGCGGCCGGAATCGGTGAGGGCCAGCGTCTCGCCGTCGAGAACCACACTGTCGCAGGGCAATTCGGAAACCAGCTGCACGAGTTCCGGTACCCCGGAGGTGATATCGCGCAAGGTACGGGTGAAGACCCGGACCTGGGACCCGTTGCGATGCACCTGAATCCGGGCGCCGTCGAGTTTGTGTTCCACGCTCAGATCGCCGTCGAACTCACGCAGCACCTCGTCGAGGGTGGCGCCGGGTGAGGCCAGCATCGGCTGAATCGGGCGGCCGACCTCGAGTCGGAAGGCGGCCAGCGCCGTGGCGCCGCCGCCGAAGGCCGCGGCCGCGGTCACCGGCAGCCGGCCCGACAGCATGTACGCCCGGCGCACCAGATCCGCGGGCACTTCCGCGGCCACGGCCACCGCCTCGGCGACGATGGCGGTGAGCGCGCCCTGCCGCAGTTCACCGGTGAGCAGCCGGATCAGGAAGGTCCGCTCGGCATCGATCGCCCGGGCGAGCAAACCGGTCAGCAGTTCCCGCCGGCGCGCCACCGAGCCGCTGCCCGATATCGCCGCCAGCTCGCTGAGCGCCTCGTCGACAGCGGCGACGGTCAACGTCGGTGTGGCCGCCGGCTCCACCTCGATGGCGGCGACGGTGCGCCAGCCGGTACCCAGCTTGCCCTGCGGTAGTTCTCCGGATAACCAGGCCACGACCGGCAGGAGTTCGTCCGATTCGGCACGCCCCAGCAACTCGGCCAGACCCGCGATCTTGACCTTGCGCGACGCGGTTGCCCGCACCGAATCCGACGCCGCGACCACATCCGAAAGCAGCACGAACTCGACGGTAGCCGGTCGGTGTGACATATCGCTCGAGTCTGCTGCTAATTTGCCATTGGCAACTATGCGAAGCAGTTCATAGTCTGGGAATATGGCCAAGACTTATGTCGGGGCGCGGCTTCGCCAGCTACGCACCGAACGGGGACTGAGCCAGATCTCGCTCGCCAAGAAGCTGGAGATCTCGGCGAGTTACCTCAACCAGATCGAACACGATGTACGCCCGCTCACCGTACCGGTCCTGCTGCGGATCAGCGAGGTGTTCGGCGTCGATACCGGATTCTTCGCCTCCCAGGACGACACCCGCCTCATCGCCGAACTCCAGGAAGTGGTGATGGACACCGAACTCGGGATCGAGGCCGACGCCCAGGAGATCGCCGAGATGGTCTCGGCACATCCGAGTCTGGCCCGCGCCCTGGTGAATATGCACCGCCGCTACCGCAACACCACCGCCCAGCTGGCCGCGGCCACCGAGGATCGCTTCTCCGACGGCAGCGGCTCCGGCGCCATCTCCCGCCCGCACGAGGAAGTGCGCGACTTCTTCTATCAGCGGCAGAACTACATCCACGAACTGGATACCGCCGCAGAGGAATTGGCGACCCGGATGCGCTTCCACGGTGGCGATATGCGCCGGGAGCTCACCCGCCGGCTCACCACCGGTTACGGCGTGCAGATCGTGGAACGCATCGATCTCGGGGAGGGGGTGCTGCACCGCTACGATCCCGAGGCCCGGCGGCTGGAGATCGCACCCCACCTGTCCGGCGGTCAGCGCGTATTCAAACTCGCCGCCGAACTCGCGTACATGGAATGCGGGGACCTGATCGACAAATTGGTCGAGGAGGGCAACTTCGCCTCCGAGGACACTCGTACGCTGGCCAAACTCGGGTTGGCCAACTATTTCGCCGCCGCGACGGTGCTGCCGTATTCGCATTTCCACGAGGTCGCCGAGGATTTCCGCTACGACATCGAGCGGCTGTCGGCATTCTTCGCGCAGAGTTACGAGACGGTCTGTCATCGGCTCTCCACCCTGCAGCGGCCGAACCTGCGCGGGGTGCCGTTCTCGTTCGTCCGGGTGGACCGCGCCGGGAACATGTCGAAACGACAGTCCGCCACCGGATTTCACTTCTCATCCGCCGGCGGCACCTGCCCGCTGTGGAACGTGTACGAGACCTTCGCCTATCCGGGCCGCATCATGACCCAGATCGCGCAGATGCCCGACGGCCGGAAATATCTGTGGATCGCGCGCACCGTCGAGCGGCGCGCCACCCGCTACGGGCAGCCGAGCAAGACCTTCGCCATCGGCCTGGGCTGCGAACTGCGCCACGCGGGCCGGGTGGTCTACGCCGACGGCCTGGACCTCAACGAACCCCAGGCCACCCCGATCGGCGCCGGCTGCCGCGTGTGCGAGCGCGCCAACTGCCCGCAGCGGGCGTTTCCCCCGCTGGGCAAGTCCCTGGACATCAGCGAACACCGCAGCTCGATCTCGCCCTACGTGCTGCGCTGAGCCCGCATATCGTGCCCGCACCGCGGGCTTTTGTTAGCGTGGGGCATGGTGTCGACGGAGCCACGGATCGCACCCGGTCGCCTGCGCGAACTGGGTCCGGTGAATTGGGTTGTCTGGCAGGTGCTTTCCCGGGCGGCGGGCACCGACGACGCCCATCTGTTCAGCACACTCGGCCGTACCGGCGGACTGTTCCGCGGCTGGCTGCATTTCTCCGGGCGGCTGATGCCCGGCGGCAAACTCTCCCGCTACGACACCGAGCTGGTCATTCTGCGGGTCGCCCACCTGCGCGACTGCGAATACGAGACCGATCATCACATCCGCCTCGGCAAACGCGCGGGCGTCACCGGGGAAATCCTGGCGCGGCTGCGCACCGGCCCCGAGGCCGAAGGCTGGTCGGCGAAGGAACGCGCGCTGCTCACCGCCGTGGACCAGCTCGTCACCACCCGGAATGTCGACGACACCACCTGGTCCGCGCTCGCGCGGCATTACGACGAGAAGCGCCTCATCGAAATTGTGCTGCTGACGAACCAATACGAAGGTCTGGCCAGCACCATCACCACCCTGCGCATCCAGACCGACCACTGAGTTCGTGGCCGATCGGTCGTGATCCGAGCCGGCGGCGTCATTCGGGGTCGGTCACGGGCGGTTCGATGAGGACGGCCAATCCGTCCAGCACTCGCGCCAAACCGAAATTCCAGGCGTGGTCGGCGCTGTAGGCACTGTCGTGCGCGCCACCGGCGGCCGTGCCGACTCGTGCGGCCAGCGGATAGCGCCGCGGATCGAACACCTGCTCCAGGACCGGAGCGGCGCGTTCCCACCATTCGTGATCCGACAATCCGGTGACAGCGGCCGTGCGGTCGGTATCGATCGCGATGCGGGCGACGGCGTTGACGAAGCCCAGTAGATGGGTCAGCGCCGCATCCATCTCGATATCGCTGAGCCCGAGACCGTCGAAGGCGCTCAGTTCGTGATCGTATTTCGCGGCCAGACCCGGTCCCAGCGGCGGGCGGGTCGTCGGCACATAGGCCACCCAGCGGTGGCGGTCGAGCATGGCCCGGTTCTCCCGAGCGACCGCGCAAACCCGTTCGCGCCAGGACATTCCGGTCAGGTCGGGGCGCGGCATCTGCCCGTACACCGAATCCAGCATCAGGTCGAGAAGTTCGGCCTTGCCGGGCACGTAGGTGTAGGTGGCCATCGGGGTCAGTCCCAGTTTCGCGGCGACGGCCCGCATGGTGAGCGCCTCCAGCCCCTCGGTATCGGCGATGCCGACCGCCGCCGCCACGACCTCCTCGACACTGCTGCGTTGTTTGGGTCCGCGCCCCGAGCCGCGACCCGGCTGCCGCCAGAGCAGGTCCAGCGTGCGCGCCGGATCGCCCGCGCCGGATCGCTCACCCGTGACGCGCGCCCGGCCGGGCCTCGCCTCGGCCGACTCCTCTGTCACCCGACCTCCCGGTTCCGACCGCCGCGGTTCGGCGTCGTGCGCATCGTATCGAGCCGTTGCCACGCACCCACGACGGGAATAACTCTCTACGTTGTACAGTATACTTAGTAGAACAATTCTCGGCGCGCCGCGTGCGACGCCGTGCCGATCCCCGAGGAGGACCGTGAACATCACCGCATCCGCCGTCTCGCTCAATGTCGCCGACCCCGACGCGTCGGCGACATTCCTCAGCACTCACTTCGGCTTCGCCGTCGAGATGTCCGCCGACGGCTTCGTTTCCCTGACTCGGCCGGATGCGGGTTTCCATGTGATCTTCCTGCGCACCGGGCTGGCCACCTTCAAGCCCGCCCGGATCGCGGGCGACGCCGGGCAGGGCCTGCTGATCGTGTTCACCGTGGACGAGATCGACGCGGAATACGAGCGTGTGCGGGCCGAAGGGGTGGAGATCGTGACCCCGATCGAGACCGAGCCGTGGGGCGAACGCTACTTCCAGGCGCTCGATCCGAACGGCGTCGTCATTCAGTTGGTTCAGTGGGTCGGCGATCCGAGCGCGTACACCGCGCCGGAATCCTGATCCCGGTCCGAACCGGACGCGAGGGTGCCCGGCGCGCGTTTTCGGCGCCGGGCACTCCCCGGAAGTGTCGCTCTCAGCCCGCCAGGGCGCGGCCCAGCACCTCGGCCGCCGACGCCGACGGCCGTCCGATCAGCTTGCGCAGGTCACCGCTGGTCACATCCAGCCATCCCGCACGCAACCCGGCATCCGAGTCGGCGAGCACCCGCGCGAAATCTCCGGGGACACCGGCGTTTTCCAAACCCGCCGCCAGCTCGTCCTGCGGCAGATCCCGATATCGCACCTGCTTACCGGACACGGTCGAAATCACCCGCGCCACATCGGTGAGTGACAGTCGCTCGTCACCACCGAGCTCGTAGGTCCGCCCCGCGTGACCGTCGGTCGTCAGCACCACGGCCGCGGCCTCGGCGTAGTCGGCCCGTGCGGCACCGGCGACCAGCCCGTCGCCGGCCGCGCCGTACAGCACCCCCGATTCCAGGGTCGCCTCCACGCCGTTCAGATAGTTCTCCCAGTACCAGCTGTTGCGCAGGATTACATGCGGCACAGCGGATTCGGCGACAACCTCTTCGGTGCCGCGATGCTCCTCGGCGAGGATCATCGGATTCCGCTCCGCCCGCGGAATGCTCGTATAGGCCAGCAGCTCGACCCCGGCCCGCTCGGCGGCGCGAACGACATTGCCGTGCTGTTCGACCCGTTTGCCGAATTCGTTGCCCGAAACCAGCAACACCCGATCGACCCCCCGCAGGGCACGATCGAGTGCCTGCGGATCGTCGTAGGACGCCTGCCGGACCTCCGCCCCACGCTCGGCCAGATCGCGCACCTTGTCCGGATCCCGGACGATCGCGACGACCGGCCCGACATCCCTGTTCAACAGCGCCTCGACGGCGAGACGCCCCAACTGGCCACTGGCCCCGGTAACGGCAACGGTCATAGCCCAACCTCCACATCGCGAGTACGAAACGTATGGCACTAACTATTAGTTAGTGCCACATATTCCCGCACTACAGACAAGAAAGTCACTACAGGAGAGATGGGTAGCATCAGATCATGACCACTGGGCAGCCCGTCTCGGCAGACGACGCCGATCCGACACTGGAGGCCGACGTCTTCGCGCAGAATTGCCGATCTCGACCCGTCCTGCAGAATGTGGCAAGCCGCTGGGGAGCGCTCGCCCTGGTCGCGCTGTGGGAAGGCCCCTACCGGTTCAGCGCGCTGCGACGTCGCGTCGACGGCATCAGCGAACGCATGCTCTCGCAGACCCTGCAGGCCCTCGAACGCGATGGCATGATCCATCGCGAGGTGCAGCAGACCATCCCACCCCGGGTCGAATACACCCTGACCGACCTCGGCACCCGAGTCGCCGGCCAACTGCGCGGCCTGATGGAAATCCTGGAAACCAATATCGACACCATCCTGGCCGCCCAGGACGCCTACCACCGCGACTGACGATCGGCGCGCCGATCACCCGGTCGGCCACCGTCGACGCTCAACGCGAAAAAGGCCCGGTATCAGGCGAATTCGCCGATACCGGGCCGTTCCGTCAACGCTCAGAAGTTGATCATGTGCCCCGCGAGGCCGTGAATCGCCTCCTGCAGCGCCTCACTCAGCGTCGGGTGGGTATGCACGTTGCGCGCGAGCTCGTTGACGGTCAGATCCCACTTCTGGGCCAGCGTCAGCTCCGGCAGCAGCTCCGACACATCCGGGCCGATCAGATGCCCGCCGAGCAGCTCACCGTATTTCGCGTCGGCGACCAGCTTCACGAAACCGGTCGGATCGCCCAGGCCGTGCGCCTTACCGTTCGCGGTGAACGGGAAGGTCGCCACCTTGACGTCGTAGCCCTCGTCGCGGGCCTGCTGCTCGGTCAGACCGAAGCTGGCGACCTGCGGCTGGCAGAACGTCGCGCGCGGCATCATCCGGTAGTCACCCAGCGCGAGGGTCTCCGCACCGCCGATGGTCTCGGCCGCGACCACGCCCTGCGCCTCGGCGACATGCGCCAGCTGCAGTTTCGCGGTCACATCGCCGATGGCGTAGATGTGCGGGACATTGGTGCGCATGTAGTCGTCGATCGCGATGGCGCCGCGGTCGGTCAACTGCACACCGGTGTTCTCCAGCCCGTAGCCCTGCACGCGCGGGGCGAAACCGACCGCCTGCAGCACCTTGTCGACCGTGACGGTCTCGACCGCACCGGACTTGTTGTCCTTGATCGAGACGGTGACCTTGGAACCGTTGTCCTCGATGGATTGCACCGAGGCACCGGTGGAGATGGTGATGCCGAGCTTCTTGTACGCCTTGGTGATCTCCTTGGAGACATCGGCGTCCTCGTTCGGCAGCGCGCGATCGAGGAACTCCACGATCCGCACGTCCACGCCGTAGTTCTTCAGGACGTACCCGAACTCCATACCGATCGCGCCCGCGCCGACGATCAGGATCGACCCCGGCAGATCCCGGGTCAGGATTTGTTCCTCGTAGGTCACGACGTTCTGCGACAGCGAGGTGCCCGGCAGCAGCTTGGTCTCGGTGCCGGTGGCGATGATGACGTTGTCGAACGTGACCGTCTCGGTGCCGCCGCTCGTCAGCGCGACCGAGAGGGTGTTCGCGTCGGTGAAGGTACCCTTCCCGTCGAACTCGTCGATCTTGTTCTTCTTCATCAGGAAGTGGACGCCCTTGACCCGGCCGTCCGCGACCTTACGACTTCGGTCGAACGCGGCACCGAAATCGAAGCTCGCCTGTCCGGAGATACCGAACGTCTTCGCTTCCTTGGTGAAGATATGGGCCAGCTCCGCATTGCGCAGCAGTGCCTTGGACGGAATGCACCCGACGTTCAGGCACACGCCACCCCAGTATTTCTGCTCGACGATCGCTGTTCGCAGGCCGAGTTGAGCGGCGCGGATCGCGGCGACGTAACCGCCGGGACCAGCGCCGAGAACGACGACATCGTAGTGGGAAGTCACCGTGCCATTATTGCCTCCGCGTCGCTCCGGCGGGTTCGCGGCCCCTCCGGCCCGCCGTGCGGGCACCGCCGCTCGCTCCTTCGTCGCCTACGCGGCAACGCGAGAACGGCGGGCCGGCCGCGCACGGTCGCCGGTGCGGCTCGCTCCGTCATGGGCATGTGGCGGGTTATGGACGCACCCGCAGGTTGGGCCGTCTATTTCCAGACCTGCCGCGCCACTCGCTCGAAGTTGCCGCGGAAGATCCGCGCGCGCTCGGACGCGGTGAATCCCTTGCGAGCGAGCACCTCGTCGAGGCCCGGGACGGGCGGTCCGGCGGCGGGATCCTTCCCAGCACTGGTGTTGCCGAGACCCAGGAGATCCTCCGGCGGCACCCACTGCAGCGGGCCCCACCGGGTGTAGTCCTCGGAGAAGTTCTCCGGCGCCGCCGCGATCTCGGCGTTGAACTGGTCACCGTCGAAGGAGAAGTCCGATCCGATGCCGATGTGGTCCACGCCGACCAGTTCCGCACCGTAGGCGATGTGGTCGGCCATGGCCTCGATGCGTGCGGCCCGGCCCTCGGCTCTGTTGCGGCCCAGAAAGATTCCCACCCCGTTGACGCCGATCACGCCGCCGGTCGCCGCACAGGCGCGAGCCTGGTCGTCCCCGATGTTGCGGGGGTGCGACCAGAGCGCGGCGAAGTTGGAGTGGCTGTAGATCATCGGCCCGCGCACGGCCTCGGCGATATCGAGTCCGGTTCGCCGCGAGCAATGCGAACCGTCGGCGAAGACACCGACCTCGTCCAGCGTGCGGATCAGCACGCGGCCGTACGGAGTGAGTCCGCGGTCCTCTGCGTCCAGGCAGCCGCCACCGGCCGCGTTGGCGTGGTTGTAGGTGGGCAGCAGTGAGCGCACGCCGAGCGCGTGGAACACCGCGACATTGTCCGGATCCCCGTGCAGCGGACGCGAATCCTCCAGATCGAAGCCCAGCGCGATCCGCGCATCGGGCCCGGAACCGGGCACCTGCGTATCCGCCACCGTCGACACCAGCCGAAACCGGCCGTCCGCCAGCGCATCCCGCCGCAACAGCGCGATCATCGCCAGCGCGTCCTCCATCGAATGCAGCGAATAGCCGACGTTCACCGACACGTACGAACCCGCCGGATATCGTGTCAGCTCGGTGATATCGGCCGACGGAAGTACCGGCAGGCAGCAGTGCTGCTCCCACAGTGCAGGCCCCACCGGTTCTCCCTTCGTGGCACATCCCGGAGTGTGAGCAACTGTACGAACTCGGCGACATTCCCGTGGTGGGACACGGCGGCGGAAGCCGTTGCGCGCACCGCTCTCCCCTCCCCGGCCGCTCCCGTAGGCCAGAATGTGATCCATGAGCGGCGCCGAGCAACCGAACGATCCGTACCTCTGGCTCGAGGATGTCACCGGTGAACCTGCCCTGTCCTGGGCTCGGGCGCACAACGAGGTGGTGATCGAGCGGTTCGCCACCTCCGAACGGTTCGACAACCTCGATCACCGCATCCTCGCCATGCTCGATACCGATACGCGTATCCCGTACCCGACGCGGCGCGGACGCCGGCTCTACAACTTCTGGCGCGATGCCGAACATCCTCGCGGGCTGTGGCGGTGCACCACCTTCGACGACTACCGCGGCGACAACCCGGCCTGGGATGTGCTGATCGACCTGGACGCGCTGGCCACCGCCGAGGACGAGAACTGGGTGTGGGGCGGGGCGGCGGTCCTGCGACCGGATCAGGACCTGGCGTTGATCAGCCTGTCCCGCGGCGGCGCCGACGCCAAGGTGGTGCGCGAATTCGATATGAACACCAGGCAGTTCCGGGAACCGGGCGACGGCGGCTTCTACCTGCCCGAGGCAAAATCCCAGCTGCGCTGGATCGACGCCGACACCGTCTATGTCGGAACCGATTTCGGGCCGGGCAGCCTCACCGATTCCGGCTATCCGCGGCTGGCCAAGCGCTGGCGCCGGGGCACCCCGCTGTCGGAGGCGGAGACGGTATTCGAGGGCGAGCCCGGCGATGTCATGGTCTCCGCCGGCTACGACCGCACCCCTGGATACGAACGTCACTACGTGGCTCGCGCCACCGACTTCTTCAACGAGTCGGTGGCACTGCTGAACCCCGACGGCACGCTGCGCCCCATCGACGTACCGAGCGACGCGTCCGAGTCCTGGTACAAGGATTGGCTGCTCGTACAGCTGAAATCCGCGTGGGAGGTAGGCGGGCGCGACTATCCGGCGGGCGCGCTCCTGGCCATCGACATCGGCGAATTCTTCGACGGCGCACGGGATTTCGAGGTGATCTTCGAGCCCGACGCGCACACCTCCCTGCACGGGTACGGCTGGACCGAGAACCACCTGCTGCTGATCACGCTCGAGGATGTGCAGACCAAGCTGTACGTGCTCACGCCGGGCACTGGGCCGTCCCCGGACGGGGCCTGGACGCGCGAACCGCTCGCCGATACCCCGCCGATGGCCACCACCAATGTCATGAATCTGGATCCGCTGGAGAGCGGTGACGAATTCATGCTCACCACCAGCGGTTTCACCACACCCGCGACCCTGCTGGCCGGCGCGGTCGGCAGTCCGGCGGTCGCCCTCAAGCACGAACCGGCCTACTTCGACGCCGAGGGCATCGACACCGAACAGTTCTTCGCGAAGTCCGACGACGGAACGATGGTGCCCTACTTCGTGATTCGCCACCGCGACCAGCGAGGCACGCCGGGCCCGACCGTGATGTCGGGATATGGCGGCTTCGAGGTCTCGCGCACCCCGGGCTACAGCGGCGTCGCGGGTATGGGCTGGCTCGAACGCGGCGGCACCTGGGTGCTGGCCAATATCCGTGGCGGCGGAGAGTACGGGCCGCAGTGGCACACGCAGGTGCAGAAGGCCAACAGATACAAGGTCTACGAGGACTTCGCCGCGGTGGCCGAGGATCTGGTCGCCCGCGAGATCACCACGGCGGACCGGTTGGGCGCGGTCGGCGGCAGTAACGGCGGCCTGCTGATGGGCGTGATGCTGACCCGCTATCCGGAACTGTTCGGAGCCATCGTCTGTCAGGTCCCGCTCCTGGATATGAAGCGTTATCACCTGCTGCTCGCCGGCGCCTCCTGGATGGCCGAATACGGCGACCCGGACAAGCCCGAAGAATGGGACTACATCGGCAAGTACTCGCCCTATCAGGTGGCGGCCGCGGCCGACCCCGCCCGCGCGTACCCGCCGATCCTGCTCACCACCTCGACCCGCGACGATCGCGTCCACCCCGGTCACGCGCGCAAGATGGCGGCACTGCTGGAGGCACAGGGCCGGACGGTCTGGTATCACGAAAACATCGAGGGCGGTCACGGCGGCGCGGCCGACAACAAGCAGATGGCCTTCCAGTCGGCCCTGATCTACGAATTCTTCACCCAGATGCTGCTCGAGAACCGGAAGACCGTCTGATCGAACCAGGACATTTTCCGGAATCCGGGACCTACGGCCCGTACGAATTCGGGCCTTTGGTCTCTGGAGTGTGACCTGACGCACTGCCATTCTCGGTTCGGGGACCGAGAACGACAGGAATTCGCAGTGCGCACAACGACGATCGATGTGACCACCGTGCACCGACTCGCCGCGGAGTTCGACGGCCGGCAGCCACGCCGGTGCGTGGAGATGGCCGTCGCGAGCGCACTGCGCGACCTGCGCGGAAGCCCGGCCCCGGCCCTACCGGAACTCGTGGAACGGCTGGCCCGTCAGCGACTCACCGATTCGGCCTGCTCGCCGCCGACCACCGTGCCGTAGCGGGTTCTTCGAGAGGAGCACATCATGGATTCGTTCTGGGACTACGTCTGGTACACGATCCTCATCTTCGCCTTCGTGGCGTATCTGATCATTCTCTTCCAGATCATCGTCGACCTGTTCCGGGACCACACGGTGTCGGGCATCGCCAAAGCCGTCTGGGTGATAGGGCTGGTGCTATTCCCCTACATCACCGCACTGGTCTATCTGATCGTCCGGGGCAAGGGCATGGCCGTGCGCGCGCAGCACGCCCACGCCGAAGCCAAACAGGCGACCGACGAGTACATCCGGCAGGTGGCGGGTAAGTCGCCCGCCGAGGAGATCGCCGACGCCAAGGCGCTGCGCGACGCGGGCACCATCGACGACGCCGAATTCGAGCAACTCAAGCGGCGCGCACTCGGCCACGACAACGCCGACCGAGGCAATCTGACGGCGCTGTGAGCTGACGGCGCTGTGAGTTATCCGCTCCCGGATGCGTCGTCGGCATCCGGGGCGGAGCCCACCGGCCGGCGCGGTAGCCGGCCGGTGAAGAACAGGGCGATCACAGCCAGCAGCGCGGTCACCGCGAAGGCGACCTGTAGTGCCTCCAGGCGCGCGTCGGCGTTGACCGCGACGATCTCATCGGTCGTCGGCTCGGCCACCCCGGCGGCATCGAGCGACTGCCGAAGCGCGGTGGTGGACAGGAACGGCACGCCATCGGCCAGTTCGGTGGTGGCCCGTTGCGAGACCTCGGCGGGCACCGCAGGGTTGTTCTCGATACCGCCGATCACCGCGGAGGTGAGCGTGGCGATGAGGATCGATCCGATCAACGCCGTTCCCAGCGAAGCACCCAGATTGGTCGCGGTGTTCTGCAATCCACCGACCTCGGCGCTCTGCTCATCCGGAACGGCCGACACCGTGACAGCGCCCAGCTGCGAGGCGAGCGCTCCCAGACCGAGCCCCATGAACAGCATCGGCACCGCCACCACGGCCGCGTTCGCACCCGGATCCATACCGCCCGCCAGCAGCACGATTCCGATGATCATGGCCCCGAGGCCCAGGCGCACGACGCGCCTCGGATTCGCGCCCGGCCGCAACTTGGGGATTCCGACGGCGGCCAGAACCAACGCGACCGACAGCGGAAGTATGCGGACACCGGTTTCGAGCGCACTCAATTCCAGTACCACCGACAGGAACAACGGGACGGCGAAGAACACCCCGGCCTGCACCGCGAACTGCGCGAAGAACATCGCCAGCCCCCCGCCGAGGTGTCGGTTACCGAACAGGCCGGGATCGATCAGCGGTTCCCGGCCGGATCGGAGCAGCCGCGTCTGCCACCGCAGGAACGCGTACAGCACCAGCAGTCCGGCCAGAATCAACCAGATCACCGGTGACAGGCCCGCGATCGAGGTGCCGCCGGGTCGCGCCCGGACCCAGCCCCACTCACTGGACCGCAGCACTCCGAAGACGATCGCGCCCAAGCCGAGGACCGACAGCACCGAGCCGACGAGGTCCAGCCGCACCCGCTCCGCGGCGACATCCGCCACCCGGCGCAGCACCAGCAGAATCGCCACCACGACAACGACTTCGCCGAAGAACACGTACCGCCACGACGCGAAGGTGGTCACGGCGCCGCCCACCAGCGGTCCGACCGCCACCGCCATGGCGCCGGCCGCGGCGACGAGTCCGTATGCCGCCGCCCGGCGCTCCTCGGGAAAATTCGCGGCCACCAGGGACACGATCGCCGGCATGATCAGCGCGGCCCCGATTCCCTCGAGCAGTGACCAGCCGACCAACAGCACCCCGAGATTGGGCGCCAACCCGGTGACCAGCGAACCGATCCCGTAGATCACCAATCCCAGCCCGAACGCGCGCCGCCGGCCGAGAATCGTGCCCACTTTGCCGCCGGTGACCATCAGCGACGCCATCACCAGGGTGTACAGCGTGATAGCGGTCTGGATACCGGTGATCGTGGTGCCGATATCGCTCGCGACCGTCGCCATCGACACATTCATGACCGAGCTGTCGAGGGTCATCAGGAATTGCCCCGCCCCCAACACCGCGAGAACGAGTGTGGATCCGGGGGCCGCGGCCGGCCGGACCGTCATCGCCGCCGCGATCGAATTCGCGCCGGGTCACCGGAGCCGATGCACGGATACCCAGTGGCTGTCCACCTGCGCATCCATCAATTGAAGCACCGGACCGCCCGAGTTCGGCGCATTCTCGGTTACAGGTCGCGCACCCACTTCTCGATCCGGTCCACGGTGGATTCGGGATCGGTGATCCAGCCGTTGTGCCCCAGCGGTTTCGGCTCGTGCCAGGTGCTCACCCGCGCCTTGGGAAGTTTCTCCAGCAGATGTGCGGCCGAGCTCCGGGGCGTCAGGTCGTCCTTCGCCATGGTGATCGACAGGACAGGCAACCCCAGCCGCGCGATACGTTCGTCGTAGTCGATATCGGCGCCGAACGGAACGAAGCGGCCGGTGCGGGCCAGCCGGGCCCAGTCCGCGATCAGGACCTTCGACTGTCTGCCGAAGCCGCCGGCCGTGATTCGATCGCCGGGCCAGAATCCCGCCAGGTTCGCGGTCAGCGAGATCGCGGCGGGCCCGACCAGCATTGCCGAGCGGGCGATCCCGCCGTAGCCGCGGTAGTACGGGGTGCCCGAGGCGATCAGGATCAGCCCGGCCAGCCGCCCCCGGATCCGCGCCGCGTACATCACCCCGAGCTGACCGCCCATACTGTGCCCCAGCAGCATCGGCGTACTGTCCGGGAATCGCGTGCGGACCGCTTCGAAGATCGCCGGGAAATCGACCGACACCAGCTCGTGGTAGCCGTAGCTGCTCACCGAACTCGGCTTCGGGCGGCTGTCGCCGTTACCCCGCAGCTCGCCGATCGCCGTATCGAAACCGCGCCGCGCCAGTTCGCGGGCGAAATCACCGTAGTACTCACCGGGCACTCCCAAGCCGGGGATGATCACGATGACCGGCCGCGGGGTGTCGGCGGTGATCGGGTGGCGATGGGGACCGCGTGCGGGGACGAACCGCACCGGCACCGTGGAACCGTCCGGCATCTGGATCGGAATCGTCTCCATATGCGCACGCTACCGCGCACATCCGGCGCCCGGCGGTCTCAGGGTTCCAACATGTCGGACTCGGCCGAGTCACCGGCCACCGGCCCGGTATGTGTCCCGGCGCCCTCGGCCGCGTTCGCGCGCTCACTGATCAGGGCGATACCGCGGCCCGAGTTGCCGCCGCCCTCCTTCGTCGGCGGTGCGCCGTCGGATTCGGGCTCCATGTCGACGCCCGCACCGCGTTCCAGCAGCTCGTTCAGGCCGACGCGGGTCGCCACCACCACCAGTTGATTGCCCTCGCACAGCAGGGTCTGCGATGACGGACGCCATTCCGGGGTCTCGCCCTCGGCGGTCTGCACCGCGAGTATCCGGGTGTGTTCGGACAGTCCGAGTTCCGCGATCCGCAGCCCCGACAGGGCCGAACCCCGTTCCACCGGGACCTCGGCCACCAGCAGGGTGTCCTCGTCGACCGACAGCGTCGCGATCACCCGGCGCTCCACCACCGCGGCCGCGAATCCTACGGCGGCGAGCTGGAATACGCTGCGCACCACAGCCTTTCCGAGCGTTCGCTGCACCCGATCGGCCAGGTCGTCATCCGATAGCCGCATGACGACCTGAAGATCGTCGCGGTAGGACTGTCCGAGCATGGCGGCTTCGAGGTTGACGGCGTCGCTGGAGGTGAGCAGCACCAGCGCCCGCGCCTTGGGCGTCCCCACCGACAACAGTGTGTCCTCCCAGGTGGCCTGACCGATCACCACCGGCACACCGAGGCTGCGGGCCAGCGCGATACCGCGCGCGTTCTCGTCGTTGTCCAACGCGACCACCGGCACGCCGAGGTCGCTCAGCTGCTCGACCACGCGCATGCCGACATTGCCCAGACCGGCGACCACCACGTGGTCTTCCATTCGTGAGGGGTCGGGATGATGGTCCGCGAGCTGGGCGCGCAGCACCCCGCCCACGACCAGTGCCGTGACGACCGGTGTCATCGTCAATCCGATGAAGACGACCCCCAGCTGCAGCAGTTTGTACATGGGTTCGCGCGAGGGTTCCGGTTGCGCGGCTCCCGCGGCGTCGAGCAGTGTCTCGTACGCCGCTGTGCCCCAGCTGTTTCCGATGCACACCATCATGATGCAGCCGGCCGCGATGAGTACCAGCAGCACCAGTAGCAGCCGGATCAGATCGTGGCGGGCCAGGTATCGCATCAGCGTGAGCCAGCGCCGGGGACCACTGGGCGAATAGGGCACCCGCTCGGCGAGGGCGAGCACGCGGGCGACCGGAGATCGCGCCGGCAGCAGTGAAATCCCCTCGGCATCACCGACCAATCCGGATATCACCTGATCCGGTGGGGCATCGCCGGCAGCGGCCACATAGAGGGTGCGCTCACCCAGCCGCAGATAATCCAGGGCATCCTCACCCAATGCCGCCGCGATGAACGAGGGCGCCGCCATCTCCGAGATCGACAGCACCACACAATCGGAGAACAATCGCCGAATTCGAAAACCCAACCCGGTATTGAACATCCGGATCACCAGCCGGATGCGCGGATTGAGTTCGTGGGCGCGCAGCGCGGCGTGGAAATTCTCCACATCCGCCTGATCCACCAGCGCCAGCGCCCGCGCGTGCTCCACTCCGGCATCGCGCAATGTCGCTTCGTCGAGATGCTCCGCGCACAGAATCCGGACCCTGGTCAGCTTTTCCAGTCGCGGGACGTAGCTTCCGCTGCGGTTGGGCAGCACCACGGTCACCGTGGCATCGGCGAACCGCGTGGTCAGCTGGAGTGCCAGCTGGTGGACAAGCGGATTGTCACCGCAGACAACGAAAGTCGGGGACCGCTCGCCCCCCGGCGAAACATTCACATTCCGATGCTAGAGCGAATTCCGTTCGGCAGCACGAGCCTTCACCGATCAGGCGCTGACCGCCCCCATGATGACACGGCGCAACACCCGGATCACCTCATCGAGCGGGCGGCGAGGTTCCGAACCGCTCCATTCGTCGACCACGTAATTCACCGCGCCGATGATCGCCAGCATCCGGGTCTCGTAGTCCCCGCTGGGGATCTCGCCCTGCAGCGCCGCGTCCTCGGCCGCACCGGACAGCAGGGTGCCCCAGGCGCGCCGAATCTCCAGCCGGAACTTCTCCACCTTCGGCCCGGCGCCGACCACCTCGACCAGTGCCACCCTGGCCTTGCGGGGATCTCGGCCGATCGATTCGATGTAGGCCCGCACTCCCGCATCGATGATCTCGATGGCACCGGCGTCGGCACGCGCCTCCAGTGCGGCGACCACCGCCTCGCGGGACTCGCGGTCGATCTGCTCGTACAGTTCCAGCAGCAGGGATTCCCGGCCGGTGAACTCCTCGTAGAACTGCCGTGAGGAAAGCCCGGCATCCTTGCAAATCGCTCCGACCGAGCTATTGGCATACCCGTCTCTGGCGAACACTGTTAGTCCGGATTCCAGAAAACGCGCACGTCGCTGCCGTTGCCGGTCTTCTACGGGCTGCCCGGCGTACATCCGGCCCGCGTTCGTTTCCTGTGACATTGCGCCAGACAATACCGAAGGGCCCGATTCCCTCGTCATGGATCGGGCCCTTCGCTTACACCTCCGACTCACCGCGCGTTAGCCGGAAGTTGTCTCTGTGATCGGAGCGCAGCAGCAATGACTGCGCTCGTCATGTCGCGGATGGTTAGCCGAAAAGAACGGTAGTCGATACCACCCGCGCAACGGAAGAGTTTGAAGGAATTTTCTAGGTTTTATTTCGGAAAAGATTCCACCAGGAACTGTTCACGCCGAGGGCGCCAACGCGATCACGACTTCGAAGCGAAGCGAGTTCGCGGACGACCAGAAATGGGTCGAATGGGTTATCCCGGACCGGCCACGGGTGACCGACAGCAATCCGCCCGGGATCTCCACACCACGGAAACGCCGAATTCCGCGAAGGAATTCGGCGATGGTTGCCCGCGCCGGATACTCGTGCGGCCACGACGGCATGGCCGGCCGGGCGTCGCCGCGGAGCGCGCGACGACCGCCTCGACATCCACGGCCGCGAAAGCGGGAGGAAACCGGCGCCCGGGCGGCGTTCCTCCCGGCAATTCGAGCGCCTCCGAGGGTTGACCGTCGACCGACCGGCGGCGGACCGTCCGGCGGGCGTTCAGACAGCGATCGGTGGCGACCCGATCGAGCCGGCCCCCGGTCCGTTCGGGGCCTGTTCACGAGCCTGGACGCGCAAGGACAACGACGACGCCATGACAGTTCTCGCCGCCGACATCGTCGGCGCGCGCACCTCGGATCGCCACCGCGACGAATACTCGAGTCATCTCTTGACTATTTCGGCCGGACTCGTACACTTAAGTAAGTGCTTAACCAATCGGAGCGGCTGAATCAGATCTTTCGGGCGCTCACAGATCCCACTCGCAGATATCTGCTGGAGCGGCTCGGCGCCGGTCCCGCGGCGGTCAGCACCTTGGCCGAGCCGCTGGATATGAGCCTGGCCGCGGTCGTGCAACACCTCCAGGTACTGCAGGATGCCGGCCTGATCCGATCCGAGAAGGTCGGCCGGGTGCGGACCTGCCGGCTGGTGCCCGACGCACTGCGCCCGGCCGAGGATTGGTTGCACGCGCGGCGAACCCCTTGGGAACGCCGCTTGGACGCACTCGGCGCGACCCTGGCCGAACATCCCACCACCCCCGAACCCGAGGACTCTCAATGACCGGCGCCCACACCCTGATCCACTCGACCTTCACGCTCGAGCGTGAGTACCCCGTCACTCCCGCAACCGTTTTCGGCGCTTGGGCCGAGCCACGGCGGAAGGCGGAATGGTTCAGTTCGCCCGGCGGCGATCACGAACTCGACTTCCGCGTCGGCGGCAACGAGATCGCCTCCGGCGTGCACGACGGTAAGCGCATGGCGTTCACCGCGACGTATCAGGAGATCGTCCCCGGCGAACGTATCGTCTACACCTCCACCATGGGGGTCGACGGCGAGGTCGTCACGGTGTCGCTGACCACCGTGGAATTCGACGGAACCGCGGCCGGCACCCGGCTGACCCTCACCGAACACGGCGCGTACCTCGACGGTCACGAGAAGCCCGAATGGCGCGAGGAGGGCACCGGCGATCAACTCACCGCGCTGGGTGAACGCCTGCGGGAGCTGTCGCACCGGTGACGATCCCGCCGCCGCAGATCGCCGTCTGCGGACCAAGCGAATGCACCGGCGCCGAGGCCCGGGACGCCCGCGAGGTCGGCCGCCTTCTGGCCGAGTCCGGTGCCACCGTGCTGTGTGGCGGCGGCACCGGCGTCATGGCCGCGGTCGCCGAAGGAGCCGCGAGCGCAGGCGGACTGGTGATCGGCGTGCGCCCGGATACCGATCGGGACGCGACGTGCGCCGGTCTGTCGGCGGTGCTGTTCACCGCCATGGGAGAGGCCCGCAACGCGATCCTGATCCACTCCGCCGACGCGGTCGTGGTCATCGGCGGTTCATGGGGGACGCTGTCGGAACTGGCGCTCGCGAACCACCGACGATCGCTTCCCATCGCCTCACTGCACGGCTGGCGAATCCGGACCGCGAACGGCGACGAGGTCGACGGCTCCCATGCGGTGACCACACCGGCCGAGGCGGTCGAATGGGTGCTGCGCCGGCGCCGGCTCGGCCCGGAGCACCGATAGATCAGGCAGTCTAGGCAGTCTCCGACATCCGGGGAGCGGCCGAGAGGGCTGCCGCCGCGGTGGTGAGCGCGGCGATCAACTCCGCGCGACCCCGGCGCGGCAGTCTGCTGTCGAACTCCTCCCGCAGCGCCACCCGAATCTCACCACGCAGTGCCAGCCCCTCCTCGGTCAGCACCGCCCGGGTGATCCGGCGATCCTCCGAATCCGGCTCCCGGGCAACGAAACCGCGGCGCTCCAGGCGATCGACCATACCGGTCACATTCGTCTTGTCGCAGCCGAGCATGGTCGCCAGCTCGCCGAAGGAAGGCCGCTGATCGTGCAGCTGGCACAGCAGTTCGACCTGCTGCGACGTCAGCCCGAATCGCCGGGCAACCTGCCAGTAGACAGCGCCGAGCCGGCGATACAGCCCGCCGAACGCAGTGGTCAGCTCGTACTCTCCGGTCGCCACGAGGAAAGTCTACTTCAGCGATGGTTGACATGATCGACCAATTAGTCGAGCATATGGACTATCGTTGATACCGTCTATCTGGAGGTAGAGTGCCGGTAGCAATCGTGACCGGGGCATCCGCGGGGATCGGCCGTGCGATCGCCGAACGCCTGGGTGCCGGCGGCGCCGAGGTGGTGGTCAACTACAACACGAACCGCGCCGCCGCCCTCGAGGTCGTCGCTGCCGTCGAGAAGGCGGGCGGACGAGGTGTGGCGGCACAGGCCGATGTCGCCGATCCGGCGCAGTCGCGGCGCCTGTTCGATATCGCCGAGGAGCGATACGGCGGCGTGGATATTCTGGTCGGCAATGTCGGCTTCGCTCGCTTCGGTCCGCTCGCCGAAGCCACCGACGACGACTTCGATCGCGTCTTCGGCCTGAACACGCGGGCGACGTTCTTCGGTTTGCGGGAAGCCGCGAATCGATTGCGCGACAACGGCCGCATCGTCGTGGTGTCCTCCGGGGTCACCGTGACGCACCGCCCGGATACCGGGCTCTACGCCGCCGCCAAGGCCGCGGCCGAGCAGTTGGTCCGGGTGCTGGCCAAGGAATTGGGATCGCGCGGAATCACCGTGAACAGTGTGCTGCCCGGTGCTACCCGCACCGAATCACTGGCCACGAACCGCGGTGAATCCGCTCTGGCCCAGGTCGCCGCGGCAACGCCGCTCGGCCGCGTCGGCCAACCGGAGGATATCGCCGATATCGTCGCTTTCCTGGCCTCGGATGCGGCCCGCTGGGTGACCGGAGAATCAATTCGAGCCAGCGGAGGATTGTTCTGAATCCGGAATGTATCCGGGTATGCGGAAGGCCCCCAACCATCAGGTTGGGGGCCTTCGCGAATGTATGTTCCGGCGGTGTCCTACTCTCCCACACCCTGTCGAGTGCAGTACCATCGGCGCAGGTGGCCTTAGCTTCCGGGTTCGGAATGGGACCGGGCGTTTCCCCACCGCTATAACCGCCGTAACTCTATGAAACTAGACACAGAGAGCCACAACCCTTTCACCCCTCAACAGGGATCCCGGATCAAGTCTCGCTGATATCTGTGTGTTGTTTCAGATACCGCACAGTGGACGCGTAGCAGCTTTGTTGGTAAGTCCTCGGCCTATTAGTACCAGTCACCTACATGCATTACTGCACTTCCAGTTCTGGCCTATCAACCCAATGGTCTGTTGGGGGCCTTACCCCCTCGAGGGGGTGAGAAACCTCATCTTGGAACAGGCTTCCCGCTTAGATGCTTTCAGCGGTTATCCCTTCCGAACGTGGCCAACCAGCCGTGCCCCTGGCGGGACAACTGGCACACCAGAGGTTCGTCCGTCCCGGTCCTCTCGTACTAGGGACAGCCTTCCTCAAGTTTCTAACGCGCGCGGCGGATAGAGACCGAACTGTCTCACGACGTTCTAAACCCAGCTCGCGTGCCGCTTTAATGGGCGAACAGCCCAACCCTTGGGACCTACTCCAGCCCCAGGATGCGACGAGCCGACATCGAGGTGCCAAACCATCCCGTCGATATGGACTCTTGGGGAAGATCAGCCTGTTATCCCCGGGGTACCTTTTATCCGTTGAGCGACACCGCTTCCACTTGCCGGTGCCGGATCACTAGTCCCGACTTTCGTCCCTGCTCGACCTGTCAGTCTCACAGTCAAGCTCCCTTGTGCACTTACACTCAACACCTGATTGCCAACCAGGCTGAGGGAACCTTTGGGCGCCTCCGTTACATTTTGGGAGGCAACCGCCCCAGTTAAACTACCCACCAGGCACTGTCCCTGAACCAGATCATGGCCCGAGGTTAGAGGTCCAATACGACCAGAGTGGTATTTCAACGACGACTCCACGAACACTGGCGTGCCCGCTTCACAGTCTCCCACCTATCCTACACAAACCGTACCGAACACCAATACCAAGCTATAGTGAAGGTCCCGGGGTCTTTTCGTCCTGCCGCGCGTAACGAGCATCTTTACTCGTAATGCAATTTCGCCGAGTCTGTGGTGGAGACAGCAGAGAAGTCGTTACGCCATTCGTGCAGGTCGGAACTTACCCGACAAGGAATTTCGCTACCTTAGGATGGTTATAGTTACCACCGCCGTTTACCGGGGCTTAAATTCTCAGCTTCGCGTCCGAAAACGCTAACCGGTCCTCTTAACCTTCCGGCACCGGGCAGGCGTCAGTCCGTATACATCGTCTTACGACTTCGCACGGACCTGTGTTTTTAGTAAACAGTCGCTTCTCTCTGGTCTCTGCGACCACCCCCAGCTCACGGTGCAAGACCGGTCACCAGACGTGGCCCTCCTTCTCCCGAAGTTACGGAGGTATTTTGCCGAGTTCCTTCACCACAGTTATCTCGATCGCCTTAGTATTCTCTACCTGACCACCTGTGTCGGTTTGGGGTACGGGCCGTGTACCAACTCACTAGAGGCTTTTCTCGGCAGCATAGGATCACTGAATTCACCTCAAACGGCTACGCATCACCTCTCAGGCACATGCTGTGCGGATTTGCCTACACAACGCCCTACAGGCTTACACCCGGTAATCCACCACCGGGCCCAGCTACCTTCCTGCGTCACCCCATCGCTTGACTACTACAGCCAGGGTCGTGCGCAGCCACATCCGGCCTCCCGAAGGAGGTCCATCCGCTTTTGGGCACTTAGCACAACTGATTCGCCATTGGGCGCGGATACACGGGTACGGGAATATCAACCCGTTGTCCATCGACTACGCCTGTCGGCCTCGCCTTAGGTCCCGACTCACCCTGGGCGGATTAACCTGGCCCAGGAACCCTTGGTCATTCGGCGGACGAGTTTCTCACTCGTCTTTCGCTACTCATGCCTGCATTCTCACTCGCGCAGCCTCCACAACTAGGTCACCCCGCTGCTTCCCTGGCTACACGACGCTCCCCTACCCACCCAGTCGACTGGCCCGAAGGCGATCTAATGACTGAGTGCCGCGGCTTCGGCGGTGTACTTGAGCCCCGCTACATTATCGGCGCAGGATCACTTGACCAGTGAGCTATTACGCACTCTTTCAAGGGTGGCTGCTTCTAAGCCAACCTCCTGGTTGTCTCAGCGACCCCACATCCTTTTCCACTTAGTACACGCTTAGGGGCCTTAGCCGGCGATCTGGGCTGTTTCCCTCTCGACTACGAAGCTTATCCCCCGCAGTCTCACTGCCACGCTCTCACACACCGGCATTCGGAGTTTGGCTGACTTCGGTAAGCTTGTGGGCCCCCTAGGCCATCCAGTAGCTCTACCTCCAGTGTGAAACACGTGACGCTGCACCTAAATGCATTTCGGGGAGAACCAGCTATCACGGAGTTTGATTGGCCTTTCACCCCTACCCACAGCTCATCCCCTCAGTTTTCAACCTAAGTGGGTTCGGGCCTCCACGACGTCTTACCGTCGCTTCACCCTGGCCATGGGTAGATCACTCCGCTTCGGGTCCATGACATGCGACTCAAACGCCCTATTCGGACTCGCTTTCGCTACGGCTACCCCACACGGGTTAACCTCGCCACACACCGATGACTCGCAGGCTCATTCTTCAAAAGGCACGCCATCACCCCACCACCCGAAGATGGAAGGCTCTGACGGATTGTAAGCGCACGGTTTCAGGTACTATTTCACTCCCCTCCCGGGGTACTTTTCACCTTTCCCTCACGGTACTAGTCCGCTATCGGTCACCAGGGAGTATTCAGGCTTACCGGGTGGTCCCGGCAGATTCACAGCAGATTTCACGGGCCCGCTGCTACTCGGGTGCCCATCACAGCAGAGAACATGTTTTCGCTTACCGGACTCTCACCGTCTACGGTTGGCCATCCCAGACCAATTCAGCTAACACGAACTTTTCTGACTACTGCTTGGCTCGGCAGAACCAAGAAGATGGGTCCCACAACCCCAAGAACGCAACGCCTGCCGGCTATCACACGCTCCTGGTTTAGCCTCATCCGCTTTCGCTCGCCACTACTCACGGAATCACTCTTGTTTTCTCTTCCTGTGGGTACTGAGATGTTTCACTTCCCCACGTTCCCTCCACACACCCTATATATTCAGGCGCGGGTAACACGACATCACTCGTGCTGGGTTTCCCCATTCGGAAATCCTCGGATCTCAGCTCGGTTGACAGCTCCCCGAGGCTTATCGCAGCCTCCTACGTCCTTCATCGGCTCCTGGTGCCAAGGCATCCACCGTACGCTCTTAAACACTTACTAACAAAGATGCTCGCGTCCACTGTGCAGTTCTCAAACAACACACCCGCATCGAATCGAATTTCACAAGACCGGACCGAAGAAACCTTCGCGGTATCAAGGAAGACCCGAACGGATCGTTTTTTTGCCTGGAAAGAACGTCTGTTCTTTCAGGACCCAACAGTGTGCCGATATATCCACCGCGAGCCGGCCGTCCGACCGTCTCACATGCGAGGAGTTTGTCAGTGTTCCACCCATGAGCTCCGCAGTTCCACATTCGGGAACATAAGCGGCTCTGGCACTTTCGCGTCCGACTCTTCGGAGCGAACAGTGCAGATGCTCCTTAGAAAGGAGGTGATCCAGCCGCACCTTCCGGTACGGCTACCTTGTTACGACTTCGTCCCAATCGCCAATCCCACCTTCGACGGCTCCCTCCACAAGGGTTAGGCCACCGGCTTCGGGTGTTACCGACTTTCATGACGTGACGGGCGGTGTGTACAAGGCCCGGGAACGTATTCACCGCAGCGTTGCTGATCTGCGATTACTAGCGACTCCAACTTCACGGGGTCGAGTTGCAGACCCCGATCCGAACTGAGACCGGCTTTAAGGGATTCGCTCCACCTCACGGTATCGCAGCCCTCTGTACCGGCCATTGTAGCATGTGTGAAGCCCTGGACATAAGGGGCATGATGACTTGACGTCGTCCCCACCTTCCTCCGAGTTGACCCCGGCAGTCTCCTGCGAGTCCCCGCCATTACGCGCTGGCAACACAGGACAAGGGTTGCGCTCGTTGCGGGACTTAACCCAACATCTCACGACACGAGCTGACGACAGCCATGCACCACCTGTACACCAACCACAAGGGGGGCTACATCTCTGCAGCTTTCTGGTGTATGTCAAACCCAGGTAAGGTTCTTCGCGTTGCATCGAATTAATCCACATGCTCCGCCGCTTGTGCGGGCCCCCGTCAATTCCTTTGAGTTTTAGCCTTGCGGCCGTACTCCCCAGGCGGGGTACTTAATGCGTTAGCTACGGCACGGATCCCGTGGAAGGAAACCCACACCTAGTACCCACCGTTTACGGCGTGGACTACCAGGGTATCTAATCCTGTTCGCTACCCACGCTTTCGCTTCTCAGCGTCAGTTACTGCCCAGAGACCCGCCTTCGCCACCGGTGTTCCTCCTGATATCTGCGCATTTCACCGCTACACCAGGAATTCCAGTCTCCCCTGCAGTACTCTAGTCCGCCCGTATCGACTGCAAGCTTGCAGTTGAGCTGCAAGTTTTCACAATCGACGCGACGAACCGCCTACAAGCTCTTTACGCCCAGTAATTCCGGACAACGCTCGCACCCTACGTATTACCGCGGCTGCTGGCACGTAGTTGGCCGGTGCTTCTTCTACAGGTACCGTCACTTTCGCTTCGTCCCTGTCGAAAGAGGTTTACAACCCGAAGGCCGTCATCCCTCACGCGGCGTCGCTGCATCAGGCTTTCGCCCATTGTGCAATATTCCCCACTGCTGCCTCCCGTAGGAGTCTGGGCCGTGTCTCAGTCCCAGTGTGGCCGGTCACCCTCTCAGGTCGGCTACCCGTCGTCGCCTTGGTAGGCCATTACCCCACCAACAAGCTGATAGGCCGCGGGCCCATCTCGCACCGATAAATCTTTCCACCACAAACCATGCGATTCGTGGTCATATCCGGTATTAGACCCAGTTTCCCAGGCTTATCCCAGAGTACGAGGCAGATCACCCACGTGTTACTCACCCGTTCGCCGCTCGTGTACCCCGAAGGGCCTTACCGCTCGACTTGCATGTGTTAAGCACGCCGCCAGCGTTCGTCCTGAGCCAGGATCAAACTCTCCGTTGAAGACTCTCAACTCACTCCGAAGAGCAAATCAGAAGTATCTCGAACCAGAGTCCGAAAACCTAACTTAAACGCCAGCCGGAAAATTAGCTGACAAAAATATCCGACCCTCACACGGGGGGTGAAGATCGGAACCAAAAACAAAATTTTGGCACTGACATTCATCGACACACTATTGAGTTCTCAAAGAACACACGCACCAGCAATCTCGCGGGTTATTTCCCCGGTCGATCGGTTGGGCAACTTTTACAGCTTAGCTCAGCCGGAAGCTCCCGACCAAATCGGGGTTCTTCCTACCGAACCAGTGTGACCGTCAGGCGCTCCTCGTCCAACCTCGTGTCCCGGGCCTTTCGGCTCCGGGTCGGTGTCCGTGTCGCTCTGACCTGGAATAAGTTACGTGCCAACCGCATTCGAAGTCAAATCGCCTGGTCATCCGGCCGAAAGACGTACTTCGACGCATTCGCAACACCATCCACAACACCGATCGGCGGTCGAATATTCCGATCGGTCTCCCAAGAATGCGAACAGCCGCCCGTGAGCCGCCCCGAACACATTCCCGGCACGACTGCCGGCGTTCGATTCCGCGATGGTCGCGATCCGGACAACTTCTCGGCGGCGCCCTTCCCGGCGGCGCCCTTCCCGGCGGCCCTCGATTCGGAACGAGCCACACATCGAATCAAAGTTAGGTTAGCCTAAGTTTTGTGAGTCAGGTGACAGCGCGTACCGCCGAGGGGATCGCCACGAGTTCGGCCGCCGGGGCGACGGCGCGGAAGGCCCGGCGACGACGGCCGCGCAGGCCCCTGCGGCGTGGATTGACCGTCGCCCATCGGTGGTCGGCTCTCGCGCTGGGCATCGTGCTGGTGATTCAGTGCACCTCGGGGGCGGTGCTGCTTTATCACACCGAGTTGTTCCGGGCCTCGAATTCCACGTTCTACCAGCACACATCGGGCGATGTGCCGATCGATGCCGACGGCAGGGCGGATTTCGATCGGGCCCTGGCGCTCGTACGGCAGGACGACCCGCACTTCACGGCCGGCTGGGTCGGCATCGACGCCGGCGTACTCGTGGTCGGCGATGCGGATTTCACCGAGGCATACGGCATCGACCCCGGGTCGGGGCGGATCAACGATCGAATCGGGCTCACCGGTGGTGCGCTGGGGTGGCTGGTCGATCTGCACGACTGCGCCTTCGGCTGCCTCCGGTACACCGGGGCCGTTCCCGCGTTGAACACGACGGTCCCGATGCTCGATATCACTTGGGCCGCAGCCATTCTCGGCGTCATGGGACTGCTGCTGGCGATACTGGCGATCTCCGGCGCGGCGGTCTGGTGGCCGACCCTGAAGCGGTGGCGGCACGGGTTCCGGGTGCGGACGTCCAAGGGACGCTTCGCCCGGGACCGCGATCTGCACAACGTGATCGGCATCATCAGCGTGCCGTTCCTGCTCATGTGGGGCATCACCGGCGCCGCGATCGAGATGCCGGCGGTGCAGAAGGCCTGGCTCGCGGCCACCGGCGGCCAGGCGGCCACCGAGCTGCCACAGGACACGTTCGCACCGCGGGCCTCACCGGCGGGCCGGCCGGCCCTTTCGGCGGTCGAGGCGGGCCGTATCGCGACCGAACGGCATCCCGGACGCCTCGCCTACCTGATGTTGCCGACCGACTCGGCCCCGTACTACCGCGCGTACGTCGCGGGCGGCTATTCACCGTATGAGCACCGGGCGCTCTACGGTGGCGATGTGCTGGTGTACGTGAACGCCCACGACGCCTCCGACACCAAGGTGGTCGACGCCGCCCACGACCGTCCGCTGGCGAACACCTTCTACGCCAAGGTTTTCGAACCGGCGCACTTCGGCTGGATGGTGAACGGGTGGTGGCGGCTGATCTGGCTGGCCTTCGGCCTCACCCCTTCGGCCCTGGCGATCACCGGAACCTCGACCTGGCTGTTCAAGCGGCGGGTCCGCAGAAGTAGGCGAGCCTGATCCCGAAACGCCGGTAGCCGGCCCACCCGAGGGCGGACCGGCTACCGGTTCGAAAGGTGTTGCCGGGAGGCGGGAATGACCGGGTCAGGGTCGGAGGCGGCAGCGGAGCGTCACCACGCGGGCCCCCCGGTCGTTCCCAATCGACTCGGACTCAGAAGTCCATGCCACCCATGCCACCGGTCGGGTCGCCGACGGGAGCGGCGGCCTTCTCCGGCTTGTCGGCCACGACGGCCTCGGTGGTCAGGAACAGCGCGGCGATCGACGCGGCGTTCTGCAGCGCCGAGCGGGTGACCTTGACCGGGTCGGCGACACCGGCCGCCAGCAGGTCCTCGTACACGCCGGAGTCGGCGTTGAGGCCCTGGCCGGTGGGCAGGTTGGCGACCTTCTCGGCGACCACGCCGGGCTCGAGGCCGGCGTTGAAGGCGATCTGCTTCAGCGGCGCGGCCAGCGCCACCTTCACGATGTTCGCGCCGGTGGCCTCGTCACCGGTCAGCTTCAGGTCCTCCAGCGCGGGGCCGGCCTGCAGCAGCGCCACACCACCACCGGGGACGATGCCCTCTTCGACGGCGGCCTTGGCGTTACGCACGGCATCCTCGATGCGGTGCTTGCGCTCCTTGAGCTCCACCTCGGTGGCGGCGCCGGCCTTGATCACCGCAACACCGCCGGCCAGCTTGGCCAGACGCTCCTGCAGCTTCTCGCGGTCGTAGTCCGAATCCGAGTTCTCGATCTCGGCGCGGATCTGCGCGACGCGGCCCTGGATGGCCTCGGCATCACCGGCACCGTCGACGATGGTGGTCTCGTCCTTGGTCACCACGACCTTGCGGGCGGTGCCCAGCAGGTCGACGGTGGCGGTCTCCAGGTTCAGGCCGACCTCTTCGCTGACGACCTCGCCACCGGTCAGGATGGCGATATCGGCCAGCTGCGCCTTGCGGCGGTCGCCGAAGCCCGGGGCCTTGACGGCGACGGACTTGAAGGTGCCGCGGATCTTGTTGACGACCAGGGTCGACAGGGCCTCGCCCTCGACATCCTCGGCGATGATCAGCAGCGGCTTACCGGCCTGGATGACCTTCTCCAGCAGCGGCAGGAGATCTTTGACGGTCGAAACCTTCGAACCGACCAGCAGGATGTAGGGGTCCTCGAGAACCGCTTCCTGACGCTCGGCGTCGGTGACGAAGTAGCCCGAGATGTAGCCCTTGTCGAAGCGCATGCCCTCGGTCAGCTCCAGCTGGAGTCCGAAGGTGTTGCTCTCCTCGACGGTGATGACGCCTTCCTTGCCGACCTTGTCCATGGCCTCGGCGATGAGCTCACCGATGGACTGGTCGCCGGCGGAGATGGCGGCGGTAGCGGCGATCTGCTCCTTGGTCTCGACCTCCTTGGCCGAGTCGAGCAGGCGAGCGGTCACGGCCTCGACGGCCTTCTCGATGCCGCGCTTGAGACCCAGCGGGTTCGCGCCGGCCGCGACGTTGCGCAGACCCTCGCGCACCAGCGCCTGGGCGAGCACGGTAGCGGTGGTGGTGCCGTCACCGGCGACATCGTCGGTCTTCTTGGCGACCTCTTTGACCAGCTCGGCGCCGATCTTCTCGTAGGGGTCCTCCAGCTCGATCTCCTTGGCGATGGATACACCATCGTTGGTGATCGTGGGGGCGCCCCACTTCTTCTCCAGGACAACGTTGCGACCCTTGGGGCCCAGCGTCACCTTGACAGCGTCGGCGAGGCTGTTCAGTCCCCGCTCGAGGCCGCGACGGGCCTCTTCGTCGTACGCAATTGTCTTGGCCATTGCGTTGAGATCCTCCACATGTATATGGGGCTGACACACAGAGCGACCGCAGGTTGGATCGCCCCATTACGCTGGCCAGGTTCGGTGCCCGCGACGGACGACCGAGGGTGTCTGGGAACCCGGTCTCACCTGCCCGACCTAGCACTCACTGGTCGAGAGTGCCAGACCCTTTTTAGCACTCGCCAGTACCGAGTGCAAGGTTACGGACAAGATGGGTGGGCCGTTCGCGATCGGCGATATCCGGCGAGGCGCGCCGATTCCGGGCCGGGCCGGGCGGTTACGTATCGTCGGTGACCCGCAACGCCAGCGCCACGAAGGCATCGGTGCGGCGCTCTTCGGGACTGCGTGGTTCCCCGCGTTCGACGGTCACCTGCTCGGCGTCGTGGAGCAGGAGTTCCGCCTCGATCCGCATGATCGCCCGAATGAACGGTGGCGCCACCTCGGGCGGCAGATCGCCGTTGACGATGTAGCTCCCGTCCGGACCGTCCTCGGTTTCGACATAGGACAGCGCGCGCAGGAGATCTGCGCGTAGTTCCCCCGCGATCAGGTCGGAATTCGATCCGTCCGCCATAGCAATATCGTATCCGGACCACCGATCACCTCATCAGCCCCACAACTGCTCAGCCGTATCGGCCCGCGATCCGCCCGCCGGTTCTGCCTGCGATCAC
Source organism: Nocardia spumae (assembly GCF_020733635.1). Taxonomy (NCBI): domain Bacteria; kingdom Bacillati; phylum Actinomycetota; class Actinomycetes; order Mycobacteriales; family Nocardiaceae; genus Nocardia; species Nocardia spumae. The sequence goes on along the minus strand of NZ_JAJFZL010000001.1, from coordinate 744,939 downwards.
GGGCGCGACCCGGCGATCCCACCGGTCGGCCGCACCCGCGGCACAGCCGGCTCATCGGCGTGGCGGCCGGAATCAGCGCGCCGGCGGGGCGGGCGGCACCGGCGGCTGTGGCGGAACGGGAGGTTGCGGAGGCTGCGGCGAGGCCGGCGGATCGACCGGATTCGGCGGCATGACCTGTGCGAGCTGCCCCGCGATATCCCGCTCGATACCGTCCTTGCGCAGGCCGAGTCCGGCCAGGACGCCGGCGCCGTCCTCCTGTTCGAGCAACGCCAGCAGCAGGTGTTCGGTGCCGATGTAGTTGTGCCCGAGCCGCAGCGCCTCACGGAAGGTCAGTTCCAGCGTCTTGCGGGCGGCCGCGGTGTACGGGATCAGCGCGGGCACCTCGTCCCCAGCGGGCGGCAGCGCCGCGGCCGCGACCCGGCGCACCGCGTCCAGGGTCACCCCCTCGGCGATGATCGCGTGAGCGGCGAGCCCCTGCGGTTCGCTCAGCAGGCCGAGCACCAGGTGTTCCGGCTGGATCTCGGCATTGCCGGCCTGCCGCGCCTCCTCCATCGACGCCATCACCACATTGCGCGCCCGAGGGGTGAAGCGCGCGAATCCGGCATTGGGATCCATCGCCGGATCGCCCGGCTTGGGGACGAATCGTTTCTGCGCCGCCTGTTTGGTGACGCCCATGCTCTGGCCGATATCGGTCCAGGAGGCGCCCGAGCGGCGGGCCTGGTCGACGAAGTGGCCGATCAGATGGTCGGCCACCTCACTCATATGCCCGGCGACCACCACGGCTTCGGTGAGCTGTTCGAGTACATCGTCGGGTCGTGCGCGCTTGATGCCGTCGATCAGATCGTCGAGGCGGATGCGTTCGGTCATGCGTCAACTTTAGGTTGACCACCCGGGGAGCGTCAACCCATTGTTGACGACCGGGGGTCGACGCTACCGATCGGCAGCCCCCGGAGACTCTTTCGGCCAGGTGATGTGCGGCAGTGTGATGTGCGGCAGCAGCCGGGCGGAGGTCGGCGGCGGAGTCGGGCTCGGCGAATTGTTCCGGCGCAGGCCCGAGCCGTCGTCGGGCGCGGCCGTCGGCGTCGCGACGCTGCCCGCGGGTGCGCTCGGCGGGCTGCAGCAGGTCTTCTCGCCCTGGTCGGTGTGGCCACAGGCGGTCAGCCCGAGAACGACAACGACCGCCGACAGTCCGGCAACGGCGCACTTCTTCACGAGATCTCCCCGGATCGAGCGCCGCTCCTGCCGCGGCGCACACCGATACGGTGCGACACAACGCTTATCGATCCCGTATGACCACCTAAAAGCCCAGTACAGCGGACCTGGCGGAGATCACTCCTCGGCGATTCCGATCGCGACCGGTACGGGTTTGTCGGCCTCACTCTTGGCCAGGCACACCAGCTTCGCGGTGCCCAGCGCCACATTCGGGCTGCCCTCGAACTTGGAACCCGGATTCTCCGCGAGAATGCGCTCCATCAGCGACTTCTCACCCTCGACATCGAGTTTGCGAAATTCGCCGCAGGTGGTCTGTGAGGCCGTCGCACTGTTCTGATGTTCCGTGGCACTCGGCTCCGCGGCGGGCGTCGACGGCGACGCGGCCGACGTGGGCGGGACGTTCGCGGGAGCCGAGGTGGCGACGGCCGAACCGTTTCTGCGCAGGCCGTTGGCATCGGCGGACGAATGGTCGTCGCTGCCACAGGCGGTCAGGCCGACGGCCAGCGCTGCCAGCGCGACAGCCGTCACGGTCAGTCGTTTCATCGTGGGTAACCCCCGAGTGGTCCGGCGTGGCCGGAGCTCCTCCGGCGCGAGCGCCGAACGACCTCCGGCGCGGCTCGCAGCGTACCGGCCGTTTCCACGATTGAAAACCCGGACCTCGGGCGGTACCGGATCGGATTGCGGCGCTTACTGTTCGGTTGTCTCGGCCGCCGCCCCGGCAACGCTCGCCGCCTCCAGTGGCAGCCGGACGATGAACCGGGTGTCGCCGGGAACGGACTCCACCCGGATATCGCCACCGTGTTTGTTCACCACGATCCGGAACGAGATATCGAGGCCGAGACCGGTGCCCTCACCGACGGGTTTGGTGGTGAAGAACGGTTCGAAGATCCGATCCCGTAGCGCCTCCGGCACACCGGGGCCGGTATCGCCGATCTCCACTGCGGCACAGTCGTTCTCCCGATAGGTGCGCACCGTCAGGGTGCCCGCCCCGTTCATCGCGGCCACGGCGTTGTCGATCAGGTTGGTCCACACCTGATTCAATTCCGCTGCGTAACAGGGCACCTCGGGTAGCGCGTGATCGTATTCCTTGACCACGGTGATGCCGTCACCGATCTTGCGCGCCAGCATCACCAGGGTGCTGTCGAGCAGTTCGTGGATGTCGACCACCTGGAACGGCGCCCGATCCATCTGCGAATACTGTTTGGCCGCATGGACGAGTGCGGAGATCCGCCCGGTCGAATCGGTGATCTCGTTCATCAGCAGCTCGGTTTCGACCGTGTAGTTCAGCCAGCGGATCGCACCCTCGAAAACCCCACCGTCACAGTCGCCCAGGGTGCCCGAGATCCGCTCCATCCAATCGATGTCGAATCCGGCCTGGACGAAATTCGGCGCCAGATCCCAGCCACCGGCGATGCCGTGGTCGGCCAGCCAATCACCGAGTTCGTCCTCGCGATCGGCGGCCTCCATCGGCGTCAGCGTCGGCGCCTTGGCGACCTGGGTGGCGGCCTCCTCCTGCAACTGCACCAGCGATTCGAGTGTGGCGGAATCGAATTTGCCGTGCGCCATCATCTTGAGCTTGTGCCGCATTCCGGCCACTCGCTCGCGCAGCGACGAGGTGGCGCGCACGGCCGCGGCCGCGGGATTGTTCAGTTCGTGGGTCAGCCCGGCCGACAACGAGCCCAGCGCCAGCAGCCGTTCGCGCCGGCCGATGATCTCGTTGGTGTTGCGGTTGCCGAAGAACACGCCTTCGAGCAGGTGCAGTGCCATCGGGAACCACTCCTGCATCATGTGCGCGAAGGTGGCCGCCTCGAGGACGAAGAATTTCGACGGCCTGGTCACGGTCAGCGAGCCGGTGTAGTTCTGGTCGGCCCGCTCTCCCATATAGGCCGTCCACGCGCCCGCGTACGACCCGCGATGATCGGTGCGCACCAGCTCGAGGTCCTCACCCGCGGACATCTTGGACAGCACGACTTCGCCGTCCATGAGCACGTAGAAGCAGGTCGCCGGGTCGCCCTCGCGATAGACCGGACCGGGTTCGAAGTACTCGACCCGACCTTCGCGGCACAGCCAGGCGAGCTGTTCGTCGTCGAGTTTCTCGAACAGGAACAGCGTGCGCAGTTCCTGCGGGTCACAGACCGTCCGGGTGCCCGTCACTTTGTCGGTCACAGTGCCCACCTCCTACTGTTTGGCGATATACCGGTGGACCAGCATGACCGCCATCGCGCCCTCGCCGACCGCGGAGGCGACCCGCTTCGCCGATTCCGAGCGCACGTCGCCGGCGACGAACACGCCGGGGATGCTGGTTTCGAGATGATGTGGGGGCCGGGGCAATTCCCAGCCCGGCGGTTGCGCGCCGTCGATCACGAGGTCCGGCCCGGTGAGCAGGTAACCGGCGGTGTCGCGGATGAGAAGTCCGTCCAGCCAATCCGTTTCGGGCGCCGCGCCGATGAACAGGAACAGGCGTTCCGCGTCGACCTTCTCCTCGGCGCCGGTCGCGTTGTTGCGCAGCACGATTCGTTCCAGATGATCGCTGCCGTCGGCGGACACCACCTCGGTGTTGGTGTGCACCTTGATATTCGGCACAGCCTCGATCTGCTGGATCAGATAGTGCGACATCGACTGTTCCAGTGAACTGCCGCGCACCAGGATGTGCACCGAACCGGCCTGCCGGGACAGGAACACCGCGGCCTGGCCGGCCGAATTCGCACCACCGACGATGTAGACGTCGCGATCGGCGCAGTCGGCGGCCTCGGTCATCGCGGAGCCGTAGTAGACCCCGCGGCCGGTGAAGTCGTCCACCCCCGGCGCGGGGTGGTGGCGGTAATTGACGCCGGTGGCGATCAGGACTGCGTGCGCGCTGACGCACGAACCGTCGGCGAACAGCACCCGCCGTGCCGAACCGCACACCTCCAGGCCGACCACCTCGCGCGCGGTGATGAGTTCGGCCCCGAATTTGACGGCCTGACGCCGGGCCCGATCGGCCAGCTGCGCGCCGGACAGACCGTCCGGGAAGCCGAGGTAGTTCTCGATGCGCGAGCTCTGCCCGGCCTGGCCGCCGGTGGCGGTGCGCTCCACCAGGACGGTGCGCAATCCCTCCGAGGCGCCGTACACGGCCGCGCCGAGTCCGGCCGGACCACCGCCGATCACGATCAGGTCGTAGAACTCGCCGCTGGGATCGGTACTGAGGCCCACACATCCGGCCAGCTCACTGTCCGACGGCGACAACAGCACGTTGCCGGTCGGATCGATCACCACCGGGCACTGCTCGGCATCGGCGCCCGCGGCCTCGAGCAAGCGCGCGCCTTCCGGATCGTCGGCCAGATACCAGCGATAGGGCAGCTGATTGCGGGCCAGGAATTCGCGCACTTCGGAACTGCGCGCCGACCAGCGGTGCCCGATCACCTTCGTTTCGTGCACCGGGCGCCGGTCGTCACCGCGCCAGGATTCGAGCAGCGCGTCGACCACCGGATACAACTTCTCCTCCGGCGGATCCCACGGCTTGAGCAGATAGTGGTCGAGATCGACGACATTGATCGCATCGATGGCGGCATTGGTGTCGGCATAGGCCGTCAGCAGCACCCGCCGGGCGTAGGGGTGCAGGTCGATCGCGTTCTCCAGGAATTGGATGCCGTCCATTCCCGGCATCCGATAATCGGCGATCAGCACCGCGACCGGCTGACCGCGCAATTTCAGTTCACGCAGCACGTCCAGTGCCGAGGCGCCGGAATCCGCGCGCATGACGCGGTAGTCCGCACCGTATCGCCGCCGCAGGTCGCGGACCACGGCCCGGGAGACACCGGGGTCGTCGTCGACGCTGAGGATTACCGGTTTGACGGCAGCTGGTGAAGTCACATCGGAAAGTATGAGCGTCCGACCGGCAAGTTGCCGAGGATGTTCGCTACGGGCACCACGGCATCACACCTGCCGGTGCTGGACGAGGTCGAGTTCGCTGGGAGTCAGCAGCCGTTCGAGTCTTTCCTCTCGTTCCGCCCGGTCGCGCCGGGATCGCCTGCCGTGCTGCCGGAAGGCTGCCGACAGCGGTCCGGATTCCGAATCGGGAAGTAACGGAACCGATTCCGCCTGTCGACGGTGAAGGATGGTTCGAATATTCACGGCCGATCACCTCACGGGACGTAAAAGCCTGAGCTCCAGTCGGTTGCTTCGTTGCCTGCCGTATATCTATCCGCCATTGTGCGTCCGGTATTACGGTCAGCGAAACCGATCACATCAGAATGTGATCTAGTTGATCTTCGGCAATAAAGTGGCGTCGCTCACACGCATGGATGTCGAGCGGCCACTACTAGGATCGGCGGTACCGGTCGTCATAATCTCGCGTACCGAAAATTTTCGCCGGACAATCTCGGAGGCAGCGTTGCCGAACACCCTGGAAGCCACCATCGACATCGCGGCCACGCCGGAACGGGTGTGGACCGTCGTCTCCGATCTGTCGCGGATGCCGGAGTTCAGTCCGACCACCCTGCGCATGGTCCCGCTGGGTGCCGCCCGCGCCGGGACCTGGACGGTCAACCTCAACAAGGTCGGCCGCAAGATCTATCCGACCACCTCCCGCATCGTCCGATTCGAGCCGAATCAGGCCTTCGCGTTCCGGATGAACGAGAACGGCACGGTGTGGAGCTACACCCTCGAGGCCACCGAGGCCGGCACCCGGCTCACCGAGCGCCGCGACGTCCCGAACGGGGTGCGCAAGCCGGTTCGGGTGCTGATCGACGGATTCCTCGGCGGTGAGCAGCGGTTCGAGTCCGATCTGGTGTCGGGCATGAACGAAACCCTCGGCAGGATCAAGGCGGCCGTCGAGCGCTGACGGCCGATTCGGCGAGCCCGGGGACAGATCGCCGCCGACCGCGTAGTTTGCGCGCTATGCGACGAATCACGTGCGTCATGGCGGTGATCGCGGGTGCGACCCTGCTGCTGAGTAGTTGCGGCAGTTCGGATTCGGGCACCTCGCGGGAGGTGACGGTGGTCGGTACCGGTCAGGTACGCGGGGCACCGGACACCCTGAACGCCGATATCGGCGTCGAGGTGACCGCACCCGACGTCTCCACCGCCATCGAGAACGCCAACGGTAAGGCGAAGGCCGTCGATGACGCCATGGTGAACGCCGGCGCCAAGCGCGAGGACATCCAGACCACCGATGTCTCGGTCCAGCCGCAGTACGGACCCGATCGTGCCGTGACCGGCTACACCGCGACCAACACCGTGCACGTGGTGGTCCGCGATCTGCCCAAGGCCTCCGCCATCCTGTCGGCGGCGGTGCAGGCCGGCGGTAACGACACCCGCATCCGCGGCGTCTCCTTCGCCCTCGACGACAATTCCAAACTGCTCGCCGATGCCCGGGCCGGCGCCTTCGCCGACGCCAAGGCGCGCGCGAATCAGTACGCGGTGTTGTCGGGGCTGACATTGAAGGATGTGAAGACCATCAACGAAACCCGCAGCGGCGAATCCCCGTCACCGCAGGCCAAGGCCCAGTTCGCCATGCCGGACGTCCCGCTCGAGCCGGGTCAGCAGACGGTGACCTTCACGGTGACGGTCACCTGGAACATGGGCTGATCCCGGCCCGACAGCACGCGGCCCGGCCGGTGGGCACCGGCCGGGCCGTGGCGTCGGCGGGCTACTGCCAGTTGGGCAGTTTCGCCACCTGCGCGGCATAGGACAGTCCCGCGCCGAAGGCGACCAGCAGCGCCGCCGCACCCGGCTTGCTCTCTCCCGACCGCAGAATGGCTTCCATGGCCAGCGGCACCGAGGCGGCCGAGGTGTTGCCGGTCTCCTCGATGTCGTTGGCCAGCGCGCAATTGGCCGAAAGCTTCAGCTCGCGGGCCATGATCTCGATGATGCGGCCGTTGGCCTGGTGCGGGACCATCGCATCGATATCGCCCGGGGTCAGCCCCGCGCGCTCGATGGCGTCCAGGCAGACCTTCTTCAGCGAGTGGGCGGCCCAGCGGAAGACCGCGGTGCCTTCCATCGCCAGATACGGGCGGACCGCGTCGGTGCCCTGCTCCTCGATCTCGTGGAAGTACTCCATCCAGTCTTTGTCCTGACGGATGGCGTGGTGCTGTTCGCCGTCGGAACCCCAGACTGTCGGGCCGATCCCCGGTTCGTCGGACGGCCCCACGATCACCGCGCCCGCGCCGTCGGCGAACAGGAATGCGGTGCCGCGATCGGTCGGGTCGATCGCGTCGGTGAGCCGTTCGACGCCGACCACCAGCACATGACCGGCGGTGCCGCCCCTGACCAGGTCCGACGCCACCCCCAGCGCGTGACAGAAGCCCGCGCACCCGGCGGAGATGTCGAAGGCCGCCGGGTTGTTCATGCCCAGCTCCGTGGCGATCTGCGGCGCGGCGGCCGGCGTCAGCAGCAGCCAGGTCGAGGTCGCGACGATGACGCAATCGACCTGGGCGGGAGTGATCCCCGCCGCGGCCATCGCATCACGTGCCGCCGCGGCGCTCATGGCGACGATGGTCTCCGACTCCGAGGCGAACCGCCGAGTGCGGATCCCCGAACGGGTGCGAATCCATTCGTCACTGGAATCGATGGGTCCCGCGACCTCCTCGTTGGTCACGACCCGAGCGGGGCGGTACACGCCGAGCCCGAGCATCGCCGTGTGCTCCACCCCGGTGATCTGGGCGAGTCGAGCAGCCATCGCGCATCTCCTCTGTACCTGCCGGCGGGGCCGGATTGAACCGGACCGGGTCCGGTTCGACGCCACCTGCGATTCGAACGTTCTTCATCCCCCACGCACCGACACGCTCGCTGGTTCACCGACCGATGGCCGATACCCCTACGAGTGCGTAGACATGAGGCCCCCTCATATTAGTCGGAATATTAACCCGGAGGGTGGGTATTGTCACAATCGATAGGTGTACGACCGGCTCACGGACTGGTCGGGGTACCAAACCGAACTGCGGTGACCGGCCCCTACGACGAATGTCCTTGGAGGACACCATGCTCGGTCTCGGAATCATCGGCTGGATCATCATCGGCGGGCTCGCGGGCTGGATCGCCAGCAAATTCATGGGCACCGACGCCCAGCAGGGAATTCTGCTCAATATCGTCGTCGGCGTCGTGGGCGGCCTGATCGGCGGCTTCATCTTGCGACTGTTCGGCGTCGACGTACACAGCGGCGGCTTCTTCTTCAGCTTCCTGACCTGCCTGGGCGGCGCGGTCATCCTGTTGTGGCTGGTCCGGCTGGCCACCGGACGCAAAAAGGTCGGCTGAGCCCACGCGCGGCGGCGGGAGCGGGCGGTCGGGACCACGCCACGGTGATGCCGTGTCCCGTAAGGTGTGAGCGCGGTCGTCCGAGCTCTCCCGACCGCCCATGATCCGAGCACGAAAGAGGAGTCAGTGGCCCGCCGTCCCACCCCGCCCGGTACGCCCGAACGTACCGGGCTCGGTCATGTCGCCGACCTGGTCCGCGCAGCGATTCCACCGTTGCATCCCGCCGGCCTGCCCTTCGTGGCCGCGCCGCTGGCGGTAGCGGTCGTAGGCGGACGACGACGCTGGCTGCGCCGCACCGGACTGGCCGCGGCGGCCGCCTCGGCGGCCTTCTTCCGCCACCCCCACCGGGTTCCACCGAACCGCGCGAACATCGTGGTCGCCCCGGCCGACGGTGAGATCGCCCTCGTCGACACCGCGGTACCGCCGGCGGAGCTGAATCTCGGCGACACCCCGCTGCCGCGGGTGAGCATCTTCCTGTCGGTCCTGGACGTGCACGTCCAGCGCACCCCCGTCTCCGGCACCGTCCGCAACGTCGCCTACCAGCGTGGACAGTTCCGCTCGGCGGATCTGCCGGAAGCCAGCTCGGTCAACGAACGCAACAGCATGGTCCTCGAGACCGCCTCGGGACAGCTGGTCACGGTCGTGCAGATCGCCGGCCTGCTGGCCCGCCGCATCGTCTGCGACGCCAAGGTCGGCGACAGACTCGGCATCGGTGAGACCTACGGACTGATCCGCTTCGGGTCCCGGGTCGACACCTACTTCCCCGCCGGAACCCGGCTGCTGGTCGAGCCCGGCCAGCGCACGATCGGGGCGGAGACGGTACTGGCCGAACTGCTGCCATGATCGAGAACACCGTGACCGAACCCGGTCGCCGCCGCCGCACGATCCGCCTGTTGCCCAGCATCGTGACCATTCTGGCGCTGTGCGCGGGATTGTCGGCGGTGAAGTTCGCACTCGACGGCTCCCTCGACATCGCGCTGGCGATGATCGGCGCGGCCGCCGTCCTCGACACCCTCGACGGGCGGCTGGCCCGGATGCTGTCGGCGACCACCAAGATCGGCGCCGAACTGGATTCGCTGGCCGACGCCATATCCTTCGGTGTCGCACCGGCATTGGTGCTGTACGTGACCCTGCTCCGGCAGGACAGCGCGGGCTGGATCATCGCCCTGATCTACGCGGTCAGCATCGTGCTGCGGCTGGCCCGATTCAACACGATCATGGACGACGACACCCGGCCCGATTGGGAGCGTGAGTATTTCACCGGGGTGCCCGCACCCGCGGCCGCGCTGATCGCGCTGCTGCCGATCGCACTGCACAGCCAGTTCCACGCCGGCTGGTGGGACAACTTCCCGGTCGTCGCCGCCTGGACGGTCTTCGCCGCGCTACTCGCGGTCAGCACCATCCCGACGCTGGCGATGAAATCGGTATCGGTGGCGCCGCAGGCCGCGGCCCTGCTGCTGGTGCTGGTCGCCCTGGCCGCGGCCGCGCTGATCACCTATCCGCTGATCCTGCTGATGGTGCTGATCGGGCTGTACCTGGTGCACATCCCGTTCGCGTGGCGCTCGCAGCGCTGGGTGGCGGCGCGGCCGGAGACCTGGCACGCCAAACCGTCCGAGCGCCGCGCGCAGCGGCGTGCGGACCGGCGGCTGCCCACGATCGGCGAATCCCGGTTGCGACTGCGCCGACCCGCCATCGGCGAATCGCGATTGCGACTGCGGCGGCCCGGCGGACGCTGAACCGGCGAACGTCCTCCGGCACCGCCGCCCCCGCACGGCGCGGGCACAATGGCAGGCGTGCCTGAATTGTCGTTGACCGCCCGTCTCACCCGCTCTGCCGCCGATGCGCGACGCGGGGTGGTCCGCCTGCATTCCGAGGCACTGGCGGCGCTCGGGCTGCGGGAGTGGGACGGGATCAGCGTGATCGGGTCGCGCCGCACCGCCGCGGTGGTAGGTCGCGCGCCCGCCGACACCCCCGCCGGAATCGCACTGCTCGACGACGTGACACTGTCCAACGCGGGGATCCGCGAGGATGCCACGGTCGTCGTCGCCCCCGTCACGGTGTACGGAGCCAGACACATCTCGGTGACCGGATCGACGGCGGCGATGGGCGCGATCGCGGAGTCCACGCTGCGGCAGGCCCTGCTGGGCAAGGTGGTGACCGTCGGAGACGCGGTCTCGCTACTGCCTCGCGATCTCGGCCCGGGCACCAGTTCCGCCGCGGCGACACAGGCGCTGTCGCGCACCTTCGCCATCGCGTGGACCTCCGAACTGCTCACCGTCACCTCGACCGATCCCACCGGCGGCCCGGTCAGTGTGCAACCCAACAGTGCCGTGGTGTGGGGCGCCGCGGCACCGACCGCCACCGCCTCGCACGATCCGCGCGGCGCGCTGGAATCCGATGAGCCCGGCACCCGGATGCGCGTGCGGGAACGTCCGTCCGCGGTTCCCGTCGCCGAGCTGGCCGGGGTGCGCGGACCGGCGGGCAAGCTGTCGGAATGGCTGAGCCTGGCACTGGACGAACCGGAATTGCTGCGCACCCTCGGCGCACCCCCGCACCTGGGTGTTCTCCTCACCGGCCCGGCCGGGGTCGGCAAGGCCACGCTGGCCCGCGCGGTATCCACGCCGCGGCGGATCGTGGAACTGGACGGCCCGACCGTCGGCGCGGCCGAGAGCGGGACCCGGCTGCGCGAGATCGGCCTCGCGGTCTCGGAGGTCTGCTCCGGCGCGGGCGGAGTCCTGTTGATCACCGATATCGATGCGCTGTTGCCGGCGGATCCGGAACCGGTCGCCACCCTCGTCCTCGATCAATTGCGCGCCGCGGTCGCCACTACAGGAGTGGCGTTCCTGGCCACCACCTCACATCCCGGCGCGGTCGACAGCCGTTTGCGCGCACCGGATCTCTGCGATCGCGAGGTCGCGCTGACCCTGCCGACCGCCGCGATCCGCGTCGAACTCCTGCAGCAGCTACTGCGCAAGGTGCCGACCGAAGATCTCCAACTCGAGGAGATCGGATCCCGGACACCGGGTTTCGTGGTCTCCGATCTGGCGGCGCTGTGCCGGGAGGCGGCGTTGCGGGCCGCCTCCCGCGCCAGTCGCGACCACACCGATCCGGTACTGACGCAACCGGACCTGGTCGGCGCGCTCGAGGTGATCCGCCCGCTGTCGCGTTCGGGCGCCGAAGAACTCGCGATCGGCACGCTGAGCCTCGACGATGTCGGCGATATGACGGAGACCAAACAGGCGCTCACCGAGGCCGTGCTGTGGCCGCTGCGGCATCCGGATTCCTTCGCTCGCCTGGGTATCGATCCACCGCGCGGCGTTCTGCTCTACGGACCGCCCGGCTGCGGTAAGACCTTCCTGGTCCGGGCGCTGGCCGGTAGCGGGCAGCTCAGTGTGCACGCGGTCAAGGGCGCCGAGTTGATGGACAAGTGGGTCGGCTCCTCCGAACGGGCGGTGCGCGAATTGTTCCAGCGGGCCCGCGATTCCGCGCCGTCGCTGATCTTCCTCGACGAAATCGACGCGCTGGCCCCGAGGCGCGGGCAGAGTTCCGATTCCGGTGTCGGCGATCGGGTGGTGGCGGCACTGCTCACCGAGCTCGACGGCGTGGAGCCGCTGCGGGATGTGGTGGTGGTCGGCGCCACGAATCGACCGGAGTTGATCGATCCCGCCCTGCTGCGCCCGGGTCGCCTGGAACGAATGGTGTTCGTCCCGCCGCCGGACGCCGACGGCCGGGCCGAAATTCTGCGCACCGCAAGCCGTTCCGTACCGCTGAGCGACGATGTCGATCTCGCGGTCACCGCCGCAGAACTCGACGGTTACTCCGCCGCGGACTGTGCGGCCCTGCTCCGCGAGGCCGCCATGTCCGCGATGCGGCGCGACGTGGACGCCGCCGCCATCGGCGCCGCGGACCTGGCCACGGCACGCGAGACCGTGCGACCGTCGCTGGACGCCGGGCAGGTCGAGTCGCTGCGCCACTACGCCGAGCGGCGCGCCGCCGGCTGATCGGCAGGTCTGCCCCGATCACGATCGTTTCACAGGTATTTTCGGCAGGTGCGCACGCACCGCGAGGTTCTGGAGATGATCACGGCGGCCCTGGCCACCCTGGTCGCCGGGCTCTCGTTGATGCTGCCCAACGGCTTCCACTGGACCTCGCAGACCTCGGTGCTGCAACTGGATATGCTCGCCGCCAGCCAACCACGGGCGATCGCCGCGGGCGCGATCGTCGCGCTGATCGTGGCGGTCTTCGCGACCACGGTCAACACCGCCCTCACCGCCTGGGGCGCCGCGCTGTGCGGAATCACGGTGATGTTCCTCGCGCACCTGCTCGCCGAATTCGACGAACCCGCGATCGCACCGTCGACGCTCAATTATCTGGATTCGCTGGCGGGCGGAATTCTGCTGGGCGGTATCGCGGTCGCGGTGCTGCGCGGCTGGTTACAGGTGTTCGGCTGGACGCTGGGCGCACTGTCGGCCGTCGTATTCGGTCAGCTCGGCTCGACCTCGGCGGGCCGAGTGCTCGACGGTGTTCCGACCCCGCCCGGGTGGTCGACGACAGCGGTGCCGCCGCTGTGGCTGATCGTGATCACACTCGTGCTGGTGATCGTCGGCACGATCGTCAATCGTGAACTGGATACCGTGGAGCGACGCTCGGTCGAATTGCCGATGGCGCCGATCGTGGCCGGTCTGGTGTTCGTGATCGCGGGCCTGCTCGATGCGTCGTGGCTTGCCGGTCATGCCGACAGCACCGGGCACATCGCCGTGGCGGCCGCGGTGACGGTGCTCGCCGCGGTCGTCGCCGCGGTCCTGCTGCCCCGGCGTGACGGCGTGCTCATCCTGTCGGCGGTCGCCTTGTCGGCGGTGGGAAGCGCCCTGATTCCCGCGCGGCTGCCGGGATGGTCGGTGGCGCCGCTGGTGATATTGATCGCCCTGGGCATCGTCGCGGGGTTCCGCCGACCGGCACCGATGCTCGCGATGGGGGTACTGGCGGCGATGGCGCTCTACTGCGCGCTGGCGGCGGGGCATCGCGTCGACGGCGGCATTCAGGCGGCGGTCCTGAGCGCGCTGCTGGCGGTGACGGCCGGCTACTGCTTCGGCAGTGCCGCACCGCGATACAACCCGACCCGGGTCCTCGGGGTCGCCATCATCTTCGTCCCCTCGGTGGTGACGGAAGTACGGGATCATCTGGGACGGCAGCAGTTCGTCACCGATCCCGGGCACTGGTACCTCGGCCCGACGCCGGCGCTGAGTTCGCAGACCCCGTACTGGACGGCGCTGGGGATCACCGCGGGCTGCACGGCCGGCCTGGTAGCACTGCGATATTGGCGCAAACCCGTCGCGGCGACCGCCGCCGACGACGAGTCGTGAGGCTGCCGGCCGCCGTGCACCGGCACCGCACACCGGTAGCCGACATATAGCCGTCGCCTCTGGAAAGTCGGAGTGCGGCCCGCGCCCGCGCCGGTCATGCCCACGAAATCACGCAGTCAGCAGTAGGATCGAGCCGCCTCCACCCCGCCGCCGACCGACGGAGTGACGTTTGCTCGCTATCCTGCTCGCCCATGCCCTGGCCGCCCTGCTCGCACCACCCGCCGTGCGCGTACTGGGCAGGCGTGGCTTCTACCCGATCGCACTGGCACCGCTGGCGGGCCTGGTATGGGTGATCGCCAACTGGAACAGCGGGAGCGAGGTCCACATCACCTGGGCGCCCGAGATCCACATGAATCTCGACCTGCGCCTCGACAGCCTGGCCTCGATCATGTCGGTGCTGATACTCGGGGTCGGGGCGCTGGTATTGGCCTACTGCGCCGGATATTTCGACGACGACGATCGACCACGGCTGGGGATCTTCGCCGGATATCTGGTGGCCTTCGCCGGCGCCATGTTCGGCCTGGTCGTCAGCGACAACATGCTGGTGATGTTCACCTTCTGGGAGATCACCACGGTGCTGTCGTTCCTGCTGGTCGGTCATCACGCCGAACAGAGCACCGGGCGGCGGGCGGCGCTGCAGGCGCTGCTGGTCACCGGCGCGGGCGGGCTCGCGATGCTGGTCGGCCTGGTGCTGCTGGGCCAGCGCTGCGGTAGCTATCTGCTCTCGGAGGTAGTGGTCCGGGCCGATCCGCACGACTGGTCGACCGGTATCGCCGTGGTGCTGATCCTGATCGGCGCCGTGAGCAAATCCGCGATCGTGCCACTGCATTTCTGGCTGCCCGGCGCGATGATCGCGCCCACTCCGGTCAGTGCCTACCTGCATGCCGCGGCGATGGTGAAGGCCGGTATCTATCTTGTGGCCCGGCTCGCACCGGGGCTGGCCGAATCGCCGGCGTGGCATCCGATCGTGCTCACCCTGGGCGTGCTGTCGATGCTGCTGGCCGGCCTTCGATCGTTGCAGGTCTACGACCTGAAGCTGGTCCTCGCCTTCGGCACCGTGAGTCAACTGGGATTCCTGCTGGTCCTGGTGGGCCTCGGCACTCCGGAGGCGGCGCTGGCCGGCGAGGCGATGCTCGTCGCGCACGCCCTGTTCAAGGGCTGTCTGTTCATGGTGGTCGGCATCATCGATCACAGTGCGGGGACCCGGGATCTGCGGCGTCTGTCCGGAATCGGGCGCCGGGCACCGGTGCTGTGCACCATCACGGTGCTGGCGGCGCTGAGTATGGCCGGGATCGCGCCGCTGTTCGGATTCGTCGGTAAGGAGAGCGCGTTCTCGGCCGTCCTGAGCGCGGAGAATCTGAGCACGCCGGTCCGCATCGTGGTCGATATCGGGATCGTGGTCGGCTCGATGCTGACCGTCGGTTACAGCGCGCGACTGGTGTGGGGCGCGTTCGGCACCAAGCGCGCCACCGAGGGCGTGCCGGAACCGGAACCGCCCTGGCACCGCCCGGCGGCGCTGTTCGTCGCACCGCCCGCGGTGCTGGCGGCGGCCTCACTGGCCGCGGGTCTGGTCGCGCCCTGGATGGATCGGGTGCTGGCGCCCTATGCCCGCACCCTGCCCGGAACCCTGAACGCCCATCTGGCGCTGTGGCACGGCTGGGGCGCGCCGCTGACCCTGACGCTGATCGCCATCGCCTGCGGTCTGGTCCTGTTCGAAATCCGTGACCGCATCGGCGAATCGTTGCATCCACGACTGGGCAACGCCGACCGGGTCTACGACGCCACCCTGCGCGCGATGGATCAGTTGTCGCTGCGGATGACCGGTGCGACCCAGCGCGGTTCACTGCCGCTGAATCAGGGCCTGATCCTGGTCACCGTCGTGGTGCTGCCCGCGGTGCTGTTGTTCACCGGCGCTCGGGCGCCGATCTCGGTGCGCGCCTGGGATTCCGGACTGCAGGTGGTGATCGGCGCGATCATGGCCGCGATGGCGCTGGGCGCCACGATGATGCGCAACCGCCTCGCGAGTGTGCTGCTGGTCGGTGTCACCGGCTACGGCTGCGGTGTGCTGTTCGCCCTGCACGGCGCTCCCGATCTGGCGCTGACCCAGTTCCTGGTCGAGACCCTGACTCTGGTGATCTTCGTCCTGGTGCTGCGCAGATTCTCCGCGGAGATCGAACCCGATCGCACGGCGGCGCTGAAGGTGCGCCGCGCGATCCTCGCGGCCGCGGTCGGGGTGGCGGTGGTGATCGTGGCCGCATTCGCCACCGCGGCCCGCAGCACCGAGCCGATCTGGCATCGAATCCCCGGCGCGGCCTACAGTTTCGGCGGCGGTAAGAACGCGGTGAACGTACTGCTGGTGGACATTCGCGCCTGGGACACCCTGGGTGAGATCTCGGTGCTGGTCGTGGCCGCTACCGGCGTCGCCTCGCTGATGTTCCGCAGCCGCCGCTTCGGCACCCTGCCGCGGGTCTCCGACGCTCCCGACTACAACCCCGATCCGGACCGGTCCTATTGGTTGCGGGCCAGCCCGCTGGTGGCGCCGCGCGACCGCTCGATGGTCATGGCGATGACCACCCGGATGCTGTTCCCGACCATCATGGTGTTGTCGGCCTACTTCTTCTTCGCCGGGCACAATGCGCCCGGCGGCGGTTTCGCGGGCGGACTCACGGCCGGATTGGCACTGGTCCTGCGCTATCTGGCCGGCGGGCGCTACGAACTGGCCGAGGCGCTGCCGGTGGACGCCGGACATGTGCTGGGCGCCGGGCTCGTCCTGTCGGCGGGTACCGCCACCGGCTCACTGCTGCTGGGCGCGCCGCCGCTGTCCTCGGCGATCATCGAGGTCACCCTGCCGGTGCTGGGGCACATCAAATTCGTCACCGCCATGCTGTTCGACCTCGGCGTGTACCTGATCGTGGTGGGCCTGGTCCTGGATGTGCTGCGCAGCCTGGGTGCCCGGCTCGACACCGAACTCATCGCCGACCGGGCCCGGCGCGGCGGCACGACACCGTCGTCGAAGGGAGGGACGCGATGAGCGCGAACATCACCATGCTGGCCCTGATCGGGATCATGGTCGCCTGCGGGGTGTACCTGGTGCTCGAACGCGCGGTGTCGAAGATGCTGCTGGGTTTGATCCTGTTCGGCAACGCGGTGAACCTGCTGATCCTCACCCTGGGTGGTCCGGACGGACGGCCGCCCATTCTCGGTGAATCCGATCGGCGGCATCACGAACCGGCCGATCCGCTGGCCCAGGCGATGATCCTCACTTCGATCGTCATCACGATGGGACTGGCGGCCTTCGTCCTCGCCCTCGCCTATCGAGCGTTCGCCCTGACCACCACCGAACGGGTCGAGGACGACCCCGAGGATGTGAAGGTCGCCGCGAAGCGGGAAGGCGAGGATCCCGAGCAATGAGCCTGTCCCCCGGCCTGTTACCCGCCCTGTGCCCGCTACCGGTACTGATTCCGCTGCTCACCGCGGCCGCGACCCTGATCGTGGGCCGCAAGGCGCGGGTACAACAGGCGATCTCGGTGGCCGCGCTGACCGCGGGCGTGGCGATCTCCGGGGTGCTGCTGTATCTGGCCGACCGCGACGGTATGGGTGTGGTGCAGGTCGGCGGCTGGGATTCGCCGATCGGCATCACCCTGGTGGTCGACCGCTTGTCGGCGGCGATGCTGCTCGTCTCGTCGATCGTGCTGCTGGCGGTGTTGATCTACGCGGTCGGGCAGGGTATCAGCGACGGTACCGAACGCCAGCCGACCTCGATCTTCCAGCCGACATATCTGATTCTGAGCGCGGGGGTCTCGATCGCGTTCCTCGCCGGAGATCTGTTCAATCTGTTCGTCGGATTCGAGGTACTGCTGGCCGCCTCGTTCGTCCTGTTGACGTTGGGCGCCAGTGCCGATCGGGTACGGGCCGGGGTCTCGTACGTGATGGTGTCGATGGTGTCGTCGCTGATCTTCCTCACCGGGATCGCGCTGGCGTACGCGGCGACCGGCACCCTGAATCTCGCCGATATGTCGGTCCGCATGGCGTCGGTACCGCTGGGGGTGCGCAGCGCGATCTGCGCGGTGTTGCTGGTGGCCTTCGGCATCAAGGCGGCGGTGTTCCCGCTGTCGAACTGGCTGCCCGATTCCTATCCGACCGCGCCCGCCCCGGTCACCGCGGTCTTCGCCGGCTTGCTGACGAAAGTCGGTGTGTACGCGATCATCCGGGTGCACGCGCTGTTGCTGCCGGTCGGCACTTTCGACGGGATCCTGCTGGTCTGCGGCCTGCTCACCATGGTGATCGGCATCCTGGGCGCGATCGCGCAGAGCGATATCAAGCGATTGCTGTCGTTCACCCTGGTCAGCCACATCGGTTATCTGATGTTCGGGGTCGGGCTGAATTCCGTCGCCGGCACCACCGGCACGGTGTTCTACGTGGCGCACCACATTCTGGTGCAGACGACATTGTTCCTGGTGGTGGGGTTGATCGAACGGCAGGCCGGATCGGCGTCGCTGAGCCGGTTGGGCGGGCTGCTGGCGGCCAGTCCCGCACTGGCCCTGCTCTTCGGGATTCCGGCACTCAATCTCGGAGGTATCCCGCCGCTGTCCGGCTTCATCGGCAAGGTGCGCCTGCTGCAGGCGGGCGCCGCCGATGGCAGTGTGCTGGCCTGGATGCTGATCGCCGGTGCGGTGACGACGAGTCTGCTGACCCTGTACGTGATGGCGCGGGTGTGGAGTAAGGCGTTCTGGCGGCCGCGCATTCAAGCGCCGGAAGGCGCGCTGGCCCACGCGACTCCCTCGGCGCTGATCGATGAATCCACCGATGTGCGGTTCGACGACCGCGAGGATCCGGGCCGGATGCCCCGGCTGATGGTGGTGCCGACCGTCGCCTTGATCGCGGTGGGCCTGGCACTGACCGTATTCGCCGGGCCGATTCTCGGGATCGCGCAGCGCGCCGCCGAGGATCTGGGGAATCCGCAACGCTATGTGGAAACCGTGCTGGGGCCGGGAGGTGGCCGATGAACCGGGAACGCTTGGTCCGCGTCGGCGTGCTGATCTGGCTGGCGGTGGTCTACACCGCGCTGTGGGGTAATGCCAGCGTGGCGAATATGCTCGGCGGTCTCGTCGTCGGCGTGCTGATCATGGTGCTGCTGCCGCTGCCGCGGGTGCCGGTGACCGGTGGGCTGCATCTGCTGCCGCTGCTCCAGGTGATCTTCCTGACCGCGTACTACGCCATCGAATCCAGTTTCCAGATCGCCTGGTTCGCGGTGCGGCCGGCCGGTGCTCCGGTATCCGGTGTGTTGCGGGTCCGGCTGGCCATCGGCTCGGATCTGGTGTTGGTGCTGTGCGCCGACGTCCTCAACCTGATTCCGGGCACCATGGTCCTCGAACTGGACCGCGCGACCGGGACGGCGTGGGTACACGTCCTCGATGTCGGCAGCGACGCCTCGGTCGAGGAGTTCTACCGCATCACCCGGCGGCTGGAAGGGCTGCTGGTCCGCGCCTTCGAACGCAAACCACTACCGGAGGAGGCATCGTGAGCCATACTCGCGCAGCCGCTGACGAGGCCGACCGGGCGCGGGTGTCCCGCAAACCACAGGAGGCATCGTGAGCCATACTCGCGCAGCCGCTGACGAGGCCGACCGGGCGCGGGTGTCCCGCCGGCGACAGGAGGCATCATGACGGTCGTCGCGATCGTGGCGGGGGTGCTGCTCGGGGCGGCCGCCGTCTTCACCTCGTATCGGGTGCTGGCCGGGCCGGGCACGCTGGACCGGGTGGTCGGCATCGATTCGCTGGTGTGCATCGCGGCGGCCGGATTGGCGGTGTGGGCCGCGTTCAGTGACGACACCGCGGTGGTTCCGGGCATCGTGGCGCTCGCGCTGGTCGGTTTCCTCGGTTCGGCGGCGGTCACCCGATTCCGGGTTCGGGACGACCGATGAACGCCGTCGATACCGTCCTGAACTGGATCTCGTATGTGGTGATCCTGGTCGGCGCCTTCCTCGCGGCCACCGCCGCCATCGCGATCATGCGCTTTCCCGACACCCTGACCCGTATGCACGCGGCGACCAAACCGCAGGTCACCGGGCTCATCCTGATTCTCGTCGGCGCCGCGATCCAGTTGCGGGGCCATCCCAACGTGTGGATGCTGGTGCTGACGGGTCTGTTCACCCTGGTCACCGCACCCGCCATCGCCCACCTGGTGGGCCGGACCGCCTATCGGGAGCAGCGTCACCGCGACGGCCTGCTGCTGGTCAACGAACTGGGTGACGAGGGCATCGACGACGACTGAGGTCCGCGCCGTGTCAGAGCGCGGCCACCGGTTGCGCGGTCACGGTGACCGGTGTGCGCGCGAACCACATGCGATGGAAGGCCCAGACGAAGCCCGCGAACGCCGCGAGCGCGATGATTCCGGCCGGCAGCGGATAGTCGGCCATCTGCACCGCCAGGTACCGGTACGCCAGCAGCAGCCCGGTCAGCAGGGCGCATCCGGCGCCGACCAGGGCGACACGAGCGCGGTTCCAGCCGCGTTCCGGCGCGCGCAGCACCGATTCGATCGTCAGCGCCAGCACCGCACCGGCGAGCAGATCGGCCCCGTAGTGATAGCCGAATCCGAGCGTCGCCGACAGCGTCGCCAGCAACCAGAAGGCGCCGCCCCACCGCAGCCAGCGCGGCGCCGGCGTGCCGTCGGCGCCGCGGCGCGAATGCAGGAAAACCGCGGTCGCCCACGCGGTGTGCATGGACGGCATGCAGTTGCGCGGGGTGGCGTTGTCGAACGGCAGTGGTTTCGGGTGGTAGTCGACCGGCGGCACGATATGCGGCCAGTAGTCGCCGATCTGCAGGCCGTGCCCGTCCGGCCCGAACGCGAACATCGGCCCGACCACCGGGAAGAGCAGGTAGACCACGGGTCCGACCACACCGAGGACCAGGAAGGTGCGCACCAGGTAGTGGCCGGGCCATATTCCGGTCGCGACGACCTTGCGCAGCTGCCAGGCCGCTACCACCATCGCCGCCACCGGCAATTCGATATAGACCCAGTGCAGTACGCCGTAGACGACCGGTCCGAGGGCTTCGATCACCCGGCCCATCACCCATGAGGGTTCGCCGAAGGCGTGGTCGGCCAGCACCACATAGCGGTCGCGCACGTTCGGACCGGCCATCACCGTGAAATGCAGCCAGACATCGCCGACCTTGGTGGCCAGGATCAGCAGCGCGCCGAGGGCGGCCGCCCGCAGCGCATGACGTTTGTCCGCGCCTTCCCAGCCCAGCCACGCCACCAGCGCGAGGCCGGTCAGGGCGATGACCGCACCGTTGCCGACGGTCATCGGACCACCGGACAGCACCCGGATCAGCGCGCAGACGGCGTCGATGGCGACGGCCACGCCCACGGTGCGGAACCGCCGCCGCCACGACAGCCCGACCAGCGCCAGCGCCAGCCCGGCCCACGGCACCGATACCGATTTCGGCGTCCCGGCGAAGTCCTGCCACAGGCTGTGCAGGGGACCTTCGAAACCCTTGTGGGAGGCCACGATCTGCAGCACGACGAGTGTGGCCGCGACAGCGGCGATCAGCGCCGTCGCCGACAGTTGCGGCGAGACGGTCCAGGTTCGTCTCCGGGGTGCGTCACCACCGAGGTCGGAACGCGGATCATCGAGCAGCACCTGATCATCGTAAACAAGCGATGAACGCCGTCCCTACCCCAGCGGAACCACCGGCGACGAGTGTGACCCGCGCCATGGCCCACAACCTTTCCGTAAGCGAATGCCAATGGCCCGCTGTCACAGTCGGTCCATGTTCACTTGGTATGTCGCCCTGCTGGCGGTCAGCGGGATCATCATGATCGCCCTCGCTTCGGTACGGAACGGGCAGAGCAGCGCGTCCCGCTCACTCAACGGGGTCCTCGGCGCCGTCTATCTGGGTTACGCGGCCTACCTCGCCTTCCTCTTCGACGGCGGCTCGTATCTGATCTTCTTCCAGGCGTTCATCGTGCCGGTGGTGATGGTGGTGAACTTCTTCCGCAACCGGGCGCCGCGTCCGAAGCTGACCGAAACCCAGAAGGCGTGGCGCGAATACCAGCGCGCGAGCCGGCCCTCGTGGGAACGCCGCGGTGGCGCGGCGCGATCCTCCGTCCGCTCGCGTTCTCCTATCATCGAGACATCGGTTGGCGCGGCGTCCCTTCGAGGAAAGGTCCGGCGATGACGACGGTGCTCAGTGGCGCGACACTGTGGGACGGACTGACCGACGCACCCGTCGGCCGCCGTGACGTACTCGTCGACAACGGCCGGATCACGCGGGTGGCCGAACATCTCGCCGCACCGCCGGATGCCGAGATCATCGATCTGACCGGACATACGCTGACACCGGGTTTCATGGACTGCCACACCCACGTCACGGTGACCCCGTCGCTGGTTCCGGCGATCGTGCGGTCGGCGGCCGCCACCGCCCTGGCGAGTATTCCGGTCCTGCGGACGATGCTGCTGAACGGATTCACCACGGTCCGCGATCTGATGACCGCCGATCCCGGATACAACACCCTCGATCTGCGCGACGCGATCGCCGCCGGATTGATCGACGGGCCCCGGATGCTGGTCGCCCCGCATCTGATCTCCGCACGCGGTGGGCACGGAGATTTCAGCGGGATGCTCGGCGATCAGTACCAGGGCCTGCATCGATATCTCGAAATGGCGGCCGCCGACGGCTGCGACGAGATCCGGACCCGGGTCCGCGCCGAGATCCGCGCGGGTGCGGATTGGATCAAATTCGGTGCCACGGGCGGCTTTTCGAGTCCCTCCGACGACCCCACCCGGCCCACCTACAGCCAGGAGGAGATGGATGCGCTCGTCGCCACCGCCCGCGACCTGGGCCGTCATGTCACCCCGCACTGCTACGGCGACGAAGGCGTGCGCCGGGCGGTCCGCGCGGGGGTGCGCAGTATCGAGCACGGCAATCTCGCGAGCCGCGACACCCTGCAACTGATGATCGATCACGGGGTCTATCTGGTTCCCACCCAGTTCACCGTCCTCGACGACGCCCGCCGCGCCGACGACGACGCCTACTGGGCCGACAAACCCGCCTACAAGCGCCGAAAGTTCCTGCGGCACCGCGAGGCTCTGCTCGCCGGCGCCGATTTCGTTGCCGGCAGCGATATCTCGATCGCCTTCGGTACCGACGCCGGTATGTTCCCGCACGATCAGAACTGGCGTGAATTCCCCACCATGGTCTCCACCGGCATCAGCGCCGCCCGCGCGCTCAGATCCGCCACCAGCGTCGCCGCCGAACTGCTGGAACTCGACGATCTGGGTGTGCTGGCCGAGGGCCGGATCGCCGACATCATCGCCATGCCGGGTGATCCGTTCACCGACATCAACCTGACGGGCCGAGTCGATTTCGTCATGAAGGAGGGGGTGGTCTACAAGCGGCCCGATCCGGACACGATCTCGTCGGCGACCCAGCGGGCGACTCCGGGCGGATAGGGATCGGACAGGCCCAGCACGAGGTGGGAGAAACCGGCGTCGACGGCCGCGGCGACCGCGGCACGGGTGGTTTCGGGGTGGTCGTAGGAGACCGGCAGGTGAATCGAGCGGATGATGGTGGCCGGGTCGCGGCCGATCTCGGCGCAGTAGCGGTCGAGCAGCGCGCTGCGGCCGGCGAGCTCGTCGATATCGCCGCCTCCGGGGATGTTCCACAGGTCGGCGTGTTCGGCGGCGATGCGCAGCACCCGTGACGACCGGCCGCCGATCATGATCGGCGGATGCGGTCGCCGCACCGGTTTCGGATTGCCGTACGCGCCGGTGAGATCGACGTAGTCGCCGTGGAAGTCGAACGGTTCGGTCTCGGTCCACAGACGCCGGATGACGGTGAGCCCTTCGGCGAGGGTGCCGATCGCGTGCTCGAGGTCGTGGAAGGGCAGGCCGTGTGCGGCGTATTCCCGTTCGGCCATCGGGTGACCGGGTCGCGAACCCGCGCCGATTCCGAAATCCAGGCGTCCGCCCGACACGATGTCGACGGTGGTGGCGATCTTGGCCAGCACGGCGGGCGGCCGGAATCGGTTACTGGTGACGAGCAGTCCGAGACGCAGCCGTTCGGTCTGCGCCGCGAGCGCCGAAAGCAGCGTCCAGCCTTCGAGAATCGGGCCGTCGGGATCACCACCGATCGGCATGAGGTGGTCGAACAACCACGCGTGCTCGATCTCCGGGACGTCATCGGCGTCCCGCCACACCTCGAGGATGTCGTGGTAGTCCACCTGCATCGGAGCGGTCATGATGCCGAAGCTCGGCCGAGGGGTCCTCGTCATGACGAATCCTTTCGTTCGGTCAACGCCGGCGCAGTGCCGGGTCGAGCAGGGACGGTGGTGTGTCGAACTTCTCCTGCGGAGCGAGATCGACTCCGGGAGCGACGATGTCGTCGATGGCGTCGAGGATGTCGGGCGCGAGCACGGTATCGGCGGCGGCCAGCTGTGAGCGTAGATGTTCGAGCGTGCGCGGCCCGATGATCGCGCTGGTCACGCCCCGATGCGCGGTGACGAATCCGAGGGCCAGCCGGATCATGGTGAGGCCGGACTCGTCGGCCAGTGTCGCCAGCCGCTCCACGGCATCCATCCGCGCCCGGTTCGACGGAATATCGGGGTCGAACCGCTCGGGCAGGACGGCTGCGCGATGGGTGGTGATCTCCCGGTCACGCCGGACCGCGCCGGACAACCAGCCCGAGGCCAGCGGACTCCACGCGAGCACACCGAGCCCGTACTCCTCGGTCACCGGCAGTACGTGAGTTTCGATGCCGCGCTGCAGGATCGAATAGCCGGGCTGTTCGGTGACGTAGCGGCTCAGCCGGTTCGCCCGTGCCGCCCATTGCGCTTGCACGATGCGGTAAGCGGGGAAGGTCGAGGACCCGAAGTAGCGGATCTTGCCCGCGCGTTGCAGATCGGTGAGGGCCGACAGTGTCTCCTCATCGCTGGTGCGCGGATCCCACCGGTGGATCTGATAGAGGTCGACATGGTCCACTCCGAGCCGGCGCAGACTGTCGTCCAAGGCGGTCGCCAGCCAGCGCCGCGAGCTGCCCTGGTGGTTGCGTTCGGTACCCATCGGCGAATTCGCCTTGGTGGCCAGCACGATGTCGTCGCGGCGGCCGGCGATGGCCTTGCCGACCATCTCCTCCGATTCGCCCTGGCTGTAGCGGTCGGCGGTATCGATGACGTTGATTCCGGCCTCGAGCGCGGCATCGACGATGGCGGTCGCGTCGTCCTGGGTGGTGTGCCCGATGGCGCCGAAGTTCATCGCGCCCAGGGCCAGGGCGCTGACCTGTACACCGGTCCGGCCCAATGTGCGGTACTGCATGGGATTCCTCCACGGGTGTGAGTGGTCTTCGAACGCACGATCTGCCATGCTGAAAGCGGAACGACGTTCCGATAACCCAACATACGGAACCTTGTTCCGTTTAGCAACAGGAGGTCGGCACCGCGGTGTCCGAGGTCGAATCAGCGACGCCCGCCCCGAGGAAGCGGGCCGATGCCCGCCGCAACGAGCAGACCCTGCTGAACGCGGCGGCGGCGGCCTTCGTGGCCTCCGGGGTCGAGGTGCCGGTGCGCGATATCGCCAAGCGAGCCGGGGTCGGCGTCGGCACCATCTACCGCCATTTCCCGACCCGGGCGGACCTGATCGTCGCCGTCTACCGGCATCAGGTCGAGGCGTGCGCCGAGGCCGGCCCGGCGCTGCTCGCCGACAGTGACTCCGCGCATACGGCACTGGCGCGCTGGATCGACATGTTCGTCGATTTCCTCATCACCAAGCACGGCCTCGCCGGAGCCCTGCAGTCCGACGACACCGCCTTCCACAGCCTGCACGCCTACTTCATCGACCGTCTGCTGCCGGTCTGCGCCGAACTCCTGGAGGCGGCCCGGCAGGCGGGTGAGATCAGCACCGATATCGATGCGTACGAGCTGATGCGCGGGGTGGGCAATCTGTGCATCGGCGCCGAGAGCGATGAGCACTACGATGCCCGCCGCCTGGTCGGCCTGGTCGTCACCGGCCTGCGCCGGCGATAGCCGAAACCCGTTGCGGCCGAACCGGACCGACGCACCATCGCGGCCCCGGGCTCGGCACGAACCGGGATCACCGGTCAGACTGCAGGTATGGGTGAATACATCGAGGCGGACGGACTACGCACCTACTACGAGGTGCACGGCGAGGGGGAGCCGGTGGTCCTGCTGCACGGCGGGCTCGGTACCGCGGAATCGTGGGCGCAGCAGGTGCCCGAACTGGCTCGGCACTATCGGGTCTACGTGCCCGAACGACGCGGCCACGGCCGCACCGCGGATGTGCCGGGCCCGATCACCTATGCGGCGATGGCGGCCGATACGGCGGCCTGGCTCGATGCGCTGTCGCTGACCGGGGCACATCTCATCGGATGGAGCGACGGAGGCGCGGTCGCGGCCCTGGTGGCCGTCGCCCGGCCGGAGCTGGTGCGCAAACTGGTCGTCATCGGCCAGTACCTGTCACTGGACGGGGAGTGGCCGTCCTCGCGGGCGGCGCTGGACGGATTCGCCGACGACCCCGGCACCCGCGCCATGTTCGAGGGGTTGCACGCGCCACTGTCCCCGAACGGCCGCGACCATTTCCCGGTCGTCTACGACAAGATGATGCGGCTGTGGCGTGAAGAGCCCGAGATTCCGCTCACCGATATCGCGCGCATCACCGCGCCCACGCTGATCATGCAGGGGGACGGCGACTGGGTGCGGGTCGAGCACAGCGCCCTGATCGCGCGCACCATCGCCGATGCCCAGCTGGCCGTGGTCCCCGGCACCTCCCATGCCCTGCCACTGGAGAAACCCGGCGTGGTGAACCGGCTGCTACTGGACTTCCTGGCCGTCGACCAGATCACCCGGATGCTGCCCGTCGGCCACGACTAGCGGCCCGGACGTCAGCTGTTCAGCTCCTTGACCAGTGCGTCCACCACCGCTACCAGATCGCCCTGTGCGGCTGCCGCCACCCGCCGCTGGCGCTGATAGGACGCGCCGCGCTCGACGATGTCGGGTACCCGCGCGAGTTCGGTCTCACAGCGCAGCAGCTTCGCGGTGGGTTGCAGCCGGTCCAGCAGGTCCGCCAGATCGTCGGTGACCAGCCGCTCATTGCTGTCGGCATCGGTGATGATGATCGCGTCGAGCCCGTAACGCGCTGCGCGCCACTTGTTTTCCTGCACATGCCACGGCGGCAGGGTGGGCATGGTCTCCCCCGCCTCCACCCGCCGATCCAGATCGACGATCAGGCAGTGGATCAATGCCACGATGGCGGAGAGTTCGAAACGGCTGGGAATTCCGTCGCAGACGCGAACCTCGATGGTTCCCCATCGCGGTGCCGGGCGGATATCCCAGTGCATCCCGCCGAGTTGTTCGAACACACCGGTTTTCATCTGGTCGTGGACGAAAGATTCGAATTGCGACCAATTCTCGAATTGGAACGGCAATCCGGCGGTCGGCAGCTGCTGGAACATCAGCGCCCGGTTACTGGCGTAACCGGTATCGAGCCCGGCCCACATCGGTGACGATGCCGACAGTGCCAGTAGATGCGGATAGGACAGCAGCAGCGTGTTGAGAATCGGGAAGACCTTCTCCGGGTGCGACACGCCCACGTGGACGTGCACGCCCCAGATCAGCATCTGCCGCCCCCACCACTGGGTCCGGCTGATCAGTTCGTCGTAATGTTCCGAGCGGGTCAGCTGCTGAGTCGACCACTGCGCGAACGGATGGGTGCCGGCGCAGAACAGATCCACCCCGACCCGATCGGCGGCCGCGCGGACGGTGTCCATCGTGGTGTGCAATTCGTCGACGACCTCGCCGACCGTATCGTGCACGCCGCTGACCAGCTCGACCGTATTCTTCAGCAGTTCCTTGGTGACGTGCGGCGGACCGTTGGGCGCGCGCAGATCACCGACCTGGTCGAAGACCGCGGCCGCGGTGTTGGACAGATTGCGCGTCTGCTTGTCGACGAGCGCGATCTCCCATTCGACGCCCAGGGTCGGGCGAGGCGAGCCGTTCCACGGAACTGTGCGAGCGCCTGCCCCACCCATGACGGACCCGCTCTTAGCCGATGACGCCGCAGGCGACCCGACCGCCCGCGTCGCCGGTGGCGAGAGTCTCGGCATCGGGCCCCGGTGCGCCGCCGTTGGCCTGCAGGTACCGGTTCGGGATGTTGCCGAAGTTGTCGGCGCCGGCGTGAATCATCAGCGCCTTGCCCTTCAGCTCGTCCAGGGTGACCGCATCGGTGGTGGTGACGAGCTTCGCGGTGCCGTCCTTACCGACCTCCAGCGAGGTGAGATCACCGCTGGCCGGATGGCTGTTCGAATCGCCGACCTGCAGATGCCCGCCGGCGGACAGGAAGTTGCCGGGCGCGCCGCCGGAGGGGGCGGTGGAGTTCGGCTCACACTTGCCGTACTGGTGCACGTGCAGGCCGTGGAATCCGGGCTGCAGGCCGTGCGCGTCGACGGTGATCTGCACCTTCTCACCGGACTTGGCGATGGTGGCGGTACCGACCTGCGCACCGGAGGGATCCTTCAACTGCACCGAAACCGAGTCGCCCGAGGGGGCGTTCTGCTCGGCGGTACCGGAGTTCTGCGCCGGACCGGCGCTTCCCGTCCATACCGGCGGGGTGGTCCCCTTGACGTCGCTCGACTCCTGGCTGTTGCTGCACGCGACCAGGCCGAAAGCCGCGATCGCCAGCATCGGGGTCACAGTCCGCCAGGAGGGGCGACGAGTTGCGGAGGGGGCCATCGGAGAACTCCTTTACGAGTACCGAGTTTACGAGTAATGCTGGTTGAACAGATTCCTTACCGCACAAGATGATGCCAGAGGCGCTACGCACCGAACCGATGGGGCTCGGTTGGGTTCTAGTTACCGGTGACGATGACGATGACGCCCGGCGGCGAGTCGGCGATTCCGGGGAATCGCGGTTCCGCCGAGATGCCCAGTTCCTTCGCGATCGCCTGGGCGGTCTCCCGCTCGTGCGGCGAATTCCCGTAGTAGACGGTGGTTTTCGCGATCACACCGCCGGGGTAGTTACCGGTCTCGGTGACATCGAACCCCGCCTCGGTGAGCTGATTCCCGGTCCGCGAGGCCAGACCCGAGACCGTGCTGTTGTTCAACACCCGGACCGGAATGTTCTTGTCCGCGGCGCCCGCGGTGCTGGTCGGCGCGGTGGCCGTCGTGGTGGTGAGCGCGGTGGCCGACGACTCGGTGGCCGCGGCGGCGGCACTGGTGGCCGGTGCGCGGGTGGTGGTGGGCGGTGCGGTCGACACCTCGGAATCGGCCGATGTCTCCG
The DNA here is from genome assembly GCF_020733635.1 of Nocardia spumae. Classification (NCBI taxonomy): domain Bacteria; kingdom Bacillati; phylum Actinomycetota; class Actinomycetes; order Mycobacteriales; family Nocardiaceae; genus Nocardia; species Nocardia spumae. The sequence continues at coordinate 715,842 of NZ_JAJFZL010000001.1, read as the reverse complement.
CGGCGGAGGACTCGGAATTCGAATTCGACAGCGCCATGGCGCCGAGGCCCGCGAAGACGATGGCCAGCGCGATCAGCACCATCGCGAGTGCTCGCAGCGGTGGTCCACCGGAGGTCGGATTCGGGTTGCTCACGGTCTCGACCCTAGTCGCACGAGGGGGCGGATGCGCGCATCAGACCTGGAAGCCCAGCCGTCGCGCGGCGCGCGATTTCTGCCGGCTGGCCCGCAACCGGCGCAGCCGCTTCACCAGCATCGGATCGGCGGCCAGCGCCTCGGGCCTGTCGACGACGGTATTGAGTACCTGGTAGTAGCGGGTGGCCGACATCGCGAACAGTTCGCGGATGGCCTCTTCCTTGGCGCCCGCGTACTTCCACCACTTGCGTTCGAAATCGAGAATGTCGAGTTCACGGCGGGTGAGACCGTCTACCGTGACCGCCTCGCCTCCCTCCATGAGGGATCCCTCGACCGCTGCCGCGATCTCTTCGCTCGCGGAGCTGTCCTCGCTTGCGGATAGATTCCGGGCCGCTGCGCTGTCCATATCGCTCCCTCGCCGAATCAACACCGGACGACAGTCGTGGCTCATTCAACCACGCGACATCGGCGTTCACCGAGGCGTTGTACGGCGTGTCGGGCGGTACACGCGGCGCCGCGTAAAGTGTGCGAGCATGGCGATTCTCCCGATCCGCATCGTCGGCGATCCGGTTCTACACAGCCCGACCCAGCAGGTGTCACAGTCGCCGGACGAGCTCGCCCAGCTGCTGGCGGACATGTACGAAACCCTCGACGCCGCCAACGGTGTGGGGCTGGCCGCGAACCAGGTGGGGGAATCGTTGCGACTGTTCGTCTACGACTGCCCGGACGTCGCGGCCGACGGTTCGGTGCAGCGCAGGCGCGGCGCGGTGATCAACCCGGTCCTGGAAACCTCCGAGATCCCCGAGACCATGCCCGATCCCGATGACGACGAGGAGGGCTGTCTCTCGGTTCCCGGCGAGCAGTTCCCCACCGGCCGGGCGGACTGGGCGCGGGTGACCGGCACCGACGAGAAGGGTGAACCGGTCACGATCGAGGGCAAGGGCTTCTTCGCCCGCATGCTGCAGCACGAGGTGGGCCACCTCGACGGTTACCTCTACGTCGACGTGCTGATCGGCCGCAACGCTCGTGCCGCGAAGAAGGCCATCAAGCGCAACGGCTGGGGCGCACCGGGTTTGAGCTGGGTACCAGGCGAGGTACCGGATCCGTTCGGACATGACGACTGACCTTCCCGATATTCCGCTCGGCCGCCGGGTGGTGGCGCGCTATCGCCTGCCCGACGGTTACGCACAGCAGTTCACCGATGTGATCGGGGAACTGGTGGCACATGAGCCGGTCCGGATCCGGACCGGCGAGGGTGCCGTCGTCACCATCGAGACCGATCGGATGGTGGCACTGAAAGCGCTGGGTCCCCGGCCGATTCGGATCGGTGAGATCCGGGCGCTCGAGGCCGCGGCCATCGACGGCTGGCCCGGAACCGAGCGCGCCTGGTTCGACGGCTGGCTGTGCAGCGCCGGCCACGATTACACGCTGCGGGCCAATACCGCGGTGCCGCTCGGTGGTTCCGGTCGCGGCGCGGCCCTGGATATGCGCACACTGCAGCAGATCGGCCAGTGGTACGCCGAACGCGGGCTGCCGCTGCGACTCCGGCTGCCGGATCGCCTCGCCCCGGTCCCGCCGGGCTGGCTGGTCTGGGGCGAGACCCTGGTGCTCGGCATGGATATCGCCAATTTCGTCCTGCCACAAGGACCTTCGATGGTCCGCATCGACGAGCGCCCGCATCCGGCCTGGCTGGAACTGCACCACCAGCGCGGCGAGGACACTGTGGACGTGGCCGCGCCACCGCCGGATGTGGACGTGCTCACCGCGGCGTACAACGGCGAACTCGGCTTCGCGGCGCTGGGCCTGCCCGCACCGCTGGCGATCGGCCGCGGCGCACTCACCACCGCGCCCGACGGCCGCCGGTGGATCGGGCTGAGCTGTATCGCGGTCGCCGCACCGCACCGCCGCCACGGGCTGGGCACCCTGGTCTGCGCCGAACTGATCCGCTGGGGTCACAAGCGCGGCGCCACCCATACCTATGTGCAGGTGGAGGCCGGCAACACCGGTGCGCTGGCGCTGTATCGGGAGCTGGGGTTCGTCGAACACCACCACTACCGCTACGCCGCACCGGATCCGAACGCGGGCCGCCATCGCGGGGAGTGAGGCCGGGTGGGCTCCCCCACACCGCCGGGTCGCTGCCGTTCCCACCTCCGCGGCCGTCGCGACGGGGTGGCAACTAATCTCGTGTCATGCGCTTGGCTACCTGGAATGTGAATTCGATCCGGTCCCGTCTGGACCGGGTCGTCTCGTGGCTGGACCGCTCCGATATCGATGTGCTGGCCATCCAGGAAACCAAATGTCGTGACGACCAGTTCCCGGCCGAGCGCTTCGAAGAGGCCGGCTACGAGGTCGTGCACACCGGATTCAGCCAGTGGAACGGGGTGGCTATCGCGTCCCGGGTGGGTGTCGAGGACGTCGAGGTGGCTTTCCCCGGACAGCCCGGCTTCGACAAGGATGCCGAGACCTCGCTGCTCAGCGCACCCGTGGTCGAGGCCCGGGCGATCGGCGCCACCTGCGGCGGGGTCCGGGTGTGGAGCCTCTACGTGCCCAACGGCCGCGCACTCACCGATCCACATTTCACCTACAAACTGGAATGGCTTGCGGCCCTGCGCGATTTCGGCGCGTCCCGGCTGCGCGAGAACCCGGCGTCGCAGATCGCGCTGTGCGGTGACTGGAATATCGCGCCGACCGACGACGATGTCTGGTCACCGGAGTTCTTCGCCGACAAGACCCATACCTCCGATGCCGAGCGCGCGGCCTTCGACGCGGTGGTCGAGGCCGGATTCACCGATGTGATGCGGCCGTTCGCGCCGGGCCCCGGCGTCTACACCTACTGGGACTACACCCAGTTGCGCTTTCCCCGCAAGGAGGGAATGCGGATCGATTTCGTGCTCGCCTCCCCCGCACTGAGCGCGCGGGCGGTCGACGCCCTGGTCGATCGCGAGGAGCGAAAGGGTAAGGGCGCCAGCGATCACGCGCCCGTGGTCGTCGAACTGTCCGAATGATCGGACCGGGCGATCAGCTCTGCCGGGTCTTGATGGCGTCGTGCGAGATGTAGACGTCGTAACTGCCGGGCATCGCGATCACGGCATTGCCGTAGGCCGAGCGGATGAACGGATCGGTGTACCAGCTGTGATCGCGCATTTCGGTGAAGAAGTCACCGTCCCCGCCGTTCAGCATGGTTTGGTGCTGGCCCACCGCGTTACCGTCCAGCCGCTGTCCGTAGAGCCGGGTCACCTTGTAGCCGGAATGGAATCCGAGGGCGTTGACCCACGGCTCCAGTTCGACGATATCGGCCTGCAGCACCCAGAGATCGCCCTCGATCCGATAGGTCTGCCGGGTCTCGTCGTGCTGTCCGTCGCCGTAGAGGGTGAGCTCGATATCGAGGGTATGTGAGCTGCCGGCAACGCTTTTCGCGACGATGTGCGCCGCCTTGACCTCTCCGGTCAGCCCCAGATAGGTCTGCAACAGGGTGACCGCCCACAGCAGAACCACCGCGACCAACAGGACGACCAGACCGCCGGCGCCCCGGCCGATATGCCTGCGCCACCCGGCTTTCCGGGCACGCAGCACGGCCGTCAGCAACAGCGCGATCGCGACGACGAACAGGACCGCCAGCACGACCTGCATCCAGCCGAAGGCCACCGGGAACACCATATCGATAGTTGTACCCCGATATCGGCGTCGAACGCGGCCCTGTGGGGACGAATACGTCGGGGCCGCCCGGGAATTCCCGGGCGGCCCCGACGGGACTACGGATTCGCGGGTCTCAGAACGCCGCTTCGTCCAGCTTCATGATGTCGGTGTCGAGGTTCTCGACCACGGCCCGCACCCCGCTCAGCAACGGCAGCTGATTCTTGGCGAACCACGATGCGACACCGACCTTTCCGGAGTAGAACAGCCGGTCCTTCTCCGACGGCTGCCCGGCCAGCGCGGCCTGGGCGATCTGGGCCTGGGCCAGCAACCGCCAGCCGATCACGAGATCGCCCACGGCGTGCAGGAACCGCACCGAGCCGAGGCCGACCTTGTAGATCTCCTCGGGCGTCTGCTGCGCGGCCATCAGGTAGTTGGTCAGCGTCGCGGCCATCGCCTGCACATCGGCCAGCGCGGCGCCCAGCAGCGTCTTCTCCGCCTTCAATGTGTCGGGCTCGGAGTCGGCGAACTCCTGGATCAGACCCGCGACGTGCGCGAGGGCGACGCCCTTGTCGCGAATGATCTTGCGGAAGAAGAAGTCCTGCGCCTGGATGGCCGTGGTGCCCTCGTACAGCGAGTCGATCTTCACATCGCGGATGTACTGCTCGATCGGGTAGTCCTGCAGATAGCCGGAACCGCCGAAGGTCTGCAGCGTCTCGGTGAGGGTCTCGTAGGCCCGTTCGGAACCCACGCCCTTGACGATCGGCAGCAGCAGATCGTTGACCCGGGCGGCGGTATCGGGGTCGGCACCGAAATTCGCCTGTGCCACATCGTCGTTCTGGTAGGACGCGGTGTAGAGGTAGAGCGCGCGCAGCCCCTCCGAATACGCCTTCTGCAGCGCCAGGCTGCGGCGGACGTCGGGGTGGTGGGTGATGGTCACCCGGGGCGCGGTCTTGTCGGTCATCTGGGTCAGGTCGGCGCCCTGCACGCGAGTCTTGGCGTACTCCAGCGCATTCAGATAGCCGGTGGACAGGGTGCCCGCCGACAGCACGCCGACCATCATGCGCGCGTTCTCGATGACCTTGAACATCTGCGCGATGCCGTTGTGCACATCGCCGACCAGATAGCCGACGGCGGGTTTGTCGCCACCGTAGGTCAGCTCGCAGGTGGGCGAGGACTTGATGCCCATCTTGTGCTCGAGGTTGGTGACCAGCACACCGTTGCGCTCGCCCAATTCCAGTGTCTCCGGGTCGAACAGGTACTTCGGCACCACGAACAGTGACAGTCCCTTGGTACCCGGGCCGGCGCCCTCGGGCCGGGCCAGGGTCAGGTGGAAGATGTTGTCGGCGGTATCGCCGACGTCACCGCCGGAGATGAAGCGCTTCACACCCTCGATGTGCCAGGTCCCGTCGGGCTGCTGTACCGCCTTGGTGCGGCCCATGCCCACATCGGAACCGGCATCGGGCTCGGTGAGCACCATCGTTCCGCCCCAGCGGTTTTCCCACGCGTGCTCGGCCCAGCGCTGCTGCTGCTCGGTGCCCTCGCGGTACAGCACCTGATGCATGAGCGGGCCCATATTGAAGAAGCTGGCCGAATTGTTCGCGGCGACGAGCATTTCCTGGGTAGCCCAGATCAACGGCGAGGGGGCGGCGACACCGCCCATCTCCTCGGGCATGCCCAGACCGGACCAACCGCCCTCGTTGATCGCCGCGACCGTCTTGCGCAACGGATCGGGCACGATCACCTCGTGCGCGGCGGCATCGAACTGGATCGGATTGCGATCGGCGTCGACGAACGATTCCGCGACCGGGCCCTCCGCCAGCCGGAGCACCTCGGTGAGCATTCCGCGCGCGGTTTCGGTATCCAGATCCCCGTACGCGCCCGACTCCAGCAGCGCGCCGATCCCCAACACCTCGAACAAGTTGAACTCGATATCCCGAAGGTTCGCCTTGTAATGCGACACGCTCCCGGCCTCCTCGCCATTGTGTGATGTTGTCGGTGGAGGTTGCCGTACCCGCGTTCACTTACGCAACCGTAACCGGGCTGGAGCTGTAGAATTGTCGATAACTTAAGCGGGTGGCCCACTCCATTCGCGATTCACTTTCCACAATCCTCCGATAGTTCGAGGGAATTTGCTCGGAATGTGCTCGCAATCGAGACACGCGCGCGGCCGCGCCGGGCGCGCGCGGCCGCGCCGGCGCGGGGACACGATCCGGCACCGTGACCTGCCGCTACCACTGCTATCTTGATCCGCATGGCATCGGAATCCGCGGTGCGGCCGCGACAACGGGCCCAACATCTCGGCCCCGAACGCCGACGCCCCCAGGTGCTGGATGCGGCGCTTCGGATCGCGGTCGACGACGGCGTCGCCGCGGTGACCATCGCCGCCATCGCCGATCGCCTCAACGTCACCCGGCCGGTGGTCTACGCCTGCTACGCCGATCGGGTCGAACTGATCAATGCCCTCATCCAGCGGGAAGAGGGCTATCTACTCGGCGGCATCGTCGACGCGCTGCCCCCGCGCCGCGTCGAGGCCGACGAGGAAGTATTCGTCGACGGCTTCCGGGCGCTGCTGGAGACGGTGACCAAACGACCCGACACCTGGAAACTGCTGTACGGCAATCCGGATCCGGCGGTGGCGAGCTCGTTCGGCCGGGGCCGGCGCTTCGCCGTCGAACGGTGCACCCGGCGGCTGCGGCCGACGCTCGAGGCATGGGGTACCGAGGACGCCGAACGCAAACTGCCCGCGCTGGTCGAATTGTGGGTGTCGGCCGGTGAGGGCGCGGTGCGCACCCTCATGTCCTCCGGCGACTGGAATCCCCAGGACCTGGGCGCCTTCGTCGGCGCGGCGGTCTACCGCGCCCTGCGATCGGCCTGATCTCACCCCCGCTCACCGGTAACTCCGCTGGCTAGGATGGATCTCGGCGACCTTTCGACCAGCGACCCGGCGGGAGAGCGGTATGGCGTTCTATCGGCAACTGGGATCCCTACCGCCGAAGCGGCACACCCAGCATCGCGACGACCAGGGGCAGCTCTTCTACGAGGAGCTGATGGGCGAGGAGGGCTTCTCCGGCGATTCCGCGCTGCTGTACCACCGCGGTCTGCCGCCCGCGATCATCGATTCCTCCGTCTGGCGGCCACCGAATCCGGGGACCGTGCCCAACCATCCACTGCGCCACCGCCATCTCCGCCTGCACGAACTGTTTCCGGACGCGACGGTCCCGGATACCGATGTCGTGACCGGCCGCAGGCTGATCCTCGGCAACGACGACGTGCGCATCTCCTATGTGGCCGCGCTACGGGAATCCCCGTTGTACCGCAACGCGATCGGCGACGAGCTGGTCTACGTGGAGGCGGGCTCGGGCGTGGTGGATACCGTCTTCGGCCGGATCCCCGTACGTACCGGCGATCAGGTCCTGCTACCGCGCGCCACGACCCATCGGTGGCGGCCGTCCGGCCCGGAACCGCTACGCGGCTACATCATCGAGGCCACTGGGCACATCACACCGCCACGGCGATATCTGTCGAAATTCGGTCAGTTCCTGGAGAATTCGCCGTACTGCGAGCGCGATCTGCACGGTCCGGCCGAACCGCTGCTGGAGTCCGGAACCGAGGTCGAGGTGCTGGTCAAACATCGGCCGGGCCCCGAGATCGCGGGCACCCGCATGGTGTACGCGACGCACCCGTTCGATGTGGTGGGGTGGGATGGCTGCCTGTACCCCTTCACCTTCAATATCGCCGATTTCGAACCGATCACCGGCCGGATCCATCAACCACCGCCGATTCACCAGGCCTTCGAAGGCACCAATTTCGTGGTGTGCGATTTCGTGCCCCGCAAGGTCGATTACCATCCGCTGTCCATTCCGGTGCCGTATTACCACTCCAATGTGGATTCCGACGAGGTCCTGTTCTATTGCGGCGGAAATTACGAAGCGCGAAGGGGTTCGGGGATCGGACAGGGTTCGGTGTCGGTACACCCCGGCGGTTATGCGCACGGGCCGCAGCCGGGCGCTTACGAACGCAGCATCGGGGCGGAGTATTTCGACGAACTGGCCGTGATGGTCGATACCTTTCGGCCGCTCGGACTCGGCGAGGGCGCGCTGGCCTGCGAGGACCCCGAGTACGCGTGGACCTGGTCGGGGCGCGGGCCGAGTACGGAGCGGGCGTGAGCACCACGGATGTGCGGCTGGAGATCCCGGCCGACGCGCCGTTCGGGCCGGACAATCTGCCCTACGGGATCTTCGCGCCACCCGGCGGGGAGTTCCGGGCGGGCGTGCGGATCGGGACACAGGTACTGGATCTCGCCGCACTACTCGATGATTCGACGTTCCACCGGCCCGACCTCAACGCCTTCCTGGTTCAGGGCCCGCAGCGCTGGCACGCGGTACGCGAGCGTCTGCGGGAACTGGTGCGGGCGCCGCTACCCGCCGCGGTGGTTCATCCCGCCGATGCGGTGCGGACGAAACTTCCGGTCGCGATCGGTGACTACGTGGATTTCTACGCAAGTATCGATCACGCCACCCGGCTCGGCCGGTTCCTGCGACCGAACAGTGCGCCGCTGCTGCCGAATTGGCGCCATCTCCCGGTGGGCTATCACGGCCGGGCAGGCAGCGTGGTGGTATCGGGAACGCCGGTGACCCGGCCTCGCGGGCAACTCCGCACCGATTCCGGCGCACCGGAATTCGCCCCCTCGCGGCGGCTCGATATCGAGGCCGAGCTCGGATTCGTGATCGGCGCCGGATCCGAACTCGGAACGCCGATCGCGGTGGACGACTTCGCCGATCACGTCTTCGGCGTAGCGCTGGTCGACGACTGGTCGGCCCGCGATATCCAGGCGTGGGAGGCGCAGCCGCTCGGACCGTTCCTCGGCAAATCCTTCGCCACCTCGATGGCCGCCTGGATCACGCCGCTGGCCGCCCTGGAGGCCGCGCGGATACCGATCGGCGCTCAGCAGCCGCGGCCACTGCCCTATCTACGGGGACAACGGGATTGGGGATTCGATATCGATGTGCGGGTGCACTGGAACGGGGTGGAGGTCAGCGCACCGCCCTATCGCGCCATGTACTGGTCGGCGGCACAGATGCTGGCCCATCTGACGATCAACGGCGCCGCCACCCGCCCGGGTGATCTCTTCGCCTCCGGCACGATCTCGGGACCGCGACGGCACCACTGCGGATCGTTCATCGAATTGTCCGGTAACGGTAGCGAATCCATCGATGTGGGCGGTGCGGCGCGGACCTTTCTGCTCGACGGGGATACCGTCACCATCACCGCCACCGCACCGGGCGTCGGCGGCACACCCATCGCCCTGGGAGAGGTCAGCGGGCGCATTCTGCCGGCTGCCGGCTGAGCCCGGACATCGAACGAAAGCCCTGCCCGGAAACGAGGGGCGCCGGGAGAGACTGTTCATCGTCCGTCGATCACATGCCGAAGGTGTGCCGGCCCGTTGACCGGATAGTGCGACGATCCATATTTCCGGACGATCCCGCCTTCGCCGCCGGGTCCGCTGCCAGCGATTTCCCGGTCGGACCGCAGTTCGAGGCCGAGTGACGCCACCCGTGGGGGCGGGGTACCCTCGGGCCGGTACCACACATCGTGCCAACGGGGGCTCGCACCAGCGGGCTGAGAGGACGGCTAGCCCGATCGGGCGGATCAGGGCCGTCGACCGTACGAACCTGACCGGGTAATGCCGGCGTAGGGAGGAATGAGCTCACATGTCGTCCAACCATGTCACCACCGGCCCGATAGCGGGCAGCGTCAAACATTACGAGCAGGTCGAAGCGGACGGATCGACGCTGCGCATCCCCACTCGCCGAATCAACCTCACCAATGGCGAGCACTTCGACGTCTACGACACCTCGGGCCCGTACACCGATGATTCGGCCACCATCGATCTCGAGGCGGGGCTGCCGAAGCTGCGGGATAGCTGGACCAAACCCGATATCGCCGGCCCGCGCACCCAGCTCGCCTGGGCCAGGGCCGGTGAGATCACCGCCGAGATGCGGTACATCGCTGCGCGCGAAGGCGTTTCGCCGGAACTGGTGCGTGACGAGGTCGCCGCCGGACGTGCGGTGATCCCGGCCAATCACAACCACCCCGAATCCGAGCCGATGATCATCGGCAAGAAGTTCGCGGTGAAGATCAACGCCAATATCGGCAACTCCGCCGTCACCTCCTCCATCGCCGAAGAGGTGGAGAAGATGGTGTGGGCCACCCGCTGGGGCGCCGACACCATCATGGACCTGTCCACCGGTAAGAACATCCACGAGACCCGGGAATGGATCCTGCGGAACTCGCCCGTACCGGTCGGCACCGTGCCGATCTACCAGGCCCTGGAGAAGGTGAACGGCGATCCGACCCTGCTGACCTGGGAGATCTACCGCGACACCGTGATCGAGCAGGCCGAACAGGGTGTGGACTACATGACCGTGCACGCGGGCGTGCTGCTGCGGTATGTCCCGCTCACCGCCAAGCGCGTCACCGGGATCGTGTCCCGTGGCGGTTCCATCATGGCGGCCTGGTGTCTGGCCCATCACCAGGAATCGTTCCTGTACACGAATTTCGCCGAACTCTGCGAGATCCTGGCAAAGTACGACATCACCTTCTCCCTGGGCGACGGCCTGCGGCCGGGGTCCATCGCGGATGCCAACGACGAGGCGCAGTTCGCCGAACTGCGCACCCTCGGCGAGTTGACCACCATCGCGAAATCCCATGGCGTACAGGTGATGATCGAGGGCCCCGGGCACGTGCCGATGCACAAGATCGTGGAAAACGTTCGGCTGGAAGAGGAGTGGTGTGAGGAAGCGCCGTTCTATACCCTCGGCCCGCTGGCCACCGATATCGCGCCGGCCTACGACCACATCACCTCCGCGATCGGCGCCGCGATCATCGCACAGGCCGGTACCGCGATGCTCTGCTACGTCACGCCGAAGGAACATCTGGGCCTGCCCAACCGCGACGATGTGAAGACCGGCGTCATCACCTACAAGATCGCTGCACATGCCGCCGATCTCGCCAAGGGACATCCGCGCGCGCAGGATCGTGACAACGAATTGTCCAAGGCGCGCTTCGAATTCCGCTGGCACGACCAGTTCGCCCTGTCACTGGACCCCGACACCGCGCGGGAGTTCCACGATGAGACCCTGCCGGCCGAACCCGCCAAGACCGCCCACTTCTGCTCGATGTGCGGCCCGAAGTTCTGCTCGATGCGGATCTCCGCCGATGTGCGTGAGTACGCCGAGAAGCAGGGCTTGACCGATGTCGAGGCGATCGAGGCCGGTATGGCGGAGAAGTCCGCGGAATTCGCCGATGCGGGCGGCAAGGTCTACCTGCCGGTTGTGTCCTGACCGGACCCTGATCGTGACAGCGAAAGCTGTTGCGCTGCTCGCGCCGGCGCCCCCGCCGCCACGGTGGGCGTCGGCGCGGCAGATAGGTCAGCGGGCCGCCGCCCGCGCCTCTCAGTGCCGCAGTCCCGATGCCCACCTGGTCATCGACGGCGGCAAGACCGCGCACGCGTGAGCGGTTCTCCTATCGGCACTCTCGGTCGACGGCCGCCAGCGCGCTGATCCCGGCGAGGATGACCCGCAGCCCGTGGTCGAACTCGGCATTCGGTTCCGCGGCGAACAGGCTGGTCACCAGGTGCGCCGTGCGTGGAAAGCGATCGGCGTCGACCGACTGCTCGATGTGCGCGTAGGGATTGTCGTCCCCGTAATCCGCGCCCGAGCGCGCTTGCTCCTCGATGACGAAGCCCGTGGTGTAGTGCAGCACGATCGGGAAGACCCGACCGGCGTCGACCGGCGCGAAACCCGCGTCCTCCACTGTGCGCAGCGTCAATTCCATTGTTCGCCACATCGATTCATCGCTGACATAGGTTCCCGCCAGCAATCGCCCACCGTCGCGGTGACGCAGCATGGCGCCCCGGAGCCGCCCGGCCAGCTCGGCGATCCAGTCCTGCCAGGTGACACCACGGCGTGGCGCCTCCACCCCGGAGACGGCCTCGACGAAGACAGCGCGCGCCATCACATCCAGCAGTTCCCGCTTGTTCTTCACATGCCAATACAGCGCGGGCGCCTGCACATTCAGCGCCCCGGCCACCTTACGCATGGTCAGGCCGTCGAGACCTACCTCGTCGAGCAGCCCCAACGCCGCCTCGCCGATGACCACGGCATCGAGTTTCATCGCACCTCCTCGCGGAACACTTGACAGCTTAACAATGTTCTGTTGTCCTTAACAGCGTTAAAGGATTTAACAACGTTAAGGAGTGGGCCATGCAGACGACCGAGGTGGTAATCGCAGGTGGCGGGCCGACCGGCCTGATGCTCGCGATCGAACTGCGCCTGGCGGGGATCGAGGTGGAGGTGCTCGACGCACTTCCGGCCCGCACCGGCGAATCCCGCGCCGGCGGCATCCACGCCCGCTCCATGGAGCTGCTCGACCAGCGCGGCCTGCTCGACGACCTGCTCGCCCGGGGCCGCCGCATCCAGGCGGGCCATTTCGGCGGGCTTGCGCTGAACTTCGCCGATTTCGAGACCCGCTACCCCTTCACCCTCGCGGTGCTGCAATCCACCATCGAACGCGAATTGGACGCCGCCGCCACGGCTTCCGGCGCCCCGGTCCGATGGGACTCCCCGGTCACCGGATTCCGGGCCGACGAGGAGGGGGTGCTGGTCGAGGTCGGCGGCGCCCGGCCCCGGCGGATCCGCGCCCGCTATCTGGCGGGTTGCGATGGCGGGCGCAGCGCGGTCCGCAAACTCGCGGGCATCGGCTTCGACGGCACGGATGCCACGGTGACCGGCATGCTCGCCGACGTCGAACTCGCCGAACCGCCCGCGGAACCGTTCTTCGGCACCCGCGGCAGCGTGGGCGACTTCTCGGTGATCCAATTCGAGCCCGGGTGGTACCGGCTGATGGCGCAGTGCCACGACCGGGTGCTTCCGCGCGGGTCGGAGCTGACCTACGAGCAGTTCCGCACCGCGTTCACCGAACTGGCGGGCACCGATTTCGGGATGCACAGTCCACGCTGGGTCACCCATTACAGTGATTCCGCCCGTCAGGCCGACCGCTATCGCGTCGGCCGGGTCTTCCTCGCCGGCGACGCCGCCCATATCCACTATCCGGCCGGGGGGCAGGGACAGAACCTGGGACTACAGGACGCGGCCAATCTCGGCTGGAAGCTCGCGGCGGTGTTGCGGGGCGACGCCTCCGAGGCGCTGCTGGACACCTACGAGTCCGAGCGGCATCCGATCGCGGCGCGGGTACTGCGAAACACCCGGGCGCAGACCGCGCTCTCACGGCCCGGCGTACACATGGACGCGTTGCGCGACACCATGTCCGAGTTGATCGGCATGGATGCGGTACGACACCGGCTCGGGCTCATGATCACCGCCCTCGACATTCGATACGACTGCGCCGGCGATCACCCACTGACCGGCCGGCGCGTGCCCGATGCCGATCTCGTCACGGCCGCGGGGCCCACCCGATTGTACGAACTGCTCCGGTCCGGACGGCCGATCCTGTTGTCACGCACCGAGACCGAAACCCCCGACATCCGCGGCTGGAAGGACCGGGTGGACCTGGTGACCGCCGACGATCGGGTCGATACCTGGACCGTTCCCGGCCTGGGCAGCGTTGCCGCGCCCACCTCTGCGCTGATCCGGCCCGACGGCTATATCGCCTGGGCGGCAGCGGATTCCACCACACAGGGACTGGCCACAGCGCTCACCACCTGGGTCGGCGCGGCCCGCTGAGCGGCTACTTGCGGGGCCGCCAGCGCGCGGTGAACTCATCGGGTTCCGGTGGGGGGCCGGGGAGTTCGCCGGAGGCCCGCAATCCGTCGAGCAGCAGGGCGAGCACGCGGCGGCGCAACTGGGCGGTGCGTTCGGGATCGGGCAGCGTGATCGCGGCACATGCTTCCAGGATCAAACTGATATCCGCGATCGTGACACCGTCCCGCACGGTGCCGGAAGCGCGTGCCCGGCGCAGTATTTCATGGTTCAGTTCGCCCGAGCGCCGCACCTCGGGGGCGAAGGAATCATCCGGGGTGAAGGTGCCGGCCAGGCGGACCGTCAGCGAGTGCACATCGGCATCGACCACCCGGCGCAGGAATTCGACCAGCACCTGTGCGTCGTCATCGGTCCGCAGCGCCGCCTCGGCCTCCGCGTTGTAACGGCACAGCCCCTGATAGCAGAGGGTGCGCAGCAGCACTTCCTTACTCGCATAGCGCCGGTACAGGGCACTGATCCCGACTCCCGCCCGCTCCGCGACGGCCGCGATCGGCGCGGTCGCGTCGGCGAGGAAGACAGCGCGGGCGGCGTCGAGGATGATCCCGTCGTTGCGCGCGGCCTGCGCCTTACGGCCGGGAAGTGGCTTGTGAGCTGGGGCATCGGGCGAGTTCGACATAGACACAGAGTAGCACTTGAAACGGAATGATCCGTTCTGTTAGGGTCTAAACAGAACAAATCATTCCGTTCCAGTCAGGAGTTCGACGATGACCATCCACCCCTTCCGCATCGACATCCCCCAGGCCCGGCTGGACGATCTGGCCGACCGGTTGCGCCGGGCGTTGTGGCCGAACGAACTCCCCGGCGTCGGCGACTCCTACGGCGTGCCGGGCGATCGGGTGCGCCGCCTGGCCGAGTACTGGCTGAACGAATTCGATTGGCGCGCCACCGAGGCACGTCTGAACGCGTACCCCCAGTTCCGCATCGAACTCGACGGCGAGGAGATCCACTTCATTCATGTGCGGTCCTCGCGCGCCGATGCGGTGCCGGTGATCCTCACCCACGGCTGGCCCGGATCGGTCCTGGAGTACCTGGATGTGATCGAGGCGCTGACCGAACCGGAATCCCCCGAGGATCCGGCGTTCCACGTGGTCCTGCCGTCACTGCCGGGATTCGGCTTCTCCGGGCCGACCCGCAGCACCGGCTGGGGCACCCAGCGCACCGCGCGCGCCTGGGTGGAGTTGATGGACCGGCTGGGTTACGAGCGCTTCGGCGCGATCGGCAACGACGGCGGTTCCATGGTCTCGCCGGAGATCGGCCGGCTGGCCGGGGACCGGATCGTGGGCGTCCATGTGACGCAACTGTTCTCGTTCCCGTCCGGAGCAGCGGGCGAATTCGACGATCTGTCCGAGGACGATCAGGCGGCGCTCGCCCATCTGCAATGGTTCCACGACAACAAGATGGCCTTCAACCTGCTGTGCAGTCAGCAGCCCCAGACCCTGGCCTACGCGCTCACCGATTCGCCACTGGGCCTGCTGGGCTGGAATGCGCAGCTGTTCGGCGAGAGCCTGGACCCGGAATTCGTGATCGCGAATATCGCTCTGTACTGGCTCACCGGGACGGCGGGGTCCTCGATCCGCTTCTACTACGAGAACGCGCACGCCACCGAACACCCCTCCGAGCCGACCACCGCCCCGACCGCACTGGCCATGTTCGCCGGGGACTTCCAGTCGATTCGGCGCTTCGCCGAACGCGACCACAAGAACATCGTCAGCTGGAACTCCTATGACGCGCGGGCGGTGTCCGGAGGCCCCAACGACGCGGCCGGTCATTACGCCGCCCACGAGGCGCCGACGGTGTTGATCGGCGACATCCGGCGGTTCTTCTCCCGGCCGGCGTGAGACCCGCGCGGCTGAGCAGTCCGGCCGGACTGCTCAGCCGGGGCGCTACCGGCGCTTCTTCCCCTCGAAGGTGACCTCGACATCCGATTGCGCGACGCCCTTGGCCTTCTTCGCCGCTCGCTTCTCCTTCAGCGATTTGCCGGACTTCTTGGACATGGTGCTGCGCGGAGATTTGTCGGACATGGGGGTCCTTTGTTCGCAGGACCTGAGTGATCCTGTTGCCTCGACCGTACGCGCTCGATCGCCCGCCTCGGCGAAAGTGCGATGCCCACCGGCGCGGCAGTGACCGCCCGGTGACCGGCGCCGGGCGCGTCGTAGGGTCTGACTCGTGAAACTGCTGCCGTTGCCGGATGAGGGTGCCACCCCGATCCGGGTGCTGACGATCGCCGGGACGGACTCCGGAGGTGGAGCGGGAATCCAGGCCGATTCACGGACCATGGCACTGCTGGGCGTGCACGCCTGTGTGGCCGTCGCCGCGGTGACCGTGCAGAACTCGGTCGGCGTCAGCGGCTTTCACGAGATTCCGCCCCGGACCGTCGCCGACCAGGTGCGGGTGGTGACCGGCGATATCGGGGTCGCGGCGGCCAAGACCGGCATGCTGGCCTCGACCGCGATCATCGAAGCCGTGGCCGAGGTCTGTGGCGAGGTGGGGATCGGCCGCGACGACGCGGTACCGCTGGTGGTCGACCCGGTGGCGGCCTCGATGCACGGGGATCCGCTACTGCACGCCGAGGCCCTGGACGCGCTGCGCTCGGTACTCATCCCCCGCGCCACCCTGGTGACGCCCAACCTGGACGAGGTGCGGCTGCTCACCGGTGTGGTCGTGACCGACGATCGCACCGCACGCAAGGCCGCCGAGGCACTGATCGCCCTGGGCCCGCGGTGGGCGATCGTCAAGGGCGGACATCTGCGCTCCTCCGAGTTCAGCACCGATCTGCTCTACGACGGCGACCGCTTCCACGAGTTGACCGCGCCGCGCATCACCACCGGCAACGACCACGGTGGCGGCGACACCCTGGCAGCCGCGGCCGCCTGCGCGCTGGCCCACGGCTACGGCGTGCCCGAGGCGGTGGCCTTCGCCAAGGAGTGGACCACTCGATGCCTGAAAGCGGCCTACGATCTCGGCGCCGGGCACGGGCCGGTCTCCCCGTTGTGGCGGCTACGCGGGAACTGACACCGCACCACACATCTCGCCGCCCCAGCAACTTTCCGGCTTACCGCATGGTCGTGAAAGCCGTTGGGGCGCAGTACTATATACAGCGCGGGCCACAACTCGAAGCCGGGACGAGGAGTCGACCATGCTGATCATCAACGCCGAGAACACCGATCCCAGCACCGAGCGGAAGGCGCTCGGATTTCTGCGGGACTACAGTTCCAATCCCGGAATCGCCCTCTCCGGCCTCCGCATTCCCGATCGACACCGCCGCGGCGGCACCGAGGCCGATATCGTCGTCCTCACTCCCTTCGCGGCGGCGGTCATCGAGGTGGAGGACATCCTCGAACCGATCGGCGGCACGCTGTCGTGCCCGGTCGACGGCCGGTGGTCGATGCCCGGCAGCGCCGGCGATCCGATCCGGTTGCGCGGCAACGACATCAATCCACTGCGTCATGTGGCCGAGGCGAGGTCGGACCTGCAGCATCTGGCCTCCGAGATCGAGCCCGGCCGCGACCTGTTCGTCGACGCCCTCGTGCTCGTCGCCCCGCACCCCGGTACCACCGTCTCACTGGACAAGGGCCGGATGCCGGCGGGCCGTGACGTCCTGCTGGGCTCCGACGCCTCGCAATTGTGGAAATGGCTCAACCGCAAGGCGTTCCGAGCCCGGACCGACCCGTGGACCGCGGAGCTCGTCATCGATGTGCTGGCGGAAATCGGATTCCACCAGGCCTGCGATCCGGAGGAAGCGGCCACCCTGCGCGCGGCCCTGCTGCGCGAGGGGTTTCCGGCCGAAGCACCGGCGACGTCCGCCGAGCCGGCGCCCGACGTCCCCGTCACCGAGCCGGCGCCCGAGCTTCTCGTGGGCGTGAAAGCCGACGCCCCCGCTCCCCCCGAGCCCAGCGCCGCATCCGCCGGCGATGTCTGCGCACCGGCGAAGCCCGATACCGCCCATGCCTCCGCCCGGTCGGCGGCCGCGGCGCCACCCGACACCGAGCCGTTCGGCCGCCCACTGACCGAACCACCGGTTTCGGTGAGTCCGCCGCCACGCGACATCCCGCAACCACTGCCGCCGCGCTACCCCGCGGCCGCCGGGCCCCGGCCGCCGGCCGACTCCACGCGCCGATTCCCCGAACCGGAGTCCGACGACGAGCCGGCGCCCAAGCCGTTCCGCCGGCCGCCTCGGCACCGGGTCGAGGCCGTCGTGGTGATCGGCGCCCTGGCGGCCGTTCTCATCGGTTTCGTCTGGTATTTCACCGCCGATGGTTCCCGGCCGCACAGCGACGCCGGTAACCGTCCGACCCCCACCTCGACCGCGGGCGCCCCGCCGCCGGCACCGGTGATACCGCCCGCACCCGCCGCCCCGGCCGCGGCCGAAGTGCCCGCACCCCAACCGGACTCGGGGTTGTTCCCGCAGGATGCCAGGGCCTGCTACCCCTTTCAGGCCGGCTGCTGACCGCCGGCGCGCGAGCGGCGACATTGTCGGACCCCGTCGGCATACTGCCCGCATGAGCGAATCCGACGCGACGACTCGGCGCGATATCACCTCCTACGACGATCCGGACGCACCGTGGAATCAGGCCTTCTCCGAAGGGGATATCAAGGACTGGAACCGTCCGGTGATCGAGGAGTTCCGGGCCAACGGCGGCAAGGTCGGCGGTTCCTACGAGGACGCCACCCTGCTGCTGCTCACCACGACGGGGGCGCGCAGCGGTAAACAGCACGTCGTCCCGCTGGGGGTGCTCTATCGCGGCGACACCCCGTATCTGAGCTCGTTCGTCGAGGGGAAGTATCCGGCCTGGTACCACAACATCAAGGCGAATCCACAGGTCGAGGTGGAATTGGGCACCCGTACCCTGCGGGCCCGGGGCCGCGTGCTCGAGGGAGCCGAATACGACGAATTCGCCGCCTGGGTGCTGGCGAACAATCCACTGCTGGCCGATTTCCAATCCACGTCGCCGCGGCCGGTGCCACTGGTGGTGCTGGAGTTCGGCGAACCGGAGTCCTGAAGCTCCCAGGAAGCTCCCAGCTCGGGCACATCGGTGCCCAAGCTGGGTGGCCGAAATTGGGAGCATGTCCGACACAGCGACGGCAGTCCAGGCGGCGACCACGCCCGACTCGACAGACACACCGGTGCTCGAGATCGTCATTCCGGTGTACAACGAGGAACGCGATCTCGCCGGCTGTGTGCGCCGCCTGTACGCGTTCCTGCGAAGCGGCCTCCCGTTCTCGGCGCGAATCACCGTGGCCGACAACGCATCGACCGACTCCACCCTCGCCGTGGCGCACGAGCTCGCCGAGGAACTGCCCGAGGTCGAGGTCGTCCACCTCGACCGCAAGGGCCGGGGCCGGGCGCTGCGTGCGGTCTGGGAGGCCTCCGACGCGGAGGTCGTCGCGTATATGGACGTCGACCTCTCCACGGATCTCAACGCCCTGCTGCCGCTGGTGGCGCCGCTGGTCTCGGGGCATTCCGATCTCGCGATCGGCACCCGGCTGGCCAAATCCTCCCGGGTGGTGCGCGGGCCGAAGCGGGAGATCATCTCCCGCTGCTACAACCTGATCCTGCGAGCCTCACTGCAGGCCCGGTTCTCCGACGCCCAGTGCGGATTCAAGGCCATGCGCACCGACGTGGCGCGCCGGGTACTGCCACTGGTCGAGGACGGCGAATGGTTCTTCGACACCGAACTGCTGGTGATCGCCGAACGCGCCGGTCTGCGCATCCACGAGGTGCCCGTCGACTGGATCGACGACCCCGACAGCCGCGTCGACATCATCGACACCGCGCGTAAGGATCTGCTCGGTGTGTGGCGGGTCGGTCGCGGGCTGGCCACCGGCACCCTGCCGATCAACGAACTGCGGGCGGCCATCGGCCGGGAACCCCTCGTGGACGGTGTTCCGCTGGGCATGGTCGGCCAGCTGGTGCGGTTCGGCATCATCGGCGTGCTGTCCACTCTGGCCTACATGCTGCTGTACGTGCTGCTGCAGTCGGTACTCGGCGCGCAGCCCGCCAATTTCGCCGCGCTGCTCCTCACCGCGATCGCGAACACCGCGGCCAACCGTGCCTTCACCTTCGGTGTCCGCGGCTCGGGCAACGCGGTTTCGCACCACTTCCAGGGTTTGCTGATCTTCACCTTCGCCTGGCTGCTGACCAGCGGCTCGCTGTTCGCCCTCCATCGCTGGGCGCCGGAGGCCTCGGTGCACGTCGAACTGTTCGTCCTGGTGGTCGCGAACCTGGTGGCGACGCTGACCCGCTTCGTCGGGCTGCGCTGGGTTTTTCGCAACGCGGTCACCGGCACCCCTGTCACCGATCTCACGGCGGCACCGACGGCCCCCCGGTGACCACCACCCTGATCCGGCCGGTGTCGCCGGCCGGATCGGCGCCCGCCCCGGATCGGCGCCGCTGGGAAGGCCGGGCGCTGGCCGCTCTGCTACTCACCACCACCATCGCCTACCTGTGCGACCTGGGCGCGAACGGGTGGGCGAATTCGGGGTATTCGGCTGCGGCGCAGGCCGGTTCGGTGTCGGGGAAAGCATTCTTGTTCGGCTCCGCGGATGCCTCGAACGGGACCACCGTCGGCGGTCCTCCGGCAGCGCTCTGGCCGATGGATCTGACGGTACGGGCGTTCGGCCTGTCCAGTTGGACGCTGCTCGTCCCGCAGGCCCTGATGGGTGTCGGCGCGGTCGCGCTGCTGTGGGCAACGGTCCGACGGCCCTTCGGCCCGGTCGCGGGACTGCTCGCCGGTACCGCACTGGCCCTCACACCCGTCGCGGCGCTGATGTTCCGGTTCAACGATCCGGACGCGCTGCTGGTACTGCTGATGGTCGCGGCCTGCTGGGCGATGACCCGTGCGGTGGCCGACGGCCGCCCGCGCCGGCTGCTGTGGTGCGGAATCCTCACCGGATTCGGCTTTCTGGCCGGGCAGTGGCAAGTGCTGCTCGTGGCGCCCGCCCTGGCGCTCACCTATCTCGTCGCCGGCCCGCCCCGGGCGCTCGCGCGCATCGGGCAGCTGTGCGCCGCCGCGTGGGCCATGGCCGGGATCGCGGGCTCGTGGATTCTGCTCACCGACCTGTGGCCGGTCGACTCCCGACCGAATTTCGTCCGTCCCCCGCACAATTCGCTCCTGGCGACCGGCGTCACCCGGTGGTTCGACGCGGACCGGGGCACATCGATCGCCTGGCTGCTGCCCGCCGCGCTGATCCTGCTGATCGCCGGACTCGTGCTGCGCGGCAGCGCTTCTCGCACCGACGGCCGACGTGCCGCCCTGATCATGTGGGGTGGCTGGCTGCTCACCGCGGCGCTGTTCAGCTGCGCACCGGACAATGTCCACCAGTACTCCCCGCTCGTGCTCGCACCGCCGGTCGCCGCGCTCACCGGCGCCGGGGCGACGATGCTGTGGCGCGCATCCGGGCGTCGCTGGGTTCGCCCGGTGGCCGCCACGGCCATGGTCGCCACGACGGTGACCGCGTGGATGCTGTTGTCCCGCAGCGCGGATGCTGTCGCGTGGTTGCGCTGGGCGGTACTGGCCGGCGGCATCGCGGCGTCGATCGCGCTGCTGATTCCGCGGTCGCGCCGATGCGCGCTGGCGGCCGCGATCGCCGCGGGTGTCATCGGGTCGGCGGGCCCGCTCGCCTGCACCGCCGACACCCTGGCCTTTCCGCACCGCCCGGACGGTGCCGTGGCGTCGGCGAACACACCGGGTGAGAGTGTGATCGCCCTGCTGGATCGTGACGGTATCGCCTACCGATGGGCCGCGGCGACCGCCGGCTCCGATCGCGCGGCGAGCTATCAGCTGGCCACTCAGCTGCCGATATTGGCGATCGGAGGATTCGACGGCGGTGCTCGCGCACCGGCCCCGGACCAGTTCCGCGACCACGTCGCGAACGGCGATATCCACTACTTCATCGGCGGTGGGAACGACGATTCGCGCTCGGGGCCCGCGGAGTCGCCTGCGGCGCGGATCACTTCGTGGGTGGCACAGCATTTCCCGCGTCAGGACATCGACGGAGTGGCCGTGTACGACCTGACGGTGCCGTATTGAGATCGGATCCCGGCGAAATACGAATGCCCGCCCTGATCAGGGCGGGCATTCGTGATCTTGTAGCCCCGACGGGATTTGAACCCGCGCTACCGCCTTGAGAGGGCGGCGTCCTAGGCCGCTAGACGACGGGGCCAGGAACTTCGCGCTCCAGGAATCCGGAGTCCAGCCAGGATATCGGGCGAACCCGGGCTCACCAAATCCGCAAGTGGATCGCCTCGATCAACCCCTTGCTCAACCTCTTGCCTAAACATACGGCCGTACGTATGTTTGTGATATCGGGCCGCATCACGCCCCGACGGCTACCGAAGGACACCACCATGGACGGCCACCGCATGTTCGAACTCGCGCAGGCCCTCGCGATCGCGAAGAGCGGGCAGGACCTCCCCGCCGCACTGGCCCTGCTTCATCCGCGGATGACGCTCACGACCCCGGCGTTCGGGACCACCGCCCGCGGTCCGGCGGAGAACGAACGCGCTCTGACCCGATTCTTCGCATCCTTTCCCGACTATCACGTCGAACTGGCCGGCCACGCCGACGACGGACGGACCCTCGCCTGCTGGGGTACGGCTCGAATGACCATGACCGGCACTCGTTTCGGGGTGTCGCCCAACGGCCGGCGGGCCGAGCTGCCGATCTTCATCACGTTCACCTTCGCCGACGATCTGATCGAGAGCGAGCGGTTCTGCTTCGATCTGTCGGATCTGTGCGCGCAATCCGGCGTCTCCACCGACGCGGTGCGGCACACCCTGTTCGGCGAACCGAGCATCCCGGGAGGCCGTCGATGACCCTCGACGCCCGCGTTCGAACCGTCGAACCACTGCGCACCACAACGCTTTTCGATATCGTCGTCGATCTGCGCCCGCGGGTGGAATTCGGCGTCGACGGCCCGGTCGGCCGACGCGTACTCTACGGCGCGGCAGGCGGTTCGTTCCGCGGTCCGCGGCTCGGTGGCGAGGTCCTGGCCCAGGGCGGCGACTGGGCACTGTTCCGTACCGACGGCACCATGATGCTCGACGTCCGGCTGGCTCTGCGCACCGAGGACGAGGCCCTGATCCATATGAGCTACGGCGGTCGCTGGGCGATCCCGCCGCAGGTCCGGGACGATATGGCCACGCCCGCCGGCCGACTCCGCGTCGACCCGGCCGACTACTACTTCCGCATCAACCCGGTGTTCGAAACCGGATCCGAGCGGTACCGATGGCTCAACGATGTGGTCGCCGTCGGCACCGGATACCTCGTCGAGGGCGGCGTGGCCTATCACGTCGAGCAGATCCTGTGACCACCGGCGCGGAGGCCGCCCACCGCGGCCGTGAACGCGGAAATCGTTCGCGCCGCCTGATCACCCGTCACGCCGTCGACATCGCCTCCCTCGACGGCCTCGGCGGGCTCAGTTTCGGACGGCTCGCCGAGGACCTCGAGCTCAGCAAGGCGGGAATCCAGACGCTCTTCCGCACCAAGGAACGACTGCAACTGGCGACAATAGACACCGCGGGCGAGCTTTTCGCCGACGCGGTGATCGCGCCGTCGCGGGAGGCGTCCGAGGGCGCGCCCCGGCTCCATGCCCTCGTCGAGCACTGGATCGACTACGCCGCGCGGCCACTGTTCGCGGGCGGCTGTTTCTGGGGTGCCAATCTGCCCGACTTCGACAGTCACCCGGGTCCCGTCCGCGACGCGCTGGTGCTCGGGCATCGAGCGTGGCTGGGCGCCCTCACCCGTCAGCTCGAACTCGCCGCCGCCCAGAACGCGTGCTCCGCGACCGATATCGAATCGGCGACCTTCCAGATCGACGCTGTCCTGATGGCGGCCAATACCGCACTGCGCCTGGGCGATACCTCCGGCATCGCGAAGGTGCGCCGCATCGTCGGCACCCTGGTCCCGCCGCCGGTGGCGGAATCGCCGAGCGAATAGCTCGCCGAACTCGATGCCGGACCGGCATTTTCAGCGCGGTGTGCCGTCCCAGCGCCAGCCGGAGCGCCGCGGGGGACCGGGCAACTCCGTACGGCCGGTCGCCCACAGCAGCGTGGGCCAGGGCGGAGCCGGTCGGCGCATCCGGGAACAACCGGGCCAGGACGCGTGTGGGGCGGTGCGCGGCGCGGTCACGGCGAGGCGAACCGCGCACTGCGGATCGTCCGCCGTGACCGGGGGTCGTGCGGTTCGGGTCAGAAGGGCCGACCCTGAATCAGTCCGAAGATGCCCGCGATGAAGAACAGCGGGATGAACAGTGCGGTGGCAACGGGATCGCCGTTCAGATACCCCTGCCGGATACCTTCCAGCGCTGCCGCAGAACCCGAATCCATGATCGGTCCCCTCGAGTCGATGATCTGGGTGAGATTTGCCCGATTACGGTAGCGCAGCGCGCAGACGTTCCCAGGACTGGCTCGCAGGTCAGTGCGGGGTGTGCAAGGCCATGTGCAGGGTCGCCGCCCACTGCTGCACGATCTGTTTGCGGCGCACCGAGTCGTCGGTCAGCACATCGGCCAGGCCCAGACCACGCGCCATGTCGAGGGTGGCCTGCACCAGATGGTGGGCCACCGGATCGGAATCGTCGACACCCAGCGCCTCGACCGCCAGTCGGTGCGAGACCCGGCCGAAGCGGGCTTCCAGCGGGACGATTCGTTCACGCAGCACCGGGTCGGCGGCAGCATGGGTCCACACCTGGAGTGCGGCCTTGAACAAGGTGGTCGTGTACGACTCGACCAGCTGCGCCACCACCGCCTCGGTGCGCGCGAGGTCGTGGGCACCGACATGGTCGGGCGCCGACGTCAGCGCGGCCGCCTCGGCCTTCGACTGCGCCATCCGGGTGTCGAACATGTACTCGAGGGCCGCGGTGATCAGGTCCTCGCGGGTCGGGAAATGATGTTGTGCCGCACCGCGTGACACCCCGGCACGTTCGGCGACGACCGCGACGGTGGCGGCCGCCCAGCCCATGTCGGCCAGGCAGTCGATGGTGGCCTCGAGCAGCCGCTGCCGGGTGGCCCGGCTGCGGTCCTGTTTCGGTTCGTGCGATGCGGTCATGATGGCCTCATTCTGCCCAGCTCGGCGGACGGCGCTGGAAGAAGGCCGTCATACCCTCGATGACCTCGGGCGTTCCGAAATAGCTCGCGGAGCGTTGAGCCAGCTCATCGGCACTGCGATCGAATTCGGCGAGCAGGCCGGCGTTCACCAGCCGCTTACTCTCGGCCAGACCCTGCGGGGAACTCTTACGCAGTTCCCCGCACAGCCGAGCGACCTCGGCGGCCGGATCCGCGGCGGCGACGGTGATCAATCCGATCCGCTCGGCTTCGGCAGGGTCGAAGGTCTCCCCGGTCTGGTAGTACCGGGCGGCCGCACGCGAGGTCAACCGCGGGAGCAGGGTGAGCGAGATCATGAACGGCGCCAGGCCCAGTCGCGCCTCGGTCAGCGCGAAGCTGCTCGCCGGCCCGGCGACGACGATGTCGCAGGCGCCGACGATCCCCATACCGCCGGCCCGCACATTGCCGTCGATCTGCGCGATCACAGGTTTGGGCAGTTCGACGATGCCGCGCAATACCTCGATCATCCAGCGGGTGCGGATATCGGCGGCCGCGGCGGGATCGGCGTCGAGCGCTTCCTTCAGATCCGCACCGGCGCAGAAGGTGTTGCCGGTATGGGTGAGGATCACACCGCGCGCCCGGTCATCGGCCCCGGCCCGGCGCAGCCCGTCGAGCAACTCCCGGACCAGCGTCGAGGACAGCGCATTCCGGTTGTGCGGAGAATCCAGGGTGAGCACCGCCATTCCGTCGCGCAGTTCGTAGCGCACGAAAGGCGTTTCGGCACCGTTGGTTTCACTCACTTGCGTTCTCCTTACACCGGATGGACAGGCGGCCGGACCGGTATCCGGTCCGGCCGAGCGGGCATCAGTACGACTTCGGCAGGCCCAGCGAATGCTGGGCGACGAAGTTGAGCACCATTTCGCGGCTGACCGGCGCCACCCGGCCGATGCGGGCCGCGCCGAGCATGGCCGCGAGGCCCACATCCGAGGTGAGCCCGGATCCGCCGTGGGTCTGGATCGCCTGATCCAGCGCCTTGATACTCGCCTCGGCCGCGGCGTATTTCGCCATGTTCGCCGCTTCCGCGGCACCGAAGTCGTCGCCGGAGTCGTAGAGCACCGCGGCCTTCTGCATCATCAGCTTGGCGAGTTCGACCTCGATCTTCACCTGCGCCAGCGGATGCGAAATGCCCTGATGCGCACCGATCGGGGTCTTCCACACCTGCCGCTCCCGGGCGTACTCCACCGCGCGGTCGATGGCATAGCGGCCCATCCCCGTCGCCATCGCCGCACCCAGGATCCGCTCGGGGTTCAGCCCGGCGAACAGCTGCGCGATCGCCGCGTCCTCCTCACCGACCAGTGCCGTGGCGGGCAGCCGGACATCGTCGAGGAACAGCGTGAACTGGTTGTCCGGCTCGATGATGTCCATCTCCTGGCGGTTCTTCTGGAAGCCGGGAGTGTCGGTGGGGACGATGAACAGGGCCGGCTTCAGCTTGCCGGTCTTGGAATCCTCGGTGCGCGAGACGATCAGCACCGCCTCGGCCTGATCGACGCCGGAGATGAAGATCTTGCGGCCGTTGAGTATCCAGTCGCCGCCGTCCCGGCGCGCGGTGGTGGTGATGTTGTGCGAGTTGGAACCGGCGTCGGGCTCGGTGATGCCGAAGACCATCTTCGACGAACCGTCGGCCAGCCGGGTCAGCCAGTACTGCTTCTGTTCCTCGGTGCCGTACTTGGTGATGATGGTGCCGCAGATCGCGGGCGAGACCACCATCAGCAGCAGGCCCGCGCCCTGCGCCGACAGTTCCTCCATGACCAGCGCCAGCTCGTAGATGCCGGCACCGCCGCCGCCGTACTCCTCCGGCAGATTCACGCCGAGGAAGCCGAGTTTGCCCGCCTCGTTCCACAATTCGTCGAGCGGTTCGTTGGCACGGGCCTTGGCCACGACGTAGTCGCGGTAGTTGTACTTCGCGGCGAGCGCGGCCACCGCGGCGCGCAGTGCCTTCTGCTCGTCGGTCTCGATGAAACTCATGATCTACTCCTGGTGTCGGAAGCTGTTGCGCTGCTCATTCGGCCGGGTCGGGGGCGTGGACGACGGCGAGGACGGCCCCGACCTCGACCTGCTGGCCGGCGGCCACATTCAATTCGGCGAGCACGCCGTCGGTGGGGGCCGCGATGGTGTGCTCCATCTTCATCGCCTCGAGCCACAGGATCGGCTGTCCCTTCACCACGGTGCTGCCGATCTCGGCGCCCAGCCGGATCACCGATCCGGGCATCGGCGCCAGCAGCGAGCCCTCGGCGACCTGGTCGGCGGGATCGGAGAAGCGCGGCAGTTTGCGCAGCGACACCGGTCCCAGCGGCGAATCCACGGCCACCAGATCGCCGTAGCGGCCGATCTCGAATCGCCGCCGCACCGCACCGCGCTCGCCCGGCACCGCAAGAACCACGACATCCGGTGTGGCCTCGATCAATTCGAGACCCTCGTGCCCGTCGACGCTCAGGCCCGCGCGGTTCAGCCGATAGCGCACCTCGTGGACGCCCGAGGTACGGCTCTCGTAGGACTTGCTCTGGGCCTGCGAAGGCAGGTTGCGCCAGCCACTGGGCAACCCGCCGCCGATTCGCGCCCGCGACCGGTTCGCCGCCGCGTCGGCCAGCGCCGCGGCGATGATGGACAACGCCTCGTCCGCCTCCGAAACCAGCGGTGCGGACAGGTTCTCCAGTCCATGGGTGGCGAAGAAGGCGGTATCGGTGTCCCCGGCCAGGAAAGCCGGATGTCGCAGCACGCGGACCAGCAGATCGCGGTTGGTGACCAGACCGTGGATGCGAGCCCGCCGCAGCGCGGTGGCCAGCAGATGCGCCGCCTCCTCGCGGGTATCGGCGTAGGAGATCACCTTGGCGAGCATCGGGTCGTAGAACACTCCGACCACCGAACCGTCGACGACACCGGAGTCCAGCCGCAGTCCGGGTTCGGTCAGCACCGTGAATTCGGCAGTGCCCGGCGCGAATTCGATGCGATGCACCGAACCGCTCTGCGGCTGCCAGTCCTGTGCCGGATCCTCGGCGTACAGACGCACCTCGATCGAATGTCCGCGCATCGGCGGCGGCGCCTCCGGCAGCCGGTAGCCCTGCGCCACCTGCAGTTGCAACCGGACCAGATCCAGTCCGGTGGTGCACTCGGTGACCGGATGTTCCACCTGCAGACGGGTATTCATCTCCAGGAAGAAGAAGTCGCCCTGCTCGTCGGCCAGGAATTCGACCGTGCCGGCGCCCTCGTAGCCGATGGCCTCCGAGGCCAGGCGTGCCGCTTCGAACAAACGCTCCCGCATGGACGAGATCCGCTCGACCAGTGGCGAGGGTGCCTCCTCGACCACCTTCTGATGCCGCCGCTGAATCGAGCATTCGCGCTCGCCCACCGCCCAGACCCGGCCGTGGGTATCGGCCATGACCTGGACCTCGATATGGCGGCCGGTTTCCAGATAGCGTTCGCAGAACACCGTCGGATCGCCGAATGCCGATTCGGCTTCGCGCCGGGCGGCCTCGATCTGGTCGTTCAGTTGCGAAAGTTCGCGCACGACCCGCATACCGCGACCGCCACCACCCGCGGAGGCCTTGATGAGCACCGGCAGCAGATCCGCGGTGACCTCGGCCGGATCGAGTTGCTTCAGTACCGGGACGCCGGCGGCATCCATCATCTTCTTCGACTCGACCTTCGAGCCCATCTGCTCGATCGCCGCGACCGGCGGGCCGATCCAGACGAGCCCGGCCTCCTGCACCGCCTTCGCGAATCCCGCGTTCTCGGAGAGGAATCCGTACCCGGGATGGACGGCATCCGCCCCGGCGGCGAGTGCGGCCTCGATGATCAGTTCGGCACGCAGATAGGTCTCGGCGGGACTGTTGCCGGGCAGTCGGATCGCGGCATCGGCTTCGGCCACATGCGGCGCCTGCGCGTCCGCGTCCGAATACACCGCGGTCGTGGCGATCCCCATGCGCCGGCAGGTCGCGAACACCCGCCGGGCGATCTCCCCGCGATTGGCGACCAGAACATTCGTGATGCGCCCACCCGGCACCCGAGCGTCATCCCGCACGGACTCATTTCGCGATGCAGTCATATCGCACCTCACATCCGGAAGACGCCGAAGCCCTCGGCGCCTTCGATCGGGGAATTGTGGATGGCGGACAGCGCCATTCCCAATACCGTGCGGGTATCGCGGGGGTCGATGACACCGTCGTCGTAGAGCCGGCCCGACATGAACATCGGCAGCGATTCGGCCTCGATCTGCGCTTCGATCATCGCGCGCATGCCCTTGTCGGCCTCCTCGTCGAAGGGCATCCCCCTCGACTCGGCGGCGGCACGGCCGACGATGGAGATCACGCCGGCCAGCTGAGCCCCGCCCATGACCGCGGATTTCGCACTGGGCCAGGCGAAGACGAAGCGCGGATCGTAGGCACGACCGCACATGCCGTAGTGGCCGGCGCCGTAGGAGGCGCCCATCAGCACCGAGATGTGCGGCACCTTCGAATTCGACACCGCGTTGATCATCATCGCGCCGTGCTTGATGATGCCCTTCTGCTCGTACTCCTTGCCGACCATGTAGCCGGTGGTGTTGTGCAGGAACAGCAGCGGGGTGTCGGACTGGTTGGCCAGCTGGATGAACTGGGCCGCTTTCTGCGCCTCTTCGGAGAACAGCACCCCGCGGGCATTGGCGAGGATGCCGATCGGATAGCCGTGCAGTTCGGCCCACCCCGTGACCAGGCTCGAACCGTAGAGCGGTTTGAACTCGTCGAAATCGGAGCCGTCCACCACCCGGGCGATGACCTCGCGCGGATCGAACGGGATCTTCAGATCGGTGGGCACGATGCCCAGCAGTTCCTCGGGATCGTAGAGCGGATCGATCACCTCGGCCCTGGGCGCCGGCCCCTTCTTGGTCCAGTTCAGCCGGCGCACGATGGACCGGCCGATGCGGATGGCGTCCTGTTCGTCGGCCGCCAGGTAGTCCGCCAGACCCGAAGTGCGCGCATGCATTTCGGCGCCACCGAGTGATTCGTCGTCGGACTCCTCGCCGGTCGCCATCTTCACCAGTGGCGGTCCACCGAGGAACACCTTGGAACGCTCCTTGATCATGACCGTGTAGTCGGACATGCCCGGAATGTAGGCGCCACCGGCGGTGGAGTTGCCGAATACCAGTGCGATGGTGGGGATTCCGGCCGCCGACAGGCGGGTCAGATCGCGGAACATCCGCCCGCCCGGTACGAAGACCTCTTTCTGTGTGGGCAGATCGGCGCCGCCGGATTCGACGAGCCCGATCACCGGGAGCCGGTTCTCCAGCGCGATATCGTTCATGCGCAGGTTCTTGCGCAGCGTCCACGGATTCGAGGTGCCACCGCGCACGGTCGGATCGGGCGCCACGATCATGCATTCGACACCCTCGACGATGCCGATACCCGCGATGACACTGCCGCCGACATGGAATTCGCTGCCCCACGCGGCCAGCGGCGCCAGCTCCAGGAACGGCGAATCCTCGTCGATGAGCAGTTCGATGCGTTCGCGCGCGGTCATCTTGCCGCGCTTGCGATGCCGGGCCATCTTGTCCGGCCCCCCACCGGCGATGTTCTTGGCGTATTCCGCCTCGACCTCGGCCAGTTTCTCGGTCATGGCCTCGGCCGCGGCCTGGTAGTCGGCCGAATTCGGGTCGATGGATGTGCGCAGTGTGCTCAAGATTGGAACCCCAATCGCTTGGCCGCGAGGCTGGTCAGGATTTCGTTGGTGCCGCCGCCGATGCCGAGAATGCGGACGTCGCGGTAGTGCCGCTCCACCTCGGATTCCCGCATGTAGCCCAGCCCGCCGAACAGCTGAACCGCCTGGTGGGCAACCCATTCGGCGGTTTCGACGGCGGTGTTCTTGGCGAAGCAGACCTCGGCGATCAGATCGGTCTCGCCGTCGGCCGCCCGCTCGGCGACATGCCGGGTGTACACCCGGGCGACGTCGATGCGGCGGGCCATCTCCGACAGCGTGTTCTGCACGGCCTGGCGGCTGATCAGCGGCCGGCCGAAGGTCTCGCGATCACGGCACCAGCCCAGTGTCAGATCCAGGCAGCGCTGCGCGTGACCGTAGGCCTGCACGGCCAACCCCACCCGCTCACTGACGAAAGCCTGGGCGATCTGCGCGAATCCGGAGTTCTCCGCGCCCACCAGATTCGAGACCGGCACCCGCACATCCACATACGACAGTTCGGCGGTATCGGAGGCCAGCCAGCCCATCTTCTCCAGCTTGCGGCTGACCGTGAAACCGGGCCGGTCCTTCTCGACCAGCAGCAGCGACACCCCGGACGCACCCGGGCCGCCCGTGCGCACGGCGGTCACGACGTAATCGGCGCGCACTCCGGAGGTGATGAACGTCTTCGAGCCGTTGACCACGTAGTCGTCACCGTCGCGCACCGCAGCGGTGGTGAGGTGGCCGACATCGGAGCCGCCACCCGGTTCGGTGATCGCCAGCGAGCCGATCTTCTCACCGGCCAGCGTGGGTTTCACCCAGTTCTCGATGAGCTCCGCGTTACCGCTGGCCGCCATGTGCGGCACCGCGATTCCGCAGGTGAACAGCGAGGCGAACAGACCACCGGAACAGCCCGCGTAGTGCATCTCCTCGGCGACGATGGCGGCATCGATACCGTCACCGCCGGCGCCGCCGACCGCCTCCGGGAACTGGATGCCGAGTAGTCCGAGGGCGCCGGCCTTCTTGTGAAGTTCGCGCGGGATCTCCCCCGCCCGCTCCCAGTCGTCCAGATACGGCAGCACCTCGCGCTCGGCGAAACCTCGTACGGTGGCACGCAATTCACGCCGTTCGGGCGTCTGCCAGACACTCGTCGTCACGGTAGCAACTCCACTGGTATGTCGATGTGTCGAGACCGCAGCCATTCGCCGAGTCCCTTGGCTTGTGGATCGAATCGGGCCTGATAGGCGACACCGAGTCCGAGCAGGCCCTCGATGACGAAGTTCACCGCGCGCAGATTGGGCAGCACATGCCGGGTGACGCTGAGCTTCGCGGTTTCGGGCAGCAGCGCCTGCAGTTCGTCGACGGTGAGGGTGTGCGCGAGCCAGCGCCACTGCTCGTCGGTGCGCACCCACACGCCGATATTCGCGTTGCCGCCCTTGTCACCGCTGCGGGCCAGCGCGATGGCACCGAGTGGAACGCGGCGGGTCTCGGTGCGCGGCAGCGGCTGCGGGAGTTCCGGTTCCGCTACCTCGGCCAGTGCGCGGGTCGAGGCGGCGGGCGCGATCGCCACCTCGGACCCGTCGGGCAGCACCGCGGTGTGCGCGACCTCGCCCGCGTCGACATAGCCCGCGGTGAACACGCCGTAGGGGGCGCCGTTGCCGGGCGGTGAGGTCAAGGTGAAGCCGGGGTAGCTGGCCAGCGCCAATTCGACCGCGACACCGGAGAATACGCGACCGACCTTGTTCGGGTCGGGATCGCGGACCACACAGCGCAGCAGTGCGCTGGCCCGCTCCTCGGTATCGGCGTCGGGACGGTCCAGCCGCGACAGCGACCAGTCCAGTTCGGCCGGTCGCACGGGCAGCCAGCTCTCCAGCTGCCGCTGTGCCAGTTGCGCTTTGGCCTCGATATCGAGTCCGGTCAGCACGAAGGTCATCTCGTTGCGGAAACCGCCGAGGGTGTTCAGCGAGACCTTGAATTGCGGCGGCGGCGCCTCCCCGGTGACCCCGCTGATCAGGACCCGGTCCGGTCCGGCGGCACCGAGCCGGATGCTGTCCAGCCGCGCGGTGACATCCGGCCCGGCGTAGCGCGCACCCTGGATCTCGTACATGAGCTGCGCTTCGACGGTGTCGACGGTCACCGCACCGCCGGTGCCCTCGTGCTTGGTGATGACACTGCTGCCGTCACGGCGCACCTCGGCGATCGGAAATCCGGGGCGGCCCAGATCCTCGAATTCGGTGAAGAAGGCGAAATTGCCGCCGGTGGCCTGGGTCCCGCATTCGATCACGTGCCCGGCCACGACCGCACCGGCGAGCGCGTCGTAATCGTCTCGGGCCCAGCCGAAGTGAGCGGCGGCGGGGCCGACGACCAGCGCGGCGTCGGTGACGCGGCCGGTGACGACGATGTCGGCGCCGGCGTTCAGCGCCTCGGCGATACCCCAGGCGCCCAGATAGGCATTGGCGGTCAGCGGAGCGCCCAGCCCCAATTCCCGGGCGCGCGGCAGCAGGTCGTCCCCGTGGACGTAGGCGATCTTCGCGTCCAGCCCGAGTTCGTCGGCGACCTCACCGACGCGCCGTGCCAGCCCGGCCGGATTGAGCCCACCGGCGTTGACGACGACGCGCACACCACGCTCGAGTGCCAGGCCGAGGCAGTCCGCCAGCTGGCGGACGAACGTCTTCGCGTAGCCGAGCGCCGGATCCTTCATCCGGTCGCGGCCGAGAATCAACATGGTGAGTTCGGCGAGATAGTCCCCGGTGAGTACGTCGAGCTGCCCGCCTTCGAGCATCTCGCGCATCGCGCTCAACCGGTCGCCGTAGAACCCGGAACAGTTACCGATCCGGAGGACTTCCGGATCGGAGCCCAGACTGGTCATCTGCGCGGCGCCTCCTCCTGCGACGTGGCTGCCGCAGCGCCTGCGCTGCGTCGCGTTCCAGGGTCACATCGGGTACAGAAAAAATCAAGCCTGCGTGCTTGTTAATTGGCGAATAGGCAGGTGAACAGCTATCAGCGCGCCGAGGCCGCGTTCACCGCGGAGCGACTGGGGGATGTCACACACCTGCCCAGACCGGCCGGTGTGTGCCGATGCCGGGCCGCCGGGCAAGATGACAGGGTGTCCAATTCCATCCTCGTCGTCTTCCTGCTGGCCCTGGCCGGATTCCTGGTCGGCGGCGCCTTCACCATGTGGAAGAACTCGCGCCTGATGTCGGCGATCCTGGGCGTGTGCGCGCTACTCGCGGTCGTGGGCGCCATCAGCTGGTGGTGAGCGGCCTCACACAGCGACACGCGACAGCCTTGGAAGCCCCGGCGGATCGACCGGGCCGCCGACCCGACCCCCTCGAGTGACTCAGATCACTATTGAGGTTGACCTTGGGTCAAGGTGCACGCTCATCGCATCGGCACGAACGCCGACACCGGAGATTCGAGGAGCGCACGCCATGTCCATCACCCCGACCATCCAGGATCGCCCCGAGCTGCAGCAGGCCCTCGAGGCCATCGTCACATCCGGCATCACCGGGATCACGTTGCGTGTGAACGATGAACGCGGCGAGTGGACGGGCAGCGCGGGAGTCGCCGAACTGGGCGGTACCGCGACGCCGCCGATCGACGGTCACGTCCGGATCGGCAGCAACACGAAAACTTTCGTCGCGACCCTGGTGCTGCAGCTGGTGGCGGAAGGCAAGATCGAGCTCGATGCCCCGGTGGCCGAATACCTGCCCGAATTCGGGTTCGACACCCGGATCACGGTGCGAATGTTGTTGCAGCACACCAGCGGAGTGTTCAACTTCACCGGCGAGTACTACCCCGACGGGACGGTCGCGACGGGGATTCCCGCGACTACCGCGGGCAAGGAGTGGGTGGACAACCGGTTCACCACGTACCGGCCGGAGGAGCTGGTGACACTGGCGGTGTCCAAGCCGTCGCGGTTCGAGCCCGGGACCGGCTGGAGCTACTCCAACACCAACTACGTCATCGCCCGGTTGCTGATCGAGAAGATCAGCGGTCGCTCGTTCGCCGAGGAACTGCAGCGGTTGATCGTCGGTCCCCTCGGACTGGCGGGCACCGTCGCCCCGACGACTGAGACCGATATCGCCGCGCCGCACGCGCACGCGTATTACCGATACTCCGATGACGGACAAGAGCAGACCGTCGACGTCACCCTCCACAACCCCTCCTGGATCTCGAGCGGCGGTGACATGATCTCGACCAGCGAGGACCTGGCCACATTCATCTCCGCCCTCGTCGGCGGCGCCCTCCTGCCGTCCGAACTGCTGACCGAGATGTACGCCGGGCGCCCGACAGGCATCCCCGGTATGGACTACGGCCTGGGAGTCTTCGTGCAGGACACCGGAATCGGTGGCACCGTGATCACCCACAACGGCGGCGCCGCCGGTCACGCCGCGCTGATGTTCAGCACACCGGACGGCAGCACGACCCTCACCGCCACGCTGAATTATGTCGACGACGCGGCGATGTCGTTGGCCGTGCCGTTCCAGCAGGCGACGCAGCGACTCGTCGCCGAGGTGTTCTGCGGCGGGCAGGCAGACTGAGCGACGGCGGAGCCGGTACCGGGAAGGCTGGGCGGATGAACAGCGGAGTGACGATCGGGCAGGCGGCGGCTTTCATCGGCGTGACGGTGAAGACAGTGCGGCACTATCACAAGCTCGGACTGGTCGCCGAGCCCGAACGTGACAGCTCCGGCTACCGGCGGTACGGATCGGCCGAGTTACTGCGACTGGTCCAGGTCCGAACCCTCGCCGGCGCGGGCGTGCCGCTGGCGGAGATCGGGCCACTGCTCGACGCCGACGCCGAGTCGTTCGCCACCGCACTCACCGATGTCGAGCGGCAACTCGCCGCACAGATCGAGGAGTTGAACGCCCGCCGGGAAACGCTGCACCGGCTCGCCGACGGTAACCGGGCGCTCTTGCCCGACCGTGCCGTGACACTGCTGGAGCAGATGCCCGGCCTCGGGTTCGCCCCGGACGAGGTAGCCGCCGCCCGAGAGGGACTGGTACTCGCCAAAGCCCTGGTGCCGGAGGGCTTCGACGACTACCTCACCCATGTCGAGCCCGCCATGCGGGACCCCCGATTCGTCGCCCTGAGCAAGCGAGCCGCCGAAGCCGCGACCTGGGCCCCGGACGACCCTCGCATCGACGAACTGGCCACCGCCATGGCCGAGCACTATCTCGCCAACCCCGCCCATCTGAAGATCGTCACCGGCCTGCAAGCCCGCACCGAGGGCGCGGCCCGATACAAGCTGATCGCCCACCAGCGCGGGGAGCGAGCACCGGCCGCGGCACGGTTGACCGCATTGGTCGAATCCGAACTCCGCGCCGCGGGCGTCCACATCCCCAGACCGGACACCCACTGAGCCGAGCCCGGTTTCGGGTCGCGTCCTGGGTGCCGCGGGTACTGGCCGCCCCCGGCGCGAGGCGTCGATCCACGCCTGAACAGGGCGACCGCACGGAACCTGTCATCCATCATTCGTGCTCCGCGGGAGCCGGCGCCCGGGACGTCCGGACGACACCACCGCGCGGACGGACACCGGTGCCCGCCGGGCGGCCGATCACCCAGACGATGAGCGCGCACAGGGCGAAGGCAGCGCCGAGAACGCTGGATCCCACCCATCCCGCGGCGGAGTAGACCGCTGTGGTGGTGGTTGCCCCGAGGGCGGAGCCGAGCGAGTAGAACATCATGTAGCCGCCGATGACGCCGCTCGTGCGGTCCGGGTAGGCGGCCGTGAGCAGATGCTGATTGCTGACGTGTACCGCCTGCACCGCGAAGTCGAGGACTATCACCCCGGCGACGACCAGCAGCAGCGACCACGACGCCTGTCCGATCGCCGACCACGACGCGGCCAGCAATACGAGCGCACCTCCCGTGACAGCTCGCGCGCGACCGGCGTCGGCCCACCGCCCCGCTCGGGCCGCGCCCAGAGCGCCCGCGAGACCCGCGATTCCGAACAGGCCGATCTGCGCCGTACTCAGCCGCCACGGCGGCGCCGCGAGCGGCAACGCCACACCGCTCCACAACACCCCGAAGGAGGCGAACAGAAAAAGCGCGATCAGACCACGCGAGAGGAAGAGGCGCTCGCGGAACAGGCGTCCCAGCGACATCAGCACCTCACCGTAGCCGGCCCGGGCTCGACGCGGTTCGGCCGGCAGCAACCTCAGGACCAGTCCCGCGAGCACGATGAGCAGCACCGCGAGCGCGATATAGACACCGCGCCATCCCCACACCGCGGCGATTCCTCCCGCCACCACCCGCGCGCCGAGGATGCCGACGACGACACCGGAGGTGACGATTCCGAGTGTGCGCCCGCGTTCCGCCGCGCGGGACAGGTCGGCGGCGTAGGCGACCGTGGTCTGCACGACTACGGCGAACAGGCCGGCGAAAGCCAGCCCGGTCAGCAGTAGCCAGAGCTCGGAGGCCACCGCCGCCAGCACGACACCCACCGCGGTCAGCAGCAGATGCCCGGCGATGAGCGCGCGCCGATCGAACATATCCCCCAGCGGAACGAGCAGGGCCAGACCGATCAGGTATCCCAGCTGTCCGGCCGTGACGATCCATCCGAGAGCCGCCTCCGAGAGCCCCAGATCCTCGCCCACCTGGGCGAGTACGGGTTGGGCCACGTAGACGGTCGCGACCGCCACCGCGCAGATGGTGGCCGACAGCATGGTCCGGCCGGACGTCGGAGTCACGACACCTCTCCAATCAGTAGCAGATTGCAACCGAACTGACGGTAAGGCAGAATGGTTTCAATCCGCAACTCTTCAGGAGGGACGACGATTCACACCGACGGGATGACCTGGACCGACCCCACCTGTCCGGTCGCACGCACACTCGATCTGGTCGGGGATCGGTGGAGTCTGCTGATCATTCGCGATGCGATGGACGGCGCGCGCGCGTTCACCGATTTCCAGCACCGCACCGGAATCGCGCGCAATATCCTCACCGACCGTCTACGGCGCCTGGTCGAACGGGGAATCCTCGATCGACGGGCGGCCGAGTCCGGCCGGCGGCAGATCTACGTCCTCACGGCGGCGGGACGCGACCTCTTCGCAGTCGTGGTGGCCATGCGGCAGTGGGGTGAACGGCACGCGTTCACCCCGGAGGAGAGTCACTCCGTACTGGTCGACGAGACCGGTCACCCGATCCCGGAGCTGCGGCTCGTCGACGCGCGGGGCGAACCGGTCGCTGTCGATACGAGCTACGTGCGGCGCCCGCGCTGATCGGCGGCCCGCGCCCCTATTCCCCGGTCAGGCGGAAGATCCGCATTCCCTCCGGCACACCGTTGAGCGGTGCGGCGAACATACTGCGCCGATAGGGCTTCGCGACCACCTCGAGATCCTTCAGCGTGCTCGGCTCCAGCGCCTCGAGCGTGGTCTCCGAGATCATCGTGTTGCCGTTACCGCCGGCCTCCATCACCCGCGCGGCGACGGTGACATCGACCCCCAGCCAGTCGCCGCCGATCTCCCGGGGTGTGCCGGTGTGCAGTCCGGCCCGCATCCGCGGGCGATACCCCTGCACCTGCACCTCGGCCAGATTCCGTTTCGCGGTGAGAATCGCGCGCACCGCGCTGTCGGGGGAGGCGAAGACCGCCATCACTCCGTCGCCCATGCGTTTGACAACCTGACCACCGCGATCCACGATCGGCGGCTCGATCGCGCTGGCGACCCGGCGCAGCAATTCGAGGGTGGCCTCGTCACCGGCCGACAGCGACCACCGCGAGAACGACACCAGATCGGTGAACAACACCGTCACCTCCGCGCTGCCCTTACCGCGCCCGACCCGCTCCAACATCGCCTGCCAGACCTGCAGGGCACCCAGGCCGAGCTCCTTGGCGGCGTTGGGGTTGTCCCCGACGAATTTGTCCGCCGCCCGCGCCACCGCCCGAGCACCGCCGGGACCGGACAGCGACAGCGGGTCGCCGAAGGCCGGATCGCCCGGCAGATTCTCCCGCGCCCTGCGGATGACACCGATCACATCGGGACGCTGATTCGCGGCCGCCATCAGGGCCGACAGCTGGGCGGCCCTGAGCCGACGAGAGGCGCGGCGCCGGATTTCGGGGTCCGCGGCGGGGTCGAGCGGAGTCTCGAAATCGGCCTCCACGGCGGCGGGCTCCAGCTCCGGCGCGCTCTCCGATATCGGCCCGGCCCCTTCGGGACCAGCGGTTTCGGCCGGCGTGGACGCGTTCTTCGCGCCGTTCTCCCGGCCTGCCCCGAGTCCCCTGCCGCCCCGGCGCCCACCGGAACCGTTGCGACGTGCGCCCGTACCGCCGGGACCGGCTGTGCGGGACGCATTTTCGCCGTCGCCGGAGGGTTTATCGCTCACATCCCGAGCGTAGCCAATGATCGCCACCTGCCACCTCCCGATCGGACGGAGCGGGCACATCAGTGGGTCCGCCGATGGATAACGTGCTGGTTGCCGGGCCGATGTTACCGAGCGAAACTTCCGTTCGGAAGCCCCGGACGCGCTGTTCACACAGCGTTTGCACACAGCACACCGGCCCGATGCGCAGGCCGGCTGCGCATCGGGCCGGTGGTCGTCGCATTCACCGGGCAGTGGTGAACGCGACCGGGATAGCAGTCCCCCGACAGGACCGCCCTCCCGTCCCGGGCTCGCGAGGGTGAGCGCCCGGGAGCGGGCAGGTATCGGATTGTCGATCAGGCGTCGCGA
This sequence comes from Nocardia spumae, assembly GCF_020733635.1. Taxonomy (NCBI): domain Bacteria; kingdom Bacillati; phylum Actinomycetota; class Actinomycetes; order Mycobacteriales; family Nocardiaceae; genus Nocardia; species Nocardia spumae. The sequence goes on along the minus strand of NZ_JAJFZL010000001.1, from coordinate 676,878 downwards.
CGGTCGGTCACGATCAGGGCCGCGACGAACACGACCAGCGAGAAGACGGCGAAGTAGATCAAGCCGCCCCAAGCGCCCCAATGCCAGTTTGCCGCCGGTGAGCTGCTGTCGTCCAGGAATCGGTTGATATTCGCGAACGGAAGAAACGGCTGCACATTGCGGCCGAAGCTGCCGAAGCTCCCGAGCAGCGTCTCGATCAGCAAGGGCCACAACACGATCAGCGAGATCGCGGCCGCGGACTGCCGCACCAGAGCACCGATTCCGACCGACAGGACCACAGCGAGCAGGGCGTAGATCGCGATGCCGTAGATCGCGCGCCAATCGGAATCCGAGCTCAGGCTCATCCGCACCCCCGCGTCACCGGCCAGCGGTTTGGCGATCAGGTAGGCCAGCAGGGCCAGGACGAAGGTGAGCACCGCGGCGTAGACGCCGGACAGCAGTGCCTTGGTGGTCAGCACCAGGGCGCGGTTCGGCGTCGCCTGGAAGGTGGTGCGGATGATGCCGAAGCGGTATTCGCTGGTCACGGTCAGGGTGGCCATGATCATCAGGACCATGACACCGAACTGGCCGACCCCGGCGGTGGCGCCGGCGGTCGTCAGCAGGGTTTGATTCTGCCCACCCATGCTCGACCGGGCGACGGCCGCGAACAGCGCGGCCAGCCCCAGACCGAGCACGACGACGACGGCCGAGCACCACCACGGTGATCGGGTGGAGGTGAGCTTGATCCGCTCCGCGGCGACGATCCCCATTACAGCGCACCTCCCATGACCTGTTCGATACCTTCACCGTGGTACTGCACCGCACCTCCGGTCATGCGCATGAACGCCTCCTCGAGCGAAGCCTGCTGCGGCGCCAGCTCGTACAGCGTGATGCTGTTGGCGCCGGCCAATTTACCGATGGCATCGCTGGTTTCACCGACGACCACCAGCGCCGCGGTGGCCTCGGCCCCCGCGACCGCCTCGCGCTCACCGGCTTCGCCGTCCTCGCGCACCGTCATCCCGTTCGAGGTGAGCAGGCTGCGCAATTCGTCGAGTTGCGGACTGCGCACGCGCACAGTCGATTCCGACGACTTGGCGATGAAATCCTTGGTATCGGTGTCGGCGATCAACCGGCCGCGGCCGATGACCACCAGATGGTCCGCGGTCTGTGCCATCTCCGACAACAGATGGCTCGACACCAGCACGGTGCGGCCCTCCGCGGCCAGCCGCTGCATGAACCGCCGGATCCACAGGATGCCCTCGGGATCGAGGCCGTTGACCGGTTCGTCGAACAGCAGCACCGGCGGGTCGCCGAGCAGCGCGCCGGCCAGGCCGAGCCGCTGGGACATACCGAGTGAGAAACCACCGGCCTTCTTGTGCGCGACCTCGGTCAGGCCGACCAGGTGCAGCACCTCGTCGACCCGGGTGACCGGAATATCGTTGGTCGCGGCCAGCCAGCGCAGATGAGAGCGCGCCGAGCGATTCGGATGCACCCATTTCGCATCCAGCAGGGCACCGACCGTGCGCAGCGGCTGTGCCAGTTCCTCGTAGCGCACACCCTCGATATGAGCCGTACCGGCGGTGGGCTTGTCCAGTCCGAGGATCATTCGCATCGTGGTCGATTTACCGGCGCCGTTCGGGCCCAGAAACCCGGTGACCTTACCGGGCGTGACCGTGAACGACAGGTCCTCGACGGCGACGGTGTCACCGTAGCGCTTGGTAAGACCTCTGCATTCGATCATGCGCACCAGTGTTCCCGAGAAACCGTCGCCGCACTATCGCTCACAGGTCGCGAGTCCCGTCATCCACAAGGATGATCCGTACCCGGAGGGGTATGAGTGGTGTCCCCGAGTCCCGACCGGCCGCGTGAGCTGGGGACACCCGTTCGTTCACACCGCCGGAGACGACGCCTGGGCCCAGAACCGCTTGGGGATGCGCCCGGCGTGACGCGCCAGATATCCGGCCTGCACCGCGGCGGCCATCGCGGCGGCCATCCGCGCGGGCTGCCGAGCGCGGGTGACCGCGGTGGCCAGCAGCACCGCCGCACAACCGAGTTCCATGGCCAGTGCGGCATCGCTGGCGGTGCCGATGCCCGCGTCGAGGATCACCGGCACTCCGGCAGCCTCGACGATCATCTCGATATTGTGCGGATTGCCGATCCCCAGTCCGGTGCCGATCGGCGCGCCCAGCGGCATCACCGCCGCGCATCCGGCGTCCTCGAGCCGCCGGGCCAGGACCGGATCATCGGTCGTATAGGGCAGCACCACGAAGCCCTCGTCCACCAATTGTTCGGCGGCCGAAACCAATTCGATGGCATCGGGCAGCAGCGTGCGCTCGTCGGCGATGACCTCGAGTTTGACCCAGTCGGTATCGAGCGCCTCACGCGCCAGCTGAGCGGTGAGAACGGCCTCGGCGGCGGTGCGGCAGCCCGCGGTATTGGGCAGCAGCGCGATATCGAGGCGTTTCAGCAGATCCAGCACCCCGGTTCCGCCCGCGGCGTCGACGCGGCGCATCGCGACCGTGGTCAATTCGGTCCCCGAGGCGACCAGCGCCTCCTCGAGAACCGCGAGGTTCTCCGCGCCGCCGGTGCCCATGATCAATCGGGAGCCGAATTCCCGATCGGCGATCCGCAGCGGTTCGCTCAGCGCCGCGTCAGCCACCCTGCACCGCCGTGAGCACCTCGATCTGCCAGCCACGGCCGACCGGCTCGTCCCAGCGCCCCTTCGGGAACAGCGCGCCGTCCACCGCCAAGGCCACCCCGCGGCACGGCAAATCGAGTCGCTCGAGCAGCTCCCGGACGGTGAGCGGGACGTCGAATTCGTGTTCGACGCCGTTCACGGTGACCCCGATGGGGATCGACGCGGCACTCGGTTGAGCGGTCACTGGTTACCTCCTGATGATGGTGCGAATCGCTGCGGATCGGCGGCCTTCGCCTCGGCCAGGGTGTCGCCGGCCAGCAGCGCCGTGACGGCGTCGACGGTGATCGGCACGCCGAGGATGCCGTTGCGGCCGTGGCCGGTGGCGGCCACCACCCGCTCCGACAGCCGCCCGATCAGGGGCAGATTGTCCGGCGTGCTCGGGCGCGCGCCCGCGGTGGCCTCCGCCAGTTCGTATTCGCCGAGCGCCGGCCACACCGCTTCCGCGTCGGCGATCAGGTCACGCACACCGGCGACGGTGACGGTGGTGTCGAAACCGGCCTCGTACTGGGTGGCGCCGACCACGATGCCCTCGGCCCGCGGCACCAGGTAGATCGGACGGCCGTGCACCCGGGCCCGGATCACCCGCCGCGGCGGCGGTGCGGTGCCGGGCCGGCGGCGCAAGCGCAGAATCTCCCCCTTGACCGGCCGGACGGGCAGTTCCCACAGCCGCGCACTGGCCGATCCGGCGGCGAGCACGATCCGATCGTGGTCGAGTTCCTCGACCGCGCGCACCGACTCGGCCAGGATGTGCACACCGGCCTGGTCACACGCGCGCCGCAGGGCTCCGACCAGCAGCCGGTTGTCCACAGCCGGTTCGTCGGCGGCCAGCAGACCGGCCCGGACGGTGCGCGAGAGCCCGGCTTCGGCCGCGCGCACACCGGCCCGGTCCAGCAGCCGCATGTCGTAGCCGTGGCCGCCGCAGAAGTCGGCGATGGTGCGCAGATCGGCGGCGTCGGCGGCGTCCAGCGCCAGCGTCAACGTCTGATCCGCCACGAAGACGTCCACACCGGTGGCGGCGCGCAACCGCGCGCCGAACTCCGGCCAGCGGCGCAACGACGCCGCGCCGAATTCGAGGAGATCGTCCTCGCCCGGCCAGCCCTCCGACAGCGGGGCGAGCATGCCACCGGCCACCCAGGACGCACCGGCGCCGATATCGGGATCGACGATCGTGACCGCCCAGCCCTGTTCGGCGGCACGCCATGCCACCGCGAGGCCGATCACACCCCCACCCACGACGGCCAGACTTCGCATCACTCCACCTCACTCGGTCCCGGGACAGTACGAACCGCGACCGTGCAACGACCCTCCCGCGCGGCCGCCATCGCTGCGGGAATGCCCTAGTATTTCGCCTCTCCACGGTAGCGCGGCTACGGTCGGACCCGTGCAACCGTCCCATCCCCATCGTCCGATCGCGCCCCGCGAACGCCTCGCCTCGGCCCGGCTCTACCTGTGCACCGACGCCCGGCGCGATACCGGGGACCTGGCCGCGTTCGCCGAGGCGGCGCTGTCCGGCGGTGTCGACATCATCCAGCTCCGGGACAAGGGTTCGGCCGGAGAGGCGAAGTTCGGACCGCTCGAGGCCGCTGCCGAACTCGGCGCACTGGCCGAGTTGAAGGCCGCCGCGCGCCGCCACGGCGCGCTGGTCGCGGTGAACGATCGCGCGGATATCGCGCACGCGGCCGGTGCCGATGTGCTGCATCTGGGCCAGGGCGATCTGCCGCCCTCGCACGCCCGGCGGATCGTGGGTCCGGAGGTGGTCATCGGCCGTTCCACCCACAATCGCAATCAGGCCGGACTGGCGCTCGTCGACGAGAACATCGACTACTTCTGCACCGGGCCGGTGTGGAATACCCCCACCAAGCCGGGCCGCACCGCGGCGGGTATCGACCTGGTGCGCTCGACCGCGGACTCACATCCGACCCGGCCGTGGTTCGCCATCGGCGGGATCGACGCCGAACGCCTGCCCGAGGTGCTCGCGGCCGGCGCGACGCGGATCGTGGTGGTCCGCGCCATCACCGCGGCGCGCGATCCGCAGGCCGCCGCCCGGGAACTCAAACAGCGCCTGCTGGACAACGCCGCGGGCACCCGCTGACGAGTGCGGGCTCGGCTCAGCTCAGCACCTGGTCCAGGGTCAGGACCAGCAGTGCGCCGGCCGGTGCGCCGCATCCGTTGTCGTGCCGGGCGATTCGCGCGGTCGGGATCTCCGGACCGGGCGCGTCCAGCCAGACGAATCCGCGATCGGCGAGATCCACCGTGCGCGGCAGCGCCGCGGCGACGGCCGCGGCATCGGCCACACCGGCGAGATCCAGCCGCGCGGACGGTGCGCGTAAACCCGGCCAGGCAGCGGCGAAACCCGGATGCAGCGGACGCTCGTCGACCTCCTCCTCGGGCACCCAGGCCAGTTCCGCGCTTTCGCGATTCGCGGTGGTCGCGAGTGTTTCGGGGGCATCGGCGACCACGGTGGTGTAGGTCCAGCCACTGGCCGCCGTACTCGTCACCCGGCTGCCGCGCACCCGGACCGCGGCGGGGGCAATTCCCGCTTCTTCCTGCGCTTCCCGTACCGCGGCGTGCACGCTGGTCTCATGACTGTCACGCGCACCACCGGGCAGCGCCCAGGTTCCACCCTGATGACTCCACGGCGCGCGGTGCTGCAGCAGCACCACCGCGCCACCGCCCGGTCGCGGTGCGCGCAACAACAATCCGGCCGCCCCGAACAGGCCCCATTGCCGCGTCCCATCGGGGCTCTCCAAGAAGCCGTCTCCGTCACCGCGCATACTCCGCCTCGTCCCGATCACGCCGGCGTCGACGATCCTCGCCGACCTCGTGGTACCGCGGTCATGCCCGACACATGTCCAGCGGTACCGGTACGACCACAATAAGCTCAGTCCACACAATGCAACCCGGCGAACGAACGGAGGCGGGCATGGCTCGCACCGAGCAGCGACCGCTCGACGAGTCGTCCCCGCACGCTGCGCCGACCACCCTGCGCGGCCGATTCGACCGGACCGCGGTGCGGTGGCGACTGGATGCGGCGGTGGTGCGACGCAGGCTCGACGCGACCGATATGCGGGCCTTCGCCCGCTCGTCACCGGCCCGCCTGGTCGCGTTGGGCCTGTTACTACTCGGGCTGTGCCTGTTCGCCGGCGCGGTCACCTCCGCTGAGGTCGGCGACCGCCAGCACGCATTGGATCACCTGCTGAACGAGGCCGAGCCCGATGCCAATTCGGCTCAGCACCTCTACACCTCGCTGTCGGTCGCCGATGCCGCGGCGGGAACGGCCTTCATATCCGGTGGACTGGAACCGAAACCGGTCCGCGACCGCTACGACCAGGCGATCGGGGAGGCCGCGGCCGAATTGGTCGCCCAGTCCGACAATGCCGGCGCACCCGGTGCCGCACCGCCCGACGCCGACACCAGGCTGCGCACCGTCGTCGCGACCGAACTGCCGGTCTACAGCGGCCTCATCGAGACCGCGCGGGCCAACAACCGCGAGGGCCATCCGGTCGGCGCCGCCTATCTCAGCGAGGCGTCGAATCTGATGCAGAACACGATGCTGCCCAGAGCGCAGGAGTTGCAGGGACACCGCTCCTCCGCGATCGCGCGGACCCAGCACGACCATGTGCGACCGCCGTGGGCCGCGATCATCCTGCCGGTGCTGGCGCTGGCCGCCCTGGTCGCCGGCCAGTTCTATCTGGCCCGGCGCTGGCACCGGGTGCTCAATCCGGGGCTGCTGGCGGCCTCGGCGACATTGCTGGTCCTGTTGGCCTGGACGGTGATCGCGGGATCGGTCTCGGCGGTGTCTACCACCTCCGGGCGCGACGACGGCGCGGTGCCGGGCGCGGAGCTGACCGAGAGCCGCATCCTCGCCCAGCAGGCGCGGGCCGCGGAGACGCTGAAGCTGGTGCGCCGCGACGCGAGCGGCGATTACGACCACACCTTCGATACCGCCACCGCCCGGCTCGACCAGCTGCTGACCCACTATCCCGGCGACGCACCGGGTTCCGCCGAGGTGGCCCGGGCGCGAACCTCGCTGGAGCACTGGCGTACCGCCCATCAGCGGATGAACGACGCCCTGGGACGCGGCGATTTCCCGGCCGCCTCCGAGGTGGCCATCGGTGCCGATCCGAGTCAGGCCAGCGCGTCGGTGGACACCCTCGACAACGCGCTCGGCGCGGGTATCTCCGACACCCGTGATGCCCTGCGCAACAACATCTCCGACGCTTCACGGACGCTGGACTTCCTCGCGCCCGGTGCGCTGACCCTGGCCGCGCTGGCGGCCGCGTTCGTGGTGGCGGGCCTGTGGCCACGGCTTCGGGAGTATCGATGAGCAGAGAAGTATCGCAGCGGACCCGGCGCTCGGTCGCGACGCTCGCGGTGGCGGCCGCAGCCCTCGTCGCGGCGGGTTGCGGTGGTGCGCAATCGAATCCGCGCGCGTCAGACAGCGGCACCTACACCGAGCCGCCGCTTCCCGCGAATGCCCTCGTCACCGGGCCGGAATCCACCGCGCAGCCGAATGCCGAACCGCAGTGCGGGAATCCGACGGCCAGCCTGCGCCCCACCGGCGCCGGCCAGGGCCCGAGCATCGACGCGATCCGCGCACGGGGACGGCTGCTGGTGGGCCTGGACCCCGGCAGCAATCTGTTCAGCTTCCGCGATCCGATCAGCGGCACCCTGGCGGGGTTCGATGTCGATATCGCCACCGAGATCGCCCGCGATCTGTTCGGCGATCCGCATCGGATCGAATATCGCATCCTGGGATCGGCGGATCGGGAGAAGGCGCTGCAGGATCACAGCGTCGACATCGTGGTGAAGACCATGACCATCACCTGCGATCGGCGCCAACGCGTCGACTTCTCCACCACCTATCTGATGTCGCATCAGCGGGTGCTGGCCGTGCGGGGTTCCGGTATCACCGGGATGGCGGATCTGGCCGGCAAACGCGTGTGTGCCGTCGGCGGCACCACCTCACTCGACCGGATCCGGCAGATCCGGCCGCCCGCCTCGATCATGACGGTGCCGACCTGGGCCGACTGTCTCGTGGTGTTGCAGCAGCGGCAGGTCGATGCCGTCAGTACCGACGATGCGCTGCTGGCCGGCCTGGCGGCCCAGGACCCGTACGCGGAAGTGGTGGGCGCCGACCTCAGCGATGAGCCCTACGGTGTCGGAATCCCGAAGGGCAATGACGATATGGTTCGTTTCGTGAACGCCACCCTGCAGCGGTTGCGCACCGACGGCACCTGGGATCGGCTGTATCGGGCGTGGCTGGCCCCCGCGCTGGGTCCCGCCGCCGGACCACCGGAACCCACCTATCGGGACTGATCGATGTCCGAACGCCAGGATCTCCCCGACTTCGACTCCCCGCCCACGGCATTGACCCCCGCCCCCGAGGCCGGGGAGGAACCGACGCTGCCGCGGGCCCGCCAGGAACCGGAATCGGCGGGCACCGAACCTGGCCCCGCTCCGACGGCGGCAACCGAATTCGGGGGACCCGGCACCGTGGCGACACCGGGTACCGCCCCGGCACCGCGGACCACGGCCGCCGACTCGCGCGGCTCCGAATCCAGCCGGCCCAGCGGCCGCAGCGGCCGCACGGTTCGCACCCGGCCCACCACGCGCCGGCTGGGCGCGGGGCTGGTCCCGATTCCCATTGTGCCGCCGATGGATCCGATGGTGGCGGTGCTGTCCGATCCGATGGTCGCCGAGGGCCGCCGCTACTGCTGGCGCTGCGGCCGGCCGGTGGGGCGCAGCACCCCCGCGCACGCCGCCTCCCCGGCGGGTGAATGCGGGAACTGCGGCGCCCCTTACGATTTCCGGCCCTACCTGGGCCCCGGCGACAGCGTGGCCGGACAGTACGAGATCCAGGGGTGCATCGCACACGGCGGACTCGGCTGGATCTATCTGGCCATCGACCGCAACGTCAGCGATCGCTGGGTGGTGCTGAAGGGACTGCTGCACGGCGGTGACGCCGAAGCCCAGGCGGTGGCCGTCACCGAACGCCAATACCTGGCCGAACTCGCCCATCCCAGCATCGTCAAGATCCACAACTTCGTCGAACACCCGGGACCCGACGGCACCCCGATCGGCTACATCGTCATGGAGTACGTCGGCGGCCGTTCCCTGCGCGATCTGCTGGACACTCATCAGCGCCCGGAACGGATGCCGGTCCCCGAGGCCCTCGCCTACATCCTGGAGATTCTGCCCGCGCTGGACTATCTGCACTCCCTGGAGCTGGCCTACAACGATCTCAAGCCCGACAACATCATGGTCACCGAGGATCAGGTGAAGCTGATCGACCTGGGTGCCGTCGCTCCCTTCGACTCCTACGGGAATCTCTACGGCACCAAGGGGTTCCAGGCGCCGGAGATCGCCGCCACCGGACCGACCGCCGCCACCGACATCTACACGGTGGGCCGCACCCTGGCCGTTCTGACGGTGAATATGCCGATGGACGCGGGTCGCTACACCGACGGTATTCCGCATCCGGATATCGAACCCGTCCTCGCGCGCTACGAATTCCTGCACCGGCTGTTGCTGACCGCGACCGATCCGGATCCGGCCCGCCGCTTCCCCTCCGCGCGCGTGATGGCCACTCAGCTCGCGGGCGTCCTGCGCGAGATCCTGGCCACCGACACCGGTGCCGAACATCCGCAGCTGTCGACCCTGTTCAGCCCGCCGCGCACGAGTTTCGGCACCGAGGAGCTGATCGGCCAGACCGACGTCTACGCCGACGGCGTCGTGCGCGGCAAAGAGCTCGGGGCCCGCGCGATCGCCGCCGCGTTGCCGGTGCCGCTGACCGATCCCGCCGATCCGTCGGCCGCACTGCTGGCCGGCACCGTGCACGCCGAGCCCGAACACGCGCTCGACGCGGTTCGCACCGCACGACGGCGTGCCGAATCGGCACCCGGCGGCGCGCCGGAGAGTTTCGCCCTCGAGAGTCTGCTGGCCGAGGTCCGGATCCACCTCGATCTGGACGAGCCCGCCGCCGCGCGCGAACTGCTGGACCGCATGGGCGAATACGATTGGCGCAGATACTGGTTCCTTGGTCTGATCGCCCTGCGGGAACAGGATTACGAACGCGCCTACGGCTGTTTCGACGAGGTCCTGTGCGCCCTCCCCGGCGAGATCGCGCCCAAACTCGCGCTGGCGTCGACCGCCGAACTGGTTCTGCAGCATTGGGACTCGCCGGATCCGGGCCAGTGGCGACAGTACGCGGAGAAGTTCTACGCCACCGTGTGGCGCACCGATCGAGGGGTGGTGAGCGCCGCCTTCGGACTCGCCCGCCAACTGGCGTCCGACGGCCGGGTAGCGGCGGCGGTGACGGCCCTGGACGAGGTCCCGGCCACCTCGCGCCACTTCACCGAGGCGCGGCTCACCGCGGTGCTGCTACTGCTCACCGCACAAGCGGTCGAGGAACTGCCGGAGTCGGCGCTGCGGGTGGCGGCGGATCGGCTGCAGGCATTGCCACCTGCCGAACATCGCGTCGCCCAGCTGCGGGTGCTGACGCTCGGCACCGCCCTGGCCTGGCTGCAGGCCGGACACACCCCGCAGCGCCGCGATACCACCCTGTTGGGCAGACCGTTCACCGAACGCGGCCTGCGGCGCGGTATCGAAACCGGGCTGCGCGGGCTGGCCCGAACGGCTCCCGGCCGCACCCATCGGTACGCCCTCGTCGATCTGGCGAACGCGATCCGCGCCAAGAGCTGGTTCTGACGGCGTCGCGCGAGACGACGTTCGAACGCTCAGCCCACGAGCGCGACAGCCGCGCGGGCGATCGCCAATTCCTCGTCGGTCGGCACGACCAGCACCGAGACCTCGGCTCCGGGCGGTGAAATATAGCGCGCCACACGCTCTTTCGAATTGTTGGCCACCGGATCGACCTCGATCCCGAACCGCCGCAGCCCCGCCAGCGCGTCGGCGCGGACCCGGGCGTTGTTCTCCCCCACCCCGGCGGTGAAGGTGATCGCGTCCACCCGGCCCAGTTCCACCAGGTAGGCGCCGAGGTAGCGGCGCAGGCGATGCACGTAGACGTCGTAGGCCAGCCGCGCGGCGGGATCGCCCGATTCGATGAGGGTGAACAGGGCACGGAAGTCGTTGACCCCGGACAGACCCTTGATACCCGAACGGCGATTGAGCAGTTCGTCGATGCCGTCGATATCCAGTCCGGCGGTGCGGGCCAGATGCACCAGGATGCCCGGATCGAGATCACCGGACCGGGTGCCCATCACCAGCCCTTCCAGCGGCGTGAGCCCCATACTCGTATCCACCGCCCGGCCACCCCGGATCGCCGACGCCGAAGCGCCGTTGCCCAGATGCAGGACGATCTGGTTGTGTGTGGCGGGATCCCCGCCGATCAGCTCGGAGACCCGGCCGGAGACGTATTCGTGCGAGGTCCCGTGGAAGCCGTAACGCCGAACCCCGTGCGCCGCGGCGATACCCGCGTCGATGGCATAGGTCTTCGCGGCATCGGGCAGGCCGTGGAAGAACGCGGTGTCGAAGACCGCGACCTGCGGGATATCGGGCAGCAGGGCGCGTGCGGACCGAATGCCCGTGACGTTGGCCGGATTGTGCAGGGGCGCCAGCGTGGACAACTTGTCGATGGACTCCACCACCGCGTCGGTGATCAGCGTGGGCTCGTAGAAGACCTCGCCGCCGTGCACCACCCGATGCCCGACCGCGGACAGCGCCGCCCCGGTCAGATCGTGGCCGCTGCTCGCGAACAGATCGAAGACCACCCGCAGACCGGCGGCATGATCGGCGATCGGCCCGGTGTGCTCGAATGTCCTTCCGTCACTGTGATGTTCGACCGTGATCTCGCCCGGATCCACCGATTCGCCGATCCGCGACACCATCCCCGAGGCCATGACCTGCGCCGAATCCGGATCCAGCAGTTGATATTTGATCGACGAGGACCCCGAGTTGATCACCAGTACCTGCATCGGCCCGCGATTGTCGCTCACTGCGCCTCCTGCATCCCGCGGGACACCCGCACCCGGTCGGCACAGCAAGCCGCTGCGCGATTGTCGCTCACTATGCCTCCTGGCGGCTCTGCGCCTGGATCGCCGTGATGGCGACGGTATTCACGATGTCCGCCACCAGGGCGCCGCGCGACAGGTCGTTGACCGGTTTGCGCAGGCCCTGCAGAACCGGTCCGATCGCCACCGCGCCGGCGCTGCGCTGGACCGCCTTGTAGGTGTTGTTGCCGGTGTTGAGGTCCGGGAAGATGAACACCGTGGCGCGGCCGGCGACGTCGGAATGCGGCAGTTTGGTGCTCGCGACCGCCGGTTCGATCGCGGCATCGTATTGGATCGGCCCCTCGACCGGCAGCTGCGGCGCCCGCTGGTGCACGAGTTCGGTCGCGGCACGGACCTTGTCGACATCGACCCCGGTGCCGGATTCACCGGTGGAGTACGACAGCATCGCCACTCGCGGTTCGATGCCGAACTGCGCCGCCGTGCGCGCGGAGGAGATGGCGATATCGGAGAGCTGCTCGGCGGTCGGATCCGGGACCACCGCGCAGTCGCCGTAGGCCAGGACCCGGTCGGCCAGGCACATCAGGAAGACGCTCGACACTGTCGAGACCCCGGGTTCGGTCTTGATGATCTCGAACGAGGGCCGAATCGTATGCGCGGTGGTGTGCGCGGCACCGGAGACCATGCCGTCGGCGATGCCCTTGTACACCATCATCGTGCCGAAATACGAGATGTCGGCCATGAATTCGCGTGCCCGCTCGACCGTCATCCCCTTGTGTGCCCGCAATCGGGCGAATTCCTCCGCGAACTCACCGCGCAGCTCGCTGGTGCGCGGATCGAGCACCTGGGCCCCATCGATATCGAGCCCCAGTTCGGCCGCGCGAGCGCGCACGGTGGTCTCGTCGCCGAGGATCGTCAGTTCCGCGATCTTGCGCTGCAACACCCGTCCCGCCGCGCGCAGAATGCGATCGTCGTCGCCTTCGGGCAGCACGATCCGGCGCGGATCGGCCCGTGCCCGCTCCACCAGCTGGTATTCGAACATCTGCGGGGTGACCACCGACGGCACCGGAACCTCGATGAGCTCCAGTAACTTCCGGCTGTCCACCCGCTGCTCCATCAGCGCCAGCGCGGTGTCGATCTTGCGAATACTGCTCAGCGACACCCGGCCCCGGGTGTGCGCGGCGGCACTGGCGGTGTCGAATGTGCCCAGCTGCGTGGTCAGGATCGGCAGCTTCGGCTTCAACCCCTCCATCAGCCGGGCGATCGCCGGATCCGGCAGCATACCGCCGTTCATGATGATGCCCGACAGTGACGGAAAACCTTCCGCCTCATGGGCGTTCACCAGTGACAGCAGCACGTCGGACCGGTCGCCGGGCACGATCACGGCCACCCCGTCGGTGAGTCGTTCCAGGATGTGCTCGGCCGTCATCCCACCGACCATGACCTCGAGCGCCTCGCGTTGCAGCAGCTCCGGATCGCCGGAGTACACGGCGCCGCCGATGGCCTCGCACAGTTCGTTCATCGTGGGGGCGGTCAGCAGCGGGACCTCCGGCAGCGTCCACGATGGGCAGTCCAGGACACTCAGCGCGGACCGCACATCCTCGAGCCGGTCGGGATCGCAGCGGTTGACGATGATCGCCGTGGACCGGGCGTGCTCGTATTCGAGTTCGGCCTCGCACACCCGGGCGACCTGCACGACCTCCTCCGGACTGCGGCCGGCCCCGCGCAGCACCAGCAGGATCGGCGCGCCGAGGTTCACCGCGATGCGCGCGTTGTAGCGCAGTTCGCTGGGCCCGGCGACATCGGTGTAGTCACTGCCCACGATCACCACCGCGTCGCAGGCCTTGGCGACGTCGTGGAAGCGCATGACGATATCGCTGATCGCGGCGTCCGGATCGGCGTGCACCTGTTCGTAGGTGACGCCGACCGCCTGCTCGTAGTCGATATCGGCGGTGCAGTGTTCCAGCAGCATCTCGAGGATGTAGTCACGGCCGTGATTGGAGCGCGTGATCGGCCGGAACACCCCGACCCGCGGGGTGGTCGCCGACAGCATCTGCAACATGCCCAGCGCAACGGTGGATTTGCCGGTGTCACCTTCCAGTGACGCGATGTACACGGTGGACGGTGCGGTCTCGGCCATGGTCCCGAGCTTAGTGAGCCGCTCCCGGGGCGACACTGTCGCAACCCCACAACCGACAGATGAGCGCTTCGGACATTCTGATGCGCGAATCAAGCATTGTCCGACTCACCCGCGGCGAAATAGCCTATCCACAAGGGTGCCGCCGAGCATCCCCAGCACACTCACCCGACAGTGCTCCCGGGCCGAGAACCCGCCGGAGCCGAGCGAAGGCCGACAACAATGCAACTCGGTACGTTCCTGCCCACCTCCACCCCCGATCCCGAGCATCCGATCCTGGGCGATATCCGCGCCGCCGCGCGCCTGGCCGAGGAGGCCGGCCTCGATTCGGTGTGGTCCACCGACCATCTCCTCGCGAGCGCCCCGATCCTGGAGAGCACCGTCACCCTGGCCACCGCGGCGGCGGTCACCGATCGCATCCGGATCGGCTACGGCGTCCTGCTGCTCGCGCTGCGCCCCGCCGCGTGGGCGGCCAAGCAGATCCAAGCCCTGCAGTATGTCTCCGGCGACCGGCTGCTGCTGGGCATCGGCACCGGCAACCCGGCTCACGGCGATACCGGCTGGCGTGCCGCCGGCGCCTCTTTCACCGACCGCGGCCGCCGCACCGACGAGAGCTTGCGCATTCTGCCCGATCTGATCGCCGGGCGGCCCACCGCTCTGCCCGACGGCACCGAGTTGGCCCTGTCCCCCGCCGCCGCCGTGCCTCCGATCCTGGTGGCGGGCAACGGGCCTCGCGCCATGCGCCGCGCCGCGGAATTCGCCGGCAGCTGGCTGGCCATCGGTATCACCCCGGAAGAATCCAGCACCGCGGCGAAACAATTGACCGAATCGGCCGAGCGGTACCAGCGCCCGGCGCCGACCGTCTCGGTGGTCGCTCCCCTGCCCGAGGACCTCGCCCAAGCTCGTGACCTGGTCACCGCCTATGCGGAGGCGGGTGTCGAACACCTCATCGCCCCGCCCCGCGACGCCGACTGGCGGACCGGGTACGAATTCGTGGCGAAGGTGAAAGACGCTCTGCGGCAGCGCTGATCGGCGACTACGCGCCGAGGAACGGCAGCGCGACCGACAGGAAGCCGTCGGGGTCGGAGGAGAACACCACATGCCCGGCATCGAATTCGGCGATCGAACCCAGCGTCGCGGGCAGGAGCCTTCGGCGCACGATCGGGTCCCGGATACTCGCGGGCACCCTGGCTCCCTCGGGTGTTCCGGCGCGATACCCCGCCTCGAGCCCGGCCATCCGCACGGCGCTGGATCAGTACCTGACCACACGGTGATGATCCGGCTCGGCCGCCCGGCGGGGTCACCACCATCGTGCCCCCGGCCGCGCCTCGCTAAAATTCCTTCATGACAGCACAATTTCCGGATCGGCAGTGGGGTTCGCGGACCGGCCTCCTCGGGCGTACGGCGAGCGCGTTCGCCGCGACAAGGCTCGGATCGCAGGTGGTGCGCTCTCTCACTCCGCTGGATCGGAAACTGTTGCAGCGCACCGATGCTCGCTACACCGTACTCGGCCCGATAGGCGCGCCGGTGATCCTGCTGACCACCACCGGACGCAAATCCGGGCAGCCACGGACCTCACCACTGTTGTACGTGCACGACGGCGACACCCTCTACGTGATCGGCAGTAATTTCGGCCGAGCCCGTCATCCGGCGTGGACGGCGAATCTGCTGACCACCCCCGAGGCCACGGTAACCATTGCGGGACAGCGCATTCCGGTGCGAGCGCGGCCGGTCGAGGACGCCGGACACCAGCGGGAGATCTTCGACCGTTTCGTCGAGACCACCGAGGCGTACGCCGCCTACCGCAGCCGCACGACTCGCGATCTGCGGATATTCGCGCTCACCCGGGAGTGACACCGAGGTCCCGCGGCCATCGCCGCTCACACGATCCGGCGATTGCCCAGATACACCCGCCCCGCGAAGGTGCGGATCGGACTACTGCCGAAGTCGAGTGACCACAGCGGATTCGCGTTCGCGCCCGGCGGCATCACGGTGATCAGGCCCTGCCCGCCGCGTGGCACGACCACCACCCTGGCGCCGTCCGTGGCCCAGGGAACCTGGTTGTTCGGCAGCACACCGCCCTCGGCGGTATACGCGTCGAACCACGCGTATTCGAGCTCGTATTTCGATTCGAGGTCATCGGAGCCCGACTCCTCGGTGGTGTCCCAGCGCAGGAGAACCTTGCTGCCGGTACCCGCGACCGACACCTGATGGCCGTAGGTCGCCTCCTTCGGCACCTGCCTGGACCACAAGAGGGATCCGGTGGCCGGATCGAAGGCGGCGAGCAGATCGCCGCGCATCATCATCGGCAGTGCCGCAGCGGTATCGGGCTCGGCGTAGCGCTTGTCGTTGCCGTTCGGTGCCGGATCGTCGCCCTGGGTGGCATACGGCTGGCTCGCGACCACGCGCCAGCCGGATCCGGCACTCGCGCGTTTCGTGCCGTCGAGGGTGTAGAAGTCGGCGTCGATCGCGAACCCGCCGGGAAACGCCGTCCAGTCCGGAGCCCAGACCGTCAGGGGGTCAGCGTTTTTCGGAGTCAGCTGGTACACGACCTTGCCGGTTTCGATAGCGCGCAGTTCGAAGCTCGCCTTCGAGAACGGATCTCCGGAGACGGCATCGCGCTGCAGGGACACCACCCCGGACCCGTGGACCAGGCCGGCTTCGATGCCCTCCGCCTGCCAGATCACCGCGCCGGTGGCATCGGCCGCGATCACCGAACCCGATTCGCTGTCCTTGCTTTCGGGTTCGAAGATGGCGAAGGTTTCTCCCGCCGCGACGATTTCGGTGGCAGCGCCGAGCCTGCCCGAAACCACTCCCGCTTCGACGTCGACGAAAACCGTGGCGTACGAGTCCGAGGTGACATCCCGGCTGCCCGCGGCGCTCTCACCGTACTGCGTCCGGCATCCCGCGTAGCGGCCCGAAGCGGTGAACACACACTCGCCGAAGTGGGCTGGACCCACATCGACGCTCCGCAGGACGGCCCCGGTCTCGGCGTCGACGACGACAAGGGTGTCGGTTCGACCGTTACGCCCGTTGTAGAGCACCACCTTGTCCGAGCCGCCGACCGGCTCCTCCGACGCCGGCACCGCCGCCTGCCATCGCGGACCGGTGGGTTGGACGCCGAGATCCGGGCTCTGCGCGGTGACGAGGGCGCGGGGCATGGCCCGGGCGGCATCGGTGGGCCCGACCGCGTCGGATTCGCTCGACCACAGCGCGAAACCGGTCACGACCGCGGCGACCACCACGACGAGTGCGCCGAGTCCCAGCCAGGGCCCGCGCCGCGACCCCGCCGAGGAATCGCCGTCCCGGATCACCGTCGGGATGGCCGCTTGCGGCCCACCGGTCATGAGCGGCACCGCGTCTCGCAAAGGCCCCGCGGAGCGTAGCGCCGTGCCCAGCGCCGCCGCGAACTCCGGCGAGGTCGCGAACCGGTCCCCGGGGCGTTTCGCCATCGCGCGCGCGAACACCCGGTCCACCTCGGGGTCCAGCTCCGGCCGTGCGGTCCGCGCACTCGGCGGCGCGGCCGTGGCATGCCGCAGGATCACCTGACCGGGATTGGCGTCGGCGAACGGCGGCGTGCCGGTCAGCAGGTGAAAGATGCTGCAGGCCAAGGAATACTGATCGCTGCGGCCGTCCAGCGGCTGCCCGCTCAGCTGTTCCGGCGAGGCGTAGTTGATCGTGCCGATCATCATGCCGGTACCGGTCAGATCCGAGGCGTCCGCGACCTGGCGCGCGATACCGAAATCGGTCAGCAGGATATCGCCGGCCCGGCTCAGCAGGATATTGGCGGGCTTCACATCTCGATGGACCAGCCCCTGGGCGTCGGCGCGGTCCAGCGCACCCGCCACCGCATCCGCGATCCGGGCCGCCTCGGACGCGGTGACCGGACCGTTCGCCCGCAGCCGCTGCGCCAGATCCACCCCCTCGACCAGTTCCATCGCGATCCACAACCGGCCCTGATCCTCGCCCCGGTCGTACACCTTGACGATCGCCGGATGCGACAGTCCCGCGGCCAGATCGGCCTCCCGTTCGAACCGCGCTCGGTATTGCGCATCCGCCGAGAACTGCGCTGCCAGCACCTTTATCGCATCGGACCGGGGTAGCCGCGGATGCCGGGCCACGTACACCTCGCCCATCCCGCCCGCACCCAGCAGTCGTTCGATCACATAACCGGCGAATACCTCTCCCGGATGCAACATGCGTCCCTCCTCCGCCGAGGAGACTACCCAGTTGTCCTTGCGCGAGGGCGGCCGATCCGACAACGAACCGACCGGAGGGCCACCCCGGCACGGTCGAGTGCGGGGCCGCCCGGACGATCGTCGTCCGGTCGATCCGTAATGTCTGCCACGCGACCGTTGTAACCTGTGGGTTCAATGCGGCCATGGGTACGGCGGGTCCTGTTCCCCGCGACTGTTCGCATGGCCGTCGGGGTGCCGCGCCAGTCCGCGCATCGACGGCGTGCCGCGCTCTGGGCGTGGTGCGGAGTCGCTCCACGGAGTGCGCCACATTCCCGATGCCGCCTGGCGCGCAACCGGTCGCGGACGCTCGCGGGGGATCATCGGCCCCGGCATCACCCGGGTCGGGGCGGGTCGCGCGGTGCCGAGCACCGCGAGACCGGGCGCCGTTCGGTGCGGTCGATACGGCGCGATCACGATCGGTGGGCGGCGTTCGATGTCGTCGATGCGGGCCGTCCCGGATTCGATACGTGCACCGAGTTCTTCGAGGCGCCGGGTGAGGGCATCGATCCGCTCCGCCAGGTGGTCATTTCCGTGTTTCGCCTCGTCGAGGATGCTCTGGCCGGCGGCGAAGGCCACGTCGAGCTGACCCAGGGCGTATTCGTCGGCGGCGGGCCCCGGCGGCGGTCCGATCGCGGCACCTCGATCGACCCGGGCGATCACAGCTGTCACCGCCTCCCGCCCGCGCGCCGAGATCTCCCCGCTGCGCCGTGCCAAGGGCGCGAGTTCACGGTCCAGTGCGGCGAATTCACTGATCGAGGCATCGAGTTCGGCGACCTTGCCGGGGTAGGTGTCGATTCCGCTGCGGCCGGGGCCGGCGATCGCGGCGGGAGTCTCCGGTACGGCAGGGGCCCGCCCCGTACCGCTACCGAAGCCGCGCCACACACCGCACAGATAGCCGGGAAGTTCGCGATACAACTTCGCTACCGACGCTGACAGTTGTTCCGGCATAACGAGATTCGCCATCTCGATCGGACATCCGCCGTTGCCGATATCGGTTACCCGCACCGGCATCGGCGTGCCCGGCGTGGACGAGCGCGACTGCGGCGAGGCCTCGTAAGCGGCGAATCCGGCGCCCAATGCGGCGATCGGACTGGCCTCGTACTTGTTCCACGGCAACAACGCTTTCGCCGCGACCCGGTCGACCCGCCTGGTGGCCGAGCCGGACAGCGCCTTACCGGCGGCGCGAACGAGCCCATCGCGCAACAGTTTTCCGCCCAGGTCTGCGGCCCACGCACCACCCGCGCCGCCGATCCCCGCGACGGCGGCCTCCTCCAGCGCCCGGCCGGCGCTCTTACCATCGCCCAGGGTCGCACCGGCGTAGGTCGTCAGCGCACCGCCGAGCATCGCACCCGGTGGCCCGAGAAGTGCGCCACCTACCGTCGCACCCACGACCGCGCCGGCATCGGCCCAGGTAAAACCGAAAATGCCCACATGCCGAAGCTATGTGGGCATACTCGCGAAACAGCCGGCCGCAACGAGTCCTTGATGGTTGCCGCGCCGGGTTTGACGGGTTTCGGTTATCGGGTGTGACACACCCCGCAGGAGATCAGAGTGCGCGCAGACGCGGTGCCAGATCGCGGGCGAACAGATCCAGGAAGCGGCGCTGATCATGGCCGGGGGCATGGAAGACCAGATGGTTCAGACCTGCGTCCAGATACGGCTTGATCTGCTCGACCGCCTGATCCGGATCACTGGCGACGATCCAGCGCTTGGCGATCTGCTCGATCGGCAGGGCGTCGGCGGCGGCCTCCATCTCGATCGGGTCGGTGATGGAATGCTTCTGCTCGGCGGTCAGCGACAGCGGCGCCCAGAACCGGGTGTTCTCCAGCGCCAGTTCGGGATCGGTGTCGTAGGAGATCTTGATTTCGATCATCCGATCGATATCGTCGAGGTTGCGGCCCACCTTCTCGGCCCCCTCGCTGACGGCCGGCATCAGTTTCTCGGTGTAGAGCTCCATACCCTTACCCGAGGTGCAGATGAAGCCGTCGCCGGCGCGACCGGCGTAGCGGGCCACGACCGGGCCACCGGCGGCGATGTAGACCGGGATTCCGGCCGGCGGCACGTCGTAGATGGAGGCGCCGACAGTCGTGTAGTACTGGCCCTCGAAGCTGACCCGGTCGCCGGTCCACAGCGCACGCATCAGATCGACCGATTCCCGCAGCCGGGCGAAACGCTCCTTGAACTCCGGCCACTCGCCCTGATATCCGGTGGCGATCTCGTTGAGCGCCTCACCGGTGCCCACTCCGAGCATGATCCGGTCCGGGTACAGGCAGCCCATGGTGGCGAAGGCCTGTGCGATCACCGCGGGGTTGTAGCGGAAGGTGGGGGTCAGCACCGAGGTACCCAACTGGATCCGAGAGGTCCGCTCACCCACCGCGGTCATCCAGGCCAGGGAGAACGGCGCGTGACCGCCCTGATGCCGCCAGGGCTGGAAGTGATCGCTGACGGTCGCGCTGTCGAGCCCGTGTTCTTCGACCTGGACGCCGAGCTCGACGAGCTCACGTGGTCCGAATTGTTCTGCCGACGCTTTGTACCCGAGCTTGAGATCACTCACTGCGTCTCTCCTGTTCGCCGTCCGTGCCGGGACCGGCTCCCGGGCGGGAGACGGCCACATCGACCGAGTGCAGCGCTGGCCGGGTATCCCGAAATTCCACAGCGCGGCAAGCTGCGGTCGCCCTTCGACCATAGTCAGGGCCGAAATGGACACGTGTACACAGCCCACCTACCGGCCTCCGCACCCCGGCGCGGGCGATAGCCCACAATTGTCTGGTGACTGCCGACAATGAGCCGATCCTGTCCTACCTGACCGATATGGACGGGGTCCTGGTGCACGAGGACCATCTGATACCGGGCGCCGACTCGTTCCTGGCGGAGCTGACCGAGCGCGAGATTCCGTTCCTGGTGCTGACCAACAACAGCATTCGCACGCCGCGTGACCTGCAGGCCAGGCTGCGCCGGATCGGACTCGACATTCCGGCAGAGTCGATCTGGACCTCGGCCACCGCGACCGCGACCTTCCTCAACGATCAGCGGCCGGGCGGCACGGCCTACGTGGTGGGCGAGTCCGGGCTCACCACGGCCCTGCACGAAATCGGCTACGTCCTCACCGACAGCGATCCGGACTACGTGGTCCTCGGTGAGACTCGCACGTATTCGTTCGAGGCGATCACGACCGCGATCCGGCTGGTGGAGCGCGGCGCCCGGTTCATCGCCACGAACCCCGATCCGACCGGGCCATCCCGCGAGGGCGTACTGCCCGCGACCGGATCAGTGGCCGCCCTCATCACCCGCGCCACCGGACGGGATCCGTATTACGTCGGCAAACCGAATCCGTTGATGATGCGGTCGGCACTGCGGCAGATCGGCGCGCATTCGCAGTCGGCGGTGATGATCGGCGACCGGATGGACACCGATGTCATCGCCGGCCTGGAGGCGGGCATGCGAACCATTCTGGTGACCTCCGGCATCTCCACCCGGACCTCGATGGAGCAGTACCCGTACCGCCCGACGACGGTTCTCGATTCGGTGGCGGATCTGGTGGGCCGCACCGGCGACCCGTTCGCCGCCTGACCTATTCGGGGCGGCCCGCGCCGGAGGGTTCGATGACCTCCAGCGCCGCGGACAGCTCGGTCAATGCCGCCACGATCTCCGCGAACCGTACCGAACCGAGCTCGGCCGCAAGACGTTTCGCCAAGGTCGCGTGATGCGGGGTGATGCGCCGCACCGCGTCGTGCCCCGCCTCGGTGATGGCGATCAGTTTCGCGCGGCGATGAGCCGGATTGGGCCGATACTCGGCGAACCCCTTGTCCACCAGCAGATCCGCGATGCGCTGCACACTCTGGCGAGTGATACCCATCTCCCGCGCGATGCCCGAGACGGGCAGGGGTTCGTGCAGCACCGCGCCCAGCACCTGCCACCACGCGGCGGTGATGCCGGCCGGTTTCGCCAATTCCTCTGCGACAGACATGAATTGGCCGTTCAACTTGAAGGTGGTGATCGCCGCCGCGGAGAACAGCTCCGCATCGTCGCGACTCACGCCGGCGCCTCGGCCCGCGCCTGTAATGCGTAGAAGCCCTGGGGATCCCGGTCGGCGTAGAGGCGATACCACGCGTCCAGCACCTCCGGCTCGAACAGGTCCAGCCGAGCGAAGACGTGCCGCGCGAAGTCGATCGGCGCGATGCCCGTCGCGGTGATCAGGTCCCCGTCGGTCACCGCGGGTTCGTCCACATAATGCCCCGCCCCGGAATATCCGGTCGAGGCCAGATATTCGGCCGCGTTGCCGGTATGTGGCCGGGCATCGAGCAGACCCTGTCTCGCCAGGCCGAAGGTCGCGCCGCAGATGGCCGCGACCGGCACCCCGGCGGCCAGGAAGTCGCCCGCCGCCCGGGCGAAGGGCAGCAACCGCTCCCCCTCCCAGCTGTCGGCGCCCGGCAGGAGCAACATGGCGCTGTCGCCGGGAGAGAGCTCGTCCAGTGTCAGATCCGGGACCAGCCGCAGACCACCCATCGTGGTCACCGGTTCGGCGCCGAGACCGACGGTGCGCACCTGCCAGGTGCCGGGTTCGCGTTGCATCAACGGCCGATTGACACCGGCGGTGACATAGCCGGGCTCCCAATCGGCGAGCGTGTCATAGATAGCTACATGTACGGTTCCACCCATGACAGTATGCTGTCATATTTGACAGCATACTGTCAATGGCGTGGATATCAGCCGAGCGCCTGCTCCAGATCGCCGAGCAGATCCTCCACATCCTCGAGGCCGATCGAGATGCGCAGCACGCCGTCGGTGAGGCCCACGGCCGCACGCCCTTCCGGACCCATCGCGCGGTGCGTGGTGGTGGCCGGATGGGTGATGAGCGACTTGGCATCGCCGAGGTTGTTGGAGATGTCGACGATGCGCAGCCGGTTCAGCACCTCGAACGCCCGCTTCTTGCCCTCGTCGGGCCCCGCGGCCAATTCGAAGGTCACCACGGTGCCGCCACCGGACATCTGCGCGGTGGCCAGGTCGTACTGCGGATGCGAGGTGAGGAAGGGGTACTTCGTCCACGCCACCGCGGGATGCCGCTCCAGGAATTCCGCGATCGCGAGGGCCGACCGCGTCGACTGCCGCACCCGCAGCGGCATGGTTTCCAGGCCCTTGAGCAGCGTCCAGGCATTGAACGGGCTCAACGCCGGACCGGTGTGCCGCATCAGATTCTTGACCGGGCCGTTGATGTATTCGCTCTCGCCCAGGATCGCGCCGCCGAGCACCCGGCCCTGACCGTCGATGTGCTTGGTGCCCGAATAGACCACCACATCGGCACCGAGTTCGAGGCTGCGCTGCAGCAGCGGGGTCGCGAAGACGTTGTCCAGCACCACTTTCGCACCGGCCGCATGCGCCAGCTCGCTCACCCGCCGCACATCGACGAGGGTCTGCATCGGATTGGACGGGGTCTCGAAGAAGACAGCGGCCGTGGGCTGCGACAGCGCCGCCTCCCACTGATCGAGATCCTCACCGTCGACGAAGACGGTCTCCACACCCCAGCGCGGCAGGATCTCGTTGCACACCACGAAACAGGATCCGAACAGGCTGCGCGCGGCCACCAGGCGATCACCCTGCCCGAGCAGTGCGGCCAATGCGGTGAACACCGCCGACATGCCGCTGGCGGTGGCGAAACACGCTTCCGCGCCCTCGAGCAGCCGCATCCGCTCCTCGAACATGGCGACGGTCGGATTGCCGTAGCGCGAATAGACGAAATGTTCGATATCTCCGATGAAGGCCGCCTCCGCCGCCTCCGCGCTCTCGTAGACGAATCCGGACGACAGATACAGCGCCTCGGAGGTCTCCTCGAAACCGGACCGCCGCACCCCGCCGCGCACGCCCAGCGTCGCCGGGCCCACACCCTCGGGTAACGGCCGATCGAATGCACCGCCGGTGATCATGACTACCTCCCATCAACCCGGCGGATCGGCGCCGAGTTCGCCGGGATCAGCGCCCGACTGCGTGAAAAACTGCGGCGCGCAGCGCTTTTACCTGCGTGGCCGTTACCTGTGCGGACGCTGCTCACGACTGCCGCCATGGCAGACCGAGTGCGCGCCACCCCGCGCCGCCGCGATGTCCGTCGGCGTCCAGCGGCCCCTCGAAACCCTCCAGCACGTTGTAGGAGGGTGCGAATCCGGCTGCCGTGGCCGCGGTGGCCGCGCCGATCGAGCGCTGCCCGGACCGGCACAGGAAGATCACCGGGGCCTCGCCGACGCGATCGGCCAGGATCTGCTTCAGCTGCGCCACGAAATCGGGATTGGGCGCCCCGCCGAAATCGACCCATTCGATCAGCGCCGTCGGCCGGTCGATCGAGGTGGTGTCGGGCACGCCGACGAATCGCCATTCCGCTTCGGTGCGCACATCCACCAGCACCGCATCGGGATTGTCGCGCAACAGCTCCCACGCCTGTCCAGGCGTGATGTCACCGGCGTAGCTCACTTGTCGAACCTCCTACAGAATCCGCACTTGCCGTGTCCGGTCGGACAGCGGCCAGGTCGTCACCCGGAGCACCCCACCGCGGAGGAGGGTTGCCGACCAGCGAGCCGGGGCTTACCGCTGGTACTCATGACCTGAACCGAGAATGCCTGGTCACAGGCCCGATTGTCAAACCTGTCGATCAGGAATCAGGCGTTCCCGCAGACCAGCCAGACCCCCTTCTCCCGGGTGAAATTCCAGTTGGCCACGCTCTTGCGGCCGTCGATCTGGCTGGTCACCGCGGCAGTGGCGTGGTCACCCTCGATCTTCACCGCGTCGACGCCGGCGATGTCGTACTTCTTGCCGACCGAATCCGGTCCCAGCGGCGACTTCTTCTCGTCGAAGGTCGCGCATTCGGTGGTCTTGCGCCGAGCCGCGTCGGAATCGCTTCGGGCCGTGGCGAAGTTGCGCGCGGCCACCGCGACCCGATCGGAATCTGTGAGATTGTTCTCAGCCGGGCGAGTGATCGCGAGCACCACGACCGCGATCAGGGCGATCATCGCGATGGCCGCCGCGATGAGGAACGGGGCGGCCGAGCGCGTGGTGTCGCGCTGATCGATCGGGGTAGCCGGATCATCGCCCGGTGAGCGCGAGTCGCCGTTGCCGTGGGTGGCCGATTCGCCGTCGCTCTCGGGTGCCGGATCGCTGTCGCTCATAGCCTGATCATTACCGGCGGGTCGAAGTGTCGAAGATCACGCCTGCATTTTCGCGCGGATACCGGGAATGGCTGCGACGTACACCACCGATAGAATCACCAGAACTCCGGTCACATCCGGTGCACGGATCGGATAGCTCCACGCGGCAACGAAGCGGCGTCGGCGCCACAACAGCCGGGCAGGAGCTCGGCCCGCACGTCAACTTAGCCTAAGCTAAGAAAGACGGCTGAGATAATTGACGAGAGTTTTCGACCAAAGGGTGCGCGTAAGAATGACCGAACACGCTGGAACGAATAGCGGCGCGGGCGACCGCCCACTGCGCATCGCGATCGTCGGTGCCGGACCGGCCGGTATCTACGCCGCCGACGCGTTGATGAAGTCCGATGTCGAGGCGAGCATCGATCTCTACGAGCGCATGCCCGCCCCGTTCGGCCTGATCCGCTACGGCGTCGCGCCCGACCACCCGCGTATCAAGGGCATCATCACCGCCCTGCACAAGGTGCTCGACAAGCCGCAGGTCCGCTTGCTCGGCAATATCGACTACGGCAGCGACATCAACCTCGACGACCTGCGTCGTTTCTACGACGCGGTGATCTTCTCCACCGGCGCCAACGCCGACCGCGCGCTGGGCGTGCCCGGCATCGAGCTCGACGGCAGCTACGGCGCCGCGGACTTCGTGTCCTGGTACGACGGCCACCCCGATGTGCCGCGCAGCTGGCCGCTGGACGCGGAGAAGGTCGCTGTCCTCGGTGTCGGCAACGTCGCGCTCGACGTCGCCCGCGTGCTGGCCAAGACCGGCGAAGAACTGCTGCCGACCGAGATCCCGCCGAACGTCTACGAGGGCCTGAAGAACAACAAAGCGCTCGAGGTGCACGTCTTCGGCCGCCGCGGTCCCGCCCAGGCCAAGTTCACCCCGCTGGAGCTGCGCGAACTCGACCACTCGCCGAATATCGAGGTCATCGTCGACCCCGAGGACATCGACTACGACGAGGGTTCCGAGGCCGCGCGCCGCCACTCCAAGCAGGTCGACATGGTCTGCAACACCCTCGAGCAGTGGGCCATCCGCGACGTCGGCGCACGCCCGCACAAGCTGTTCCTGCACTTCTTCGAATCCCCCGCCGAGGTCCTGGGTGAGGACGGGAAGGTGGTCGGTCTGCGCACCGAGCGCACCACCCTCGACGGCACCGGCAACGTCAAGGGCACCGGTAACCACAAGGACTGGGACGTCCAGGCCATCTACCGGGCCGTCGGCTACCTGTCGCAGAACATTCCGCAGCTGCCGTTCGACGATCAGGCCGGCACCGTTCCCAACGAGGCCGGGCGCGTCCTGATCGACGAGGGCGCCGACGGCGCCGCCCGCTACCTGCCGCAGACCTACGTCACCGGCTGGATCAAGCGCGGCCCGGTCGGTCTCATCGGCCACACCAAGGGTGACGCCAACGAGACCATCGCCTGCCTGATCGACGACGCCGCCACCTTCACCCCCGCCGCCGAACCCGATCCGGAAGCGGTCGTGAAGTTCCTGGAGGAGCGGGGCATCCCGTTCACCACCTGGGCCGGTTGGTACCGCCTCGACGCCCACGAGCGCGCACTCGGCGAGCCCGAGGGCCGTGAGCGGGTCAAGGTCGTCGAGCGCGAGGACATGCTGCGCGCCAGCGAGCCGCACAAGGTCTGAACTTCACACCCGATCCGCATTCGTCACCGACCTGAGGCATGCTGATCACGTGTTCGATTCACACGTTCACATCATCGACCCGCGGTATCCGCTGGTCGAGAATCAGGGCTACCTGCCGGAGCCGTACACCATCGGCGACTATCGAAAGCGCATGGCGCACTTCGATGTCGACGGTGGTGCGGTGGTGAGTGCGTCCTTCCAGGGCGCCGACTCCACCTTCATGATCGCGGCACTGGCCGAACTCGGGCCGAACTGGGTCGGCGTGATCAATCTGCCGCCGGATGTCACCGACGAACAGATCCTGGCGCTCGATCGTGCCGGTGTGCGCGCCATCCGGTTCAACCTGAAGCGAGCAGCGGTCGACATCGTCACGCTGACCATGCAGGCCCTGCGCGCCTACGAACTGGCGCGCTGGCATGTGGAGCTCTACATCGACGGGTCGATGCTGGGTTCGCTGGAACCGGTGATCTCCAAACTCCCGGCGCTGTCCATCGACCACATGGGCATGTCCGACGACTGCCTGCCCTATCTGCTGAACCTCGTCGATCGGGGCGCCCGGGTGAAGGCGTCGGGATTCGGCCGGGTGGCGATGGATGTGGAGTCGGCGATGCGACGGGTACACGCGGTCAACCCCGGTGCGCTGATGTTCGGCTCGGATCTGCCCGGAAATCGGGCGGGCCGGCCGTTCCGGGACGCCGATATCGAGATCATCGGCAGGGCGGTCGGCGCGGACATGTACCGGGTGCTCGAGGACAACGCGCGCGCCTGCTACCGCCTGCCGGTCGCGGTGCGCTCGGCCGAGGATCAGCCGCCGACACTGCCGATGCCCCGCGTGGAATCGCCGACGCTGCGACTGCACCGGTCGGAACTGCCACAACCGGACCGGACCCGGCCGCTGCGCATCATCGAATAGCGCACACGGCCGACCCGGATGCCGTGCGTCACATCCACCACTTATTGTCGTAGCGTCAACACCGGCGCGCGCCGCCGGTCGCAGGATCGACGAACCGAGGTAGGGCGTGAGCACTTCATCCACCACCGGGCACGGCCCGCTCGCGGGCATCAAGGTTGTTGAGCTGGCCGGAATCGGCCCGGGACCGCATGCGGCACTGCTGCTGGCCGACCTGGGCGCCGATGTGGTGCGAGTGCAGCGGCCGGGCATGATGCCGGGATTCATGGAACGGCCGCAGTGGCGGGGCCGCACCATCGTGGAGGCGAATCTGAAGGATCCCGCCGATATCGAGAAGGTGCTCGGCCTGGTCGAGAAGGCCGATGTGCTGCTCGAGGGGTTCCGGCCCGGCGTCACCGAGCGGATGGGCTTGGGCCCGGACACCGCCCTCGAGCGCAATCCGCGCCTGATCTACGGCCGGATGACCGGCTGGGGACAGTTCGGCCCGCTGGCCGATCGCGCCGGGCACGACATCAACTACATCTCGCTGACCGGTGTGCTGAATGCCATCGGCCGCAAGGGCGAGCGCCCGGTGCCGCCGCTGAACATGGTCGGCGACTTCGGCGGCGGTTCCATGTTCCTGGTGATGGGTGTGCTCTCCGCCCTGGTGGAACGCTCGATTTCGGGTAAGGGCCAGGTGATCGACGCCGCGATGATCGACGGCGCGCTCTCGCTGTCGCACATGATCTGGGGAATGCGCGGTATGGGCCTGTGGTCCGACGAGCGCGGCACCAACCTGCTCGACACCGGTATGGCGTTCTACGACACCTACGAGACTTCCGACGGGAAGTACATGGCCGTCGGCTGTATCGAACCGCAGTTCTACGCGGAACTGCTGAAGGGCCTCGAGATCGATCCGGAGGGCCTGCCCGCGCAGATCGACCCGAACGGGCAGGATCAACTGCGCACGTTGTTCACCGACAAGTTCAAGACCAGGACCCGCGACGAGTGGGCCGCGATCTTCGATGGCACCGACGCCTGCTGCACCCCGGTGCTGACCTTCACCGAGGCCACCGCGAACGGGCATATCGTCGCCCGCGAATCCCTCGTGGAGATCGACGGCGTGGTCCAGCACGCGCCGGCGCCGCGGTTCTCCCGGACCCAGGGCCCGACCCCCACCCCGCCGCCCTCGGCCGCCACCTCGATCGACGAGGTCTGGACGAACTGACCGCTCGAGCGGGCGCCGGGCGAATCGCCCTGCGCCCGCCGCCCGGGTTTCGTACGATGCTCGGGTTCCGCAGTCTTTCGAGGGGGGAGTTCGACCGATGGGCAATCCGTATCCGGGGGTTCCGCAGGCGCCGCAGCCGATGCCGGGGTGGGCGCCGCAGCCGGGCACGCAGTGGGGGCCGCCCGCGCGCCCGGCCGGTGCCGTCCATCGGTCACCGCTCGATGTCGTCGGCGGCATCGCCCTGATCGTGGCCGCCGTCGGGACGAGCGTCCGGGCCTGCTGGGACGCCTCCGTCGTCGGCAGCATCCCCCTTCTGTTGTGCGCCATCGTCGCCGTGGTCGGGGCGATCCTCGTGATGGTCAAGGGGGCCGCCTCGTCCACCGCCCGGATGATCGCGCTCTTCGGTGGCGGAGCGCTGTCGCTGAGCACGGTCGGGACACTGTGGGGCGTCGTCCACTGGGACGGATTCGGCTATCTGGTGGATCACGAGATCTGGCTGACCGTCCTGCCGATCCCGGTTCTCGTCGCCGTCGTCGTACTGTTCCTCCCGGTCCGGACCGGCACCACCCACCCCGCGGCCGCCGCACCCTGGTCCGCACCGGCCTACCCACCGGGTCCGGGCACGCAATGGCTGCCTCCGCAGACCGTCGCACCACAATCCGGGTACCCGCAGTACGGATACGCGCCGCAGCCGGTCGCCCCCTATGCCGCACCGTTCCAGCCCGGTGCCTACCCGGCACCCGCCGGTGTCGCCCCGCAGCCGGCCGTACCGCTGGCCGTGGCCCCGCAGCCGGCCGCCGCTCCCCCGCCGTACGCCCCGCCCCCGGAGCAGGTCGCCGACCCCGCGGCACAACCCACGCAGGCCGTCGCACCGCCACCCGCGCAGGTCCCGACGCCCACCCCGGAGGAGTCGACGCCGCCGTCGTGACCGCCGGCCACCGGCATCCGACTCGCCCGGGCCCGCCGCGACCGGACCCGCCGCGACCGGACCCGCGCACATCGAGCTCACCGCGCGGCCGCGGGCTCCGCCGACCGCGCCGAAGGCCCTCTCACCGGCCGATCTCATAGCATCCGGGCATACCCCGCCGGATCCGGTTGCGTCCGTTCGGTCTTCACCGTCACCCACCCGCAAAAGCGAGGCATTACAGTAATTTCATGGCTCGAAACTGGCCGATGATCGAGCGCGGTGGCGAACTGGGGTCGATTCGCGCCGCTCTGACCGGCCCCGAATACGTCGGCGCGATTCTGACCGGCGACGCGGGCGTGGGCAAGACCACCCTCGCCAGACAGGCGACCGCCGCGGTGGGCGAGCACGTGCGCTGGGTGGCCGGCACGGAATCCGCACGCAGTATTCCGCTCGGCGTTTTCGCCCATATGGTCGGTGTGTACACCGCACACGATCCGGTCACGTTCATGGCCGCCGCCCGCGAGGCGCTGCTGGCCGACGGCGACACCATCATCGGCGTGGACGACGCCCATCTGCTCGATCAGCTCTCGGCAACCCTGTTGCTGCAGTTGGCTATCGACAAGGCCGCCCGGATCGTCTGCACCGTGCGCAGCGGAGTACAGGTGCCGGATGCGGTGACCTCGCTGTGGAAGGACGGTCATCTGCTGCGCATCGACCTCAGCCCGTTCACCGAGCGGCAGAGCGTCGAACTCGTCGAATCCATGCTGGGTGGTCAACTCGAGGGCTTCACCGCCAATCTGATGTGGGAATCCTCGGGCGGTAACGCGCTGTTCCTGCGGCATCTGGTGGAGGGCGCGCTGGAGGCCGGTACCCTGCGCCAGGTCAACGGTGTATGGCAGTTGCGGGGACGCGCCGCGGTCACCTCGGAATTGGCGGCGCTGCTGGAGGATCGCGTCGAGCAACTGCCGGAATCGGTGCTGCGGGTCCTGGAACTGCTCACCTTCTGTGAACCGATCGACCTCGACGTGCTGGCCGAACTCGCCGGTGAGGATGCGGTCGAACAGGCCGAAACCCGTGGTGTCATCAGAATTGTCGAGAACGGCCACCAACTGCTGGTGCGCTACAACCATCCGCTGTTCGGTGAGGTGATCCGGCGACGGCTCGGGATCGCCTCGGCGCGCCGCCTGCGCGGGCGGTTGTACTCGTCACTGCGCGAGCGGCCCATAAAATCCGCCTCCGACCGGATCCGGCTCGCCGAATTGGCTTTGGACAGTGACAAATCCGCCGATCTGGAACTGTTCGAGGCGGCCGCCGCCGATGCCATAGGCCTGGCGAACATTCCGCTCGGTGAACGATTCGCGCGGGCGGCCGTCGAACGACGCGGTGGTGTGGAATCGGCGGATCTGCTCGCGCGGGCATTGCTGTGGCAGGGCCATCGCATCGAGGCCGAGCGCACCCTGGCCAGTTTCGATCCCGACCAGCTGAACGAGGTGCAGCTGGCCCGCTGGGGCAGCACCCGGGTCTCGAATCTGTTGTGGGCCATGGGCGATGCGGATCGGGCCGATGAGGTGCTGGCCCTGGTCCGCGACCGGGTGCGCCACCCCAAGATCGCATTGACGTTGCAGGGCTTGGCGTCCGCGTGCGAGGTGAACGAAAATCTCTTGGAGCAGGCCTTCCTCGATGCGGAACAGGTCATGTCCACCCCCGACGCCCCCGCTTGGGCGGTGTGGTGGGCATCCTTCGGCGGCGGTCTGGCGCTGGCCCTGATGGGACGCGGTGCGGCCGCCCGCGAATACACTCTGCGCGGCCATCAGGTCGAGGAGCAGGTCGACGGCCCGACCAGGTTCATGTCCGCGCACGCGGAGGTGCTGTCGCTTACCTTCACCGGTGAACTGGAGGCCGCACGCCGCTGTGCCTCCGGCTATTTCGGCTACTCCGCGCCCGGTCAGTATCTGGCGTGGGGGCTGTCGAAAATTCTGCAGGGCACCGTCGATGTGGCGCAGGGCCGCTTTCCCGACGGCGTGGAGAATCTGGAACAGGCGCTCGCGGCCCTGACGGCCGAGGGCGCGGCCGCGTGGATGTTCCCGGCGCGAATCCGTCTGGCCGAGGCGTATTCGGCGATGGGCCGGGCCGCGGAGGCCGCCGAGACCATCGCCGAGGCCCGGCAGCGCGGTGGGCGGCACAGCGCGGTCTACGAACCACAGCTCGAGATCGCGCGGGCCTGGCAAGCCGCCGCGGAGGGTACGGTCGCCCCGGCCGTACGGCTGGCCATCGGCGCCGCCGACGCCGCCGCCCGCTCTCATCAGCACGCGATCGAGGCCCTGGCCCTGCATACCGCCGCGCGGTTCGGCGACCGCGCGGTCGCGGGGCGACTGGCCGATCTGGCCGCCCGCATCGATGGCGCGCTGGTGCAGGTGCAATCGCGGCACGCGGTGGCGGTCGCCTCGCAGGACGGTCCCGGATTGGACAAGGCCGCAGCGGAATTCGAGCGGATGGGGGTGCTGCTGTCGGCCGCCGACGCCGCCGCGCAGGCCGCCTCGGTGCACGAGCGACGCGGTGATCGGCGCCGGCTGCTCGAATCGGCGGCCACCGCCAATCGGCTGGCCGCGGCCTGTGGCGGAGCCAGTACCCCCGCGCTGCGGCAATCCGCGCAGCCGCTACCGCTGACCGCGCGCGAACGTGAGATCGCGAATCTGGTTGCGGCGGGGCTGAGTAACCGGCAGATCGCGGATCGGCTCACGGTGTCGGTACGCACCGTCGAGGGACATCTCTACCGCGCCTGTATGAAGCTCGATGTCACCGATCGCGAGGCTCTGGCCGATCTGATGCGCGGTGAGCCACCGCGCGGTGAGCAGCGCTGACGCGGTCGGTGGAACCTCACCTCGATGTGCCGACGACAGTTATCGAGGAGTCGGCGGATCGAGATCCACGCGGATGGTGAGGAGGTTCGATCCGATGGTGCGAACCGCCGCGCTGTTGATCCGGGGGAGCTTCCGCAGGCGTGCCCGCGGATCGTCCTCATCGAGTAGCACCGCTGTGCCGGTGTGCCAGGTGCCGCGAATCTGCAAGCGCACCTCGGGATTTGCGATGATATTGCGCACATATTGGGCGCCGCGGCCGAATTCGGAGACGAACCAGTACGAGGATCCGTCCAGCTTGCCGCCGATCGGCGTGCGACGCGGGAGACCGCTGGTGCGCCCGACGGTCTCCAGGACCGCCTGACTCTTCAAATAGGGGGCGACGCGCCGGCCGACCGGGTTGGCGACCCAGCGCTGGAACGGGGCCGCGAGGCGGCGGCGGATATCACGCGACGATGAGGACGGCGTGGTCATGGTGTCCACGGTAGTCCTCGACGGGGTTCGGCACATCCCACGGCGGGATGGGCGGCAGTTGCGACCACGGTCGGACCCGCGGCCCCGGAAAGTTCACCCCTGCACGGGGGGCCTCGCGTCGATTACGATGCTGACGGCGGCCGCAGGTAGCGGCGACTGCCCGAAAGCTGACGAGGGATGGTGCTCGGCGTGATGCGTCGAAGTCGATACAGGGTGGCCGCGATTCGCGTCGCGGTCGCGGCGGTGCCGTTCGTATTCGCACTCGGGGTCGCCGGTACGGCCACCGCCGGGCCCGTGCAGCCCGGCGTCACCAAGCCCGATGTCCCGTCCCCCTCCGATCAGCCGGCGGAATTGCATTCGGCCGCACCGCAACAGGCGCCCGCACCGCGGTCGGCGCCGCGCTCGAATCCGAAGCCGGAGGAGAAGAAGCAGGACCCGGCGCCGCGCTCCGTCCGCATCGGCGAATTCAGCGCCCCGGTTCCGGACGCCGTTCCGGATGCCGTGGTCGACGGGGTCAACCGGGCCACCGAAGGTCTCGGCGGCGCTCTCGCACCGGAGGCGGAGCACCACTAGAACGCTTCCACCACTCTGTCGCGCGCGTCGCGCGAAACCCTTTCATACGCAAGCGTTTTCCGCGTTCCGTACCGGCCGCGTCGGCGAGATCCCTTGTCTCGCCGCCCGTGCCGCGCTCACGGGCGCCGATTTGCGATTCGTCGCGCAGCCACTAAGCTTCGGCCCGAAGGGTGGCCGCTCGGCCGCCGGGGGATTCCCACCGCAGGCGGGGGATCGCTGTACAGCGCTATCCAAAGGTGGTGTGTTCGAACGTGGCCGGTCGACACCGAATGCAACAGTTCCGCGCGGCGCGACGCGCATTGGTAATCGGAACGATCCCATTGGCATTCGTGACGGCGTGTACCCACTCGTCCGAGGACAGTTCCGCGTCCGGCTCTCACAGCGCCGCGCCCACGAGCAGCAACGACTCCGGTCACAGCAGTGCGCCGAGCACCTCACACCTGCCGGCGCCGGGCACGGAGAACAACTCGCGCCCGCAGCCGCCGACCTCCACCCCGGTCCAGCCCGGTGTGGTGTCACATCCCTCGGATCGGCTGATGTCGCACACTCCGGGGCTGGCTCAGCCCGGCGTGACGGCGCCCAGGCCACCGGAGTTGGTACCCCCGGCTCCGGATTACGTTGTCCCGGAGAACTTCCGGGCCGTGCCGAAGCCGCAGCAGCCCGCGCCGCCGGTGCAGTTCAACCAGTTGCACGCACCCCAGCCGGTCGCCCCGGTGGCCCCGATCGCGCCGCCGCCGCGCACGCTGCGCATGGGTGACTTCAGCACGCCGGCGCCGGACCAGGTTTCCGACGACGTCCTCGATACCGTCAACACCACCGCCGCCGAAACCGAGGCGGCTATCGCCACCGGCTTCAACTCGGTGGGTATCAATCCCAGCCGTTCCGACAAGATCGCCGGCGCGACGATCGCGGGTGCGGCCACGGGTGCGGCGATCGGCGCGACCGTGGCGGGTGTGCCGCTCGCCGTGGTCGGCGGTGTCGTGGGCGGGGCGATCGGTACGACCGTCGCGGCGCCGACTGTCGCGGGTATTCCGGTCGGGACCGCGGCGGGAGCCGCGATCGGCGCTGCCGCGCTGGGCCTGCCCGCCGCGGCAGCGGGTGCGGTTGTGGGTGGCGTCGCCGGCGGTGTGGTCGGTGCCGCTGTCGGCACCGCGATCTGAGCGAATCACTCGCTCAGAACAACATCGGTTCCCCGAACCCCGAGGTTCGTTCGATCTCCAGTAGCCGGGCCTTGGTGGCGATGCCGCCCGGTGCGGAGAATCCGTGCAGGCCGTGATCGGCCGCCAGGACGCGGTGACAGGGCACGATCAGCGGAATCGGGTTGCGGCCCAGGGCCTGTCCCACCGCTTGGGCCGCGCCGGGTGCGCCGATCCGCGCCGCGACCTCGCCGTAGGTCAGGGTGTGCCCCGGATCGATGGCGCGGGTGACGTCGTAGACCGCGCGATGGAATTCCGGCTGGGCTCGATAGTCCACCCCGATCCAGCGCAACGCGTCCAGCTCACCGCTCAGATGTGCCCGAACAGCAGCGATCACCTCGGCCATCGCACCGTCCGGCTCGGCATGCCGCACCCGCTCGGCCGGAATCGAGCCGACACCGCGGCGCAGCATGCCGGTGGTGAAGGCGGAGAACTCCCGCGGACCCGCATCGCCCGGCGTCTGCCCGGGCGCCCGCCCCGAACGGGCGAGTTCTGGTAGTTGGAACCGCACCACGGCGCCCTCGGTCCAGGCCATCGCGCATCGGCCGATCGCGGTATCGAATTCGGTCACCGACACCACGGACATCTCGCTGGCGGGCATGCCACCAGTCTGCACCGTGCCACCGACAATTCCGCCCCGCGAAGTCCAGTTCCGACGAACTGGACCGACCGAACGACGCGCCGTAGCCGTCGCTACCGGTCGGCGTCACCGTACCTCGGTCGGACGCATCGGAATCCGGCGGTCACCGGCGCAGACCTGCCGGGTGCGCAGCACCGCGAGTCCCCGCGGCGCGACCCGTCCGGGCAGGTCACCCAGCGCCGGCCAGTCCGACATGGGTGCGTGCGGCGGATAGCGGTCGAACCGTTCGACCACGTGCCGCCCGGGCCCCGCGGCGTAGCGGTAGGCGGCGGCGAGGACGATCGCGACGGTCAGGACAGTGGCGATACCGGAGAACATACCGTTCACTCTCCGCGCAGCTGGACTTGAATCAAATAGCCACTGTCGTAATACTGGCCTTTATGGCGATACGCGTGATCAGTGCGGCCACCCTCACCCGCGATCTGGGTCGCTGGCGTCAGGACGAGGCGGCCACGGCCCGACGCGGTGCCCGGCCGGCCTATCTGGCTCTGGCCGAGAGCATCCGTCTGCTGATCCACGACGGCCGGGCGCCGCTAGGCATCGCACTGCCCAGCGAACGCGATCTGGCCACCGCTCTCGGCGTCAGTCGCACCACCGTCACCTCGGCGTACGCGCTGCTGCGCGAACACGGCTATCTGATCAGCCGGCAGGGCTCGCGCAGCACCGTGGCGCTGCCCTCGGACGTCGTACACGACGGAAGCAAACCGGCGCGCAGCATCCTGGCGGTGATGTCACCGAGTGCGCAGCCCACCGTCGATCTCACCTATGCCGCGATGTCCGCGCCGCCCCAGATGACCGATGCGTATTCCGCCGCACTGCAAGGCCTTCCGCTCTACCTCGGCACCCACGGCATGGATCCGGTCGGCGTACTTCCGCTGCGCGAGATGCTCGCCCGCCGCTACACCGACCGCGGCCTGCCCACCGATCCGGATCAGATCCTGGTGACCCTCGGCGCCCAGCACGGACTCCGGCTGCTGCTCAATGTGCTGACCGCGCCCGCCGAACGGGTTCTGATCGACCATCCCACCTACCCCAACGCGATCGAAGCGATTCGCGATGTCGGCGCCCGCCCGGTGCCGGTCCCGTTGCGGCCCGAACATCCGGAGGCGGCGTGGGATCTGGACGGAATCCGCAGCGCGGCACGGCAAACCGCTGCCAGCACCGCCTATCTGGTGCCCGATTTCAACAATCCGACCGGATTGCTGATGAGCGCCGCCGCGCGGGCGGAACTCGCGGCGATCGCGCGGGAGACCCGAATGACCGTGATTGTCGACGAATCCATGGTCGATCAGCAGCTGGACGGCGAAACCCCGCCGCCCGCAGCGGCTTTCGCGCGCGGCTCGGAGATCGTCACGATCGGTTCGGCCTCCAAGTCGTTCTGGGGCGGCCTGCGCGTCGGCTGGATTCGCGCCAATCAGGCGCTGATCACCAAACTGCTCGGCACCCGCTCCACCGTGGACCTCGGCACCCCGGTGATGGATCAGCTGGCCACCGGCTATCTCCTCGAGCACGCCGACACCATTCTCGAACAGCGCCGCGACCAATTGCACAGCCGCCGGACCGCATTGCTCGACGCCCTGTCCGAGGAGCTGCCCGATTGGCAGGTCAGTCCCGGCCGCGGCGGTATGTCGATCTGGGTGCAGCTTCCCGCGCCCGTCTCCACCGCGCTGGCCGCCACCGCCCCCAATCACGGTGTACTGCTCGCCGCCGGTCCCCGCTTCGGCGTCCAGGGTGCTTTCGAACGATTCCTCCGAATCCCGTTCACCCACAACGAATCCGATCTCCGCCTGGCGGTGAAATCGATCGCCGCGACCTATGCGTCACTGACTCCGCACGCCGCCGAACCCCTGGCCCCGCTGACCTGCTACTGAGATCTCGGTCCCCGGGCACCGCGTTCCGGGTCCTGAACCGACGCCAGAAAGCGGGACGCCGGTGATCGAATGCCGGAAGTGGCGAGATGACCCGGGCGGCGGACTAGCCCAGGACGTCGTGGCGCACGATCGTCTCGTCGCGTCCCGGACCCACGCCGATGCAGGACACCCGCGCGCCCGAGAGTTCCTCCAGCCGTTGCACGTACGCACGCGCGTTGGCGGGCAGATCCTCGAACGTGCGGGCCCCGGAGATGTCCTCCCACCAGCCGGGCATCTCCTCGTAGATCGGCTTGGCGTGGTGGAATTCGGTTTGGGTGGTGGGCATCTGCTCGACGCGTTCGCCGTCGATCTCGTAGGCCACGCAGATCGGGACGCGGTCCAGGCTCGACAGCACGTCGAGCTTGGTGAGGAAGTAGTCGGTGATGCCGTTGACCCGGGTGGCGTAGCGGGCGATCACCGCGTCGAACCAGCCGGTGCGGCGGGCGCGGCCGGTGGTGACGCCGACCTCGCCGCCGGTCTTGGCGAGGTATTCGCCGGACTGGTCGAACAATTCGGTCGGGAACGGGCCGGATCCGACACGGGTGGTGTAGGCCTTGAGGATGCCGAGCACCGCGGTGATCTTGTTGGGTCCCACGCCCGCGCCGACCGCCGCGCCGCCGGAGGTCGGGTTGGACGAGGTCACATACGGGTACGTGCCGTGGTCGACATCGAGCAGCGTGCCCTGCGACCCCTCCAGCAGTACCGTCTCCCCCTGCTCCAGCGCCTGGTTGAGCAGCAGCCGGGTATCGCTGATGCGGTGTTTGAAGCCCTCGGCCTGCGCCAGCACCTCGTCGACCACCTGCTGCGGCTCCAGCGCGCGGCGGTTGTAGATCTTCACCAGCACCTGGTTCTTGAATTCCAGTGCGGCTTCGACCTTCTGGGTGAGGATCTTCTCGTCCAGCACATCGGCGACCCGGACACCGACGCGAGCGACCTTGTCCTGATAGCAGGGGCCGATACCGCGCCCGGTGGTGCCGATCTTCTTGTTGCCCAGGAAGCGTTCGGTGACCTTATCGATGGCCACGTGATACGGCATGATCAGATGCGCGTCCGCGGAGAGCAGCAGCCGGGAGGTGTCCACCGAGCGCTCTTCCAGTCCGGCCAGTTCGTCGAGCAGCACACCCGGATCGATGACGACACCGTTGCCGATCACATTCGTCACGCCCGGGGTGAGAATGCCCGACGGGATCAGATGCAGCGCGAAGTTGTCACCATTGGGCAGAACCACGGTGTGACCCGCATTGTTACCACCCTGGTATCGGACCACCCATTGCACGCGGCCGCCGAGCAGATCGGTGGCCTTGCCCTTACCCTCGTCGCCCCACTGGGCGCCGATAAGCACGATTGCCGGCATGGGAATCTCCTACGGTTTCGACACGCAGCACGGGTGATACTGCAGCTACCTGCCGTTTCCGAGGCGGTGGCCGGGGGGTCAGTCTAGTGGACACCGATTGTGCCGAGGCGAGCCACCTGACATCGCAACCGTTCACTCGGCGTGGAAAACCGGCCGACCGGCATTCATCCACGGCCCCGGGCTGGGCACCGCGGAGGGCGCACCAACCGCCGGAGCCGATTACAGTGGCCTGCGGAGGCGTGTCGGAAGATGCGCCCGAACGGCAGCGAGGGCGATCGAGTTGGCAGGTTCGAGGAGGGTGTTCGGCAGTTGAGTACTCATGTTCTCCGCTGCAACGGCGCCCCCGTACCCATCGCGCTCGCGTCGCTGCCGACGACCCAGACCACCGCCATTCCGGATACCGACGAACTGGACGAACTGCTTCCGGTGCTGGCCGCCGACAACCGGCCGCGTCTGATCGTGCTCGGTGAGGACGCCGGCCTGGCCGCCGTCCTGACCCATCTGCTGCGGACCGAACGACTGAGCGTGGAGATCGGCTACGTGCCGGTGGACCGCACCTACGGTTCCCGGGCCTATCAGACCGGGACCGGGTCACACGCCGCCAAACTCGCGCTCGACGGCCGCCCCGAGCCGACCCCGCTGATCCGCGACGACACCGGCACCGTACTGGTCGGGCGGGCCACGATCACCGGGCGCGACGGCGCCAAACTCGAGGGCGAGGCCTACGTCGACGAGGTCCGGCTGTTCACCGGAAAGGTTGGGGCGCTGCATGTCTCACCGACCCTGGACATGCCCGGCGTGCGGGCGACCGTACAGCGCGGCTGGGGTAAGCGACGCTGGGTGGCCGGCCGCGCGGTGCAGCTCGGGTCACCCGGGGCCGTGGTGACGCGCGACGGCATCGCCACCGACCGGACCGTGCCGCGGTCGAGCTTCTACCGCCATCACGAGCCCTGGCTGCTGGTTCGATGAGTAGTTCGCCCCGGGCGTGTCCCGGCGCCGTCGCGTTCGGTGAGGTCCGATATGGCTGATCGTCCGGGCGTCTGGGATCGCCGCCACGCCGTCCGGCCGAGTCCGGTATTCCTGCTGATCGTCGTCGTCACCGCCCTGGGCGGGGCGCTGGCCTGGGACGCCGACCCGCTGTCCACCCGGGCCAAGGCCGGAGTGTTCGTCTTCGTGGTGGCGGGCTGGATCCTCAGTGTCTGCCTGCACGAATTCGGCCACGCCTACACCGCGTGGCGAGCCGGCGACCGCGAAGTGCAGATGCGCGGATATCTGACGCTGAACCCGGTCAAATACAGTCATCCGCTGTTGTCGATCGGGCTGCCGATCCTGTTCATCGCGCTGGGTGGTTTCGCCCTGCCCGGCGGCGCGGTCTATCTGAATACGCAGAACTTCTCCGCGCGCACCAATCGCGCGATCAGCGCCGCCGGTCCGGCGATCAACGCGCTGTGCGCGGTGGTGCTGCTGGTGATCGTCCGCTTCGCCGGATCCGGCCAGAGCCACGCCGCCTTCTGGTTCGGACTGAGCTTCCTGGCATTCCTCCAGATCACCGCGACCATTCTGAATCTGCTCCCGATTCCCGGCACCGATGGCTACGGCATTCTGGAACCGTCGCTGAGCTATCAGACGCGGCGTTCGCTTGACCAGGTGAAGCCGTTCGGACTCCTGCTCCTGCTGGCGATCCTGTGGGTCCCGGAGCTGAATCGGATCTTCTTCGACCTGGTCTACCGGGTGTTCGAACTGTCCGGGGTGCCGTCGGAATGGGTCGCGTTCGGCAGTTACCTGACCCGTTTCTGGACCTGATCGCCGGACCGGCGGGCACGCCCGATTCCTGTTCGATTCGCCGGCGACCAGGAACCGGGCGGCCCTCTTCGTGACGATGTGCCCGC
Organism: Nocardia spumae; assembly: GCF_020733635.1. Lineage (NCBI taxonomy): Bacteria > Bacillati > Actinomycetota > Actinomycetes > Mycobacteriales > Nocardiaceae > Nocardia > Nocardia spumae. The sequence goes on along the minus strand of NZ_JAJFZL010000001.1, from coordinate 636,113 downwards.
CCCCTACTCGGGCGGCCGACACCAATGCGGCCGCACATCACATCGTCACGAAGGTCCTCGACCGCGCCACCCCTCGTCGACGCGGTCAGCACAAACGCTACGAGCCGCCGGACCGGCGCACACGAGTAGTCGACTACCCGATCGCCGGCGCCTGTCGCCCCCAGCCGCGCGCAATCGCCCCGCGTACGCGGGCAGGACTACTGCACCGCAGGCGCTTTCACCGGGCGCGAGTCAATCCTTCGGCGCCACATAGGGGTTTCGCACGGTCGGCGGCAGCAGCGCGATCGCGGAGAGCCGTTTGACCCCGCACACCTGCATCAGATCGACCACGATGGAACGCAATTGGGCGAAGACCACATGTGAGGACAGTCCGGCGCCCTCGACCAGATCCTTGGTGGCACCCTTCGCGACCCGCCGCAACACCCGGGTGGCCTCGGCGGCGTCGGGTTTCTCACCCGGTTCGGCGACCATGTAGCGGCGCACCACCTCGACTGCCCGTCCCAGCTCCTCCACCTCGGCGATCATGCGCGGATCGAGGATCTCGTCGTCCCGCACCAGGGTCAGAGCGCGCCGCAACAGGACTCGGGTGTTGCGCACCGCGTTGTCGAGCGGTTCGATCGCATCGCGAATCGCCTCGAGGCGCGGGCGGGAATTCCAGTACAGCGGCGAGATCCGGCTGACCTCCCGGCCGCCCTCCACCGCGTTGCGCAACCCGTCGATCTGCGGCTGGGTGCCGCGCACGGATTGCAATGCGTCGCGGACCTTGTCCGCATCCTGCTCGAGCAGGCCGTCGGCGCATTCTGACAGGGCGGAACCGACCACCGTGAGGATATCGGCGGCCTGCTGCCGCGCCCGGCGCACCGGATGTAGCGGTATCGCCGCGACCACGACGACCCCGACCAGCCCGCCCACCAGCGCGTCGACCATACGGTTGAGGCCACCGCCGACATGCGGCGGCATGAGCGTCGCGACCAGCACCGCGGAGCTGGCCGCCTGCATCGGGATGACCGCACCCTTGTCGAGGAATACCGCGGTCGCCATCGCCACGCCGACGACCAGCGCGATCTGCCACGGCCCGGTGCCGACGCGGCCGATGAAGAAGTCTCCGATGCCGATGCCGACGGCC